>NZ_CM002299.1:124808-724808 GCF_000153125.2 Congregibacter litoralis KT71
AGCGTCTCCCAAAAGCCCCTGGCGCGCCAACCGAGATGAACAAACCACAAGTCACATACTTTTTTAAGAAGTCATCAGGAGCAGTACTATGAGCACCGTAACCAAGTTAAACACTACCCCCGACTATCGCGTCGCCGACATCAGTCTTGCAGACTGGGGCCGTCGCGAACTGGAGATCGCCGAAGGCGAGATGCCGGCGCTTATGGCGCTCCGTGAGCAGTACGGCGATTCCAAGCCCCTTGCCGGCGCGAAGATCCTTGGCTGTATCCACATGACCATCCAGACCGGTGTCCTCATCGAAACCCTGACGCATCTCGGTGCGGAAGTGCGCTGGTCATCCTGCAACATCTTCTCTACCCAGGACCACGCAGCAGCAGCGATTGCGGCGTCCGGCGTACCGGTCTTTGCCTGGAAAGGTGAGACGGAAGAGGAATACGAGTGGTGCATCGAGCAAACCATCCTCAAGGATGGCCAGCCCTGGGATGCCAACATGGTTCTGGATGATGGCGGCGACCTCACGGCTATCCTCCACGACAAGTACCCCGAGATGCTGGACACCATCCACGGCATTACCGAAGAGACCACCACCGGTGTTCACCGTCTCTACGAAATGCTCGAAGCCGGCACCCTCAAGGTACCTGCGGTCAACGTGAACGACTCCGTGACCAAGTCCAAGAACGACAACAAGTACGGCTGCCGTCACAGTCTTAACGATGCCATCAAGCGCGCCACGGACCACCTGCTCTCCGGTAAGCGTGCCCTGGTCATCGGCTATGGCGATGTGGGTAAAGGATCTGCCCAGTCCCTCCGTCAGGAAGGTATGATCGTTCGCGTCACCGAAGTCGACCCCATCTGCGCCATGCAGGCCTGCATGGATGGCTACGAGGTGGTATCGCCCTACATCGATGGTATCGATGACGGCAGCGACGAGTGCATCGATCGCGAACTGCTCCAGAAAACGGACCTGCTGGTAACAACCACCGGTAACTACAACGTTTGCAACGCCCGTATGCTCGGCGCCCTCAAGAGCGCAGCACTGGTCTGCAACATCGGTCACTTCGACAATGAAATCGACACGGCCTACATGCGTCGTGAGTGGCAGTGGGAAGAGATCAAGCCGCAGGTACACAAGGTCTATCGTGACCAGGCGACGAACGACCACCTGATTCTCCTGGCGGAAGGTCGCCTGGTGAACCTGGGTAATGCCACGGGCCACCCCTCGCGCATCATGGACGGCTCCTTTGCCAACCAGGTGCTGGCACAGATCTACCTGTTCGAGCGTCGCTTCGCAGACCTGGAAGCCAACATGAAGGAATCGGCTGTGAAGGTCGAAGTACTGCCCAAGAAGCTGGACGAAGAGGTCGCCGCGCACATGGTGGCAGGCTTCGGCGGCGTAATCACCAGGCTCACGAAGGAGCAGGCTGACTACATTCACGTATCCGTTGATGGCCCGTTCAAAGGTCAGGACTACAAGTACTGAGGCAAGCATGAGCAAGTCTGCAGCAATCAGCTTTGAGTACTTCCCTGCTAAAACCGATGCGGGACGGGAAAAGCTGCTCAACGTTACGACCCCGGAGTTACAGGCCGTGGGTCCCGAGTTCTACTCGGTGACCTATGGTGCCGGGGGCTCTACCCGGGACAACACCCGGGGCATCGTCGAAGGGCTTAACGCCCAGGGTCTGGACGTCGCGCCGCACCTGAGCTTTGGGCTCGATGACGAGGCAACGATTGCAGCGCTGTTACAGGATTACAAAGCGGCGGGTATTAAACGACTCGTGGCTTTGCGGGGTGATTTGCCATCGGGCGCCGGCGGCGGCGCTCGATTGGTCTATGCCAATGAGCTGGTGGCATTTATCCGCGAACACACGGGCAATCATTTTCATATCGAAGTGGCAGCCTACCCGGAGATTCATCCCCAGGCGGAAAGCTACGAATCCGATATTCACTATCTCAAGGGCAAGTTTGATGCGGGCGCGGACAGCGCTATTACCCAGTACTTCTACAATGTAGAGGCGTACTTCTACTTTTTGGATCGCTGTGCAGCCATCGGCATCGACAAGCCTATCTACGCGGGCATCATGCCCATTACCAATTACGCCAACCTTGCGCGGTTTTCCAAAAACTGTGGCGCGGAAATTCCCCGGTGGATCAGCAAACGCCTGGAGGGCTTCGCCGATGATCAGGAGAGCATTCGCGCCTTTGGCATCGATGTCGTTACGCAGCTTTGCCAGACGCTGCTGGAGAGCGACGCGCCGGGTATTCACTTTTACACCATGAATCAGGCGCAACCGACTCTGCAGATCTGCAGAAACCTCGGACTATAAGCGGACGCCATGCTGCGTCCGCGCTTTTTCACCGCGCAAACCCTGAGCGAGGGCAGTACCCTCACGCTGGAAAAAGAGCCCTCACGGCATATTGCAAAGGCCCTGCGCATGCGCGCGGGAGACTCCCTCTGCCTGTTTGACGGCAGCGGCATTGAAGCCCACGGGGAGATCAGCGATCTCGATAAATCCCAGGTGTCGGTCATTGTTAAAAGCATCCAGCAGCCAACCCGCGAGTCGCCGCTAGACACGGTATTGATCATCGCCCTGTCCCGGGGTGACCGCATGGATACCGTGGTACAAAAAGCCACGGAGCTCGGTGTCACCGAGATCTGGCCCATGATCAGCGAGCGCACGGGGGTGCGTCTGGACGAGACACGTCTGGCCAGGAAACGACAGCATTGGGAACGCATCGCCATCAGCGCCTGTGAGCAGTGCGGCCGCAACCGGCTCCCCACGGTGGAAACACCGACCTCCTTCGAAGAAACCCTCCAACGGGCAGCAAAGGGGGACGATAGTCTTCGCCTTATCCTCCACACGAGCGCCCATCCCAGCCCTCTACCGACCCACTGCAAGTCCCTCACGCTCCTCGTGGGACCCGAGGGAGGCTTTAGTGACGAAGAGGTCACTGCTGCCCTTGATCAGGGCTTTTGCGCCCTGCAAATGGGGCCGCGCATCCTGCGTACAGAGACGGCACCCCTCGTAGGACTGGCCCTGGCACAGGCGCGTTGGGGCGATATAAGCCTGTGATGCTTGCGACCATGGGTGGCTTCTCGTAGATTGAGTTTTTAACTATCGAGACAACGGCATGAGCATCAAACTAGGCGTGGTGATGGATCCCATCTCCGCGATCAGCTACAAGAAAGACAGCACCATGGCCATGCTCTGGGCGGCCGCCGATCGCGGCTGGTCCCTCTACTATATGGAGCCCGGCGATCTCTCCCTGGACCAGGGCGCACCCCTGGGCCGCATGGCCGAGCTTCAGGTGTTCAAAGACCCTGATCACTGGTTCGAGCTCGGCGAGGCAAGCCATCGCTCTCTCGCGGACCTGGACGTGATTCTTATGCGCAAGGATCCGCCCTTCGACAACGAGTATGTCTACGCCACCTATATCCTCGAAGCCGCGGAGCGTCTTGGCACGCTCATCGTCAATCGCTGCCAGTCCCTTCGTGACTGCAACGAAAAGGTGTTTGCCACGCAGTTTCCCGATTGCTGTCCACCGGTTCTCGTCAGCGGCGATACCGCGCAGCTCAAGGCCTTTCATCAAACTCATGGTGATGTGATCTTCAAACCGCTGGACGGCATGGGCGGCACGTCGATCTTCCGCGTCAGGGAGGATGACCCCAACCTCAACGTCATTCTCGAAACGCTCACGGAACTCAACACTCAGACCATCATGGCCCAGCGCTACCTCCCGGAAATCAAGGACGGCGACAAGCGGATCCTCATGATTGAAGGGGAGCCCATCCCCTATGGTCTTGCCCGTCTGCCCATCAAGGGGGAGACCCGGGGCAATCTCGCTGCCGGCGGGTCGGGTCGTGCGCAGCCGTTGTCCGAGCGGGATCTGTGGATCGCGGCCCAGGTGGGTCCGTCCCTGGTGGAAAGAGGACTTATTTTTGTAGGGCTTGATGTCATCGGTGATTACCTCACGGAAATCAACGTCACCAGCCCCACCTGTATCCGGGAGATCGATGCGGCCTATGACACGGACATCGCCGGCAAGCTGATGAACGCCATCGAAAAACGCCTGGCAAGCCGCGGCTGAGGAATGACCACAGCGGTAGCCGATGGCAACGACCGACTCATGCTGGCAGTGCTCATTGCCAGCACGCTGCATGTGCTGCTGATCTTTGGCGTGAGCTTCGATGTCTGGCGCGGCCAGAAAGCGCGCCATCAGGTAGAGGTCACCCTGGTGCAAACCCCCGGCCGGCGGCCCGTGACGGCCGACCATATTGCCCAGGCAGACCAGACGGGGAGCGGTTCCGAAGCCCTGAGAGATCGCGCCTCGGGCGCAAAAAGCGCCTTACCGCAGCCCATTGCCCAGAGCGCTCAGCGCCAGACCACGGCTAATGCGGGACGCGAGAGACTCGCGGCTCCGGCAGTGACGTCCACCAACGGAGAACGCAAGGTCGTCGATCGCAGGGGTGAACAGCAAAACCTGGAGGATCTGCCCGAGGCCGAGAGAGAACTCGCCCGCCTTCAGCAGAAGCTCGCGCAGCTCCAGGCAGACCTCAATGTCCAGCGTCAGCAGTATTCCAACCAGCCCCGGGTGAGACGTCTTACCGCCGTCTCCGCCAGTGCAGCCGTGGACGCCGCCTATCTCGCAGACTGGCGCTCCCGGGTAGAGAGTGTCGGCAATCAGTATTATCCGGAAGCATCCCTGCGCTACGGCATTTACGGGAGCCTTGAAATGCTGGTCACCGTGCGCAAGGACGGCAGTCTTGAAGACATCGATATTTTGCGGTCGTCGGGCTATGCGGTACTGGACGAAGCCGCCATGCGCATCGTGCGTCTCGCTGCCCCCTACTCGCCCTTTCCCGATGAGTTGCGTGCCACGACAGACAAGCTGGAAATCGTGCGCATATGGCAATTCGAGCAGAACCCGCTAAGCTCAAATTAGAGTGATTTTCCTTCAAATCATCCGGCAAGAGACGCAAGCGCAAAGGCATCGCAGGAGGCAAAAGCTTGAAGATATCGAGCAGTGACAGCCTTCGGGACCATTTCCTCCTGGCGATGCCGGGTCTGGACTCGGGGCTTTTCAGCGGCAGCATCACCTATATCTGTGAGCATGGCGAGGCCGGCGCCATGGGTATCGTGATCAACCAGCCCCTGGATCTGTCCCTCGGCGAAATCTTTGATCACCTGGAGATCGACTGCGCGCCCCGCTTTCAGGACCAGGTGGTGCTCGCCGGGGGTCCCGTGCAAATCGATCACGGTTTTGTGCTCCACCCCCGGGGCGAGCAGACCTGGGACTCATCCCTGCGGGTGACGCCCGAGGTACAGCTCACAACCTCCCGGGACGTACTGAGTGCCATCGCTGCCGGCGAGGGGCCAAAAGACTATGCGGTGGCACTCGGCTATGCGGGGTGGTCCGCGGGACAGCTGGAAGAAGAAATTGCCAACAATAGCTGGCTTACCCTGCCCGCGGATAAGCGCATCATTTTTCATACGGCTATCGAAGATCGCGTTGCGGCGGCCGCCGCAGCCCTGGGCATCGATATGAATCTTATGAGTGCAGAGGCGGGCCACGCCTGAACGCAAGCAACGCTCCCCGCCGGATTCTCGCCTTTGACTACGGACTGCGCCAGATTGGCGTGGCCGTGGGCAATTCAGCGCTGGGAACGACGCAACCCCTGGCGATTCTCAGGGCCCGCGACGGTCAGCCCGACTGGACGCAGGTTGCGGCGCTGTGCAAGGAGTGGGAACCGGATCTGCTGCTCATCGGGGATCCCCTGAACATGGATGGCACGGTGAGCGATTTTGCCCAGCGTGCGCGAAAATTCGCCCGCCGTCTGGAAGGGCGCCTGGGCATCGCCGTTGAAATGGTCGACGAACGCCTGAGCAGTTTTGAAGTCAAGCAGCAGCAGAGAGAAGCAGGGCACTCCGGTGATTATCACGAGAGCCCCGTGGATGACCTGGCGGCGGAATTGATCCTGAAGGACTGGCTACGCCAGCGCTGATTCAGCGATCTACCTGCAGGTTTACAGTGTTGGCATGACTGCTCTGGCGCTTGTCGAACATCTTGATGCCCAGACGGACCTCGTTTGCCGAGTCCGCACAGCGGATCGCCTCTTCGGCGGTCACTTCGCCATCACAGTACTTGGCAAGCAGGGACTGATCCAGAGTCTGCATACCCTGCTCCGTGGACTTGGCCATGACCTCCTTGATGAGATGTATCTGACCGTTACGGATGTGATCGGAGATCAGGGGCGAATTGAGCAGCACCTCCATGACCGGCACCCGCCCGTCACCGGTGGCGGTGGGGAGTAACTGCTGCGCGATCATGGCATTGAGGTTGAGCGAGAGATCCATGAGCACCTGGTTATGACGCGCCACGGGGAAAAAACTCAAAATGCGATCGATGGCCTGGTTGGCGTTGTTGGCGTGCAGGGTGCACAGACAGAGGTGCCCGGTTTCCGCGAAGGTCAGAGCCTGGGCCATGGTTTCCGCTGAACGAACCTCGCCGATCAAAATAACGTCCGGCGCCTGACGCAGGGCATTCTGCAAACCCGCTTCGAATGTGTCCGTGTCGATACCCACTTCCCGCTGGGTGACCAGACAGCCGGCGTGATCGTGGACGAATTCAATGGGGTCCTCAATGGACAGAATGTGCCCCCGGCTATTGCGGTTGCGATGACCCACCATGGCCGCCAGGGACGTGGACTTACCCGTACCGGTGCCCCCGACAAAGATCACCAGGCCCCGCTTGGCCATGGCAAGCTCCGAAACAATCGGTGGAAGACCTAACTCCGCAATCTTGGGAATTTCGTCCTTGATACGTCGCAGCACCAGCCCATGCTGCCCCCGCTGCACAAACGCGCTGGCACGGAATCGCCCGTATTTGTCCGAGTGCACGGCATAGTTGCACTCCTGATGGCGGAGAAACTCCTGCTGCTGGGCAGGCGACATGGTTTCCAGAACGATGGCGCGGGTCTGATCTTCCGTCAATCCGTCTTTACCAATGGACCGGATTTCGCCGTCCACCTTGATGGAGGGTGCAGCCCGTGCGGTGATAAAGCCATCCGATGCCCCAGCTTCCACCATCCTGGCCAACAGCTCGTCAATTTGCATCAGCTCCACTCCCCGGTCATTAGTATCAGGCACTCATTAACGCACGATGATTCAGAAGTTCTCCGGCATGCGCGCTTTCTCCCGCGCAACGTCGCGGGAAATCACCCGCTTGTCCACCAGCTCCTTCAGACACTGATCCATGGTCTGCATACCCACGGCCTGACCGGTCTGAATGGCAGAGTACATCTGCGCAACCTTGTCCTCGCGAATGAGATTTCGAATCGCCGAGGTAGCACGCATGATTTCGTGGGCGGCCACACGCCCGCCGGCGGTACGCTTCATCAATGTCTGGGAGACCACCGCCTGAAGAGATTCCGAGAGCATGGAGCGGACCATGGATTTCTCTGCCGCGGGGAACACGTCGATGACGCGGTCGATGGTCTTGGCCGCGGAGGTCGTGTGCAGGGTGCCAAATACCAGGTGTCCCGTTTCCGCTGCGGTGAGGGCAAGACGAATGGTTTCCAGGTCCCGCATTTCGCCCACGAGAATGATGTCGGGGTCTTCCCGCAGGGCACTGCGCAGGGCCTCGGCAAAACCCAGGGTGTCCCGATGCACTTCCCGCTGGTTAACCAGACACTTGCGGCTCTCGTGGACAAATTCGATCGGATCCTCAATGGTGAGGATGTGCTCGTACTTGTGATCGTTGATGAAGTCGATCATCGCAGCAAGGGTCGTTGACTTGCCGGAACCCGTCGGACCCGTCACCAGAACCAGTCCCCGGGGCATCATGCTGATATCCCGAAACACCTGCCCCATGCCCAGGTCCTCCATACTGAGCACCTTGGAGGGAATAGTCCGGAACACACCGCCTGCGCCGCGGTTCTGGTTAAAGGCATTCACCCGGAAACGCGCTACACCGGGAACCTCGAAGGAAAAGTCCGTTTCCAGAAACTCCTCAAAGTCCTTGCGCTGCTTGTCGTTCATGATGTCGTAGATGAGGTCGTGCACCTGCTTGTGCTCCAGGGGCGGCAGGTTGATGCGTCGCACATCGCCGTCGACACGAATCATGGGAGGCAATCCCGCGGAGAGGTGTAAATCAGAAGCACCCTGTTTGGCGCTGAACGCCAGCAGTTCGGTAATATCCATAAGCCGCCCGTACACTCCCCTTTAGACCCGGTGAAAGGTGATCTTTTAAAAGTTGACCCAGTGAAAGCCAGGCAGACAGCACTAGTGTCGCTGCAGCTCAGCTCCGCTACCATAGCGGTATGGACAACGATCTTATTGCCGCCAATATAGCAAAGGTACTCCAACAGGTAAGTAGTGCGCAGGAAAAATACCAGCGCCCGCCTGACAGCGTCCGGGTCATGGCGGTCAGCAAAACCCAGTCCGCCGAGGCCGTGAGAGACGCGGCGGCCGCCGGCCTGACAGATTTTGGTGAAAATTATCTCCAGGAAGCATTGGAGAAAATCAAGAGCTGCGCGGATCTCGCACTGACCTGGCACTTCATCGGCCCCATTCAGTCCAACAAGACGCGAGCCATCGCCGAGCATTTTGACTGGGTACACAGCGTCGATCGGGAAAAAATCCTGCGCCGACTCAGCGAGCAGCGGGACCCTTCTATGGCACCCCTGAACCTGTGTATCCAGGTCAACGTGTCAGGAGAGGACAGCAAGTCCGGCATCACCCCCCGGCAGTTGGCGCCGATTCTGGCCCTGGCCACGCAATTGCCAAATATTCGCCTGAGAGGCCTCATGGCCATCCCCGCACCCGCTGAGGATTTTGGGGCACAGAAGGCAGCCTGTGACAGCCTGGCATCATTGTTTGAGGACGCCCGGAAAGAGCACCCGACCCTGGACACCCTGTCCATAGGTATGTCGGCGGATCTGGAAGCGGCAGTGGCCGCCGGGAGCACCATGGTGCGCATCGGTACGGCGATCTTCGGTGCCCGGCGGTGATGAAGTACCCGGGGGCCAGGATGTATACTGTCGCGCCTTAATTCACAGCTAATCAAGGCATTTCCGTGAGCGAATTTACGACGGCATTTATCGGTGCCGGCAATATGTCACGCAGCATCATCGGCGGACTGGTGGCGGGCGGCGTCGACCCCCGATCCGTAAGCGCCAGCAATCCGAGCAAGGGGCCCCTCGAGGCGCTGGAGAAACTCGGCCTGACGGAGCTCGGCCACAGTAACGTTGAAGTGGTCGGGAATGCTGATGTCGTGGTCCTTGGAGTCAAGCCAAAGCTCATTCAGGCGGTCTGTGAAGAGCTGGCTCCGGTGATTCGCGATGACCACCTGGTGATCTCCGTAGCGGCAGGTGTTACCGCCGACAACATCCACCGGTGGCTCGGTTCGAAAGGCGAGGTTGTGCGCTGCATGCCCAACACTCCATCCCAGATCGGAGCCGGCGCCAGCGGCCTCTATGCTCGGGCCTCCGTGGGCGACGCCAACCGTCAGCGCGCCGAGGAAGTCATGAGCGCCGTAGGCGTGGTCCGGTGGGTACAGGAGGAGCCCCTGCTCCACGCGGTTACCGCCGTCGCCGGGTCTGCCCCGGCATATTTCTTTCAGTTCATGGAAGCCATGATTGCCGAGGCCGGACGTATGGGTCTGGATGAGGAGAGCGCGCGTACACTCTGTGCTCAAACCTGTATCGGCGCGGGACGCATGCTGGCCGAGGGCGATGTGGATGCTGCAGAACTGCGGCGTCGGGTGTGCAGCCCCAACGGCGCCACGGAGCGTGCCGTCGACGCCTTTAGCGCCGGCGGCCTGGACAAACTCGTCAGCAAAGCCATGGAGGCCTGCGCGGCCCGTTCCGAGGAGTTGGCGCAGGAGTTTTCCTGAGTCATGGAAACCCCCGGCGAGCGTCGTCGCCTATGCCTATGCCAATGCCAATGCCAATGCCTGTCAATCACAGCGGAAGACTATGAACGCATTTAACGAAATCACAATTTACCTGGTTCAAACGCTCCTGGGCATCTATCTGCTGATCATGCTCATGCGTTTTGTTCTGCAGCTCTCCCTGGCAGATTTCTACAATCCCGTGTGCCAGTTCCTGGTGCGTGCGACGAACCCTCTGGTTATCCCCGTTCGGCGTGTTATTCCCGCGCGGGGCAGGCTGGACTTCGCCTCCTTCGTGCTCGCGATCGTGATTCAGCTCCTGGGCATTGTGGCCATGTTGCTCCTCAACGGCGTGGGTCTGCCTCCCGTGAGTCTGCTCCTGGCCTGGTCCGCCGTGAGCGTTATCGGCCTCCTGGTGAAGATCTACTTTTTTGCTCTTCTGGGCATGATCATTCTGAGCTGGATCGCGCCGGGTACCTCCAACCCCGCCGCGTACCTTATGTTTCAGATTACGGAACCGGTCATGGCCCCGTTCCGGCGCGTGCTGCCTGCCATGGGCGGCATGGACTTCTCGCCGATCCTGGTATTTATCCTGATCAATATCATTCAGATCGCCCTGCGCAATTTTGCCGCAGGCCTGGGACTCCATCCCGCTCTGGTGATGGGCATCTAAGGTCGGGAATGCACCGTGCAGGAACACGACCTTGGCATTGTCAGTCCCCGTATCGAACGTTTCGAGGAGCCCCTGCACTTTACCGGCGGGGGCAGCCTGCCGACCTATGAGCTGGTGTATGAAACCTATGGCGAACTCAATAGTTCCGCCAGCAACGCCTTACTGATCTGCCACGCCCTTTCGGGACACCACCACGCTGCGGGCTATCACAGCGAGACCGATCGCAAGCCAGGGTGGTGGAACGCCTGTATAGGTCCGGGCAAGCCCATCGATACCCGTCGTTTCTTCGTGGTATCTCTGAATAATCTCGGCGGCTGCCACGGGTCCACGGGCCCGGCTAGTGAGAACCCCCAAACGGGCGAAGTCTTTGGTCCTGAATTTCCCCAGCCCCAGGTGGATGACTGGGTAGATGCCCAGGCACGACTGGCGGACCGGCTGGGTATTCACTGCTGGGCAGCGGTCGTGGGAGGCAGCCTTGGGGGCATGCAGGCCATGGCCTGGTCCCTGCGATACCCCGAGCGCCTGCGTCACTGCGTCGTGATCGCCGCGGCCATGAAACTCAGCGCGCAAAACATCGCCTTCAATGAAATTGCCCGCCGGGCGATCATGTCGGATCCGGGCTACGCCGGGGGCTATTATCTCCGTGAGGGGAAACAACCCACCCAGGGGCTGGCCCTTGCCCGCATGGTGGGTCATATCACCTATCTTTCCGACGATGCCATGGCCTCACGTTTCGGACGGGAGCTGCAGCCGGGGAGCGAAGACGATACGGCGGATGGGGCACCGCAGTTTCAGATCGAGAGCTATCTTCGCTATCAGGGCCAGCAGTTCTCTTCCGTATTCGACGCCAACAGCTATGTGCTCATGACCCGCGCCCTCGATCTGTTTGACCTCGCCGCCGCTTATGGCGGGGACGCCGTTGCCGCTTTCGCAAAGGCGAGCTGCGATTATCTGGTGCTGTCTTTTTCTACGGACTGGCGCTTTTCTCCGGCGCGTTCCCGGGAGATTGTCGATGCCTTACTCGCCGCAGAGCGACCGGTGAGCTACGCGGAGATCAAGGCAGATGAAGGACACGATGCCTTTCTATTGCCCATACCCCGCTACCTGGCGGTGCTCGACGCCTACCTGAAAAGAGTAGAGGTCTGATGCGTCAGGACCTCACGCACATTCTCCGCTGGATAAAATCCGGGGCCAGCGTCCTTGACCTGGGCTGTGGCGACGGGCAGTTTCTGGCACTCATTCAAAAAGAGCGTCGTGCCCGTGTTATGGGCATCGAAATCGACCCGGACGCGATTACCCAGGCCATGAGTCGCGGGCTCAATATTATCGAGCAGAACCTCGATGGTGGTCTTGCCAACTTTCCTGACCAGAGCTTTGACATGGTGGTCATGGCTCACGCGCTGCAGGCGGTGCACTATCCCGACCAGGTTTTGGAGGAGATGCTCCGCGTCGGTCGCGAATGCGTGGTGACTTTTCCTAATTTCGGACATTGGCGCAGCCGCTTACACCTGGCCACCCGGGGGCGCATGCCCGTATCGCGATTCATGCCCTACAGTTGGTATGACACACCGAACATCCATTTCTGCACCGTCCGGGACTTTGAAACCCTCTGTGCGCACCGGGGCATCAAAATTCTCGGTCGGGACATGATCGGCGGCAATGATCAGGGAACCAGTCTCGCGCGGCGCTGGCCCAACCTTTTTGCAACAACGGCGATCTACCACATCAGCCGATGACTTTCAGGAGTGCTGAACCATGAACAAACTCTCCGCCCCTTTTTGCCGGTGGCTCACACCACTTTTCATGCTCTGTGTCGCCCTCTGCAGCGCCGCACAGGCGCAGCTTTCCGAGCGTTTCGGTGACTACGAGCTGCATTACAGTGTTGTAAACACCACCTTTATCGAACCCGAAGTGGCCGCGCAGTATGGCCTCGCCCGGGGCAGTCGCCGGGCCATTATCAACCTCTCTCTGCGGGAGCATTTAGAGGATGGCAGTACCGTGGCCAGAGAAATGGACCTGGATGGACGCAGCTGGGACCTCACCCAGGCACAGGTGGACTTTGACTTTATTGAAGTTCGCGAGGGTCCTGCCCTGTATTACATCGGCGAGTTCAAATTCATCAATCGCGAATGGCGCTTCTTTGATATCAGTTTTACGCCCGAAGGCTCCGAAGAAACTCTGAACATTGATTTCAAACGACAGATGTACATCAATGACTGACGCGGCCTCAGCACCCTCAACGCCTTCCTGGCTCTCGGGAGACATCGTGGTGGCCAGCGGTAATCAGGGAAAGGTTGCCGAGCTCGCACGACTCTTCGGGCATCTGCCCGTGAATCTGCGCCCCCAATCGGAGTTCAGCGTCGTTCCTGCCGAAGAGACCGGACTCACCTTTGTAGAGAACGCCATCCTCAAAGCGAGAGCCGTTGCAGCGCAGACCGGTTTGCCCGCCCTTGCCGATGACTCGGGTCTTGCCGTGGATGCGCTCCGGGGCGCACCGGGCGTGCGCTCGGCGCGCTACGCCGAGGGCCGTGACGGCGATGATGAGGCCAACAAAAGCAAGCTGCTCCAGGCTATGGCGGATACTCCGGACCATGCCCGCCAGGCGCGTTTTCACTGCGTGCTCGTGCTCCTGCGACACCCGGAGGACCCCATTCCTCTTATTGCCCAGGGTCGCTGGGAAGGCGTGATTCTTCGCGAGGCCCAGGGCGAGGGCGGTTTTGGCTACGACCCGCTGTTCTATGTTCCCAGCCACGGACTCAGCGCGGCCGAGCTGGATGCCGCCGAAAAAAATGCCATCAGCCACCGAGGCGTGGCTGCCGCGAGGATGCTGGCGCTCCTCGACGCAGGCTGAGTCCGCCTCCCCTGATGGAAGCACCCCAACTGGGCCTCTACGTGCATCTTCCCTGGTGCGAACGTAAATGCCCCTACTGTGATTTCAATTCCCATGAAGCGTCCGTAATACCGGAAGCGGCCTATATTGATACCCTTATCCTTGATTTACAGGCAGAAATAAACGATCAACGCCGGGAAATAGACACCATGTTTATCGGTGGTGGAACGCCCAGCCTGTTCAGTGTCGACGCCATCGGCCGACTCATGGAGGCGGTAAAGAGCGCTGGCTTGGCAAAGGGGGCGGAGGTCACCATGGAAGCCAATCCGGGTAGCGTCGAGGCGGGCCGCCTCAAGGGCTATGCGGAAGCGGGAGTCACGCGTTTCTCTTTGGGGATCCAAAGCTTTAGCAACGGCGCCCTCCAGGCCCTGGGCCGAATTCATGATGGGGAGATGGCGCGCAGGGCAGCGGCGGCAGCCCAGGGATCCGGCGCAGCAAGCTACAACATTGATTTAATGCACGGACTCCCGGCGCAAACCCTCGGGGAGGGACTCAATGATATCCGCACAGCGCTCGCACTGAGTCCGCCCCATCTCTCCTGGTACCAACTCACCATCGAACCCAACACGCGCTTTTACTCGCAACCGCCAAGGCTTCCCGAAGACTCGATTCTGGGCAGCCTGGAGGAAGAGGGTTGTCGTGTACTTCAATCGGCAGGATATCACCGCTACGAGGTTTCGGCCTGGGCCCGGCCGGGAGAGGAATGCCAGCACAATCTCAATTACTGGCGCTTCGGCGACTACCTGGCCATCGGGGCGGGGGCGCACGGCAAGCTCAGTACGGCGCAGGGCGAGGTCTTTCGCTATGCCAAAACCCGTCAGCCGGATGATTACCTGGCAGCCGGCGGCCGCGAGCGCCGCAATCTGCGCACGCTGGACAGCGCCGACCGCCAGGGAGAATTTATGCTCAATGCCCTGCGCCTTGCCAAAGGATTCAGCCTGACGCTCTTCGAAGCCCGCACGGGTCTCGACGCCGACCGCGTCAGACCCACCATCGACGAGCTCGCGGACCTCGGTTTACTCACCCGGGACGGCGAGCAGGTCCGCACCACGGACCTGGGGCGGCGCTTTCTGGATGATGTGGTCGCTGCTTTCTTTCCCGACTCTCCAGACTTTCCCGACGCTCCCGAAGGGGAGCAATCAACGACGGAAAAAGACTAGGCCGCAGACCCGCGGCGATACAGCAGATCCCAGACGCCATGGCCCAGGCGCTGACCGCGAAGCTCAAACTTGGTCAGGGGTCGTTCTTCCGGGCGGGGTACAAAGCCGCCGTTTTCACCGCTGTTCTCCAGCGCCGTACAGTTATTGAGGACTTCCAGCATGTGCTCGGCGTAGGGTTCCCAATCCGTCGCGAGATGGAGGATCCCGCCGGGGCTCAGACGGCTGGCCAGAAGCTCGGTAAATTCCGGCTGAATGAGACGTCGCTTGTTATGGCGCTTTTTATGCCAGGGGTCCGGGAAGAATATCTGAATGCGCTGGAGGGAGCCCGGAGCAATGCAGTTTTCCAGCACGTCCACGGCGTCGTGGCACATCGCCCGCACATTACTGAGCCCCAGCTCCTGAACCCCGTGGAGCAGTCGCCCGACACCGGGCCGGTGAACCTCCACCCCCAGGTAATGACTTGAGGGTCGGGCAGCGGCCATGTCCAGAAGCGACTGGCCCATGCCAAAACCGATCTCCAATACCCGCTCACCGGGGCCCCCGAAGAGCTCATCGAAGTTCAGAAGCTCGGGGCGGTAATCGATGCCCCACTGCGACCAGCCCTCATCAAAGCCGCGCTGCTGAGCCTCGGTCATGCGTCCGGCTCTCAATACAAAGCTTTTAATGCGCCGCTGGGGATGCTGCGAAGACTCGTTCATGGGTTTAGGAACCCAGGAGCTGCCAGCCGGCGGTGGCCATGCAGGCCCAGGCCGCAATAAACGCCAGGCCGCCAAGGGGTGTTACCGCGCCCCACCAGCGCACACCACTAAGACTCAAAATATAGAGACTGCCGGAAAAGACGAGAATGCCGAGCACGAAGAGCACGACGCTGGATTTGAGCAGCATGGAGGCCGGAAACTGAATGAGAAGCAGCCCCGCAATCAAAAGCGCGAGGCTGTGATAGAACTGATATTGCACGGCGGTCTCAAAGACCCCCAGGGAATAGGCGTCGAGGCGGTCACGGAGAGCGTGGGCACCAAAAGCCCCAAAGGCAACGCTCAACAGTCCACCCAGAGCGCCGAGGAAAAATCCAAGCTGTGCCATACAAGACTCCGGCGCTAACGCATCACGGACCTGGGTCAATCAGGCGACGAGTACCTTGCGTATTTTTTTCATGGCGGCCTGCTCAAGCTGGCGAATGCGCTCGGCAGACACATCATATTCCGCCGCCAGCTCATGCAGGGTGGCTTTGTCGTCCGTAAGCCAGCGCTGCGCAAGAATATTACGGCTGCGCTCATCAAGCTCGGCAATCGCCGCGTGGAGCTGTGCCTGGCTATCGGCCTGCCACTCGCTGTTTTCTACATTCGTAGCGGGGTCCACTGACTGATCTTCAAGGTAGTACTGCGGTGCCTGCCAGCCTTCCTCGTCGTCAGCGCCTACGGGGGCGTCAAAAGCAACATCATGGCTGCTCAAGCGCCCTTCCATGCGATGCACTTCCTGAACATCTACGCCAAGATCGTCGGCGACGGCTTTCGCTTCATCAGCGCTCAACCAGGCGAGGCTCTTCTTCGCGCTTCGTAGATTGAAGAACAGCTTGCGCTGCGCCTTGGTCGTCGCAATCTTCACAATGCGCCAGTTACGCAGGATGTATTCGTGTATTTCGGCCTTGATCCAGTGCACGGCAAAGGACACCAGGCGCACACCCTTGGTGGGGTCGAAGCGTTTCACCGCCTTCATGAGTCCCACATTACCTTCCTGAATCAGATCCGCTTCCGCCAGACCGTAACCGCGGTAGCTGCGGGCAATGTGCGCGACAAATCGCAGGTGAGACATGACCAGTTCGCGGGCCGCCTGTACATCACCATCATAAAACAGCTTCTCTGCCAGCTCGTGCTCTCGATCGGCACTGAGAACAGGCACTTTAGCCACGGCCTGTACGTAGGCAGCGAGATTGGCTCCGGGTACCATCTGATCAACGGCCAGCATCTGCGTGCCGGGCACTGAGGAATCACCCAGGTCATCGCTAAGATAGGCGTCGTAACTTCCTGTGGCGGTTGCTGTCATAGTCGTGGTCATCGCTTTTGTCATCGCTCCTGTTATCGCTTCCGTCGTCGCTTCCGTCGTCGCTTCCGTCGTCGCTACAGTCACGGTGTCCTCCATAACGGGGCAGGGATTTTAGCACTCTAATGATTAGACTGCTAAACCCGGGAAAGTTCAATTTTCTATGTTCTTTATACGATTTTGTTATATCTGCGGATCAGATAATCACCGGGGTTCTATCGCCTTTAAATGGCGCGCCACGGCCAGCCACGCACCCCCCAGGCCAAGAGCGGCGCCCACAAGCACCAGTTGCAGACTATCGACGATACCCAGACCGCGGAGCACAAAGGTGCTCTGGTAGGCCGCGGAAAGGGCATTGACCGGCGATGCAAGGGCAAAGGTCCCCGCGGCGACCAGTAAGGCAGCCACGACGCCGCCTCCCAGGCCAAACCACAGCCCCGTATACAGGAGAGGTCGTCGCACAAAGGCATCACTGCCTCCGACGAGCTTCACGATCACGATTTCATCCCGCCGGCTCTCGATGGCCAGGCGAATCGTGTTGCCCAGTACCAGCACCACCGCAGCGAGAAGGAGCAGCGCCAGTAACTGCACGGCCCGGCGGCCCAGGGTCATCAGTGACTGCAGGCGCTGTAGCCAGAGCGTATCCAGCAGTGCCTCCTCCACCGCCGGGAGGCCTTCAAGTTCCCCGCGCAACGCACCCAGCGCCTCCGGCGATGCCGGCAGGGGAACCACCAGTAAAAGATGGGGTAGCGGATTCTCCGACAAACCCTGCGCCAGTTCTCCCATGCCCGAACGCGCCACAAACTCTGCCAGGGCCTCGTCCCGATCAACGAACTCTGTGCTGAGGATGTTCTCGCGCAGGGCCAGGTCCAGGGCGAGGCGGGAAGCCTCATCCGCCTCCACGTCCGCTTTTAGAAACAGCGATAGCTGGGCCGGTCGCTCCAGCTGATCGCCCAACTGCGTCACGTTATCCAATACCACCCACAAACCGCTGGGGAGAGCGATGGCGATACCGATCACCAGCCAGGTCATGCAGCTGGACAGCGGCTGTTGCAGGACCTTTGCCAGACTTTCCGCTGCGGACTGACTGTGGTGACGGCGCCAGCCGCGCCAGCGCTCGGCCCAGCGGATCCTCCGGGGTCGGGCGTTCCCCGGAGCGTTGCTTTTGCGGCTATTACGGCTTTTACGGGGCATCGATGGACACCCCGCCGGACACCAGGCGTCCGTCTTTGAGGGTGAGAATACGGTGGCGCAGGCGAGATATGAGCGCCAGATCGTGACTCGCAATCAATACCGTGACGCCCACCTGACTGAAATCCACAAAGAGCTGCATGATTTCGGCAGACAATTGGGGATCCAGATTACCCGTGGGCTCATCGGCGAGGAGAATGGCGGGGCGTCCCACCACGGCGCGGGCGATACCCACGCGCTGCTGCTCACCACCGGAGAGGCTCATGGGCATGGCCTGGACGCGATCAAGAAGACCCACTTTATCCAGAGCAGCGTTAACCCGGCGATCAATATCCCGATATTCAAACCCGGCGATCTGCAAAGGCAGGGCCACGTTGTCATACACCGGCCGGTCCATCAGCAGCTTGTGATTTTGAAACACCACGCCGATAGACTGCCGATGCCGGGGTATGTTGCGACGGCTGAATTTGGACAGGTCGGCGCCGCCGACCACAACGCGGCCGCGGCTGGGGCGCTCCATGAGCATGATGAGACGCAGGAGGGTGCTTTTTCCCGCACCGGAGTGCCCCGTGAGAAATACCAGCTCCTCGGGGTCGATGGAAAAACTGACTTCGCGCAGCGCATCATGGCTGTTGTCATAGCGTTTGCTGACGCGCTCGAAGCTGATCATGGCTTTGTCATTGCTTTGTCTTGGCTTTCTCTTCGCTTTCTCTTCGCGATAGTCAATCCCGGTCAAACAGTGCCTGAATAAACTCCTCGGCGACAAATGGCCGAAGATCCTCGGCCGACTCGCCAACGCCGATAAACCGAATGGGGAGCCCCAGGCGCCGCGCGATGGCAAAGATGACGCCCCCCTTTGCCGTGCCGTCGAGCTTGGTCAGGGTCAGTCCCGTGACCCCCACCGCCTCGCGAAACTGCGCCGCCTGGGCAAGGGCGTTCTGCCCCGTGCCCGCATCAAGAACCAGCATCACCTCATGGGGGGCCTCGGGATTCAGCTTGCCCAGTACCCGTACCACTTTACTGAGCTCATCCATGAGATGGCTCTTGTTGGAAAGACGACCGGCGGTATCGGCGATGAGTACATCGATACCCCGGGCCGTCGCCGCCTGCAGGGCATCAAAGATCACCGAGGCACTATCGGCTCCGGTATGCTGGGCTATCACGGGCACATCGTGACGCTCGCCCCAGTGCTGCAACTGCTCCACGGCCGCGGCGCGAAAGGTGTCTCCCGCAGCCAGCATTACGGAACGGCCCTCGTCCTGAAAACGCCGGGCCAGCTTGCCGATAGTCGTGGTTTTGCCCACGCCGTTAACACCTACCATCAGGATGACAAAGGGCGTCCCAACGCTAACATCAAAGCTTTGCTGACAGGGCAGCAGAATACTCTGGAGCTCTTCGCGAAGGGCCTGCATCAGGGCCTCGGGATCGGACAGCTCCTTGCGCGATACCCGCTCCGTAAGATGCTCGATGATCTCACTGGTCGCCTCGATACCGACATCCGCGATGAGTAGCTGGGATTCCAGTTCCTCCAACAATTCGGCATCAATGGTTTTACGGCCCAGAAAGAGGTTGCCAAAGCCCGCAGCAAGGCTATCGCTGGTGCGACCAAGTCCGCGCTTCAGGCGGCCAAAGAACCCCGGCCCCGTGGTGTCCTCAGCCGTCCTGGATGCCCCACCTGCCGCAACAACCGGGTCTGTCGATGGGGCTTCGGATTTTTCCGCGTCAGGCTTGGATTTAAAAAACTTCATTAATAGGAACGTCTGGCATTGGCGTGTGTTGTTAACGGGTGTCTATCGTATCATCGCGGGGATTCACGCTGCGATGGGACAGGCATCTTGGGAGCAACAAAAGGCACGGGGAAGCTGCGGATTATTGCCGGCGAGTGGCGTGGCCGAAAACTGCCTGTGGCGGACCTCCCCGGGCTGCGACCGTCCACGGACCGCAGTCGCGAAACCCTGTTTAACTGGCTCGCCCCCCACACGGCGGAGGCCCGTTGTCTTGACCTGTTTGCGGGAACTGGTGCCCTGGGACTGGAAGCACTATCCCGTGGGGCTGCTCATTGCCAGTTCGTGGAGCAGCAGTCCCGGGCCGCGAAGCTCCTCAATGAGTCCCTCGCGCTACTGGGCGCCAACGACCGTAGCGATGTATGGCAGGGTGATGCCCGACAGTTCCTCCAGGGCAGCGGCACGGGCAAATATGATCTGGTGTTTCTGGATCCGCCTTTTGCCAGTGATCTTTTGGATATCGTTCTTGAGGAGTTGGAGAGCAGTGCTCTTTTGGCGGAGGCAGCCCTCGTCTACGTAGAGTGTGCCTCTGATCACAGCCCCTCAATTCCCGGTCCCTGGGAACAACACCGAAGCAAGAAAAGCGGCGATGTGAGCTACGCACTTTATTGTGTGAAGAAGTGAGGAAAAGCAAAGAACGTTAGATAGAAAACTAGAAAGACGGGGTGGGGCCCCTTTGGCGTACCTGGGGCCAGGTACTGATTGAGAGGGGCAGGTCGATTGTTTAGTATCCCCTCTCTTGGGATAACGGAAGCCTATAGTGGACAATCGAACGATTATTTACCCCGGGACTTTCGATCCCATTACCATCGGCCACGTGGATCTGGTGGAACGGGCGTCAAAGCTGTTTGACCGGGTCGTGGTTGCCATCGCCTTCAGCGAAAAGAAAACCCCTTTGTTCAGCCTCGAAGAACGTGTTGCATTGTGCAGCGAGGCACTGGCGGGCATCGACGGCGTCGAGGTAAAGGGATTCAGTAACCTGCTGACAGACTTTGTCATCAGCGAGAACGCACGCTGTGTCTTGCGGGGACTGCGTGCCGTGGCAGATTTTGAATACGAGTTTCAGCTGGCGAACATGAATCGCGCGCTGTATCCGGAGTTCGAGAGCATCTTTCTCACCCCCAGCGAGCACCTGTCCTATATCTCTTCGTCGCTGGTGCGGGAGATAGCGGCACTCAACGGTAACATCACGCCCTTCGTGCCGGAAAACGTGAGCAAAGCCCTCGAGGAGAAGTTCCAGCAGTAATTCTCAGGGCCCGAGTTGCAGGCCAAACAGTGTGCGGCTTATTGCTTCTGCGCCATTGCGGCCTGTTCTGCTTCCTCTGCCTTGCGTTGCCGGCGTCGCTCCGCATCCTTGTAGCTGTAGCCGGATACACGGCATCCGAGACAGCGCACAAAGGTTTCCTTCGCCGGACCCAGCACCAGGCTCTCCGCCGACTCTGACACGGAACCCGCCAGCGCGGTAAAGGGCAGGGAAACCACAAACGCTGCACCACCCACGGCGGTCATTACCAGCCCGATGGGCCGCGCGACGACAAGGTCACCCGCCATGGCAAAGGCATTTGGTTTTTCATCGATGGAGCTCTGCGCGAATCCCGAAGGCGCCAGCAGGAGCGCAATGAGGACCAGACCTATCTGACGTTTTACTTGCGATATATGAGCTAACACGTTGTTTCCTCCGCAATAGGGACTAACTGAGCCCGCTCCAAGTGTACCCAGATCAACGCTGACAGGCTATGCAATAAACACTGGCACGCTGACCAATGACTTTGTCCCGGAGGACACGGCCACAGCCCTTGCAGGGCTCGCCGGAACGACCATAAACAAAGAGCTGCTGGGCAAAGTATCCGGGCTTGCCGTCACCCCCTACAAAGTCCCGCAAGGTAGTTCCCCCCTGATCTATGGCGTTAGTAAGCACTTGCTTTATGTGCTCCGATAAACGCTGGTACCGGGCAAGGGATACACGCTGTGCAGCGCGGTCCGGACGTATACCGGCGAGATACAGCGCCTCGCTGGCGTAAATATTACCGACGCCAACCACCGTAGCACCGTCCATGATGAAGGGCTTAACCGCAACTTTTCGCCCCCTTGAGAGCTCAAAAAGTCGCTTGCCGCCAAAGGCATCCGACAGGGGCTCAGGTCCCAGGCGAGAGAGGGGCGTGAATTCCTCACCGGCGACAAACCACTGAAAACTGCCAAAGCGGCGCGGGTCGTTGTAGCGCAGCACCGCACCGCTCTCGAGCTCAATATCAATATGGTCGTGCTTGGCGGCGGGCTGGGGTTTCAGAAGCACCCGCAATGACCCGGACATACCAAGATGCACCAGCAGGGTCCCGCGTTCCATACGAAACAAAAGGTACTTGGCACGACGCTCGAGTTTCAGGATCCGTTGCCCGTTCAGGATCTCCGGGAGCAGCGGTGTCACCGGCCAGCGTAAGCGCGTATCCCGAAGCACCACGGCGGTGACGCAGCGTCCTTCACAGTGGGCGCGAAGACCACGTCGGGTGGTTTCAACTTCGGGTAATTCCGGCATCAGCTAAGGGATCTCCCAAAAAGTCATTGGAGGTGGGCGCGTTCGCTTCGCAGCGACCGGAACCATGAAGCGTCCCAGACAATGTCAGTAAAAACAAAACTGCGGACACAAAAAACCCCGGCGGCTGCCAGGGTTCTCAGTGCGCGTTGCCATACAGCCAACGCCCAGGACAAAAGCTTTACTTGATTTTGCCTTCCTTATACATGACGTGCTTACGCGCCACGGGATCGTATTTTTTCATTTCCAGCTTGTCCGGGGTGGTGCGCTTGTTCTTGTCCGTGGTGTAAAAATGCCCGGTACCTGCGCTGGAGTTCATGCGAACTTTTTCTCTCATGATGCTGCCTCTCTAAACTATTTCCGTGAGCCGCGTGGCGAACTCAGACTTTTTCGCCCCGCGCGCGGAGTTCACCCAGCACGGTATCGATACCTTTTTTGTCGATGATACGCATGCCCTTGCTGGAAACGCGCAAACGCACAAAGCGCTTCTCTGACTCAACCCAGAAGCGATGCTGGTGCAGATTAGGCAAAAACCGACGGCGGGTGCGGTTCTTCGCGTGGGATACGTTGTTACCGGTGACCGGACGCTTACCGGTGACCTGACAGACTCTGGCCATGATTTCCTCGCTGGACCCGAGCCGAAACGCCCCTGGGGCGGCCGCTTACTCAGGCAAAATCTTTAATAATCAATAAGTTACGCGGTTTGGAGCAGTTAGATGGTGGCTCCCCACTTCGCGGAGCGCGACTTTATACCAGAAGCGCCCCTGGGGAGCAAGCAAAAAGCTCAAGGAGATAAGGGCTGCTCCCGGGCGTCTGAAACGGTGTTACGCAGGCAGGTGTGCGCCGACTCACCGCTACAACAGCCCGGCTTCGGCAAAGGAGTAAGACCTGCCCCGGCCGATGATAAAATGGTCCAGAACGCGGATATCCACCAAAGCGAGGGCGTCCCGGAGACGCTGGGTGATATGGCGATCGGCGCTTGAGGGATGCGTGAGTCCCGAGGGATGATTGTGGGCGAGCACCACCGCAGCGGCCCTGTGGTGCAGCGCTCGAAGGACCACCTCCCGTGGATAAACTGCCGCACCGTCCAGGGTGCCTGAAAACACATCTTCACAGCATAAAAGATGGTGCTGGGAGTCAAGAAACAGGCAGCAAAACACCTCTCGACTGCGACTACCCAAATGGTGCTGTAAAAACAGGCGAATTTTCTCCGGGCTCGTCATGACATCCCGCCGCGTGAGGGGTTGCCGGGCGCAGCGTGCGGCAAGCTCTACCGCCGCGAGCAAACGCGACACGGATGCCGGTCCCAATCCCCGCTCCTGAAGCAGCGCCCTCCGATCCGCAGCGAGCAGCCCGGCCAGGCCGTCGGCACCTTGGAGTAAAGCTGCGGCATAGCGCGTCGGACAGTTACCACCACCCGCCCGGGGGAGTAGCAGAGCCAGCAGTTCGGCATCAGACAAGGCCTGGGGCCCGCGACCCAGGAGTTTTTCCCGGGGTGACTCTCCGCAGGCTGCGTTGCAATCAGACATAGCTCACCCCTCCCCGGGTGTTTCCTGCGCCTGGCTCTCAGGAGCGGACTTTTACCGCCCGGGCAACTCGTGTCATCCACAGGCGCAAATGGTATCTTCTGAATTGCTGCATTTTCCCAAGGTACCCAGGTAAATGGGACATCTAAACAATCGCAGGGTGCTTCTGGCGGTATGTGGTGGCATCGCCGCGTACAAATCAGCGGAGCTCGTGCGCAAACTGCAAGATGACGGAGCCGAAGTCCGGGTGATCATGACGCGCGGCGCCCAGGAGTTCATCACACCCCTGACGCTCCAGGCGCTGTCAGGGCACAGCGTGCATCACAGTCTCCTCGACGAAGAGGCGGAGCGGGGCATGGGACACATCGAGCTTGCCCGCTGGGCGGACCTGATGATTGTCGCGCCCGCCACAGCCGACTGTATGGCTCGCCTGGCGGCGGGCCGTGCCGACGATCTGCTCACCACCGTAGCGCTGGCGACCGCCGCGCCCATGCTCCTGGCTCCCGCCATGAATCAGCAAATGTGGAAAGACCCGGCGACCCAGAGCAATCTGGCAACGCTCACAGAGCGGGGGATGCATTTTGCAGGACCCGATAGCGGTAATCAGGCCTGTGGTGATGTGGGCCCCGGGCGATTGCTGGATCCGCCCTTGATCATTGAGCACGCCCAGTCCCTGTTTCAAAGTGGCGTGTTAGCCGGGCAGCGCGTGGTGATTACCGCCGGCCCCACACGGGAACCTCTGGACCCTGTCCGCTATATCTCGAATCACTCCTCGGGGAAAATGGGCTACGCCCTTGCCCGCGCTGCTGTGGAGGCGGGTGCGAGCGTGGATCTTATATCGGGACCCGTAGCGCTTTCCGCCCCGGATCGCGTAAAGCTCCACCGCATAGGCACCGCCCAGGAAATGCTGGAAGCGAGCCTGGGACTTCTTCACAACTGCGACATATTTATCGGCTGTGCGGCTGTGGCTGACTATCGACCTGCTGATGCCGCGGTGCAAAAGATCAAAAAGTCCGCCGACGAGGTCTCCCTGCAACTGGTAAAAAATCCCGATGTCCTCGCCAGGGTCGCCGGTCACTCACCCAAACCCTTCAGCGTAGGCTTTGCCGCCGAAACGGAAAAGCTCCGGGAACACGCCCTGGGCAAACTGGAACGCAAGGGCCTGAACATGATAGTGGCCAATGATGTGAGCGACAGTCGCATCGGCTTTAACAGCGAAAACAACGCGGCGCTATTGCTGTGGCGAGATGACGCCGGTGTCCGTGAGCGCGAAGTTGAGCAATGTTCCAAAGACGTCCTGGCAGCCGTGGTGATCGCGCAGATTGCTTCGCTCAAAGGGTGAGAGCGCTTTTGTATCATCGGAGGATGGTTAACGGCTCACCGGAACACGTTTCCCAGGGGACCAGCGAAGGACTATGATGGAATCAACAATAAATGCGCCCCGCGCAGCTGACGCTAGGGACGGCTAGATTATGCTTAAACTCCCCGGGAAGAAAAACCCGAAGCCGGGCAAACCCACAAAAGCCACGTCGGACGAACAGCGAAACACCCAGGGCGTGAGTGCCCGCGGGAATACGCTCCGAAGCGCGCTGCTCCTTGGGTTTTTAATCGTTCTGGTGCCGCTTCTTCTTGCCACCGCCTACCTCGCCCTGCTTCACGCCCCTCTGGAAAAAAGCGCGCTCATCCAGCGCGTGGCAGATAGCTATGCGTCGCAACAGGCGCGCTACATTGGCAATAGTGTTGCAGCGCTGCGATCGCGGGTGGAATCCGCCGTGGGCTCTCCCCTGGCGCTGCAGGCCATTGCGGAACAAAACCCCGCCGATATCCGCCTGGTGGAACAGGCGATGTTGGACTACTTTCCCCAGGCGGTGAGCCTTCGTCTCCTCCCCCTCAGTGACATGGGAACGGCCGATCTAGCCGGGGGTTTTCAGGGACTTCGCAATCATATCGAGGTGGACCTGGTGCGACGGGTGAGCAACAACGAGCCCGCAGAACCCGAGGCCTACCAGTTTGAGGGTCAGTGGCTTGTGTCCCTGGCACAGGTCGCAACCCATCCGCGCATAAGCTCCCGACGCGCCGTGGTTCTGCTGACCCTCGATACCAGCACCTTTGAGGCCATGCTGAACCACCCCGAGGGCATGGTGGGCGAATTCGCTCTGGAGCAAAGGGTCTACAGCGAAGGTGCGGACCGGGATATCCGCATCGCCAGCCAGGGCAGCGGGGCCGATGCGCCCGCGAGCACTGCGAAGGTAAATGACACCCCCTGGCGGGTGCTTTTTGTACCCTCGTCTGCCCTCGTGAACGAGGTCAGCAGCCATGTCAGCCCCCCCTATGGGGTGCTGGGTATTCTGATGCTGTGTTGTATCTTCGGCTTTGTCTTCGCATTGCAACGCAGCAGTAAAGCTCTCGACAGCGAATTGGAGCGCATCATCGACGGCGCCGAACATCGCACACCCCTGGATGTGCATATTCCTCAACTGGTGCCCCTGGCAAAAGATCTACGCAAGCTCACGCTCCGCCGGGCGCGCATGGGGAACACCAGCAATATCGTACCGGCGGTAGATACACACAGCGCAGCACACACAAACACGGCCATGACCGCCGTAGACGGGCCGGCTACCCAGGGTTTATCGCCACATATATTCCGGGCCTACGATATCCGCGGCGTCGCAGACACAGATCTTGATGATGAAACCGTCTATCGCATCGGTAGCGCCATCGCGACCATCGCCGGGGAGCTCGGCGAGCAGACCCTGTGTATCGGTTACGACGGTCGGGCGAGCAGCAGCCGCATTAAAGGCGTCATCGAAAAAGCCGTTTTGCAGGCGGGACGGGACGTTATCGACATCGGTCTGGTCCCCACGCCCCTGCTGTATTTTGCGACCTCGCTGCTGGAGGCCAAATCCGGTGTGATGATTACCGGTAGCCATAATCCCGCCGAATACAACGGCTTGAAGATCGTGCTCAAAGGACAGACCATCGCCGAAGGCACCATTGAAAAGATTCGCAACATCGCCCAGACCGGGCGCTTCAGCAAGGGCACGGGACACGCCATCCAACGGGACGTAGTCAGCGATTACCTGGATGAGGTCGTCAGCGATATTGCCATCGCGGTGCCCCTCAAAATCGTTGTCGATGCGGGCAACGGCGCCACGGGGCATATTGCACCGGCACTGCTGGAGGAGCTGGGCTGCGAGGTGATACCGCTATTTTGCGACGTGGACGGACGCTTTCCGAACCGCTCACCGGACACGGGTAACGAAGACAACCTAAGCGCCCTGGTCAGGGAGGTGCTCTCGAACGCAGCGGACTTCGGTGTGGCCTACGACGGCGATGGCGATCGTGTGGTCGTAGTTACGGGCAGCGGTCGGATCATTCGCAGCGACACCCTGATGATGATTTTTGCCCGGGATGTGGTCACCCGCAATCCAGGCGCAGACGTCGTGTACGACGTGAAATGCAGTCGCAACCTGGCGCAGCTGATCACCGGCCTCGGCGGGCGTCCGGTGCTGTGGAAGACCGGCCATGCGCTCATGAAAGAGAAAATGGTGGAAACCGGCGCCCTCCTGGGGGGCGAGTTTTCCGGGCACATCTTCTTTGGCGAACGCTGGTATGGCTTTGACGACGGCATGTATGCCACGGGACGCCTGGCAGAAATCCTGTCATCCCAGGATCAGAGCATTGATGACTTCATTTCCGACCTGCCTGTCGCCGTAAGCACACCGGAAATTATCATTCCCGTCCCCGATGACGAGAAGTTCGCGCTCATGCAAAAGTTTATTGAATCCGCGCGCTTCGCCGATGGAAAACCCAATGACCTGGACGGGCTGCGGGTCGATTTTCAGGATGGCTGGGGCCTCCTGCGCGCATCCAATACGGGCCCGGCGCTCACAGCGCGCTTTGAGGCGGGAGATGAGGCGGGTCTTGAGAAAATCCGCAGTCTGTTCCGCGAGCAGCTTGCCGCGGTGGCACCGGATTTGAACATTCCGTTTTAAAAGCATTACCCAAATCATTTTTGGGGCTCTCTTTAAGGAAACAACATGTCGCTGACACCGGACTCCGCCATGAACGCCGCGCGCGTTCTCACCGAAGCCCTGCCCTATATCCAACGTTTCACCGGCCGAACCATCGTGGTGAAATTCGGCGGCAATGCGATGGTCGACCCCGCGCTCCATGAGAGCTTCGCCCGGGACATTGTGCTTATGAAGCTGGTGGGGATGAACCCCGTGGTGGTCCACGGCGGCGGGCCACAGATAGGCGAGCTGTTAAAAAAACTCAGCATCGAAAGTGAGTTTATCGACGGCATGCGCGTCACCGATGCCCAGACCATGGACGTTGTGGAGATGGTCCTTGGCGGTAGTGTCAACAAGGAGATTGTCTCTTCCATTAGCAGAAATGGCGGAAAGGCCATCGGCGTATCGGGCAAGGATGGCCGGCTCATACGCGCCCAGCGCATGCACGTCACCCGTCAGTCACCGGGCATGGATGCGGCGGAAATCATTGATATTGGCCAGGTCGGCGAGGTGCGGCAGATCGACCGGGAAATCCTGGATGTCATCCTGGACAGCAATTTCATTCCCGTCATCGCCCCTGTGGGTTCTGATGACGAGGGCAATACCTACAACATCAACGCGGACCTGGTGGCGGGGAAAATTGCCCAGGTGATGCAGGCAGAGAAGCTCATGCTCCTGACCAACGTCGAAGGTCTTCTGGATGCCAATGGCGCGGTGCTCACAGGCCTGTCCACGGCGAAGGTGGACGAACTCATCGCCGATGGCACGGTACACGGCGGGATGCTGCCAAAAATAGGCTGCGCCCTTGACGCGGTGAAGTCCGGTGTAGCTTCGGCACACATCGTGGACGGACGGGTGCCCCATGCGGTGCTCCTGGAGATTTTCACCGACGAGGGCATGGGCACGAAAATCACGCCTCGCGGGGAAGATTAGCGCTTTCGTCCACCCAGTTTGACCCTCGCGTATTGCCCCCATGGTGGGCAGTCGCTAGGATGTTTGTTCCAGTCTTCTTTTGAGTTACCCATGCCGAGAAATGTCCAGCGCCGTCAGCAGATCCTCGAGGCCCTGGCGCAAATGCTGGAAGACAATCCCGGCGACCGCATCACCACGGCTCGACTGGCTGCGAAAGTAGGGGTGTCCGAAGCGGCCCTTTACCGTCACTTTCCCAGTAAAGCCAAAATGTTTGAAGAGCTGATTCAGTTCATCGAAGACACGCTGTTTCAACGCATTACCCTGATTCTTCAGGAAGAAGACGAGGCCGTCGCCCGCTGTAATCATATTCTTTATCTATTGATCACCTTCGCGGAGCGCAACCCCGGGATCAGCCGCCTGTTAACGGGTGAAGCCCTCACCGGTGAAACGGAGCGCCTTCGTCATCGCGTCAACCAGGTGCTCGACCGGGTAGAAACACAGATTCGCCAGGTGCTGCGGGAAGCGGAACTACGGGAGGCCCTGCGGCCCATGCTGCCCCTGCCTGAAGCCGCCAACCTGCTGTTTTCCTGCGCCGAGGGGCGTATTTCTCAGTTTGTACGCAGCGAGTTCAAACGAAGTCCCAGCGAGGGCTGGGAGCAGCAGTACGGTTTCCTCATGGGGGATTTTTTCCGCGAAGTACCATCGGCTGGCAGCGTTGCGGGGAATAGGGTCGGTGACAGGGGGACTGAAACGAGTTCTGCCAGTGACGAGGCTTTTAACGAGACCGATACCCGATCATCAACGGAGCGGGGAAACGTTGGCGGGGGTTTCTCCTAGGCCAGAGGTTTTTTTTGACCGATGTCAGTTCTCAGCAGACATCAACTCTCAGCAGACATGGTCTTTCGCATCTCAACAATATCCAACAGCTTGCTGAAACGCTCTACGTCCTTCTGATAATCAGCCTCCACGGAGGCAATCTCTTCCTGACGGTCGGCGACCGCACGCTCCGTTGAACCAATCTCCGCCTGGAGATCATCGATGGCGGCGAGGTGCTCCACGTTGACGGCATTGCCCTGACGCTCCTGATCCGCCGCCAGAGCCTGATAATTCTCCACCTGCTGCTTCAGAGAACGCAGTTTTCCTTTAAGAATACTCACGCGGATACGCAGATCTCTAAGTTCCCGGTCCCGGGCCGCCTCGATGTCTTCGATGGTGCTGTAACGCAGGAGAAGTGACTCGTCCCAGCGACGCAGACGCTCGACTTCTTCCGCTGCCTCGCGCTCGCGGCGGGCTTCGCTGTCCAGCCCCTCCCGTTCACCCTCATCGAGAGTGCGGGGCACAACGGCCACCAGGGCGCCGCTGGGGCTGAGGATGTCGTAACCGTTGGCTACAAACTCCGGCGGCACCTGGTAGGCCACCACAGCGTGGCCTTCCGCGTTGGTATAGCGGTACATCTGACGTTCTTGCGCTGCCGCGCCCTGGGCAAACAGGGTAGCGACGAGCGTCAAACCCGCTGCGGCACATGTGCTTCGGTTCGGCTTCATCGGGCTAATATATGCTTGGAGGACGGGCATCACAAGTCAGACCCCGTAGCGCTCCCGGTAGCTTCTCAGGGCTTCCAGGGCACCCTCGGGAACTTCCATGGCGTCGGGTCCCCTGTCCTCCAGATACACAATGAGATCTTCCATAGCGATGATGTTGAATACCGGCACTCCCCAACGCTGTTCAATTTCCTGAATAGCGGAAAGCTCGCCCTTGCCCCGCTCCTGTCGGTTAAGACCAATCACCACCCCGGCAAGTTCCGCGCCGGCGACCCTGATCATATCGATGACTTCCGCCACGGCGGTCCCCGCGGTAATCACGTCATCAATCACCAGCACCCGACCCCGGAGTTCGGCACCGACGAGAACGCCACCTTCTCCGTGGCTTTTGGCTTCTTTGCGGTTGTAGGCAAAGGGCACATCCCGACCGTGATGATCGGCAAGGGCCACGGCCGTGGTGGTCGCCAGAGGGATACCTTTATAGGCCGGCCCCAGGAGCACATCGAACTCGACGCCGGAATCTACGATGCATTGGGCGTAAAAGCGCCCCAGGGCAGCGAGAGCGGCACCACTGTCAAAGGCTCCCGCATTGAAGAAATAGGGGCTTTGACGCCCTGATTTGAGGGTGAACTCACCAAATCGGAGGACATCGCAGCGGCGGGCCAGGTCAATAAACTCGCGTTGGTAGGCTTGCATAGGAGATCCAGGCATTGGGCGGAAAGTTGATCTGACAGTGTATTCTGTCATCTGGGCTTTCTGTATCATAGCGCCTCGAAATATCAGAGGTTTGCAATGAGAATCATCAGCTTCAGCGCAGATGGGTTGCGTGAAGCCGCAAAACGGGGGTTTTACGACTGGCTGTCACGCCAGGACGCCGACTTCATCTGTATTCAGGATATCCGTTGTTCCGAATACGACTTACAGGATGACGTCTTTTTCCCCAGCGACTACAACGCCTACTTTTTTGACGACGTTAACGGCAAGGATAACGGCGTAGCCATCTATTGCCGCGCCCTTCCCAAAGCCATCATGACAGGCCTGGGATTTGCGGACTTCGATATGCAGGGCCGTTACATCCAGGCGGATTACGGCGAGCTGTCCGTTGGCTGCCTTCTCGCGCCGGTTGCCAACGATGGTGCCGTGGAAGAGCAAAAGACCAAAAACGAGTTTTTCTCGCTTCTGGGCGCTCACCTGGAAAAGGTTCGCAACAAGCGGCGCAAATTCCTTATCTGTGGAAACTGGCGCATCGCTCACACCGCCGCCGATATGCAGAACAGCGCCGAAAACAGCAATCGCTCGGGATTCCTTCCCGAGGAACGCCAGTGGATGGACGCACTCCTGGAGAACGGTTATCGCGACGCCTTCCGTCAGGTAAGCAATGATAGCGACGCCTTCAGCTACTGGCCCGGCGAACGCGGCGAAGACGGTTGGCGGATTGATCTGCAGATCATCTCGGAAGAGCTGCAGTACAGTGTCGAACACGCTGCAATCTATACCGGCGAGAGCTTTTCCCGCCACGCGCCGGTCATCATCGACTACGACATCGATCTTTAAATCAGGATAAGGCCCCGCCGGCTGTCGGTTTTATGCAAGTCCGCTGCGGGCGCTCTACAAGCCCGCAGCAGGCCTTTACCAACCCGCCGCGGGCGCTTTACCAACCGGCCGCGGACGCTTAACCCGTCGCCAGCGCAGCTCGCTGACAGTCGATGAGCGTGGCAATGCCACCGCTCGCCAGGTCAAGCATCTTGTCCAGATCGGTACGGGAAAACGGCGCCGCTTCCGCGGTGCCCTGCACCTCGATAAATTCACCTCCCTCGGCCATCACCACGTTCAGGTCCGTATCCGCCTTGGAGTCCTCGGGGTAATCGAGGTCTAACACCGCCTCGCCCTGGTATACACCGACGGATACCGAAGCGACAAAGTGTCGAAGGGGATCCGTGCTGATTTTTTTATCCCGCTGGAGACCGTTGATGGCATCCACCAACGCCACAAAGGCACCGGTGATCGAGGCGGTTCGCGTGCCTCCATCGGCCTGAATCACGTCGCAATCAAGGGTGATCGTATGCTCGCCGAGCTTTGATAAATCCACCGCAGCGCGGAGAGAGCGGCCGATGAGTCGCTGAATTTCCTGGGTACGACCCCCTTGTTTACCCCGCGCCGCCTCGCGACCCATGCGGGAACCGGTGGAGCGGGGCAGCATGCCGTACTCCGCGGTAATCCAGCCGGAGTTTTTGCCACGCAAAAATCGCGGGACACTGTCTTCAACGCTGGCAGTGCAGATAACGCGAGTATTGCCAAAACTCACCAGCACCGATCCCTCGGCATGGCAGGTAAATTGGCGCTCAATACTGATGTCGCGCAGTTGGTCGGGGGCCCGGCCACTGGGTCTCGGCATGAGGAAGGTTCCTTGTTTTTGGGAGAGGGCGCAGTATACGCTGACGCGACCACCGCCGAGACCCCAAGGACCGAAATGACCCTGCATAGCATGACCGCTTTCGCCAGAGAGGCCGAAACATCGCCCGTGAACCTGATTGTGGAGCTACGCAGCGTCAACCATCGCTACCTTGATTGTCATTTTAAACTGCCGGACAGTCTTCGGACTCTGGAAACCCGCCTCCGGGAGGCCATCGCCAAAACCATTGGGCGCGGCAAGGTGGACTGCCAGATAAGAGTTGCGGACAGCGACAGCGAAGACACCCTGGAGATTAACGAGGAACGTCTCGCAACGGTTCTTGCAGCCCTGGACAAGGTCGGCAGGCTTTCGGACACTCTCGCACCTGCAGATCCTCTGGCCCTGTTGCAGTTCCCCGGTGTATGCAATGCCGAGCGCGTTGAGGAGTCCACGGTACAAAGCGCCGCCTGGTCACGTTTCGAGCTTGCCCTTAAGAACCTGCAGGAAAGCCGCGCCCGGGAAGGACAGCAGCTGGAAACCTTCCTCCGGCGTCGCCTCGACGCCATCGAAAAAGAGGTCGGTGCCCTCCGCGAAGCCCTGCCGGCGCTTCGGGCGCGACAGGAGGAAAGACTCCGGCGCCGCCTGGAGGAGCTCGAGATGACCCTGGATGAGGGCCGCATCGAGCAGGAACTGGTGATGCTGTTGCAAAAAGCCGACGTAGACGAAGAACTGGATCGCCTGGACGCGCACATAGCAGAAGCCACGCGTATTCTCGATAAAGGAGGTCCCTGTGGCCGCCGTCTGGACTTTCTCATGCAGGAACTCAACCGTGAGGCTAATACCCTGTCCTCCAAAGCAACCACCAACGACACCACCCAGAGTGCCGTGGAGTTAAAGGTTCTCATCGAGCAAATGCGCGAGCAGGTGCAAAACATCGAATAATCGGAGTCGCCCCTGTCGCAAAAAACGGTGCTCTCCCGTAACCTTATCCCTCACGACATTTTCCGTCACAGCATGATCCGTCCCGGGCACTAACCTCACTATGCAAGCACAATCAGGCACACTCTTTACTATTTCCGCACCCTCAGGCGCTGGTAAAACCAGTCTCGTCCGGGCCCTGGTCGATGCGGAGCCAAGTCTGCAGGTCTCCGTGTCCCACACCACACGGCCTATCCGACCGGGAGAGATGGACGGTGTGAACTATCATTTCTGTGACCGTCCGGCTTTTGAGAGCATGCTGGCGGAAAGTGCATTTCTCGAACATGCCGAAGTTTTCGGTAATCTTTATGGAACTTCGCAGCATTTTGTCGAAGAGCAGCTGGCCGCCGACGCCGACGTGATTCTCGAAATCGACTGGCAGGGCGCCCGACAGGTCAAAAATCTGCTGCCCGCCAGTTGCTCGATTTTTGTCTTGCCCCCCTCGGAGGCGGCGCTGCGGGAGCGCCTCAGCCAGCGCGGCCAGGACGACGAGGACACCATCGAACATCGCATGGCCGCTGCGGAGTCAGAAATGTCCCACTACGTTGAAGCCGATTACCTGGTGATCAATGACGTCTTCGAGGAGGCTCTGCTGGAGCTCCAGGCTATCGTTCGCTCCCAGCGGTTACAAACGCACAAACAGGCCCATCGCCACGCGGCGCAGCTTGGGGCGCTCCTCGGGTAAAACGAGGACCTGGAAGTAGTCGCGCCCCCCCCCCCCGGAGCCATCGCGGCATCGCCCGGACCCTTGAAGATTACCTGTTTTACGGGGCTATTTTTTTCTTGCTTTAGGCTATAATGGCCGGCTATCCGGTGCATACGTCGGTATGGACCGGGGCAGGCAGATGCTTCGACGCTCGATGGCTGCTTCAAGAATTTATTTAAATCGTAGATGGGAAGAAATATGGCACGCGTTACCGTAGAAGATTGCCTTGAGTCCGTAGACAACCGTTTCGAGCTGGTAATGGTGGCTAGCAAGCGCGCCCGTCAGCTGGCTACGGGCGGCAAAGATCCTCTCGTGCAGGAAGAATCCGACAAGCCCACGGTGATCGCGCTTCGCGAAATTGCGGAAGGTCTGGTAACACCGGATATGCTGAACCGGGAAGACGAGCTGGACGCCGAGGAAGAACTCGCCGAAGTGATGGGTGCAAGCGAAAGCTTCTAAACCCCTGCCTGATCGCAGTCCCCACCATTGTGGGGGCCTGCGCAGGGGCCTGCCATCAGATAAGCGCCCGACCGGTTCTGGTCGTGCCCGTCGGTTTATCGGCGGACCTGTACGAGCAAAACATTCTGCAGAATTACCCGGGTCGCTAGTGGCGGCGTACGCCGCTTCCTCGGAATTTTCGGAAACGTTTGAACAGTCAGAAACGTTAGAAACGTCGGAAAAAAGAGTCGCCTGACATGCAGACCATCGACTCTCTCGACGCCAATCTCCGCTCCTACCTCGATGAGCAGCAAAGCACCCTGGTGCGACGCGCCTATTACTTCGCCGAACAAGCCCATTTCGGGCAGCAGCGCCGCAGTGGTGAGCCCTACGTAACGCATCCCCTCGCGGTAGCCGGTATCCTCGCTGACATGCACATGGATCATCAGAGCCTCATGGCTGCGATGCTCCACGATGTCATCGAAGATACGGGCATTGACAAAACTGCCATTGAATCCCAGTTTGGTGAAGCCGTGGCCGAACTCGTCGATGGTGTGAGTAAACTCACGCAAATCGAGTTTGACACCCTCGAAGAAAAGCAGGCCGAGAACTTCCAGAAGATGGCCCTGGCGATGGCGCGGGATATCCGCGTCATCCTCGTCAAGCTCGCCGACCGCCTGCACAATATGCGCACCCTGGGCGTATTGCCCACCGCCAAGGCCCGGCGCATTGCCAAGGAAACTCTGGATATCTACGCGCCTATTGCTATGCGCCTCGGGATGAATGCCGTGCGCATGGAATTTGAGGATCTGGGCTTTACCGCGCTGTATCCCATGCGCGCCCGGCGCATCGAGGCCGCGCGCCGCTCCGCCCGGGGCAACCGAATCGAGCTTGTCGATAAGATGCGCAGCCAGATCGAAAACGCATTGGCTCAGGACGGCTACGAAGCCACGGTCATAGGTCGGGAGAAGCACCTCTACAGCATCTACAAAAAGATGCGCGCGAAAAAGAAATCCTTCTCCGAAATCATGGATATCTATGCCTTCCGTGTAGTCGTGGATTCCGTGGACAGCTGTTACCGGGTCCTCGGCTGCATCCATTCGCTCTACAAACCGGTTCCGGGAGAGTTCAAGGATTACATTGCCATTCCCAAGGCTAATGGCTATCAGTCCCTGCATACGGTGACCATGGGCATGCACGGCGTGCCCATCGAGATCCAGATCCGCACCCGGGAAATGGAGGACATGGCCAATAACGGTATCGCGGCCCACTGGTTGTATAAAACCGATTCCGACACCGTCAACGGCTCCCACGCCCGGGCGCGCCAGTGGGTGCAGGGCCTGTTAGAGATGCAGCAACGGGCGGGGAACAGTCTGGAATTCATCGAGAACGTCAAAATCGACCTGTTTCCCGATGAGATCTACATTTTTACGCCCAAAGGCAGCATCATGGAACTGCCCCGGGGCGCTACCGCCGTGGACTTTGCCTATGCCGTGCACACGGAACTGGGCAACACCTGCGTAGCCTGCCGCATCAACCGGCGCCTTGCGCCCTTATCCGAGCCCCTGCAAAGCGGTCAGACCGTAGAAGTCATCACCGCCTCGGGAGCGCGACCCAATCCTTCGTGGTTCAACTACGCCATCACGGCCAAGGCTCGAAGCAACATTCGCCACTACCTCAAGCATCAGACCCAGGAAGATGCCGCGGCCCTGGGTCGTCGCCTGTTGGACAAGTCCCTCGCCAGTTTCGAACTCAGTGTCACGGAACTATCTGAGGCGCGCCTGAACAGTTACCTGGAGAGCGCCGGTCTTACTTCCCTGGATGAACTTCTGGCGGAGCTTGCTCAGGGCAAACGCCTACCTGGCGTCATCGCGAGCCAGCTGGCGGGGGAGACCCATACGGAAGGACCCACGCCGCAACCGGGCAGCGATACACCCCTGGCAATACGCGGCACCGAAGGTTTTATGGTGAGCTACGCCCGCTGTTGCCGACCCCTTCCCGGCGATGCCATCGCGGGCTATATCAACTCCGAACGCGGCGTAATCGTGCACCGGGAAAGTTGTCGGAATCTTGCGGACATGCGGGAGAAACCCGAACAGTGGATTCCCCTGCGCTGGGATGACCAGGTCAGCGGTGAGTTCCTCGCCGAACTACGTATCGAGACGGAAAACCGCCGCGGCGCCATCGCGACCATCGCTACGCGTATCAACAGCATGAACGTCAATATCGACAAGATCAGTTCCACGGATAAAGACTACCAGTTCACCTATGTCGACCTGGACCTCCACGTCGAAAGCCGTGTGCATCTTGCGCGCATCATGCGCCGTCTTCGCGGTATCGACAGCGTGCGGCGTGTCAGCCGCGTGCGCAACTAGCCTTACCCTCAAAGCAGCCAGCACAGAGCAACGAAAGGAGTCACCCGTGAGCAACCGCGCCATTATCGCGACACCCAAGGCCCCCGCAGCCCTGGGACCCTATTCCCAGGCAGTGAAGGTAGGAAATACCGCATGGCTGTCAGGGCAGATTCCCCTCGACCCCGAGACTATGGCCGTCGTTGAAGGGGGTATCACGGCCCAGGCAAAGCAGGCATTCAGTAATCTGGCTGCGGTCGCAGAGGCCGCCGGTGGTAGCCTCAACGATGCGGTAAAGATCAATATTTCCCTGACGGATATGCAGGACTTTGCAGCGGTAAATGCGGTCATGGAGACCTTCTGCAATGAGCCTTATCCCGCACGTGCCTGTGTTGAAGTGGCCGGCTTGCCCAAGGGCGTATCAGTGGAGATCGAGGCCATCCTCGCGCTCTGAGTGTGCCATCCAGCGATGGAGCACCGCCGCATAACCCCGCCGATAATCGGGAAACTGCAAGGAATAACCACTGCGGTGCAAACGCCCGTTACGGATGCGCTTGTGCCCGGGCGCCTCGCCATAGTTGGCGGGACCCGGAGGTGCGTAGGGCACTCCCAGCTCCCTGCAAAGCCAGGCCTCTACGTCCTGAAGGGGAACCGGGGCATCGTCGACAAGATTGATGACGGTCGCGTCCACGGTGGCCTGTCCCTGAAGCACCGCCGCCATAAAGCCCGCCACGTCATCGCGGTGGATGCGGTTACCGTAGCGGGGCGGCGACGCCGGTGTCAGCCGACCGCTGGTGACCCGCTTGAGCAAGGGTCCGGGGCCATGCCCATAGAGCCCACCCGCGCGCAAAACAACACTATTCTCAACCCCATCAAGAAACGCCCGCTCCGCAGCAAGAATGGCTGCTACATGGGGGTCATCTTCGGCGGTAGCGCTGTCCTCGTCGACCCAGCCACCGTCCGCCTCGCTGTAGACCCGTGTGCTCGACACAAAGAAGGCCCGTTCGGGCACATGAGCGCCGAGGCCCGCGACAATCCCCGCCATGGCGTCTCCAAAGCCCGCCTCATAGCCTTTAGCGCTGCGATCCGAGGGGCTGAGCGCAATGACCAGGGCATCGGGCCGGCGCTGTGCAAGTACGCCCAGGCTGGGGGCATCTTCGAGATCGATAGCAATACTCTCCACACCCTCGGGCACGGCATTTGCCGTGCGCCGGAGACCCAGACAATGCCAGGTATCCGCAGGGAGCAGGCCACTAAGACGCTCCCCGAGGTCACCGAAACCGATGATCGCTATAGTTTTCTTCTCCATGCCTGCGTCTCTCCCAAGATTCAGCGACCCTTTTTTTGCGGCCAGAAGTTGCGCCGCCCATGAGCGGAATTGTCACACAAAGCCTGGAGTCCCTGCGCGGCGTGGGACCCAAAATGGCAGAACGCCTCCAACGCTATGGCATCAGCAATGTTGAGGACCTGTTGTTCCACCTACCTCTGCGCTATCAGGACAGAACGCAGGTAACACCCATTGGCGCATTGCAGGACGGCGCCGAGGTGGTGATTGAGGGTGATGTGGCCCTCGTGAGTGTCAGTGGCGGGGGGCGACGACGTTCTTTGATCGTCAAGCTGCAGGACGGCACGGGCACCGCCACCCTGCGTTTTTTTCACTTCTCCCAGGCACAGAAAAATGCCCTGCAGCAAGGTGATCGCCTGCGCTGTTTCGGCACCGTGCGTCGCGGCGCACAGCAGGCGGAGATGATTCATCCGGAGTACCGACGAAGCATTCACATCAGCGACAACGAGGAGTCCCTAACACCCATCTACCCCAGCACCGAGGGGGTCAGCCAGGGGCAGTGGCGAAAACTTTCCGATCAGGCTTTGAGCGTTCTCGCAAAGCATCCGCCGGAGGAACTGCTACCCGTTCGTGAAAACGACTACGGTCTGAGCTCCGCCCTGCGTTTTCTGCACCGGCCTCCTCCCGAGGCGGATCAACAGGCCCTCAGGGATGGCCGCCACCCGGCGCAGCTTCGCCTCGCTCTCGAGGAGCTCACAGCGCACCAGCTGTCCATGCGGGAAATGCGTGCCCGAAGTCGCGAGCGCGCGGCCCCGGTGCTCAGAGACAGCAAAGCCCTGAGTCAGCATTTTCTGAAAGCTCTGCCCTTCGAGCCGACGGCGGCTCAGCTGCGAGTTATGGAAGAGATCACTGCCGATCTCGCCACGGAAAAACCCATGCTGCGCCTGGTGCAGGGCGACGTGGGTTCGGGGAAGACCGTGGTCGCCGCCGCCGCGGCACTGATTGCCATCGCCAGCGGTTACCAGGTTGCGGTCATGGCGCCCACGGAGCTTTTAGCGGAGCAGCATCGTCGCAACTTCGCAGGCTGGTTTTCCCCCTTGAACATTTCGCAAATGTGGCTCGCAGGCAGCGTTAAGGGACAGAAGCGAGAACAGGCCCTTGCGGCTATTGAAAGCGGCGAGGCGTCTCTGGTCATTGGCACCCATGCGCTGTTTCAGGATGGCGTGGAGTTTGCGCACCTGGGTCTTGTCATCGTCGATGAACAGCATCGCTTTGGCGTCCATCAGCGACTGGCCCTGAGCGAGAAAACCGGTGGTGCATGGCGTGCCCATCAATTGATCATGACGGCGACCCCCATTCCCCGCACCCTGTCCATGGTCGCCTATGCAGATCTGGATTGTTCCATCATCGACGAGCTGCCGCCGGGGAGGCAGCCCGTGGGTACCGTCCTCATCGACAACCAACGGCGCCAGGAAATCATTGAGCGGGTTGCCATCGCCTGCAGGGAGGGTCGCCAGGTTTACTGGGTGTGCACCCTCATTGAAGACAGCGACACGCTCCAGGCCCAGGCGGCAGAGTCCAGCTTTGCGGAACTCGCGGAGGCCCTGGACGGCATTGCCGTCGCCATGGTCCACGGCCGCATGAAGGCGAAGGAAAAAGATGCTGTCATGAGCGCTTTCAAAGCCGGGCACTATCAGCTGTTGGTCGCCACCACGGTGATCGAAGTGGGCGTTGACGTACCCAATGCCACGCTCATGATTATCGAAAACCCCGAGAGACTGGGGCTGGCACAGTTGCACCAGCTGCGGGGCCGCGTGGGACGGGGGAGTGCCGCAAGTCACTGTGTACTCCTGTACCAATCACCCCTGGGCCAGCAAAGCCGCGCTCGCCTTCAGGTGATGCGGGAAAGCAACGATGGTTTTTACATTGCCGAAGAGGACCTGCGTCAGCGGGGGCCGGGCGAGGTTTTGGGCACCCGCCAGACCGGGCTGATGGAGTTTCGCGTGGCGAGACTGCCGGAACATGAGCACCTCCTGGAAGAGGTACAGGAGATCGCCGAAGCACTGCAACAGGAACATCCCCAGTGGGTGCAGGCCCTGATCCGTCGCTGGGCAGGAGACCGCCAGGCCTTCGCCAACGTCTAGGGACCGGCCATGGGGTCAAAATCCCGGCGCCGCCTTGATCATCTCCCTCAGGCCATAATCGGCGGTAGCTGCTTTTGCAGCGCCATCTTCTGTTTGGTGGCTTCACCGGTCAGGGCAAACCCCAACAGATCTCCCGCTTCGTTTCGGTACTCGCCCTGGGTGTTCGTGCCATCCAGGGAGAACTGCCATTCACCCTCGGCGTCCTCCGCAGGGGGTGCCACGACCGTGGGACAGGCGGGCACCTTGATGGTCACCGGCATCGCGGGGTAGCTCACCGTGGTCGGCTCTCCCGCCAGGGTTTTGCCCAGGGCGCGGGCGGCGGCCATGAGCGGTGCGACATAGACCAGAACGTGGCCCTCTACCTCGGCACAATCACCCAGAGCATACACATCGGGCGCGCTGGTCTTGAGCAGGCGGTCCGTAACAATGCCCCGGTTTACGGCGATGCCCGCACTCTTCGCGAGCTCTATATTGGGGCGAACACCCACGGCAGACACGACAATATCCGCATCCAGCATGCTGCCGTCGCTGAGAGAGACCTGCACCGTATCCGTGCTTCCGGCAGGGTAGTTCACCTCGGTGACCAGGGGACCAAAGTGAAAACGGGCACCCTTGGCTTCCAGGCCTGCCTGAAGCGCTCGGGCGCAGGGTTCGGGCAGGAGCGTGGGTAAACAGTGCTGGAGCGGATCGATGACATCCGCCTCAAAACCGCCGTTAAGCAGATCGTTGGCGAACTCACAGCCGATAAGACCACCGCCAATAATGGCCACACGCTTCACGGCCAGGCGCTCCATGGCGGTTCGGAAATCGTCGTAGTCCATGAGATCGTTTACCGAATAGACGCGCTCCAGGGCGTTTCCGCCCAGGGGAGGACGGATCACGCTGGCGCCCGTGGCAAACACCAGTGCCGTGTAATGCACCTCGGTTTCCCGGTCCGCCAGACGCAGCACTTTACGCGCGGTATCCACGGCCTGTACGCGGGTCATGGTCCAGATACTGGCATCGAGGTTGGCGGCCATGGTGCCGGCATCACTCTGGGTAAGGGCTGCAGCGTCGGCGTTTTTGGTGTATCCCGTAGACAGCATGGGCTTGGAGTAAGCCCTGCCATCGTCCTCGGTAATCAACAGCAGCGGTGTGTCGCTGTCATGCTTGCGAAACTCCCGGGCAAGGCCGTAGCCGGCCAGCCCGGTGCCAATAATCACCACTGGTGCGGGCTGAGCCTCGGTGCCGGGAGTCTGATGATGGGGAGCGTCCTCTTCCACCGCTTCTTCGATGAGTTCGAAATCCTCTTTACCCACACCGCAGTCCGGGCATAACCAGTCTTCGGGCACATCTTCCCAGCGCGTACCCGCGGCGATGCCGTCGTCCGGCCAACCCTTGGCCTCGTCGTAGATCAGCCCACAAACGATACATTCCCACTTACGCATGCCAGACCCACTCCTTTTACGAGGCACTGCTTTCCTGAAGGGCCGGAAGATTAACACGCTCTGCCGCGCGGCTGAAAAGGCGCGCTGCGACTTGCATGGCCGGGAAACATCACGCATTCTCGCCATCCCCATCAACGCGAACTCTATGACTCCGCAAGCCCACCGCAGCGCAAGCGCCCCCCGTTGGCGACGTGAAGAACAGATCCCCGGACCTCTATTGGCACCGGTGCGGAGCTGGCTGCTCGACGACGGCTCACTCACGCAACACCTACTGAATACGGGCAGAGCTTTCTCCCTGGAGCGCTGGCGCCAATGCTGGGAAGCCCCCAGGCCCGATGAACGAAGGCTCCTCGCTATGGCCCATCGAGAGTTGGCGATGGTGCGTCAAATAGTCATGCGTCTGGATGGTGAGGCGGTGGTTTACGCGCGGTCGGTGTTTCCCGCCAGCACCCTGGACGGCCCTTTGCTGCGTTTACGGCGACTCCAGAACAAAAGTCTGGGCAGCTTTTTATTCTCCCGACCGGATATGCGACGCAGTCCGTTTCAGGTTGCTTTTCTTCGCGGCGATGATGCCTATCTGCCGGATCAGCTCCACCAGAACGATAAAGCCTGGGCACGACGCTCCTGTTTTCAGGTTGCCGGCAAACCCATGCTGGTCAGCGAAGTGTTCCTGGAGGCCTTTCCCCGCTGGAAATCAGCCACGCCCCTGCATCGTTCCCGACGGGGGCAGGTGAGCGTTACAATCGGATCAAAACGGCCTTAAATCCCAAGAAATAAGTCCTGCCCCTGCCGTGAAACAGGCCTGATTCCCGATAGAATAAGCAACCCACGCAGCGAAGAGACCATTCGTCATCCATGAGCACCACCATGTCATCCACCAGCAGGCAGACGAGTAAGTTTACGGCGCTGCTGCAGCTGATTCGCTGGGACCGACCCATCGGTACCCTGCTGCTGCTGTGGCCCACGCTCTGGGCACTGTGGATTGCGGCGGAGGGTGTTCCGGATCTCAAGCTGCTGCTGATCTTTGGCATGGGTACCCTGCTCATGCGCTCCGCCGGCTGCATCATTAACGATTTGGCGGACAGAAATTTCGATGGCGGTGTAAGCCGCACACGCAATCGGCCTCTGGTCACCGGGGACGTCACCGTGGGCGAAGCCCTCGCCTTTTTTGCCGTGCTGTGCTTCATGGCTTTTGGCCTGGTAATGATGACCAATTTCATGACCATCATGTTGTCGGTGCCGGCGCTGATGCTCGCGTCCTGCTATCCCCTCATGAAGCGCTACACCCATCTGCCCCAGGTGGTGTTGGGGTTGGCATTTTCCTGGTCCATCCCCATGGCCTTTGCCGCGCAGCAAAACAACCTTCCCCCCGCGCTGTGGCTGTTGTTTACCGGCAGTGCGTTATGGACCGTGGTTTATGACACCAAGTACGCCATGGTAGATCGCAGAGACGACCTGGAAATCGGCATAAAGAGCACCGCCATTCTCTTCGGGGAATCCGACCGCAGCGTCATTGCCGTATTACAGGTACTGTGCCTCACGGCTTTGGCATTGGCGGGAAGAGAGTTCGGTCTGGGTTGGCCGTATTTTCTGTCCCTGCTGGTCACCGCCGGTCTGTTTGGCTACCACCTGTACTTGATTCGCGAACGCGAAGAGGCAGCATGTTTCCGCGCATTTTTGCACAACAACTGGGTCGGTTTGACCATCTTTCTGGGCATCGTCGCCAACTACGCCCTAGAGGCCTGAGGCTGCCAGAGCCATGAGCCTCTCTCTGGAGGTACTGAACAGCGTTAGCCGGCTATCTCCCACGGAGTGGGATGCCCTGCGGCGCGATGACTACCCCTTCTTCCGTCACGACTTTCTCCTGGGCCTCGAACAGGCTGACTGCACCACGCCTGCTGCGGGGTGGACCCCTGCGCATATCCGGCTAAAAGATCAGGACCGCACCCTCGCGATTCTCCCTGCGTGGCTGAAGAGTCACTCCTACGGCGAATACGTTTTTGACTGGGCCTGGGCGGATGCCTGGCGTCGTATGGGTCTTGAGTACTACCCAAAGCTCGTGACGGCGGTGCCCTTTACGCCGGCGACGGGTCCACGCCTGCTCCATGCGGCGGATCTTGATCCTGATGTTCTCTGGGCAAGCTTTCGGGAGCAGATGCCGGAACTGGCGGTGAGCCTCGGTGCATCGTCCTGGCATGTGCTGTTTCCCCGGGCGGACGATGCCCGGGCCCTGGCGGCAGCGGGACTCCATACCCGTCATCAGGTGCAGTTTCACTGGTATAACCGTGACTATAAGGACTTTGACGATTTTCTGAGCACCTTCTCCAGTCGCAAGCGCAAGTCCCTGCGAAAAGAACGTCGCCGCGTAAGCGAACAGGGCCTTAGTCTCAGCATGCGTGACGGCACCGAGCTCTCGGAAGAAGACTGGGCAGTCTTCCACCGTTTTTATCAGATGACCTATGCAAAACGCAGCGGTCACGGTGGCTACCTCACTCGGGAGTTCTTTTTGGAGGTGGCTGCCAACATGGGAGAGCAAGTGCTCATGGCCATGGCCGAGAAAGAGGGTGTACCCGTGGCGGGCGCCCTCTACTTTCGTGATGGAGACACGCTCTACGGTCGCTACTGGGGTTGCAGCCGTGAATACGACTGCCTGCACTTTGAAACCTGCTACTACCAGGGCATCGAGTATTGCATTCGCCACGGCTTGAAACGCTTTGATCCTGGTGCCCAGGGGGAACACAAAATCCAGCGGGGCTTCGAGCCCACCACAACCCTATCCTGCCATTGGGTCGCTCAGCCGGAACTCGATCACGCTGTGGGCAACTTTACCCGTGAGGAACAAACACATGTGGAGGAATACCGCCGGGACGCCATGACCATGCTCCCGTTTAAAGCGTCTTCGACAGAGGACCCCTGACGCTCAAACCGGTATTCACAATCCGCCATAACACCGGCTGCTAGCAGCCAGATCGATTCCCCTAACTGCCCGCGGGAAAAACCCTGCGCCAATCCCGAGCCATGTCGATAACGGTCCAGCCCTGCTCCTTTGCGATATCAAGGCCTTTATCGAGTTTGCCAATGCTCGACTCCCGATCGTAGGCCCACTCCCGCTCTCCATCCGTATGGTGAAGATACAGCATCAGTCGCGGACCCTCTCCCGCCGCGGTGTACTGCAGCATCTGAAGGTCACCATCGGAGTTACCTGCCGCAAAAACAGGGCGACGTCCAATATGTGAATTGATCCCCACGGGCTTACCTTCCTTATCGTCAATAAAGTCGATTTCAGGCAGACGCCGCAGAACCGGTTTGCCATCCTCCATCGCAAACTCGGTTTTAATACTGCTTCCGACGACCTGCTCCGGCGGTATGCCATAAACCCTCTCTGTCCAGGGCCGCATAAACTCAATACCGCCCCCGGACACAATGAAGGTCTTGAACTCATTGGCACGCAGATAGCTCAGTAGTTCGAGCATAGGTTGATACACCATTTCCGTGTAGGGACGCCCCGTCACGGGATGTCTTGCGGTCTCCAACCACTCGTTCACGATTTCCTCAAACTCTTCCGTAGTCATTCCCGCATGACTTGCCATGACAATCTTCACAGCCGATTCGAGACCGCCGGCGAGCACCGATTGCACATCCCCGGCAAGGAGCGAAGCAAAGGGCTCTTCCGTCTTCCATTCCGGGTGCTCTTTTGCGAGAGCCTTGACCCGATCAACGGCAAAGAAGAGCTGGAAGTACATTGGCTGCTCGGCCCAAAGCGTGCCGTCATTATCAAAGGTCGCTATTCGCTCGGATACGGGGACGAAGTCAGAAGACCCTTTTCGAGTGACCCTTTCTACGAAAGCCATGATCGACTGTTTGGACTGCGTGTCGTTCCAGGATGGCAAGGGGTCCGTCGTGTCGGCAGATACCGCAGCACTACCGAGTACGAAAAACGCCAGTGACAGCAACAGTGTTTTGGGCATGCTCATTATTCATTCCTTTCCAGAAGTTGTTACATCGCAGCTTGCGAAGTCCCTAGGTTCTTTGCAGCTTCCATACGACTAAACGATTGTTAGCCGGCATCGCAATATCTTCCTGTAAGCGGTAGCCGGCCCGACGTGCAAGAGAGTCTACCCACTCAAAGTCGCGAATACCGCTTTCGGGGTCGCGGTCCTTCAACCAGCGATCAAAATCGGCGTTGGATTCCGAGGTGAACTTACCCTCGTAGTTAAAGGGTCCGTACACGATCAACAGAGAGCCCTCTGATCCCTGAGCAGCACAGGCGCCAAAAAAGCGCTCTACCAATGCTTTCGACACAATATGCAGAGTATTCGCGGTGTACACGGCATCGGGCCAGGGCTCGGGCCAGGGGGTCTCAGAAACATCCAGCGCTATGGGTGGGAGCAGGTTATCGAGCTTGGCCAGCTCACAGCGGGGGCGCAGCATCGCCATAGAACGGGGATGCTCAGTGGCTTGCCACCGGAGTTGCGGCATAGCCGCAGCAAAGGCGGTTGCATGTTGCCCGGTGCCGGCCCCCACTTCTAAAACCGATCTAGAGCCTGCCAGCAGGCTCTGGAGCTCACGGAGGATCGGGGCGCAGTTGTTTTCCGCAGCCTGAGAAAAGGGCAGATCCTGCACGCTTACACGCGCATATCAAAATCAGCGAAGTCAGGGCTTCGCATATGCCACCAATAGGTAAGCGTGGACCGGGGCCAGTTGTTGGTCACTTTGCCCGCGGCATTCTTGTACCAGCTTTCGCAGTTTGCCACCCATACCGTTTGCGCCAGCTCTCCCTGCATACGCGCGCTGTAGGCCACCTGCACCTCTTCATTCACATCCAGCGCCGCCAGATCATGGCTCAGAAGCTTGTCAATGCAATTGACGACATAGGCCACCTGCCGCTCTACCATAAAAATAATAGAGTTGCTCCCAAGATTGGTATTGGGACCATAGAGCATAAAGAAATTCGGGAAACCATGGGTGCAGACACCACGATAAGCCTCTGCGCCATCGCGCCAGGCCTGCTGCAGAGAAAGCCCGTTTACGCCTTTGAAGTCCACGGCACTGTGCATTTGCGTGGTGTTGAAGCCCGTCGCATAAATAATCGCGTCCACGGGGCGCTCAAGCTCATCCTCCGTGCACACGCCAGCGGTATCCATGCCCGTGATGGGGGAGGTCACCAGCTCCACGTTGTCGCGTACAAAGGCGCCAAAAAAGTCATCGGAAATCAGAATGCGTTTGCAGCCCAGGCGATAGTCCGGCGTGAGCTTATCCCGCAGTTCCTGATCCTCGATCTCCTCCTCGCGATAGTCCCTGCACCATTTTTCCCACTGCTTAAGCAGCCAGGTTGAGCTGTTCCTTAGCACGGGATAGAAAAGCCACTCCCCGCGAAGATAAACCATGGCCCGAAGGGCTTTTTGCGCCAGGGGAACGTTGCGAAAAACCCACTTTTCCCAGTCTTTGTAAGCCCGATCGTTACGCTTGATGACATAGTTCGCGCTGCGCTGGTAAACGTGGAGTTGCTCCACCTCCTTAGCGATATGCGGAATAAACTGCAGCGCGCTGGCCGCATTGCCAATGACCGCCACGCGCTTTCCCTTCAAATCATAGTCGTGGTCCCAGCGGGCAGAGTGAAAGCTATGCCCCTGAAAGGTATCGCGTCCGGGAAAATCAGGAATATTGGGTAAATTGAGCTGGCCAAGGCCACTCACCAGGCTTCGGGCGCTGAGGGTCTCGCCGTTTGCCAGTCGAATCTCCCACCGCCCGGAGTCCTCCTGCCACTTCGCGTCCGCGACCTCCGTACTCAGGCGCAGATGGGACAGGAGACCAAATTCTTCAGCGCAGCGCTGAAAATACGCGCGGATTTCGTTATGGGGAGAAAACTTGTGCGACCAATCAGGGTTGGGTGCAAAGGAGTAGCTATACAACACCGAGGCGACGTCGCAGCAGGCGCCGGGATAGGTGTTGTCATACCAGGTTCCGCCAACCTGCGGGGACTTTTCAAGGATGACAAAGTCGGTGATACCACGCTCGCGAAGCTTAATTCCCATGCACAGGCCAGACATGCCTGCGCCAATAATGACTACCTGGTGCGTGGATTTATCTGCACTCATTTCTGGCTTCCTGCCTTGTGATTGGTCGCTTTATTGGTCGCGGGCCACCGCGCTTCCACCGGTGGATGGGGGTAATCAGCTAAGGGGGGCTTCGTCCCGCGTAAAAACCAGCTCCCGGGCCGATGACTCCGACGCGTTATAGCGATACCCGCCGACGCGGTATTTTTTCAGTGCCGCCACGTCATTGATCTCTTTTTCAATGATGTACCGCGCCATCTGTCCCCGTGCTTTCTTGGCAAAGAAGCTGATGATCTTGTACTTGCCGTTTTTGAGATCTTTAAATACCGGCGTGATCACCTCACCGTCCAGAGCACCGGGCTGCACCGCCTTGAAATACTCGTTGGAAGCCAGATTTAAAAGCACGGAGGTGCCGGTTTTTTTCAGTTGCTTGTTGAGGCTGGTAGTGACGGCATCGCCCCAGAATTCATACAGATTTTTACCGCCGCTATTCTCAAAGCGCAGCCCCATTTCCAGGCGATAGGCCTGCATAAGGTCCAGGGGGCGGAGCACACCATAAAGACCCGAAAGAATACGCAGATGCTTTTGCGCATAAGCCAGCTGCGTGGCGTTCATGGTCTCGGCTTCGAGACCCGTGTAGACATCGCCCTTAAAAGCCAGGATCGCCTGCCGCGCATTGTCTTTGTCAAAAGGCCGATGCCAGTCCATAAATCGCTGATGGTTGAGCGCGGCAATGTTCTCGGACACGCCCATGAGCGACCGGATATCCGCAGGATCCAGCCGCCGGGCATCCTGAACCAGAGCCTCGGAGCGCTCCAGAAATTCCGGTTGCGTAGCCTTCCTGGTGGTAACGGGCGAATCGTAATCCAGAGTTTTGGCCGGTGAAATAACGCTCAACATTGTCCGTATCCTTGCCGCTTGATGAAGTGTTGCCGTGTCCGCGTTTTGGCTGGGATCTCAAGGCCTTATGCAAAGGAGAGACCGCGCGGTGGGCTATGATACCCTCGCCTTCCGGCATTAAGAAAGGCAGCAAAAAGGTGCTTAACTGGACGTCTTTTATTCAGGCGGTTGATCGCTTTACGCTGTTCTTTGGACGTCTTCTCGCCTGGTGTGCGTTGGCCATGGCACTGCTCACGGCCGCCGTGGTTACCCTGCGCTATGGTTTTGCCACCGGCGCCATCGCTATGCAGGAAGCCGTTACCTATCTTCACGGCAGCCTTTTTATGCTGGGTGTGGCTTATGCATTAAAGACCGGCGCCCATGTGCGCGTGGACATTTTCTATCGCAGCTTCAGTGCCCGGCACCGGGCCTGGGTCGATGCCCTTGGAGGTATCGTGTTTCTTCTCCCCCTGTGCGCGGTAATCGTCTTTGTAAGCTGGGGTTATGTCGCTGACTCCTGGGCCATCCGTGAAAGCTCCCCGGAGCCCGGCGGAATCCCCTATTTGTATCTGCTCAAAACCCTGTTGCCTCTTATGGCAATTAATCTTGCGATAGCGGGAATCGCAGATATTTCACGCAATGCCCAACTGCTTATCTGGGGTGAGAATTCCTGATGGACGGATCCGTCGCGCTATGGATGTTCGCTGCGGTTTGCGGTCTGCTGATGCTCGGTTACCCCGTGGCCTTCACCCTCGCGGGCACCGCTCTACTGTTCGCGGCCGTGGGCACCATCGCCGGCGGCTTTGATCCATCCTTTCTTGAAGCACTGCCCGGTCGTCTCTTTGGCACGATTAGCAATGTGACCCTCATCGCCGTACCCCTGTTTGTGATGATGGGTGTCGTTCTCGAGAAGTCGAAGGTGGCCGAGGAACTTTTGGAGAGCATGTCCGCGCTCCTGGGTCGCCTTCCGGGGGGACTGGCGATCTCTGTAGTGATCGTGGGTATGTTGCTGGCGGCGAGCACCGGCATCGTAGGTGCAACGGTGGTGACAATGGGACTGCTGTCGCTGCCCACCATGTTGCGGGCAGGCTATGGCCCCAGCATCGCAACCGGCACCATCTGCGCCACGGGTACCCTGGGTCAGATTATTCCTCCGTCCATTGCCCTCGTTCTCCTCGGCGATATTCTCTCCAGTGCCTATCAGCAGGCGCAACTCAAGCTGGATGTATTCAATCCCCAGACCGTATCCGTTGGCGATCTGTTTGTGGGTGCAATTATTCCCGGGCTATTGCTCGTCGGACTGTACTGTCTGTACATATTGGGGATGGCTCTGTTACGCCCCGACAGCGTCCCCCCGATCAAAACCCGGACCATGTCCTGGGGCAAATTGCTCCACGGTCTGGTGCCACCGCTGATCCTTATCGCCGTGGTTCTCGGCTCCATCCTCGCAGGTGCCGCGACGCCCACGGAGGCCGCGGGAGTCGGCGCCACCGGTGCATTGCTCCTGGCCGCATTCCGCGGCGAGGTCAATCGCTCAAAGCTTCAGGAAATCGTGATCAGCACCCTGGAAACCACGGCCATGGTCTTTATGATTCTCATTGGCGCCGCGGTGTTTTCCCTGGTTTTTCGTGGTTTTGGTGGCGAGGAATTGATTCAGGCGTTTTTTGCGGAGCTCCCGGGCGGGGTGTTTTCTGCCACGCTGCTGGTGATGATTGTCATCTTTGCCCTGGGCTTTGTCCTGGACTTTATCGAGATCACCTTCGTGGTGGTGCCCATCGTGGGACCCATATTATTGCTGATGGGCGTCGATCCCATCTGGCTGGGCATCATGATAGCGATAAACCTTCAGACCTCTTTTTTGACGCCACCCTTTGGCTTTGCGCTTTTTTATCTTCGCGGCGTGGCGCCGGATTCGGTACCCACAGCGGCTATCTATCGCGGCGTGATACCGTTTATCTGTATCCAGCTGTTGATGCTCGCAGCCCTCTGGATATGGCCCGAACTGGCTACCTGGCTACCTTCAAAGCTCTAAACGCTATACCTTGGCTCGCAATGACGGCTAAACTGCGTTGAAATTCGGCGTTTGAACAGCTTTTAGCTACAAACCACAAACTCAGACCAACGCAGATTAAGCAGATCATGAGCGACATAGACTCTACACCACTACCCCAGGGCGAACTCGCCATACAAACCATCGCAATGCCCAAGGACACGAATGCCTCGGGAGATATCTTTGGTGGCTGGCTCCTGTCGCAAATGGACCTCGCGGGCGCAATCACCGCCGAAGAGGTCGCCAAAGGCAGGGTGGCCACCGTTGCCATCGATGGCATGGCGTTTATCACCCCGGTGCACGTGGGCGCCGTCGTGTCCTGCTTCTGTGACGTCATCGAAATCGGACGCTCGTCTATTCGCATAATGGTGGAGGTATGGATCAACTCTCCCCACGACGGCGACCCCATCAAAGTGACGGAAGGCGAGTTTGTGTTTGTCGCCATTGATGACCAGCGCAGAACGCGAACCATTAGTCACCAGCAGAGCTAGCTACCGGCGCCAAACCGTCGCTGCGGGCTACAGCAAAAAGCACGCTTAACGCCAGAAAATCAGCGGCAGCACGCCCTCAAAAACCAGCACGAGACACAACTGAAGACCGCTCAGGACCGCAAAGAGATCCGGGAGGAACGGCTTGCTGCGTCGCAGCAATCTGTAAGCCGCGAATGCCAGGGAGAATGGCAGAAGTCCACTGATAACCGCCAGAAGTGCACTCGCCGCCGTGAGTTCTCCGAATTGAAGAAAGGGCTGCCCGGCGTAGAGATACACGGGAAGGGCAAAGGACAGCACGCAGATCCACGGCAACAGCAGCGCGTTATCTGCCATCGCTGTGCCGGGGCGGCTTAACCATGTGCCGCGCAGTACTATGTAAAGCAAGCCCAGGATACCCGCAGCGAGACTCAGCCATGCAAGCAATAGCGACACGGGTGACGCTTTCTTCCAGGTGGTGAGTCCATAACTCAATGTTGTTTGTTCATCACCAAAAAAGATATGGGAGGCCACGCTTCGCTCCGCATCACGGAACAGGCCACCGCCCAGGGGCAGGAGCAGCCGTTCCTGACCCTGAAGTGAGTGCATGACAAGACCCTGACGCCCTTGATCCACGCTAAGCCACACCGAGTTAAACACCCAGTCGAGCCAGGCAAATTCTGCCATGTTGTTTGGTGCCAACTTATACAGGCCGACATACGGCTCCAGGGCTGCATTGGGCGTCACCGGCGTTGGGGGCGGCGGCTCCACATCCAGTGCACTAATAAAGTACTGAGTAAAGCGTTCATAGTCAGCGTTTTCGTCGTCCGCATTAACCGCGTAGAAAAACGCCTTTTCCTCCGAGGGAAACAGGCAGAGCTGCGCGCGAAATCCAAACGTTTCGCCGGGATGGCACTCAGCTATAACGCCATGTCTGTCCCTCCTTGCCAAGGCGAGACCATGCCCCATAGATAAGCCAGCCTTATAGGCATCAGTGGTCGACGGTCGCCCGAGACTCTCCATGTGCTGGGCTTCAATAAATGGCTCGCCATTCAGGCTACCGTCGCCGAGGAGGAAACCAAGAAGGCTCTGCATGTCAGCAGCGGTGGTGGTGAACTGCCCGGCGGGGCGCAAAAACATCGGGACCGATTGCTGCTCTACACCCGCCTCGAGATACCCCATGGCAAGACGGGAATCCTGGTCCTGGGTAATGAAAGAAAAGCTGCTGTCATGCATATCCAGAGGTTGAAGTAGCTCACGGTTCAAATAATCCTCGTATCGCTCTTGTGTGAGCTTTTCAATCACAAGACCCAGGAGGGCGTAGCCCATATTGGAATAGGAATACTGACTGCCGGGCCGTGTACGCAGGCGCAAAAGGCGGTCTTGATCCTGGGGAAAGGCCGCCTCAAGAGGCGTATCGGGCGATACCGCCGAATTTAGAAACTGCCACATGCGCAGGTTATCCAGCCCCGCCGTATGCTCGAGCAAGTGCCTTAGGGTAATCGGCGTCTCATCTCGCCAGGGGTTGTCCCAATTGAGAGATGGAAGGATTTGTTCAAGGTCGGAATCCAGGCTCACGCGCTTTTCAGCGACCAGGTGCAACACCGCCACAGCAACGAGGGTTTTGGTGACCGATCCCACCTGCACTTTGCTATCCGCCGTCATGGGCTTTTTAGAGGACAACTCTGCGTAACCGCTACCGCCGGTTATGACTTCGCTTTCATCAATCGTTGCCCAAACCACCCCCGGTAGCGCCTCTTCCTTGAGGATCAGATTAAGAGGCTGGGATTTCTGGGCAAAGGAAAGTTGCGCCATAAGAACCAGCACAAACCCCCAGGAGGCGAGAAGGACAGGTCTGCGTTGCGGAGCGTGGAAGCTTTGGCTGAACAACATCAACGCATCGTAGAGGGAAGATGCTTCCCGGGCCAGGTGACTCGACGGGTTTAAAGATCAGACCGTCGCAATGCATTCAGACTCAAGCCCGGGGACAATGGCTTATCACTCGTCAATCAACGGCCCCATGAGATCCCTGCGAACATTGATGTAAGACTGCTCGGATATCTCGTGATAGGCGCGAACATCTTTCAAAAAGGCCTGAAAAGAGGCATTCACCCTGGCCGCCAGAGGGTCTTTCTCGATCATTCGGGCCATGGCCTCTTCACCGCCGCGATAAAGGGCAGCGAGCACATCGTCAGGTAACCTGCGAAGCTTTACCTTATGTACCTCAATCATTTCGCGAAGCGCCCGATTATTGCGCGCCGTGAACTCATCGAGCATGTCCTGATTGGCGGCCCGGGCGGCGTAGCGAACAATCGCCTGGAGATCTTGGGGGAGGGCGTTAAGCGCATCCTCATTCACAATAAACTCAAGCATGGAGCCCGGCTCGTGCCAGCCGGGGTAGTAGTAATACTCCGCAATCTCATGGAGTCCCAGAGCCAGATCGTTGTAGGGCCCCACCCACTCCACGGCATCGATCACCCCCGTCTGTAAGGCGGTGTAGACCTCGCCCCCGGGAATACGCACGGCTTCACCGCCTGCGGCGCTGAACACCTCGCCGGCGAGACCCGGGATACGCATGCGCAATCCCTTGAGGTCATCCAGGGATTTAATCTCGCGGTTAAACCACCCCGCCATCTGCACGCCGCTGCTGCCGCCGGCAAAGGGCACCAGACCCGCGGGTGCGTACACTTCCCGCCAGATCTCCATGCCGCCGCCGTAGTGAAGCCAGCCGTTCATTTCCTGCGCGGTCATGCCAAAGGGCACGGCGGTGAAAAAAACCGAGGAGGGGATTTTGCCCTTCCAGTAATAGCTGGCCCCGTGACCCACCTGGGCAACGCCGGAAGACACGGCGTCAAAGACTTCAAAGGGCGGAACAATTTCACCGGCTCCATATACGCGAATGTTCAAGCGACCCGAGCTCATTTCCCGGACCATTTGCGCAAAAACCTCCGGCGTGTGCCCAAGGCCCGGCAGGTTTTTGGGCCAGGTGGTTACCAGCTTCCACTCGATATTGTCGCCACCCTGACCCAGCTGGCCGTCATTTCCCGGCCCCGCCGCCCGATCATCGGCTACCCGCTCGAAGGCCCACAAGCCGATGAGCAATACGAGTGCCGCCGCCAGTAACAATACTGCCAACGCCTCGCGGTTAATCCCTGATGCCTTACTCATATCACTTTTGCCTCGGGCCGTTGTTTCGGCCTTTTTATTTTTTTGTGGAGAATGATGCGCTTACAGCGCCTCCAGCTTTGCATACTGCACCACCAGCCACTTGGTGCCCTCGGAGGCAAAGTTCACCTCGACCCGTGCATTGCTTCCGCGTCCTTCAAAGTTCAGAACAACGCCCTCGCCAAACATCTGGTGGTACACGCGCTGACCAAGGTTCAGCCCCGTATCAGCCGCCGGGGTACTGCCCGACAACTGACTCACGGGACGACTAATCTTCGTTTGCAGGCGCACCTCGTTGACCAGCTCCGAGGGTATCTCCCGCACAAAGCGCGAAGGCGGATTGTAGCTGTCACTGCCATGCAAACGCCGACTCTCGGCATAAGTGAGAATCAGCCGCTCCATAGCCCGGGTGATACCCACGTAGCAAAGACGCCGCTCTTCTTCCAAACGACCCGGCTCCTCGATGGACATACGGTGAGGAAACAGGTTCTCCTCCATGCCCGCCAGGATCACCAAGGGAAACTCCAGACCTTTGGCCGAGTGCAATGTCATCAACTGCACGCTGTCTTCATGAGGGTCTGCCTGACCCTCGCCAGCATCCAGCGCAGCGCTGTCCACAAACTGCTGTAGCGGCGAAAGCTCGTCACCCTCGGGAACAAAGGTCCGTGCGGCACTGACCAGTTCCTCAAGGTTCTCCACCCGGGCAAGACCTTTCTCGCCCTTTTCTTTCTCGTGGTAGGCAATCAAACCGGACCGGCGTATCGCCTGATCCACCAGTTCCTCGAGGGTCATGGGATCGGTGAGCGTGTCCAGTTCGTCCACCAGCACCCGAAATCCATCCATGGCTGTCAGCGCCCTGGCAGGCAGTAACTTGTGCTCCTGGCAGGCCTGTATTGCATGCCATAGGGAGCACTGCTGCTCTCGAGCCGTTGCCCGCAACACGTCCAGGGTCTTACTGCCTATGCCTCGGGGTGGCGTGTTGATGACCCGCTCAAAGGCCGCATCATCTCCCCGGCTGACCAGCAGGCGGAGATAGGCCATGGCATTGCGAATCTCCAGGCGTTCATAGAAGCGCTGACCACCATAGATACGATAGGGCAGACCGCTGCGAAGGAGCGCCTCCTCCAATACCCGGGATTGTGCGTTTGAGCGGTAGAGTATCGCTACGGACCGTCGCGCCTGACCATTGCTTACCCAGTTTTCGATCTGCTCAACGATAAAACGGGCTTCATCCTGCTCATTAAAGCCGGCATAGAGCTGCAGGGGTTCACCGGTCTCGCCGGAGCTCCAGAGCTCCTTACCCAGGCGACCACTGTTATTGCCAATAACCCCGTTCGCAGCCTGAAGTATTGTCTGGGTAGAGCGATAGTTCTGCTCCAGGCGTACGACCTTGGCCCCCCCGAAGTCCTCACCAAAACGCTGAATATTTTCGATTTTCGCGCCGCGCCAGCCATAGATGGACTGGTCGTCATCACCGACGGCAACGACCGGTATTCGGTCCCCCGCCAACACGCGGAGCCAGGCGTACTGAATGGTGTTGGTGTCCTGAAATTCGTCCACCAGGATCTGCCGGAAGCGCCCCTGATAATGAGCCAGCACTTCGGGCGCGTGCAGCCAGAGCTCGTGGGCGCGCAGTAACAGCTCCGCAAAATCCACCATGCCCCCGCGTTCGCAGGCCTCCTCATAGGCGGCATAGACCTGCAACATGGTCTTGATGTAGAGATCACCCAGGGGTGGTTCGATATGCGCCGCCCGGAGCCCCTCGTCTTTTTGTGCGTTGATGTACCACTGCGCCTGCTTTGGCGGCCAGCGGGACTCATCCAGCTGCAACTCCCGACACACGCGTTTCACCAGACGTAGCTGATCGTCGCTATCGAGTATCTGGAAGTTCTGGGGAAGGCGCGCTTCTTTCCAGTGCGTCTTAAGGAGCCGGTGTGCCAGACCGTGAAAGGTCCCCACCCACATGCTATGGGTGGGTATCTGTAGCATGTGCTCGATGCGTCCCCGCATCTCCCGCGCCGCCTTGTTGGTAAAGGTAACCGCCAACACCGCGTGGGGCGATAAACCCTCGGCACGGATCAGCCAGGCAATGCGATGCACCAGCACACGGGTCTTGCCGGATCCCGCGCCTGCAAGCACCAGCATGTTCCCACTTTCAGCAGCGACGGCATCGCGCTGGGCGTCGTTTAAGCCCGTCAAAATATCACTTACATCCATTGCCCCATTCTAACCGCATCGCCGGCATCACTCACGGAAAATGCCAATGGCGAGCGTCGCTGCTATCGCTCTGCTAATATCCTTGAGGGCCCATAGCCGGTAGCTAAACCAAATGGCAAGAGAAGACGAAGATCCGGAAATCGGAGCCTCTGCGGGGGAGAACAGCCCATCCTTCACTGCGGATGATGACATTGGTCGGGACAGCGACCCGGGGACCAAAGACGAAGACTACCGCGATTTCTTTGTTGATCGGGATGACGATAGCGATCCGGGCTTTGTTGATCGCGACGATGACAGCGCTATTCCCGGCGCCGATGACGATTACCAGAACGTGGACCCGGGCTACGCCGCCTTTGCCAGCGAACTTGATGATCCTCTGGCCGACTGGCCAGCTCCCGAGGTGCCTTTGAGCGAGCTGCCTGAAGTTAGGCAACAGAATGACACTCCCGATGACAGCTTTCCGAGTGACTCACCCGTTTCCGTGGGCACTCCAGAGACCATGGGCATTCCAGATACAGTGAGCGCCGAAGAGCTCCCGGGGTCCAGCCTTGATGATGAGGAGCTGTTGTTTGATGACTCAGGGGAAGAAAGCAGCGACAGCAATAGCCCCGACCTGTCGGACAGTGATCACCTGAGCGCGGCTGACGAACAGGATGACCCTCTGGCTGACGTGGAAGACTACGGAGTACCGGAGCCCATTCCTGAAGAAGATCCCGAACCTGTAACGACCGACGAGGCCGCGCTCAAACGGTCGTCCGAAGCCTCGGATTATCCGGAGCTGGGTGTTTTTACTGACGACGAAGATGACCATATCGATGACCCCTTTGCTGAAGCAGAGGTCGAGGAAAGCATGGCGAGCAGTGATGGAGGGAAATCCGAGGAGGATATGGGCCAACGGGAAGCTTTTAGCGAAGATCAGGAAAACTTTGAAGAAGAGTTTGTCGATGACTTTTTGAATGATCTCGACCCACCGGAAGACGAAGAGCTTCCCGCGGTAGAGGATTACGAAGAGGATCTCGACCCGCCCCTGGCAACCCTTTCCCCAGCTGCGGCAAGCAGTGTGGAGAAAGCCGCACCCTTTGAGACCGAGAGCATGAGCAAGGCTGAAGACGAAGACCCCGTGGTCGCAAGGCCTCCCGTAACCGCGGCATCGATGGAGGAGGGCCGAACCTTTCCCCTGGGGATGATTGCCGTCGTAGTGGTAGCGCTTCTGCTCCTCGCCGTCGGTGGCTTTGGCGTGATGCAGCAGCGGAGCGACATGCAGGCGGAGATCCGGGACCTGCAGGCAAAGCTGGCAACCACCGTCAGCCCCGAAGAAGCCGAGATGGAACGGGAGCGACAGCGGCAGGTCCAACTACAAAATGAATCTCTGAGCACAGAGCTGGAGGCCCTGACCGCCGAAAACGACGCGCTGGCGGAGCGATTGGCAGAGCTGGAGGCACTGGAAGCCGCTCAGACCCGCGCCGCCGCAGAAAAACGCGCCCAGGAAGAGGCCGCCGCAGAAGCGGCTGCACAGCGAAGGGCTGCGGAGGCCGCTGCAGCGGCGAGGGCCTCGAAGGCCCCTACGACCGCAGCCCAAAGCACCGTGGCAGCAGTTAAAGGCCCCTGGTTTGTAAACTTTGGATCCTATGCAGACCGCAACATCGCTGATCGCTGGGCCAACAAGCTTAGCGTTGAAAGTGGCGAAGTCACGGTGCAAACCGCCACGGCGGCAGGCAAAACACTGTATCGCGTTCGGGTCATCGGTCTTGCCGATCAGGATTCCGCGGAGCGCGTCGCAACCGCCCTCGAGCGGCAGTACCAGCTGCCGAGGTTGTGGGTCGGAAAAAACTGACTATCGACGATCACTGACTATTGTTAAGAGAGGTGTAAGCAGGTGAAACACAGTCCAACACAATCCAGCCGTATTCCTTTTTCCATGCTCACCATCGCCGCATTGGCCCTCTCCCTTGGCGGGGCCCTGGCAAGCACGGCCCAGGCTGACGATCAGTGCCAGAAGCCCGGTCAACCGCTGGTGCCCGATGGCTCCGAGGCGACGATGGAGGCGATGCTCGCCGGCCAGAAAGCCGTTAAAGCGTTCCAGGCAAGCAATATGGAATACATGCAGTGCCTGGAGGCCAGGTATTCGGCTGCCGAAGCCGATGCCAGAAGCGCAACCGATGAAGATAGCAAGGCCCTGGCACAGGCTGACTACGCCAGGTCTATTGATGCCTATAACGCGGCGGTGTCTGCCGAGGAGGCGGTAGCAGAGAAGTTCAACGTCGCTTTGCGCGCCTTCAAAGCAGCGAACAAGTAAAGCGAGAAAAACTCAAACGAGTTTGAGGCCCGGAGCATCAAGCATAAAGCGTGAGTTGAAGTTTCCTTTTAAAGACCCCGTAGTGCGGTCCGTAGCGTCGACGATAGACAAAAGCTCTTCCATAAAAACGAGCTCGGAGGCAGCGGCCAGTGCTTCCAGATCGATAGGGCAGTTTGCCTGCACAATGGCGAGGTCCCGCTGAAGTCCGTCCCGATCCTGAAGACCGAGGACGCGCACAACCCGACTGCAAATGGCAGACACGGTTGCCTGTTCCCGCTTGCTCAGCGGCTGATCTCCGCCGATAGTTGCAGAACTGTTTGCTTCCGTATGTTTCACAAAGTCTCCATGTACAACCATGATGCTTGCCTCCCTTCGGGCTACATGCCATCACCGGGTTTTAAAAACGCCGACAAATCAAAGCCTCGGAGATAGCCTAGGGAATAAGGAAGTAAGGAGCCAGAGTCCCATTGGTAATTTGCGGGTCAGGTCGCATAAAAACCCGTTTACAGGAGAACAGCTGGCCTCAGGTGACTCATTTTAAAGAAGCGCTTGCAGAGTGTGGGTCTATACATCTGGGCTCTTTTGGGCTCTTTACCGTGGCGAGGTAGAGAAGTGGACCAAAAGACCCCAGAACCAGGGTGAGCGCGACCCAGATCCAGGGGTTGCGGCCCCGGGCACGCGCATGAGGCACAAGAAAGCTCAGAAGCAGTATCAATGCAATCACCAGGTCCACGAAAACCTGCAGACCACCCGGCGTTTTATGTGTTGCCAGAATACCGGAGATTCCACCGTTCATGAGAGACCACCCCGTGAGGATGGCAAAGGGAACAAGAATAATCAGAGAAAAAATGCGTCGATTCATAAAAACAGCTCCAATAAGTGTGCGGCAGGGGTTTTTCGTATGCAGGGTCAGCATGCTGTCGGCCTGGCGTTGACTCAATGACCCGGGAGGTTATTGAATTGATTCACCCACCGCCGGCACACTGGGTCGTCTAAGGTTTGGCGCCGGCGTCATCGCTGCGCGCTGCTGACACCCGGGAGCTGGATATGAACACCGCTATGAGCACCTTCCCTGCGCTGTGTAAGCAATGGCGGCAGCGTCGCAACTTATCGCAGCTGCACCTGGCAGAAACGGCGGACATTTCCCAGCGGCATCTGAGTTGGCTTGAAACAGGGCGCAGCCAGCCCAGCCGGGACATGGTGCTCAAACTGGCCGATGCCATGGAAGTACCCCTGCGGGAACGCAACACGCTGCTCCATGCCGCCGGCTTCGCACCGCACTACCTTGAATCGGGCCTCGAAGAGCCGCATATGGCACCGGTCAGCGAAGCACTCAATGCCGTACTCGACCATCACATGCCATTCCCGGCGGTTGTCGTGAATCGACGTTGGGACCGGATCATGGCGAACGAGGCTGCGGATATGATGTTGATACCGGCACGGGCAGGCAAGGCGAGAGCGGTACTTTCAATCTCGCCGCCGCGACGCTCTCTCCCGACGGTTTGCGACGCTATCTTTCCAACTGGAAAGAGGCACTCCCCCTGTTTATCCAACGACTGCGCAGCGAGGCACTGGCCTCGGGCCAACACGCCGTCATCGCCCATGTGGAGGCGCTCATTCGCAGTGCCGGCGACATACCCGTAGCTCACACGACACCGGAACCGCTATTACCGGTCATGCCCCTGGAACTTGATATCGACGGTTTACACCTTTCGCTGTTTACGGTGATGTCAACGTTCGGGACACCTCAGGACATCACCACCGATGAGCTACGCGTAGAAGCGTTTTATCCTGCAGATGATGCCACCCGTAGATTCTTTCAGGGGAGAGGCCCATGAACTCGAACGTGTTTTTCATCGCATATTTCTATAGCTGATTGCCGAGGGTTCTATGACAACGCTATACATCACCGGCGCCGGCGTTAGCGCGGAAAGTGGTATTCCTACCTTTCGGGGCGAGGACGGTTTCTGGACCATAGGTAGCCGAAACTACACGCCTCAGGAAATGGCGACCCGCGCCATGTACGAGAACGACCCTTTGCAGTTTCTTCGTTGGTACTACCAGCGCTTTGCAAGCTACCGGCATCATGGCCCGAATGCCGTGCATCGGTGGCTGGCAGATAAAAACCTGATTACCCAGAACATTGACGGCCTGGACGGCAAAGCCGGCAACAAAGACTACATCGCCATCCACGGTCGCCTCGACCAGATGACGATTTTTCATGATCAGAATCTCGCCGACCAGGTTACGGCCCTGTATACACCCTGGGATGAAGTCGAGGAAAACAGACTGGATGACAGCCTGCGCTCCGTGTTTCGTATAAGGGACCGACCTAGGATAGGTGAGTCCTACAAACCCTTTGTTTTACTGTTTGATGAATACTACACGGAGCTTTACCGTATATCCGAGGCGCGATCGCGGATGATAGGTGCTGAACGCATGGTGTTTATGGGAACGTCGTTTAGCGTGAATATCACCATGATGGCTTTGGAAATCGCCATGGCCAATGAAACACCGATAGAGATAGTAGACCCGGAGCCAGTGACCGTGCCCTACGAAAACACGACCTATCACGCCATGACAGCCCTGCGTTATATTGAGGAAATAGCTGCATAAAGACCCTATAATGCCAGTCCAGATGCGCTGATACGCGAATTTCTTTTTGCTCCAAACCACCCGGCAGTCCATAAAAAACAAGCGAAACACCTTGTTCGCGGTGCTCGCGACGATTTGCTATATCCTCACCGCGGGCATCGTGCCTGCGGGGCATATGGCGGCGCCTCTGGGTTCCGGAACGGCCTTTCATCTATGCCCCGGAGACGCTCGTAGTTCGCTCATCATCGATGCACTGTCCGGCGTTTCTCACAGCAGTGACAAGCAGCAGCACCACAGCGGGCATCATCAACCAGATCGAACGATGGATCATGGTGACGGCCACGGTAGCAATATCAGCGAAATCTCGGCAGATAGCGGATGTATTTTTGCCGGAGCAGGCAGCGCTGTTGCCAGTAGCTCAGGCAGCGACGGCGATGCCCTGGCTCCCCGTGGGTCTGTATACAAGCCTGCACCGCGTAGGTCCCATCAAAGAATAGCCTGGCTGCGGCCACCTGTGCGCTCTCCTCCGGTTTAAATCTTCCCGCCAGACACCCTGGCTGCAACAAAACACCTAAACCTCGTCGCTCAGCTGTCGACGGGGCCCTTTTGCTGTGCGCGCCTGCGCATCAGGGAGATTGACATGTACATACATCACGGACGGAGCAGCCTGTGCGCTGCTCTCATCGCAGTTGCTGCGACTAATACCGCCTCTGCGCTGGACCTGGAAGAACTTATTATCACCGCTCGGCATGACACCCGCACCATTGATGTCAGTGAAGCACTGAGCATCTCGCCGGACGCGGCTGAACTACTTCGAGATGCCCCGGGCGCAAACGTTGCCACCAACGGACCGATTACCGGCATTCCTCAATATCGAGGACTCTTTGGGCCGCGTATCTCCGTATCCCTCGATGGCAGCCTTCTTGCCCCAGCGGGGCCTAACTGGATGGATCCGCCTTTGTCCTATGCGGTAACAGCCCAGCTTGAAGCACTAGAGGTCTATCGGGGTATTGCACCGGTGAGTGTTGCCCAGGAATCCGTGGGCGGCGCCATCGACGCCCGCACCCGACGTATGGCGTTTAGCGCTGACGACCAAATCCGCACGGAGGGTCGACTTGTCGGCAGTGCCCAATCCGTCAACACCGGGTATCAGATTGATGCCGACCTCCAGGCAGCGAATGACCAGCATCGGGTCAAGGTGGCGGCAATGCTGCAGGATGGCGACGACGCAGAGTTTCCCGGTGGCACTATTCTTCCCAGCCGCTATGAGCGCCAGCGCTACGACCTTGGCTACGGCTTCCGCTGGGGGGATCACAATATTCAGCTTGATTATGGATACAACGATACCGGTAGCTCGGGAACCCCGGCCCTGCCCATGGACATCGATTACTTTGAGGGCGATCTCTACAAATTGGCTTACCGTTTTGAGCCCAAGCAAGGCGCGCAGCTATCGGCTTCTATCTACGCCAGCGAACTGGACCATGGCATGAGTAACTATGCGCTTCGCCCATCACCGGTGTCCCCGGAATCCTGGCGTCGCAACATCGCCGATACCAGAAACAGCGGGTTCAAGCTGGAGGCATCTCTGGCAGATGACACCGGGGGCTGGCGCGCTGGTATTGACGGCTTCGACGAGAATCACAACTCGAACATCGACAACCCCAACAATCCGATGTTTTTCGTGGTGAACTTTAATGGGGCAGAGCGGAGTCTTGTTGGCGGATACCTGGAGCGCGAGCAAAACATCAGCGAGCACATCAGGGTGGAGCTAGGCGTCCGCGCAAATCGCGTTCGCAGCAATGCCGGAGAAGTAAACGGCACACCGGCAATGATGATGCCTCCTGCGCAGGCTTTACGCGACGCGTTTAATGCTGCGGATCGCGACCAGACTGATAACAATGTTGATCTCGTTGCAAAGCTCAATTACGCAGTCAACGATGCGCTGTCTCTCTATATGGGACTTGCTCAAAAGCAGCGCGCACCGAGCTATCAGGAACGGTATCTATGGCTGCCTCTTGAAGCCACGGGCGGACTTGCCGATGGACAACTGTATATCGGTGATATCAACCTCGATTCCGAAGAGGCCCATAACCTCGAGTTCGGCCTGGACTTCGCCGGGGACCGGATAACCATGCATCCCCGGGTGTTTTATTACCGGATTAATGACTATATCCAGGGCACGGCCTTGGAAGGTACCCATCCTGCAACCATGATGGTGCGCATGATGAACAACATGAATGGCACCAACCGTGCCGATCCACTGCAGTTCAGTAATGTCGATGCTGCGCTCTATGGTTTTGACATGGATTGGGCCTGGCGCCTGTCTGAGCGCATGGAGCTGTCGGGGCTTGTTAATTATGTCCGCGGGGAGCGCAAAGACATTGATGACAATCTCTATCGCATCGCACCGCCGAACGCATCTCTACGGCTCAGCTATGCGGGAGACAACTGGAGCACAATGTTAGAAACCGTGGGTTACAGCGCCCAGAACAATGTCAGCGCCACGAACAGGGAGCTTGAGTCTTCCGGGTATGCCATCGTTAATTTGAGAGGTACCTGGCAGGTATCACCATCGCTGCAGCTGGCTATCGGTATCGATAACGTTTTCGACCGGGAATATGCGCCCCACCTTAGCGGCTACAACCGGGTAAGAAACCCGGACATCGCGACGGGAGAGCGTTTACCTGCGATGGGAACGAATCTCTTCGGGCGGATGGTCTATACCTTTTAGACAGGGCTTACTCGACGGTGACTGACTTGGCCAGGTTTCGAGGCTTGTCCACGTCGGTCCCCTTTTGCAGAGCCACGTGATACGCCAGCAACTGTAAGGCCACGGTATAAATCACCGGCTGCAGAATCTCGGGCGTGTGAGGCATGGCCAGCACGTGCACGCCCGGCTCATCTTTAAAACCCGCAGACCCATCGGCAAAGACATACAGCTCTCCACCGCGAGAGCGCACCTCTTCAAGGTTGGACTTGAGTTTATCCAGGAGATCGTCGTTTGGCGCAACGGCGACAATCGGCATGTCCGCATCCACCAGGGCGAGGGGTCCATGCTTGAGCTCACCAGCCGGGTAAGCCTCAGCATGAATATAGGAAATCTCCTTGAGCTTAAGAGCGCCCTCCATGGCAATGGGGTACTGAATACCCCGTCCGAGAAACAAGGCGTGATGCTTCTGGATAAAAGCGGCGGACATGGCCTCAATCTGTGGATCGATTTTCAGGGTCTGCTTCACGAGTTCAGGCAATTGCGCCAGGCCATCCAGGAGCAGCTGTTCCCGCTCTGGACTCAGGCCCCGGTGACGGCCAAGAACCAGGGCCAGCATCAGGAACGCCACCAATTGCGTGGTAAACGCCTTGGTGGACGCCACGCCGATCTCGATGCCCGCACGGGTCAGAAACGCCATGTCGCTCTCCCGCACCAGGGAGCTGTTATCGACGTTGGCGATGACGAGGCTGGCAACAAACTCCCCGGGCTCTGCATGACGAAGAGCCGCCAGGGTGTCCGCGGTCTCACCACTTTGAGAAATCGTCACGAGCAGGGTGCCGGGGTGCGCAACCCGCTTTCGGTAGCGAAACTCAGAGGCTACCTCCACCTGACAGGGAATCCCTGCTATGTCCTCAAGCCAATAGCGGGCCACAAGGCCTGCATGATAGCTGGTGCCGCAGGCGACGATCTGCACAGCCCGGGTTTTCGCAAACACCTCCGCCGCGGCGTCGCCAAACACACTGTCGTCGACTTTTTGGTCGAGCGCTTTTGCAAAGGTCGCCGCCAGTGCGTGAGGCTGCTCGTAAATCTCCTTGAGCATGTAATGCTCGAAATCACCCAGATCCGCATCCTCAACATCGCCGGAAATTTTCTTCATTTCCCGCTGAACGGGCTCACCCGCGTCATCATAGATCGCCAGGCCCGCGGCGCTGCACACCACCACATCTCCTTCGTCGAGGTAGATAAACCGATCGGTTACCTGCCTGAGGGCCATGGTGTCCGAGGCCAGAAAATGCTCGCCAATGCCCACGCCCACCACCAGGGGACTCCCCGATCGTGCTGCTACGACTTCCTCAGGACTGTGGGTATCTATTGCCGCCAGGGCATAGGCTCCTTCAAGAAGGGATACGGTGGAGCGCATAGCCTCCAATAAGGTATTGCCTTCGCTTACTGATTTATGAAGTAAGTGAACGATCACTTCGGTATCCGTGGCAGAGACAAAGTCGTAACCGGCATCGCTCAGCTCTTCGCGTAGGGCCTTGTGATTTTCGATGATGCCGTTGTGCACCACGGCAATACGCTGCCCCGAAATATGCGGGTGAGCATTGGCTGCAGAGGGCTGCCCGTGGGTGGCCCAGCGCGTGTGGGCAATGCCCGTGCAACCGAGAATCGGGTTAAGGGTCTGCGCCTCTTCCAAAGCAGCCACCTTCCCCTGGTATTTGTGCAGTTGAAGACGCTGCTCGTTGTCGATGAGCGCCATACCCGCTGAGTCATAGCCGCGATACTCCAGTCGTCGCAAGCCTTCAAGGAGAATCTCTGATACTTCGCGCCGCGCCGTCGCAGCCACAATTCCACACATGGATCAGTCTCCGCTCTGAGTTTCGTCGTTTTCGGCCCGCTGTTTAGGCGTCTGCCACTCTGCGATATTGCGCTGCTTTGCACGGGAAACACCCAGGGAGCTTTCGGGCACATCCCGGGTAACCGTTGATCCCGCTGCAACAAATCCGCCCTCGCCAACGTCCAGCGGTGCCACCAGGGTGCTGTTGGAGCCGATAAAAACATCGTCTCCCAGGGACGTTTTATGTTTGTTCACGCCATCGTAATTGCAGGTAATGGTGCCTGCGCCAATATTGACACCACCGCCCAACTCGGCGTCCCCGACATAGCTCAGATGATTCACCTTGCTGCCCGGCCCAATCGTCGCTTTCTTGGTTTCTACAAAGTTGCCAATACGCGCGCCGTCAGCGAGGACTGTTCCCGGTCGCAAACGGGCATAGGGCCCCACGGAACAACTGCCACCCACCTGACTGTCATCGATATGGCTCATTGCGTGTATTTGTGTATCGACGCCCACGGTGCAGTTTTTCAAAACGCAGTTGGGACCAATGTGGACGCCCTCGCCAATAGTGACTTCACCTTCAAACACGCAATTCACGTCAATAAACACGTCCCGTCCACAATGCAGACTTCCCCGAACGTCGATGCGCGCGGGATCTGCGAGAGACACACCGGCGGTCATCAATGCGACGGCGGCGCGCTCGCGATGAACGGTCTCGGCCTCGGCAAGCTGGATTCGGTCATTGATACCCATAACCTCCGAGGCCTCGTCCGCGCGAAGGGCGGCGACGCAATGGCCGTCTTTCACGGCCATGGACAGTACATCGGGGAGATAGAACTCCCCTTGAGCATTGGCATTGCCCACCCGCGGTAGGTAGTCCGCGAGGAGCGAAGCAGGGTAGGCGAGAACACCTGTGTTGATTTCAGAAATCCGCCGCTGCTCCTCCGTGGCATCTTTATGCTCCACCACGCCTTCGAGCTGATCGCCGCTATCGCGCAGTACCCGACCATAACCTTCGGGGTCATCAAGCACCGCCGTCAACAATGCCGGTGCGTTGTCGATGAGACCTTCCAACGTGCTAGCACGCAACAGCGGCACATCACCGTACAAAATCAACACCGTGGAGTCACCGTCGATTCCCGGCATGGCCTGGAGTACCGCGTGGGCGGTACCCAGCTGTTCTTCTTGCATGACCCAGACCAGATCCTCGGCGTCCAAGGCTTCGCGAACCAGCTCGGAGCCGTGGCCTATGACCACGTGAATGCGCACCGGCATCAGCATCCGGGCGCTGGCAAGCACGTGCGCAAGAAGGGGCTTGTTCGCCAGAGGGTGCAAAACTTTGGGTAGATCAGAACGCATACGCGTTCCCTGGCCTGCGGCGAGAATGACGACTTCAAGCTTCATAAAAATAGCCCGGTGGTCCGGCCCTTTGAAAAATCCGATACCCGATAGTACTGACTGTTCCGGGGTTTACAACGCGACTAATACCGACTGGTTCACAGGCTGAAAGACTGGCAGACAAAGACCATCAATCACTGATAGCCTCCGATATTCATGAGACATAAACGGACTTGAGAGTGAATCAGGATCAGAAGCTCATTGTAGGCAGCGAAGAGTGGTGTTCCTTTCCAGCCCTCGGCATACCCGCGGTAAAAGCCCGGGTAGACAGCGGCGCCAAGACCTCATCGCTTCACGCGTTCAATATTCATCCCTTTAACCGCAACGGCGAAAAGTGGATCAGTTTTGAAGTCCACCCCATTCAGCGCAACCGCAAAACCACCGTGCGCTGCGAATCACCGGTTATCGACCGTCGCTTTGTAAAAAGCTCCAGCGGTGACCGGGAAAAACGCTATGTCATCAACAGCTCGGTACACATAGGCGGATCGAGTTTCGATATCGAGCTTACCCTCAGCAATCGCGACACCATGGGGTATCGCATGCTTCTGGGACGCGAGGCCATGAGCGGTCGTATGCTCGTAGACCCTGCGGCGAGCTTCAGCGTGGGGGACCTTACGCCCACCCAGCTTTCGCAGATGTATGGCGTCGCCACGGAACCATCCTCGGGACTGAAAATAGGCGTCCTTGCATCCAATCCCGAGCTTTATAGCAACAAACGCCTCATGGAGGCAGGCGCAAACCGCGGTCACGAAATGGTGTTTCTGGACATCAAGCTGTGCTACATGAAACTCGATGCGGAAACCCCGGAAATTCACTATCGCGGCGGATGGATTCTCAATGATATTGATGCGGTGATACCGCGCATACGGCCGCAGCTGACCTTCTATGGCTGCGCCCTGACACGCCATTTCGAGAGCATCGACGTTTATCCTCTCAACAATGCTTCATCCATCAGTTACTCAAGGGACAAGCTGTACAGCCTGCAGTTGCTTCAACGCAAGGGTCTGGAGATACCCACTACGGGCTTTGCCAACTCTCCCATGGATACGGCAGAGCTTATCGATATGGTGGGAGGAGCGCCTCTCATCGTGAAGCTCTTGCAGGGCACCCAGGGTCGAGGGGTGGTTCTTGCCGAAACCCGCAAAGCCGGTGAAAGCGTTATCAATGCCATCAAGTCCCTCAACGCCAACTTGCTGGTGCAGGAGTTCATCAAGGAAGCGCAAGGCCGGGATCTCCGTTGTTTCGTCATCGACGGGAAGGTCATCGCTTCCATCGAGCGCCGGGCCGCACCGGGAGAGTTCCGGGCAAACCTGCATCAGGGCGGGTCCGCGGCACTGGTTCGCATCACCCCGGAAGAGCGTCGACTCGCAATCAAGGCTACTAAAGCTCTGGGGCTGCAGGTGGCCGGTGTGGATATCATTCGCTCGGCAAAAGGCCCTCTGCTACTGGAAGTGAATTCATCGCCGGGCCTTGAGGGTATCGAGACAGCCACCGGTAAGGACATTGCCGGCGACATGATTGCCTCCATTGAGCGCGCCCTGAATTGGAAGCCCGCAGCAAAGACTTGAAATAGATCGACTCAAATAGCAGGCATAAAAAACCCCGGTCATTGCCGGGGTTTTTGTGTTGCCACGAAGACGTCTCAGCGTCCCGCGCGATTCCGCATCTTCCGAAGAGTCGCCAGCTGGGCTGCCGCCTCCGCAAGCTGAGAAGACGCCCGACCGTAATCAAAATCACCGGTCTGATTGGCCAGCGCCTGTTCGGCATCCCGCCGCGCTTCCTCAGCTGCTGCTTCATCAACATCAGCGGCGCGCATAGCCGTGTCCGCGAGGATAGAGACCACACCGGGTTGCACTTCGAGATAACCACCGGACACGTAGTACACCTGCTCTTCACCGTTCTGCAGGGTGATACGCACGGGCCCGGGAATCAATGAAGACAACAGGGGCGCGTGACCGTAGTTCACACCCAGTTCCCCCATCTCACCGGTCGCAATCAGCGATTCCACCAGTCCTGAGAAAATCTCCTCCTCAGCACTGACGATGTCGCAATGAATAGTCATGGCCATACTCTGTCCTTTTTGCCCCGTCCTCTCTGCCTCTACCTGTAAAGCTCGCTGCTTTTAAACTACGATTTACAGATTCTTGGCTTTTTCGACGGCCTCATCAATGCTGCCCACCATGTAGAAGGCCTGCTCGGGCAGGTGATCGTATTCACCAGCCAGAATAGCGTTAAAGCCGGCGATAGTGTCCTTGAGAGACACGTACTTACCAGGTGCACCGGTGAAGATTTCCGCCACGTGGAAGGGCTGAGACAGAAAACGCTCGATCTTACGAGCGCGATCAACGGTCTGCTTGTCTTCTTCCGACAGCTCGTCCATGCCGAGAATGGCGATGATGTCCTTGAGCTCTTTGTAACGCTGAAGCACGTTCTGTACACCGCGAGCCGCTTCGTAATGCTCGTTACCGATGAGCAGGGGATCAAGCTGACGGGACGTAGAGTCCAGAGGATCTACCGCCGGGTAAATACCTTTTGCAGCAATATCCCGTGACAGTACAACTGTGGAGTCCAGGTGCGCGAAGGTCGTAGCAGGCGAGGGATCCGTCAGGTCATCCGCAGGTACGTATACCGCCTGGATAGACGTAATAGAGCCCGTCTTCGTAGAGGTAATACGCTCCTGCAATGCACCCATTTCCTCAGCCAGGGTAGGCTGGTAGCCCACCGCTGATGGCATACGACCCAGCAGTGCCGATACTTCGGTTCCCGCGAGGGTGTAACGATAGATGTTGTCAACAAACAGCAACACGTCACGACCTTCGTCACGGAACTTCTCAGCCATGGTCAAACCGGTGAGGGCAACCCGGAGGCGGTTTCCGGGCGGCTCATTCATCTGGCCGTACACCATGGCTACTTTCGAGTTTGAGGGGTTCTCAATATCAACAACCTTGGACTCCTGCATTTCGTAGTAGAAGTCGTTACCTTCCCGGGTTCGCTCACCCACACCGGCGAATACGGACAAGCCGGAATGTTGCAATGCAATATTGTTAATCAGCTCCATCATGTTGACGGTTTTACCAACACCGGCACCACCAAACAGTCCGACCTTACCGCCTTTTGCGAAGGGGCAGACCAGATCAATAACCTTGATACCGGTTTCCAGAAGATCGTCAGATGCAGACAGTTCTTCATAGGTCGGTGCGGCGCGGTGAATTGACGCGCGTTCTTTTTCACCGATGGGGCCACGCTCATCGATAGGATTACCCAGCACATCCATGATGCGACCCAGGGTTTCGCCACCCACGGGAACCGCAATGGGAGCGCCGGTGTTATCGACGCCCAGTCCGCGGGACAGGCCCTCGGAGGAACCCATGGCAATGGTACGTACCACGCCATCGCCAAGCTGCTGCTGAACTTCCAGAGTGATGTCCTTCTCTGTAATTTTCAGCGCGTCATAAACCCGCGGCACAGAATCACGGGGAAATTCCACGTCGATTACCGCGCCGATGATCTGTACGACTCGTCCGCTACTCATGTGTGTTCCTCTTCTCTTTAACTGATAGCAGCCGCGCCGCTTACGATCTCAGAAAGCTCTTGAGTAATCGCAGCCTGACGGGCCTTGTTGTAAATCAACTGAAGTTCATCGATGAGATCGCCAGCGTTGTCTGTTGCGTTCTTCATCGCCAGCATTCGTGCAGCCTGTTCACAAGCCGCGTTTTCAATCACCGCCTGATAAACCTGGGACTCGATGTACCGCCTTAACAACCCTTCGAGAAGGTCGCGGGCTTCGGGCTCGTAGATGTAGTCCCAGTGATGGGCCATTTCTTCACTGTCTTCTGCCTGCAGCGGAAGCACCTGCTCTACCGTCGGCGTTTGCGTCATGGTGTTCACAAACTCGTTGCTCACAAGGAACAGACGATCGATCCTGCCGTCTTCGTAAGCGTCGAGCATGGTTTTTACACCACCGATAAGATCCTCGAGAGAAGGCTCTTCACCGATATCCCGGGCCACCGCAATAACGTTGCCGCCATAGCTGTTAAAGAAGGCAATGGCTTTACTGCCGATGAGAGACAGGTCGATCTCGATATCCTGATCAGCCCACTCTTTCATGGCGCGTATCGTGGCCTTGAAGAGGTTCATGTTCAGACCGCCGCATAAACCGCGATCCGTAGACACGATGATGAAGCCCACGCGCTTGACTTCACGCTCTTCCATATAGACGTGACGGTATTCCGGTGCCGAGTTGGCGATGTGACCAACAACCGAGCGAATACGTCGGGCATAGGGCTTGCCGACTTCCATGCGGTCTTGGGCCTTGCGCATCTTACTCGCGGCGACCATCTCCATCGCACTCGTGATTTTCTGAGTGCTCTGGATGCTCGTGATCTTTGTGCGAACTTCCTTACCGGCTGCCATTAGTGCGTCTCCGGACTCAGTAAGTCTGTGTGGACTTGAAGTTCTGAATCAGCGATTCGAAGGTGCTCGAAATCTCGTCACTGTAATCACCGGATTCAACGATCTTCTGCATGAAGTCGCCATGCTCAGCATGGGCATAAGACAGCAGAGCAGATTCGAAATCACCGATCTTCTCGACCTCTACATCCTTCAGGTGGCCCTCGTTAGCCGCATAGAGCATGAGACCCATTTCCGCGATGCTCTGCGGAGAGTACTGCTTCTGCTTCATAAGTTCCGTAACGCGCTCGCCGTGATCAAGCTGGGCCTTCGTGGCTTCATCGAGATCCGAGGCGAACTGAGAAAAAGCCGCGAGTTCACGATACTGGGCCAGTGCGGTCCGGATACCACCGGAGAGCTTCTTGATCACCTTGGTCTGTGCTGCACCACCGACCCGCGATACAGAGATACCGGCATTCATCGCCGGACGTATACCGGAGTTGAACATATCGGTCTCAAGGAAAATCTGGCCGTCGGTGATGGAAATCACGTTGGTCGGTACAAAGGCAGAGACGTCACCGGCCTGGGTTTCAATAACCGGCAAGGCGGTCAGGGACCCGGTCTTGCCCTTAACAGCCCCATCCGTGAACTTTTCAACGTAGTCCGCGTTAACCCGTGCCGCTCGCTCCAGAAGACGCGAGTGCAAATAGAAAACGTCACCGGGATAAGCTTCACGACCCGGAGGACGACGGAGCAACAGTGAAATCTGACGGTAGGCGACAGCCTGCTTACTGAGGTCATCGTAAATGATCAGTGCATCTTCACCGCGGTCACGGTAATACTCACCCATGGTGCAACCGGCAAAAGGCGCCAGGTACTGCATGGCTGCAGGGTCCGAAGCGTTGGCAGCCACAACAATGGTGTGATCCATGGCGCCGTGTTCTTCGAGTTTTCGCACAACGGCCGCTACTGAAGATGTCTTCTGACCAACGGCAACGTAGACACATTTAATGCCCGTGCCCTTCTGGTTGATGATCGCGTCGACAGCAATTGCCGTCTTACCAATCTGGCGGTCACCAATGATCAGCTCTCGCTGACCACGACCGATGGGGACCATGGCATCAATAGCTTTCAGGCCAATTTGCACGGGCTGGTCTACGGATTGACGGGCGATAACACCGGGAGCAACCTTTTCAAGAGCATCGGTCATCGCCGCATTCACGGGACCCTTGCCATCGATAGGCGAGCCCAGGGCGTCGACCACGCGACCCTGAAGCTCAGGACCCACGGGAACTTCAAGAATTCGACCGGTGCAGCGGCAGGACTGACCTTCCGCCAGACCTTTGTAATCACCAAGAACAACCGCACCCACAGAGTCACGCTCAAGGTTAAGCGCCATTCCATAAACGCCGCCGTCAAACTCGATCATCTCGCCGTACATAACTTCGGTGAGACCGTGGATGCGAATAATACCGTCGGTAACGGAAACAATGGTTCCGACATTACGTGCTTCGCTGCTGACGTCCAGCTGATCGATTCGCTGGCGAATCAGATCGCTTATTTCAGATGGATTCAGTTGCTGCATGATCTGTTCCTCAAAAACTAGTTTGTCAGTGCTTCGGCAAGCTTGTTCAGCCGCCCGCGAACACTGCCATCGATAACCAGGTCGCCTGCGCGAATCAGTACCCCGCCTAACAGGCTGCTGTCGATACTGGTGCTGACAACAACCTCACGCTCGAGGCGTTTGCCAAGGGCCTGAGCGATGCGATCCCTGACCGTATCGGGTACTTCGAAAGGCGATACCATTTCTACATCGACGCTCTGCTCGCGCTGTGCCTTTAACTGGGCAAACAGCTCGAGAATATTCGGTACCAGGCCTAAGCGACGGTTCTCAGCCAACACGTGGAGAAAACGCTTGCGGCTTTCACCGAGCTCATCACCCATGAGACTGACAAAAGTTTCCGCCTGTTTCTCAGTGGTAAGCGAGGGATCGCCAAGAAGATTTTGCACCGCTTCATCGGATACTACCGCCGCGATGAGCTGAAGCTCGCTCAACCACTCACTCAGGGCATTTTCTGAGTCGGCATATTCAAAAGCGGCCCGAGCATAGGGTCGTGCGAGTGTACTGAGTTCTGCCATCAGTGCGGCCTACAGCTCTGCGGCAAGCTTGTCGACAAGTTCAGCGTGAGCTGAAGCGTCGATACTCGCACCCAGAACCTTCTCAGCACCGGCCAGAGACAGCATGGCAACCTGGCCGCGGAGCTGTTCCCGCGCCCGGTTGCTTTCCTGCTCTATCTCTGCCTGAGCCGCAGCTTTCACGCGGTCGGCTTCAGCTACTGCCGCTTCTTTGGCTTCGTCAACAATCTGGGCAGCCCGGCGGTTCGCGGCATCAACGATGCCCGCTGCTTCTTCCTTGGCTTCTTTTAAACGCTCAACAGCTTTCTCTTTCGCCAGTTCAAGATCGTGGCTGGCCTGGTCGGCAGCCGCGAGGCCTTCAGAGATCTTCTGCTCACGTTCCTGCATGGCGGCCAGAATAGGTGGCCACACGTACTTCATGCAGAAGACAACGAAGGCTACAAACGCCAACATTTGCCCGATGAGGGTAAGGTTAATATTCACTACCTGCTCCTTGCGAAAACACGCAGACGACAATCGCCGTCATGGGATAAGTAATCCGGCGTATTAAGCCGCTGCACCAGGTGCAACAACGAAGATCAGGAACATAGCGATACCAACACCAATAATGGGGATGGCATCTACCAGGCCAGCGCCCAGGAAGAAGGTTGTTTGCAGCTTGGGTGCCAGCTCCGGCTGACGGGCAGAACCTTCGATCAGCTTACCGCCGAGAAGGCCTACGCCAATGGCGGCGCCAAGACCACCGAGGCCCATCATAATTGCAGCAGCAACGTAGATCAGTTCCATTGTTTTCTCCTAAAGTCTCACAGTGTTGAAAGTTAAAAGGTGCGTTTGTAAATCAGTGTATCGGTCGTAAATCGTTGGTTCTGTTAATGGTCTTCATGGGCCATGCTGAGGTACACGATGGTCAGGACCATAAAAATGAAGGCCTGCAGAGTGATCACCAGAATATGGAAGATTGCCCAACCTATCTGCATGAGGGCGGCAGGTAACATCCACATGATGCCAGCGCTGAACAATGCAGCGATCAGAATGAAAATCATCTCTCCCGCATACATGTTGCCGAACAAACGCAGCCCCAGGGAAAAAGGCTTGGCCAGAAGACCTACCACTTCCATAAACAGGTTCACGGGAATGAATAGCGGGTGGTTAAATGGGTTCATCGTGAGTTCCTTGACGAAGCCGAAACCCTTTACCTTGATGGAGTAATAAAGCATGAGTACGAAAACGCCCACCGCCATGCCCATGGTGATGTTGGGGTCTGTGGACGGCACAATTTTCTGATATTCGACCCCCACCAGCATGAGGGTGTGAGGAATAAGATCGACGGGGATAAGGTCCATAAGGTTCATAAGAAACACCCAGACGAAAATCGTGAGTGCCAGAGGCGCTATGACAGGATTCCGACCGTGAAAAGTGTCTTTCACCGTATTGTCGACGAAGCCCACAACCATCTCTATAGCGTTCGTCATGCCCGTGGGTACACCGGAGGACGCCTTTTTGGCGATGCTTCGGAATAGCCAGCAGAAAATAATACCGAGACCGATAGACCAGATCATGGAATCAATATGTATGGCATTAAAGCCCATAGCGGCAGCTTCTTCGCCACCGTGAGCCATGGTCCATACGCCGCCTTCCTGGACCGTACTGCCATCGTGCCGATGATAACCGCCGGGCAGTTTTCCATAGGTAAGGTTCGTCAGGTGATGGACGATATAGTCTGAAATTGTCTGAGATTCGCCTGCCATCTGTGCTCTCGCCCTTTTACCCTTTTCCCTTCAGCTCTACGGTCAATTCATGACTGTTATTGCTGAGGCTTTAAACGCAATAAACGTTTCTAACCCTACACACGCGACCTACATAGCGTATGACTAACGAGTAGGTAGCGTACATGCCGCACATTACCCACGTAATCACGTGCTTACGTGCTTACGTGCTTACTTTGAGCGCAACAGCCGGATACCATCGACTATCTGTATCACCCAAAACACGCCAAAGCCTGCAAACACCCAACCGGGGCTCGCGGGCTGCAAAACTGCAAAGGTCAGTGCAAACGCCACCGCACTGAGTACAAATTTTCCGCCTTCTGCGCCCAAACCGAGACGCGCCGCCTGTTGCGCGCTTTGCCGGGCCGCCGCGGTGATTCGCACCGCGAAATAAGCCTGAGGCACGATAGCGCACATCGCTCCACACACCAGAGATACCGCGTTGGCTAAACCGGCCACCAAATAAACACTTGGAGCCACCAACAACAGCAACATCATCTGGATAAGGGTGGTCCGCAGATACCGCGGCCTTGGGGGCGTCTTGTGCGCGGCCTGAACAGCCTTTTCCCCCACCCCTTCTTGCGCCACTAACTCGTACGTCCTGATTTGGGCGGGCGCATTATAGGAGGTATACCTACCGCGTTCAAGCAAAGGGATGAGGTGTTACGGGAATAAAAAGCTAAAGAAATACAAGGACTAAGCCTGCTATCCGGGTAAGTACTAGATGTAGGCGAAAGAACGCTCATAACAGCCACATCTGGTAGCTTTTACGCACTTTAAGCGCCAATTACTTCAAGTGGCTCAGGATACCGTCGAGCTCATCCAGACTGCCGTAGTTGAGAATCAGCTTCCCCTTGCCGCTGGCACTGTGTTGAATATGCACGGCGCTGCCGAGTTTTTGTGACAACTCGTCCTGAAGGCTTCGAATATTGGGATCGAGAGTTTTTGGCTGAGCCGCCGGTTTCTCAGACTGCTGTTGCCGCACCAAAGCTTCCGTCTGCCTGACAGACAGACCTTTGGCGACCACACGTCGTGCCAGTTGCACCTGCTGCTCGGCATCCAGGGTCAGGAGGCAACGGGCATGGCCCATATCCAGATCCCCGTGCTCCAGCATAGTTCGCACATCTGGTGCCAGGGCAATGAGACGTAAAAGATTGGCAACCGCTGACCGCGATTTACCTACGGCATCCGCAACCTGCTGCTGGGTCATCTCGAACTCGTTTTGCAGACGCTCCAGAGCATAGGCCTCTTCGATAGGATTCAGGTCCTCCCGCTGAATATTCTCGATGAGGGACATGGCAATTGCCGATTCGTCGGAGACATTCCGAATCAGCGCAGGAATGGTATCGAGCCCGGCCTGCTGTACTGCGCGCCAGCGCCGCTCTCCCGCAATGATTTCAAAACGCTCTTTGGCGATGGGTCTGACGACAATTGGCTGCATAACCCCCTGGGCCTTGATGCTGTCCGCCAGCTCCTGCAGGGCAAAGGGATCAAAGTCCCGTCGGGGTTGGTATTGCCCGCGCTGAATCAGGTCCACGGGAAGCTCCTGGAGCAGGCCTTTGTCCGAGCTGCTTTCCTCGGGAGCTGATGATGGCTCCTCAGAGCGCTGACTCCCTGCGAGGAGTGCATCAAGACCCTTACCGAGGCTACGACGCTTAGTGGCCATGGCTATACTCCAACCCCGCGGTTTGATGAGAGGAGGCGCTCTTCACGCCGGATCATTTCACCAGCAAGAGCCATATAGGCTCGGGACCCGCGGGAATACTTGTCGTAATGCATGGCCGGAACACCATGACTCGGCGCCTCTGCCAGACGAACATTTCTGGGGATGACTGTTCGATAGACCTTTTCACCAAAATGTTCATGTAACTGGGATGAGACCGCATTGGTGAGACTGTTGCGGGGATCGTACATGGTTCGCAAAATGCCTTCGACCTCCAAGCCGACGTTAACACTGGAGCGAACCTGCTCAATGGTATCGAGGAGAGCCGACAGACCTTCGAGGGCAAAATACTCGCACTGCATTGCGATGATCACCCCGTCGGCAGCAACCAAACCATTTAAAGTCAGCAGGTTAAGTGACGGCGGGCAATCAATGAGGATGTAATCGTAGCTGGATTGCACTTGCCCGAGAGCCGCTCGGAGGCGCCTTTCCCGGCCGTCGACCTGAATCAACTCTACCTCTGCCGCGGTTACATCGCCGTTAGCCGGCAGGACCATGAACCCCCCTTCGGCTGCATCCTGAACAGCATCGGCTACACCACAGGCTTCGACAAGAACATCGTAAACGCTGCGTTTCAGGGAGTACTTATCCACACCGCTCCCCATGCTGGCGTTGCCCTGGGGATCGAGATCTACCAGAAGGACTCGCTTTCTCATAGCGGCCAGGGAGGCTGCGAGATTGACGCAGGTAGTGGTTTTTCCGACACCGCCCTTCTGGTTGGCAATAGCTATTATGCGTGCCACTAGCTTATTCGCTTCATTGCAGGTCCAAATTAACCTTGGGTCCGATCCGCAGCAAGCAGCGGTACTCAGGCAGCCCCGGTACGTCTAAATCAGTGATTGAAACGGGCAATGATTTGCAATCAATGCGCTCCAACTCATCATCAGGGCGTTGCCCTTTCATGGCAAGAAACTCTCCCGACGGCAGCAACAGGTGCTCGCAGCCGGATATCATAGCATCGAGGGATGCAAAGGCGCGGGACAGGACCGCGTCGTAGCGCTCCCCGGGGACAAAATCAGCTACCCGGGACTTTACGATCTCAACGTTATCAAGGGACAGTTCGTTAGCGGCATGAGTCAGAAACCGGGTTTTCTTACCGTTACTGTCCAGGAGGGAAAAGTGTTTATCCGGAAGGGCGATCGCCAGTGGAATGCCGGGCAAACCGGCTCCCGTGCCCACATCGATAAACCGCTGTCCCCGCAGATGCGGTAGCACCGCAAGACTATCCAGAAGATGTTTAGTCACCATGACCGCTTCGTCACGGATGGCGGTGAGGTTGTAGGCCTTATTCCACCGGGACAGTAATTTGAGGTACTGGAGCAGCAACTCCTGTTGCTCTTCGCTGAGATCCAGGCCGAGATCCTCGAGCCCCAGACGTAAAGCTTTTTCCACTGATCAGTGAGTCTGTTGTCGGGCGCCCCGGGGAGACCCTGAGGCCGCATCCCTTTGGGAACCCGCATCGACGGTACTTTTTTTGCGCTTCATGTGCACCAGCAGCAGGGATATGGCCGCCGGCGTAACCCCCGGTATTCTGGATGCCCGTCCCAGGGTTTCGGGTTTCTGCGCGATGAGCTTGTCTCGAACCTCATTGGATAACCCGGAGACCTGCAGATAATCCATATCCACCGGCAGGGATAATCCCTCGTAACGTCGCACGCGATCGATTTCATCCCGCTGCCGATCTATATAGCCCGCATATTTAGCCTGGATACTCACCTGCAGGGCCGCCTGCTCATGATCCACAGCATCGGAATCAAGGGCAGCGATATCTGAGTAATCGAGCTCCGGACGCTTGAGTAACTCGGCATAGCTGTATTCCCGGGACAGGGGCTTGCCAAGTTTACCGATGAGGCTCCGCGCGGCAGTGCTTCCCGGTTGCACAAAGGTCCGCGACAGGCGCTGCTGTTCCGAGACGATGATGTCTCGCTTACGGCTGAACTGCTCCCAGCGCTCGTCGTTCACGAGACCGAGCTTTCGCCCCTGTTCCGTTAGCCGCAGATCGGCATTGTCTTCGCGCAGAAGTAATCGATGTTCGGCGCGGGACGTGAACATGCGGTAAGGCTCTTTCGTACCCATGGTGATGAGGTCGTCCACCAGCACTCCGAGGTAGGCCTCATCCCGTCGAGGGCACCAGGGCGCCTCTTCACGAATTGCGAGGGCTGCATTGATGCCAGCCAGTAATCCCTGAGCCGCGGCCTCTTCGTAGCCCGTTGTGCCGTTAATCTGACCGGCAAAATACAAACCCGCGACGGAGCGGGTCTCCAGGGATGACAAAAGATCCCGGGGATCAAAAAAGTCGTATTCGATGGCATAACCGGGACGGGTGATATGCGCATTCTCAAAACCTTTGATGCTGCGGACCAATTCCATCTGCACATCAAAGGAAAGGCTTGTCGATATGCCGTTGGGATACAGTTCGTTGGTCGTCAGACCCTCGGGCTCAACAAACACCTGGTGCGAGGCCTTGTCGGCAAAGCGCTGAACCTTGTCTTCAACGCTGGGGCAATAGCGGGGCCCCTCGCCCTCAATCACGCCCGTGTAAAGAGGGCTGCGATCAAGCCCGGCACGGATAATCTCGTGGGTGCGCTCGTTGGTGTAAGCCACCCAGCAGCAGCGCTGCTCCGGGTGTTCTCTGCGGTCACCTAAAAACGACATAACGGGTCGCGGGGTGTCGCCCCACTGTTTTTCCAGACTGTCGAGATCGATGCTGCGAGCATCCAGGCGGGGCGGCGTACCGGTTTTCAGGCGCTCGACACGGAAGGGAAGTTCCCGCAACCGCTCCGCCAGGGTGTTGGATGGCGGATCACCCGCCCGTCCACCTGCGGAGCGCGTCAGGCCAATATGCATCTTTCCGCCAAGGAAAGTGCCCGTGGTCAAAATGACGCGCGGCGCCTTAAAACGCAGCCCGGTTTGCGTCACCACACCTTGCACTGTGTCGTTTTCAATAATCAGATCATCGACAGCCTGCTGAAACACCTGCAAGCCCACCTGGGCCTCAATGATTGCGCGAATTGCATTGCGGTACAGCACACGATCTGCCTGGGCGCGGGTAGCACGCACGGCTGGACCTTTACGATTGTTCAAAACGCGAAATTGAATGCCCGCCTGGTCCGTGGCTTTTGCCATGGCGCCGCCAAGGGCATCGATTTCCCGAACCAGGTGACTCTTACCGATCCCACCGATGGCCGGGTTACAGGACATTTGCCCGAGAGTATCAACGGAATGGGTCAGAAGTAGCGTCGCACAGCCCATCCGTGCTGAGGCTAGAGCAGCTTCAGTGCCGGCATGTCCGCCACCGATAACGATGACATCAAATTGTGATGGGTAATCCATGGATCGATTGTAGCTGCTCTGGCCGGTTATCCAGAGAAGTTTCTCCTGGTGTGTTTTTTGATGTTGGTCGTTGTCAAAATGTCTTTCGCGTCATTCTTCGTACCTTGCAAAATCGGTCTGCGGATATTGCAAGGGCCGCGGATTATAGGCCGGCCATAAAATCCTGCAAGACGCGGTTTGTTTATGTTTATAAATAATTAATTAAGTACCTTTATATAGGTATGTTTATTTATTGATGTTGTTATTAAGGAGCCTTTTTTTACGTATAAGTCGGTTTTCGCCAGTAAATTCAATACGTTATCTCAATGACAAGGCTGTCAACAGAGTCTGTAAGAAGCCTGTAAGGGCGACGCATGGATTTGGGATAAGTCGAGACTTGCTGACAGCGCTGGCTTTGTCCCCTGCTAAGACTTTTTTCATACCGTTTTTTTACCGGGACTTATTACTTACGTGGATAAGCTGGGGAAACGCTTTGGATTGATCGCCTACCGAACCGGTTAGCCTGGTTTGCTCAGATAGTCCGGTTACATTATTTACCGATGCAAAAGCTGCCAAAAATCTCGCCGAGCAACTCATCGCTGCTAAACGACCCGGTAATACTGCCAAGACTATCCTGGGCGTAGCGCAGGTCTTCGGCGATGAGCTCAGCGGCCCCGTGATCCTTTAGTTGCAGCAAGCCCTGGGCAAGGTGCCCGGCACATTCCTCCAGGGCGAGGACGTGGCGTTCCCGGGCACTGAAATCGGAGCTTTCTGTGTCAGCGATGCCCGCGGTTGTCAGAAGATGACGGCGAAGGAGGTCGATCCCATCGCCGCGCAGGGCACTGAGGCAGATTTCGTTAATGTCACCGGTAGTAAAGGTGGCTGGGATATTTTGGATATCACACTTGTTGCGAATAAGAGTGATGGGTACCGCCTCGGGTAAGTCGCCCTCGTAGTGGCTGACCAGGGTAGCGGCGTCCAGAAGCGCTGATTCCCCGCTGTTATCGACAACCAACAGAATATGATCTGCGCTCTGCATCTCGCTGCGGGCCCGTCGAATACCTTCCTGCTCGATGGCGTCTCCCGAATCTCGGAGCCCCGCGGTATCGACAATGTGTAGTGGCAAACCATCGATTTGAATGTGTTCGCGAAGGAGATCCCGGGTTGTTCCCGGTATGTCCGTGACAATAGCCGAGTCTTGCTCAGCGAGCTGGTTGAGCAGACTGGATTTACCCGCATTAGGTGCGCCAGCGATGACGAGTTTTAAACCATCACGCAGCGTTCTGCCCCGTCGGGCGCTTTTCAATAAGGCATTGATAGACGACGCCAGTGTCTCCAGACGTTCAAGAACGTCGCTTTCCGCGATGAAATCAATTTCTTCCTCGGGAAAATCAATGGCGGCTTCGATGAATACGCGCAAACGGATGAGCTGCTCCAACAGGGCGTCAACCTGCACGGAAAAACTGCCCGTGAGGGAGCGACTGGCGCTCCGGGCGGCCGCTTCCGTGCTGCTGCTGATGAGATCAGCAATAGCCTCGGCTTGAACCAAATCAATCTTGTTATTGAGAAAAGCGCGCTGACTGAATTCTCCGGGCGTTGCCTGTCGGGCTCCGTGGTAAATGCATTCCCGGAGCACGGTGCGCAGGAGCACCGGCCCACCGTGACAATGGAGTTCAGCAACATCTTCACCGGTGAAGGAATGGGGGCCGGGAAATTGGAGGAGAAGGCCCTGGTCCAGGACGGCGTTTTGCCCGTCGACGATCGAAACAAAATGCGCCTGGCGAGCTTTGGCGTCAGTGGCCGTCATCTTACGGGCGATGGTAAAGGCGTCAGGGCCGGAGAGCCTGATAATGCCTACACCGCCAGCACCGGAGCCGGTGGCAATAGCGACGATAGTATCGCTGTCACCCACCATAAGATTCATAGCAATTGAATCAGGCTTTGGCGCCGGCGTTCTCTATCTGCCGGGTGATCACGTATTGCTGCGCCATGGACAAGAGGTTATTAACCACCCAATAGAGCACCAGTCCTGCGGGGAACCACAGGAAGAAGAAGGTGAAGATGACCGGTAACCACTGCATGATTTTTGCCTGCATGGGATCGGGCGGCGGCGGGTTGAGCTTCTGCATGAAAAACATGCTCGCGCCCATCATTAGCGGCAGCACAAAATACGGATCCATGACAGAGAGGTCATCAATCCACAACATAAAGGGCGCGTGGCGAAGCTCCACGCTCTCCATGAGCATCCAGTACAGGGCAATAAATACGGGCATCTGTACCAGAATCGGTAAACACCCACCCATGGGGTTTATCTTTTCCTTCTTATACAGCTCCATCATCGCCTGGGATTGCTTCTGTTTATCGTCGGCATATTGCTCGCGGATGTCGGCCATTTTTGGCTGAACCCGTCGCATGTTGGCCATGGACTTATAGCTGGTGGCAGACAACTTAAAGAACACGGCCTTGATCAGGACCGTCAGAAGGATGATGGCGACACCCCAGTTACCCACCACGGCGAATATCTTCGTGAGCAACCAGAACAGCGGTTGTGCAACCCACCACAGCCAACCGTAATCCACGCTGAGTTCCAGGAAGGGGGAGATCTCCTGGAGGCTGTACTGGTCTTTGGGTCCTGCGTAAAAGCGAGCGCTTACTTCCTGTTGAGCGCCTGGTGCAACGACAACTGCCGGGCTGGTAAATCCCGCGATGTTAAAACCGCTGTTGGTAACACGGGTGCTGTAGGTGTGGGTTTTTTCAGGATTGGGAATCCATGCGCTCAGAAAATAGTGCTGGATCATGGCGATCCAGCCGCCAATGTTCTGCTCACGGAAGGGGTCGTCCTGCATGTCTTCAAAGCTGAACTTTTTAAAGCGGTCATCAGGCATTGTGGTTGCAGCGCCCAAAAAGGGCTGCATGCCCATGCTTCCGCCGCCGCCGGAATCCGCGGCGCTGCTGTCTCTTTTAATCTGACCAAACAGGTTGCCTTGCCAGGCCTCGCTACTCTGGTTGTTGATGATGAAATCAACGTCAACGACATAACTGTCCCGAAGGAAGCGAAAGCGTTTGGTCACCTCGATTCCCGCGTCGTTTGACCATGTCAGATCAACTTCCAGCGTATCAGCAGCCCCCATCTCATAGCGGCTTGCGGTGCTCTGGTAGTTTGCCCTGGCCTTGCTATCGATACCATTTTTGCCGATGAGTCCGCTCTGAGCGACGTATACCCGGCGGGAATTGTTTTCAAGGAGTACAAAGGGGGTGTCAGGATCGTCGATATCGGCGAGGAATTTCGGAAGGGCTACTTCGACAATGTCCCCCCCCTTAAGATCGATAGCGAGCTGCAGACTATCGGTATACACCTGAATGATATTGCCGTTGTTACCCGAACCGGAACCGGTGTCTTCGGTGCTGGTATCCACTGCGGCGCCCACGGCGGGGATATCCTCGATACCGATTGTGGGCTCGGCGACTGCCGGTGCAGCGGCGGCCGATGGTAAATCGCCCGTATCGGTCATGCCCGTAATTGGCTTATTACTGCTTTGTGTGTCGGGACCTGCGGTCAATCGCGTTTCAGTGCTGATGACATCATCTTTAACCGCCTTAAAGTTCACCCACTCCGTGAGCAACATAAACGATAGGAGCATGATCGCGCCGATAAGCAGCGTGCGTTGAATATCCATGATCAATTAATCCTGGTGTTGACAGGCTGGTGGAACGGGGTCTGCGCCCCCTTCATGCCAAGGATGGCAACGGAGAACACGGCGGACGGCAAGACCGCAGCCTTTCCAGGCGCCGTGTTCTTCAATGGCCTCGACAGCATAGCTGGAGCAACTGGGGTAGTACCGGCAGTGATGTCCCAACAGAGGACTGATAAATAGCTGGTATCCGCGAATCAACGCCCGTAGTAGTGATGTGAATACAGCGTTCACTGAGGCGCGACCGTCAGGCCAAGGCGAGTAAACTGTTTGACCAGTGCGTCCTTTATACGTGTTGCCGTTGCGTCTCGAGCACCAGGCCGAGTCAGGACAACAATATCAAAGGAAGGGGTCGATGGAGAGAGTGCGCGAAAATGCTCTCGCGTCAGCCGCTTAATGACGTTTCGTTTCACTGCCGTGGGGACGTGTTTTTTTGCGACTGCGAGTCCAAGTCGGTGACATGTCAGATCATTCTGACGTGCCAATAACAGCAACTCTTTTTGCCCGGCTTTATGATCCGGGGCTTTAAACACCTGCCGGTAATCGTCAGCGGTAAGAAGCCGTTGGCTGGGGCGAAACATCGCAGCCACAGAAACGGCCTCCTATCACTTCTCGGGTCAGATGACGCGTATCAGGCGGCGAGGCGCTTACGACCTTTCGCACGACGACGTGAGATAACGGCGCGTCCGCTTTTAGTGGCCATGCGGCTACGGAAACCGTGAGTACGCTTGCGCTTTAGCACGCTGGGCTGAAAAGTTCTCTTCATGTTCCTACTCGCTTAAGTCTCTTTACGAGCCCACCGTTTACTGTGCAGGTATGCGACCTGTTTGAACACGGTAGGTTCGTCGATTAAAACGTGCCAGTGTCACTCTTTTTAAGGAGCTGGCAAATTTGGGCCGCGCATTGTAGTGCTTGGGCGCTGCTTATTCAATGGACCAGCACCCTGATGCCTTGAGTAATTTGCCGCAAATTTTGCTGACGCAAACACCCGACAAATCTGAGGTTTTACACAGGCGGCGAAATTCAGCACTGGCGTGGCCTGGGGCTGCTTATGAACACTTTCCCCCGAAGATATACACAACTTACTCACAAATCTTTAGCTAAACGGTTTGCCCAAAATAAATTAACACGAATACCCAATTTTTTATTAAGTGATTGATATTTATAGTTTTTATAGTAGTTATTTTTTTGCCAGGTTTGTGGATAAGTCTGAATTGGGGCGCTATGATGGCCCCGTCGACGGTGCCGGTCGCAAGGATATCAACAGATACCCTTGGGGCCGCTTTCTCCGGCATGTTCTCGCTCGTTTGCATAAAAGAATGCGGTGCTCAAAGTGGTTAAGAGTGAAGAATTGAACTTAGCAAGGAAATACTGAGTAAAGCGTAAAGAGAGAGCAGGGTAAGTCGTTACGTTTCGGCATAAAAGGCTGCAAAACGCTGCAATAAGCCGCATCAGGCAGAAAATCGCGTTAAAAGTGATTGTTTGGTGTCAGCAGTAAGTTGGCGGCTGGCTGTTAGCACTTAGAAGTCAGAAGTCAGAAGTAAGAAGACAAGAGTTATAAGCTAACAAATGGCTGAATATCAGAAAAAACCATGAGAATTGATTGTCTGACAGGCATGTTAAAGATCAGACGACAAGAGAGAGTGAACTTTGTCAGAAAGCATATGGGCACACTGCAAAACACGTTTGCAGGATGAATTACCGTCGCAACAATTTAATACTTGGATAAGACCGCTTCAGGCTACGTATACGGGCGAGGCTTTGCAGTTGCTGGCGCCGAATCGTTTTATCTGCGATTTCGTCAGTGATAAGTACGGGGAGCTGATTGCGCAGCTGTTGCGTGAGGTCCAATCCGGTGACGCTGAGTTGGGGTTGGAGATTGCAGCGGGTGCATCAGGGACAGGGGGAGTGACGTCCGCGCGCCCATTAGCGACAGCCCCCGCTTCATCACCGACTACAGCGCCAAACACAGCAATGTCCGCAACAGTGCAAACAGCGATACCTCCTGTTTCTCGGGGTCCTGCCCTGGCTGTGGTTGGTGGTACGGCGGCAACAGAGGTCGAGGCAAATGCAGGTACCTCCGCAGAAAACCCCACGGCAAAGCCGCGACAGGCACCCTCACTGGTAGAAACAACGCTCCACTACGGTCAAGCCAGTAAATCGGAAGTTCACGAGGCGCTACAGCACCAGCACAACCTGGTGAGCAATTACACTTTCAGCACCTTTGTAGAGGGAAAATCCAATCAACTTGCCCTTGCTGCCGCGAATCAGGTTTCGGAAAACCCCGGCGGTGCCTATAACCCACTTTTTTTATACGGCGGTGTCGGTCTGGGTAAAACCCATCTCATGCATGCCGTTGGTAATGCCCTGAAACTCAACAAGCCCGATGCGCGGATCGTGTATCTCCATTCAGAGCGGTTTGTGGCCGATATGGTTAAGGCCTTACAGCTGAATGCTATTGCGGACTTCAAGCGCTATTATCGCTCTGTAGATGCACTGTTAATCGATGACATCCAGTTTTTTGCTAAAAAAGATCGTTCCCAGGAAGAGTTCTTCCACACCTTCAATGCATTGCTTGAAGGTGGCCAGCAAATGATTCTTACCTGCGATCGGTATCCGAAGGAGATCGACGGTCTTGAGGAGCGGCTCAAATCCCGCTTTGGCTGGGGGCTCACGGTGGCCGTGGAACCGCCGGACCTGGAAACCCGCGTTGCTATTTTGATGAATAAGGCGACCCAGGCCCGGCTCAACCTACCCCCGGATGCGGCCTTTTTTATTGCGCAGAGAATTCGCTCTAATGTGAGAGAGCTAGAGGGCGCCTTGAAGCGAGTGATAGCGAGCGCTAACTTCACGCGCAGGCCGATCGATGTCGAACTGGTAAAAGAGAGCCTTAAAGACCTCCTTGCCCTCCAGGACAAGCAGGTCAGCCTCGACAATATTCAACGGACGGTTGCCGAGTACTTCAAGATCAAGGTGGCGGACTTGAATTCCCGTCGACGCAATCGCTCCGTAGCAAGGCCGCGACAGGTGGCAATGGCATTAGCGAAAGAGTTGACGAACTACAGTTTGCCTGAGATCGGCGACAGCTTTGGAGGGCGCGACCATACGACCGTTCTCCATGCCTGTCGAAAGATTCGCGAACTTAGAGAAACAAATTCAGATATCCACGAAGACTATAAAAACCTCCTGCGTCTTCTAACGACCTGATCAAGGTAAAGGCCCTTGTTTGCGGACCGAAGCCAGGGTGGAATATTTGGTTTTTTTCATAGCCCGGTCATGGGCATGATGCGCTAAACTAGGGTGTTTTTTATCTCGAATGCTGCCGGTTTAAGGACATTTAATGAAATTCCGAGTTTCTCGTGACGCCTTACTCAAACCACTGAATCTGGTGGCCGGAGTTGTGGAGCGTCGACAGACGTTACCCGTGCTTTCTAATGTTTTGTTGAATTTAGATGGAGACCGTCTCTCCATCACCGGAACGGATCTCGAGGTTGAACTAGTCGGCCGCGTTAATCTGGAGACTGCTGGTGAAGCTGGAGAGATCACGGTTCCTGCACGAAAGCTGGCAGATATCTGTAAGAGCCTGCCTGACGGCGCAGATCTGGAAATTGCCGTAGCGGACGGTAAGGCCACGGTCCGCAGCGGTAGAAGCCGATTTACCCTGGCCACGCTTCCCGCGCGGGAATTCCCCAACATCGAGGACAGCATCGGTACCCATCAGTTTACGCTGAAGCAGGGCCAGCTTCGACGTCTTATCGAGCGCACCGGTTTTGCCATGGCCCAGCAAGATGTTCGCTACTATTTGAACGGCATGTACTGGGAGCTGCGCGCGGGTCGTTTGCGCGCTGTCGCTACCGACGGCCATCGGCTGGCGATTTGTACCTTTCCCGGAACGCTCAAGGACCTGGAAGATACGCAGGTGATCCTGCCGCGCAAAGGGGTGCTTGAGCTTTCCCGCCTGATGCAAAGTGATGATGAGGACGTCACGATTATCCTCGGCAGTAATCATCTGCGGGCCACCACTGCAGAATTCACCTTTACCTCGAAGCTTGTCGACGGGAAGTTCCCGGATTATGAGCGGGTGCTTCCCCGCGCAGCCGACAAAATCGTCCAAAGCTCACGAACGGAGTTACGCCAGGCCTTTACCCGTACCGCTATTCTGTCTAACGAGAAATACCGCGGTGTGCGTCTCAAACTTTCCGAGGGCAGCCTGGAAATAGTTGCAAATAATCCGGAGCAGGAACAGGCGGAAGAGAGCCTACCGGTTGATTACTCCGGCGACGCCCTGGAGATCGGCTTTAATGTCGGTTACCTGCTGGATGTCCTGGGTGTTCTGAGTGGCGAGAAAATACGCTTTTCGCTGTCGGATCCCAATAGCAGCGCCCTTTTAGAAGAAACCGACGGCGGAGACTCTCTGTACGTTGTAATGCCTATGCGGCTTTGAGCCGCAAGGGCGGAGGGGTGCGCCCCTGTTAGCCTCGCTTCATATTCACCATTTACGCAACCTACGGGAAGCCAAACTCGGGCCTTTGGCGCTCCACAATGTCATTTACGGCGTTAACGGTAGCGGCAAGACCAGTCTTCTTGAGGCTGCTCATATATTGGGAACCGCGCGTTCCTTTCGTTCGGGTGGCGCAAAATCTCTTATAAGCCATGGCGAAGAGAGTTACGTCGTGCGGGGGGAAAGGCGCTCCCCTACGGGGGGCTCCATGGCTATTGGCGTCCAGCGGGAAAAAGCGGGCGCTATAAGCCTCCGTCTGGCCGGAGAGCCGTCCCGGTCCGTGTCACGCCTGGCTGATGAATTGCCGCTGTTGTTGATTAACTCTGATAGTTTCGACCTTCTGGTGGGCGAGCCGGCGAATCGGAGGCGGTTTTTGGACTGGGGGGTGTTTCACGTGGAACATGAGCTGAGAGACAGTCGCCAGCGATTTCAAAGGGCTTTAACACAAAGGAATCATCTTCTTCGTCGTGCTAAACTCGACCCCTCAGAGTTACAGGTATGGACACGGGATTTAGCGGTTCATGCTGAGCGGGTATCGTCCGGAAGGGAGCGGTTTTTAGAGAGTCTCCGAGAGGTGTTTGAGCCATTAATTGCTGAGCTCGCACCGGAGATTGGGCCGGTAGCCCTGGTTTATCGTCGCGGTTGGGATGCAAGTAGCTCTTACGAAGAGGTGCTGCAGCGAAGCCTGACGTCTGATCAGGAGCAGGGGTTTACCCAAACAGGGCCGCAGCGCGCAGACATTCGCGTAACCGTAGGGGGATACTCCGCGGCAGAAACCTTATCGCGGGGACAACAAAAGCTTCTTGTTTGTGCGCTGAAGCTCGCGCAGGGGCAAATTCTTGCGAGTGAGCAAGGCAATGTGTTGTATCTGATCGATGATTTGCCGTCTGAATTAGACGCTGAGCGCTGTGAGCGTGTATGCAGGACCTTGGCTGCCATGCAGGTGCAAACACTAATTACCTGCGTCACCCGCTCTGCGATACCGGCTTCGTGGTTGGGATCTGAAAGCGACGTGGCGATGTTTCACGTGAAACAAGGCCAGGTTGACCTTGCTTCCTCAGCGATTGATAACGGAAAAACGGCGTAACGCCGCTAAAACACTGGAGTACGTGCAATGAGCGATGCATCTGAGAACTATGATGGGTCGAAAATTAAGGTTCTGAAGGGTCTTGACGCTGTTCGAAAGCGCCCGGGTATGTATATCGGCGACACCGATGACGGCACGGGCCTGCACCACATGGTCTTTGAGGTCGTCGATAACTCCATCGACGAGGCCCTGGCGGGACACTGCGCGAAAATTCTGATCACGATTCACCCGGACGAATCCGTGTCCGTGCAGGATGACGGCCGCGGTATACCCACAGAAATGCACGACGAGGGCGTCTCGGCGGCAGAAGTGATTCTCACCGTACTTCACGCAGGCGGTAAGTTTGATGACAACACTTACAAGGTCTCTGGCGGGCTCCATGGTGTCGGTGTTTCTGTCGTAAACGCGTTGTCGGAGGAGCTGTGGCTCACAATCTGGCGCGGTGGACGGCGCTTTGAGCAGCGTTACGCCCACGGCGTACCCCAAGGTGCTCTTCAGGATGTCGGGGAAGCCAACCAAACAGGTACTTTGATTCGCTTCAAGCCTTCGGCAGAAACCTTTACCAATATCGAATTTGAGTTTGATGTGCTTGCCAAGCGTTTGCGAGAGCTGGCTTTTCTTAACTCCGGGATAGAAATTCTGCTGAACGACGAACGTTCGGGTAAAGAGGACCGTTATTTTTATGAAGGCGGCCTAAACGCCTTTGTTGATTATCTGAATCGCAATAAAACCCCCATGCATAAGGCGTTTCACTTCCAAAGCGAAGGAGATGACGGTATGTCGGTGGAGGTCGCCCTCCAGTGGAATGACTCCTACCAGGAAAATATCTTCTGCTACACCAACAACATCCCTCAGCGCGACGGTGGAACACACCTTGCGGGTTTTCGCTCGGCGTTGACGCGAACGCTGAACGGCTACATCGAACGCGAAGGTCTGGCCAAAAAAGCCAAGGTGAACACCACGGGAGACGATGCCCGAGAGGGATTGACGGCAATTGTTTCTGTGAAGGTGCCGGATCCCAAGTTTTCATCGCAAACCAAGGACAAGCTGGTTTCTTCCGAGGTGAAATCGGCGGTAGAACAGGCCATGAACAACCGCTTTAGCGAATATCTCCTGGAGAGCCCCGGGGAAGCCAAGGCGATTGTGACCAAGATGCTGGATGCAGCACGGGCGAGGGAAGCGGCCCGTAAAGCGCGAGAGATGACTCGCCGCAAAGGCGCGCTGGATATTGCCGGCTTACCGGGCAAGCTGGCGGATTGTCAGGAGAAAGATGCATCCCTTTCAGAGATTTACCTGGTGGAGGGTGACTCCGCCGGCGGTTCTGCAAAGCAGGGCCGAAATCGCCGTTTTCAGGCAATCCTGCCCCTCAAAGGCAAGATCCTGAACGTCGAGAAAGCGCGTTTCGATAAAATGCTGAGCTCCGTAGAAGTAGGTACCCTGGTGACGGCGCTGGGTTGTGGTATTGGTAAGGAAGAGTTCGATCCCGACAAGCTGCGTTACCACAGCATCATCATTATGACCGACGCTGACGTTGATGGATCCCATATTCGCACGCTGCTACTTACCTTTTTCTTCCGTCAGATGCGTGAGTTGATTGATCGTGGCCATGTGTTTATTGCCCAGCCACCGCTTTATAAGGTGGGTAAAGGCAAGCAGCACCAGTACCTCAAAGATGACGCCGCCCTGGCTGAATTTTTGACGTCATCAGCTCTTGAGGGCGCAGCCTTGTACGTCAATGCTGATGCGCCACCCATCAGCGGTGAGTCCCTTGCAGACCTGATCAGGCAGTACCATTCCGTTGAGGCGATTGTGAAACGTCGCAGCCGCCACTACCCCGAGGAACTGGTGTGGGAGTTGGTGTTTGGCCCTCATCTGGCTGAGGCCGATCTCACAGACAAGGCTGCCGTGGAACAATACTGCCAGGCTATGAGTGAGCGCTTACTAACTCTAAAAACCAAGGGAACCAGCTACTCTGTTGAGCCCAAAACCGATGATGAGGAAAACTGGTACCCCCTCGTACGTATGATTGCCCATGGCGTTGAGCGACCTATTCAGCTTAAGCCGGAATTCTTCCGATCCAAAGACTATGCGGCGATGGTGGCTTTGGGCGACACCCTCGAAGATCTCATCGACGAGACCGGTTATTTTCAGCGAGGCGAAAAAACCCACCAGACGCAGAACTTCGTGACGGGTCTGGAGTGGCTAATGGCGGAAGCGCGCCGTGGCTACTATATCCAACGCTACAAAGGTTTGGGTGAGATGAACCCCGAGCAACTGTGGGAAACCACCATGGATCCGGAAAGTCGGCGCATGCTGCAGGTCACCGTTGACGACGCCATGCGCGCCGACGAAATTTTCACCACGCTGATGGGCGATCAGGTGGAGCCTCGCCGGGAGTTCATTGAAGAGAATGCGTTGTACGTTTCTAACCTGGATGTGTAAGCGCAGGAGTTCTGTTGGGTGTCACGCTATTTGAGAAAATGTCACGATAAATGAAGTAAATTTTCCACAACATTTTGTTTATTATCAGTCAGTTAGGTTTTTTGGCTGGTCGCTGATAGGGGGTTTCGATGAAAAACCGACCCAATCTGGCGGGGTAAAATCGCATGCTGCGTGGGGTGGGCACCACAATCACCCCCCAATCGTGGCTTCCGGCACCACCAGTTCCGGCACACCGACCAGGAAACGGAAGGCGCGGACGTGGGAGCAGCCGATCCAGTCCGGCAGGCCCTGCGTCCAGGTGGTCTCGGCGAAGTTCTAGTTGGTCTGTGTTACCCCATAAGTTGGCCGATGACCGCATAGTTTGTCCGAGGCGGTGTAGTAGACGGAGGCTTAAGCAGGTGGATGAGCCCTGACCTATTATCCCCCGGTATTAACGCCATGAGCACGATGAGTCCACATCCAAGCCATGGTTTTAACTTGGGGGATAGGTCATCATCAAGCACAACAAAATCGATAAATCTTATGGGCTCTACTTCGCTCTGTACCTAGGGTTGGCTGTAGTGGTTAACTAATTTGGGCCGTCGATCTCTAGAACTGCGTAAGTCTGTCGAGGTTTCACTGCAAACAATCGTGATAAAGTAATAGTTTTGTTTATTCCAGCCAGTTGGAGGTATCTTTATGGCATTATCTGCGGTACTCCTTCTCTCTTTAATAAAAAGCAGTTTCGCCATGTCGTTATTTTTTCGCAGTATCACCTTTGGTATCTTTCCAGCGCTATTTTTCACCACGCTAATTTCGGTTGGGGCCTATGCGCAGGAAGGGTTTGATGACGAGGAAGTGGTTGTCTACCTCAAGAAGATTCGCGATGAGGAAAGTAATTATTTGCGCGAAGTTACCAAAGCCACTGCACGCGCTGTTTCAAAAAGTGGTGAGTTTATTGCTCGGCCTCACAAACGAAATTCATCGGGCCTTGTGATCGAGGTAGAGCCTCCCGCGTTCAGCTTCGAGCCTCATAAAGAGGGCATGAGCACCAAAGAAATGGCCACTGCCGGGCTTAGCTTGGTATCGGACGTAGGCAGTATTTTCGGATTTGGGAAAGAAGCGAGCAAAGCCACTGAGGTGAATGCGCGATTGAACCAAAACAATGCGATTCTTGATAATTGGGGCGATGATGAGCAAGTCATGGTGTCGATGCTGTCGAGGGTCTTGTTGACCGATGAAGAATCAGGCGTAGAAATCACTCGAACCATTAGCCACGAGCAGGTGTTCGATTCAAAGAGCGAGTTTTTGGAGCAGAAGGATGCATTGTTAGAGGGCGCGATCGTAGTCGAAGTCAAAAAAGCCTTGGTGGAATACCTCGATGACTCGGGTTTCTGATGGCGATTATTCACCGAGCTTTACAATGTATTGCACTTTTACTCTTGGGCTTGAATGGCGTGAACGCAAATTCCAGTGGTGCTTGTGCTAGCGCGAATCCGACCTTAGTAAAAGATGTTTTTGAATGCGTAGCGACGGCCACCCTTAATCAGTACAGCAACGTCAATCCGTTTAGCAACACTCAACGTGCACAGTGCTCGCAGCTTCAGATGATATATATGAGAGTGCTACAGCAACAGGGTGTAAGTCGCGAAGACCTTCCAGAGAAACTCCCTGAATGTAAGACTTTTGCCAAAGTGTTGGTAGAGTTGAACGGAGCCCCCCCCTTCTGGCAGGCTTGTTTGGACTACGACGGCACTGCGGCCCATATGAGCAGCTGCCTTTTGGGCATAAGCCAAAGCGCGGGAAACAACGCGAGTAAACAAATTTTGGCTAACTGCACGATCGCTTACACTTATTATGAGACTCTGTTGATGAGTCTCAACGGTGATGGAACTAATCCTGCACTACCCGGCGATTATGCAAAAGTAGAGTGCGACGAGTTTCTTGCCCAGCTTCAGCGTGTTGAGACCGCTATTGATGACGTGCCTTGCGCCGGCTTTAAGGCGTCTGAAATCAACACACACGCGAGACAATGCTTGCTTTCCTCGGAAGCGTTGACCCAATCGAGTGGGCCTATCGACTGCCAGATGATGAGGCGGGTGTATGAAACTAGTCTGGTGCAAGTCTATGGCAAACGCCCAGATGGATACCGACTGCTTTCCTGTGCCGTTCTGAACGAAATTAAACGTGAGCTGAAGTCGCCTCGCTTTCCTTCTGAGGGCTCTTAGCTCAATGCGTGGGGGCAGGCCGTCGCCCCTTTTGCAAATGGCCTCTGGCGAGAAGCTGTCAGCCTAGTGTTTGGATCCAGGTTTTAAATTCCTTGATGTGTGCGGTCAGTTCGCTCTTGGCGATAACATTTTGAGAAACTGGATCAAGCAAGTACAAGTTTGAGTGGTCGTAACTTATTGAATTGGATAAGGTTGCGCATATTATGAGATAACTTTAGTGCTAGTGACGCATCTACGTGATTATTTGTTAAAGCATAGCGTTCTAGTAATTTGCGGAATGTAAGGAAAATCAGTTAGGTACGAGTTTCCTCTCGGCGCTTTATGGGGTAACACAGAGAGTTGTGGGTTTTCACATTATTTGAAAAATTAATCGTCCTAAGTGAACCAAAAAAATTGGCTTATTACCGTTGCAATGAATGGCTTAGATTTTTAGTCTCTGTCACGACTTCAAGTATTTTTCTATCAGCGATTTGTTCTTCTCTCTGGCTGTTTGCTCAAACTTCAAAACAGTTTCCATAAAGACCTCTGCAGCCGGACTAATGGTCCGGTTCTTTAGAAATATGAATCCGTGCACTGGCGCTATCCAAGGGTTCTGAAAGTTGAGCAGAATAAGTTCGCCCGATTCAAGTTCGGATTCAATCTGTGAGGGTATAGCGGCGCCAATTGCGTTGCTTTGCGAGACGAGCATTCGCGCGGTGGAGAAATCGTCTATTTCTACGGATGGCACTAGATGGCCACTTTCAACATCAATGTCCGATTGGCCCGGTATCGCCTCGGCCAGGCCCGCGGGTACACGAATTGAAACCAGCGGAAATTGATCTAATTCCGCCCTGCTTGGCTTCCTGTTCGTGGCGAGGGGATGCTCTTTTCTACAAAAAACCACCATTTGATGCTCGCTTACCTTTTCTATCGATAAGCCATCTTCAAGGGTGGCAGCTTCAATTGCGGCGAATCCCAGGTCTACGGTCCGATTGAGAACATATTCGTTCACCGTTTGCCAGTTTCCGGTGTGCGCTCGATATCGGAGGTTCGGAAAGTCTCTGATCATCTTTCCGAGCGCTGCGTTACCGGATACTTGCGCGGGATACATGCCCAACGCCACACAAAACTCCCCAACGTTCAGGCCGCGCATCAGGTCAATTTCGCGCCGGAGTTCCTCTGTGTTGTTAACGATGTCCGCTGCACGGCGAATGAACGCTTCGCCATAGCGAGTTGGCGTTACCGTCTGGTGTTCGCGATCAAACAGTGTGACACCGAGGTCTGCCTCAAGATTTCCGATACTTCGGGAAAAGGCTGATTGCGAGATATTCGCCTGGTTGGCTGCCCGGGTGAAGTTCCCGTTCTTGAAGAGACTGAGGGCGTGTTGTAACTGACGATACGTAATCACTATGAGTTTTTCGCAGCAAATTGATTCAATTAATGCATTAGAGGTCAATACCATGGCGTGGTCAAATGGCGAGGTCGTGACCTAAAGGATCGTTATGAACCTCAAACTACTAGTTGCGCCTCTGGCGGTAACCCTCGGCCTTCTCTCTCATGGGCAAGACGCCTCGGCCCAGAATCTCGATCGCACGGTATTGCCGATTCATCCGCCGGAGGTCGCCCTCTACACAGAGCTTGATGCTCGCAACGCTGAACCGCCCGAGCGATTTCAGGTCACGGCTCCCCAGGGGGCGCCAAACGTATTATTGATAATGATCGATGATATGGGCTTCGGCGTCTCAAGTACCTTTGGCGGACCTGCCCGTATGCCGACTCTCGATGAGCTTGCGGATTCAGGCCTCCGCTACAATCGATTCCACACCACAGCCATGTGCGCCCCTACTCGTGCAGCACTGCTCAGCGGTCGAAATCACCATATGAACAATATGGGCTCGATCACCGAAACGGCGACGGCGTTTCCCGGGAATACCGGCGTGATTCCCCTTAACATTTCTCCGATCTCTAACGTGCTGCGACTTAATGGTTACAGCACTGCACAGTTCGGTAAAAATCATGAGACAGCTGCATGGGAAGTCAGTCCATCCGGGGCGACTGATCGCTGGCCCACGCGCAAAGGGTTTGACAAGTTTTATGGGTTTTTTGGCGGTGAGACAAACCAATGGGCGCCATTAATCTACGATGGAATGACCCCCGTTGAGCTGCCCGACGACCCTGACTACAACTTTATGACGGACATGACGGACGAGGCGATCGAATGGGTAAGTTTCCAACAGGCCCTGACCCCCGAAAAGCCTTTTTTCTTGTACTTCGCTCCCGGTGCCACTCACGCACCTCACCATGTACCGGCGGACTGGATTGCCAGATATAAAGGACAGTTTGATCAGGGATGGGACAAACTTCGGGAAGAGACGCTGGCACGGCAGATTGCCCTTGGCGTGGTGCCGGAAGGTACACAGCTGGCCCCGAAACCGCCAGGAATCAAGGATTGGGACGATCACACAGTCGATGAGAAGCGTCTACTCGCTCGACAGATGGAAGTCTTTGCCGCGTTCGCAGAGTACGCCGATACGGAAATCGGCCGCTTAGTCGACTCTCTTAGAGAGATGGGCGAACTCGACAACACACTGGTGTTTTACATCGCCGGTGATAATGGCACCAGCGCTGAAGGCGGCGCGCTCGGTGTTTCCAACGAGTACACATCAATTAACGGTGTGCCCGAGACGACCGAAGCAATGCTTGAGCACTATGATGATTGGGGAGGCCCAATGACCTACCCGCACATGGCCATCGGCTGGGCTATTGCCAGTGATACGCCCTTTACCTGGGCCAAGCAGGTGGCTTCTGACTTTGGTGGCACCCGAAACGGAATGGTGATTCATTGGCCAGAAAATTTTGAAGGTAGCGGCGAGGTACGTAGCCAGTTCGCGCATGTTACTGACATCGTGCCTACAATCCTTGAGGCGACCAGGATACCTGAGCCGACCATGGTCAACGGTATCCCTCAGGTTCCGATTCAGGGCAAAAGCCTGATCAGTACCTTTGACGATGCTACTGCGGAAACGGGTCATAGGACGCAGTACTTTGAACTTTTCGGTAACCGTGCGATTTATCATGAAGGCTGGTTGGCACGCACGATCCACAAGGAGCCGTGGGCTCGCGAACCGATCGCGACCCTCGAGAACGACATCTGGGAACTATTCGATACAGACTCTGACTTCAGCTTGACCAACGACCTGGCTTCCGAGGAACCCCAAAGACTCGCAGAATTGCAGGCCTTGTTCATGGAGGTAGCGTCCGTAAACCACGCCCTGCCGATTGATGATCGCAGTTTCGAGAGAATGAATGCTGATATCGCTGGTCGACCCGACCTTATGGCGGGACGAACGTCGCTTACCCTAAGTGACGGGATGCGCGACATGGGTGAAAACGCTTTCATCAATGTAAAGAACAAGTCGCACACGATTACCGCGGAAGTTGACGTGCCTACCGATGGTGGCAATGGTGTGATTCTGGCGCAAGGTGGTCGCTTTGGTGGCTGGAGTCTTTACATTAAGGATGGCAAACCCAGTTATACCTACAACTACCTTAACCAGCAGCGCACAACGATTGCCGCGTCGGACGAATTACCCGCTGGTAAATCGATGATTCGACTGGATTTTGACTATGACGGCGGTGGCGCTGGGATGGGAGCGACAGGGACTTTATTTGTCAATGAAAAAGCAGTTGATAGCGCGCGCATAGACCGGACAGAAGCACTTGTTTTCTCTATGGATGAGACGGCGGATGTTGGTGTCGATGGCGCGACTCCGGTAGTAGAGAATTATGGTTCGGTGGATGGGCGATTCTCGGGCAAAGTGATCAAAGTCACCATCGATGTGGAGTAAACGACCTTGCATTGAAGGGGTTACCACCAGGTGTCTAAAAAATATAAGCTTTTCGAATCATCGCGATGAGACAAGTATCACCTCGGCGGTACTTTCGACGTGAGTTACCTGACTACAGGTGAGTCCGATGTTACCAGGTGCTGCCTGGTTGTCAGGGGGTGAGTGGAGTCAGTCACGGGGATGAAGGAGCGCTCTTTCGCAGATGGCCTTTACGTCATGGGACTGTCCTAAATCTTCGAGTACCAGATATAGCGTGATCAGATATAGACCGACCATGACAAAGTCACTGCGTAGCTGGTAGTCATGCTCAATGAAAAAATCGAAAAGAGCATTGAAAGATTCTTTGAAAACTTCGATAGAAAAACGTTGGGAACGCTGCTGACTGCCAAAATGCGCCTGTAGTAAGCCCCGCAGTTCCTCCGTTTCCTCAGGGCCAAGATCTTTCCTCAGAAAGCCCATGTCATACAGGGCCCGATCTAGAAGCTCCGGGTCCGGTGAGTAGAAACCGCGATAAAGATCAATCATGCCGAGGCGGAATTTACTGTCCAGTTGCGCATGGAGGCCGTTGGGCAGGAAGTGAAGTTGTGCACGGTTCTTCACAAATCGTGAATAGCGCAGATCGAGGAACATGCCTTGAGGGTTGAGGAACTGCCTGAAGTAGAAATACAGTATGGTGTCCCCTGTGGCTTTTCGCTGTGCCTTGGTGAGTTCCGATAGTGCTACTCCGGATGCTTTTTTTATCTGTAATCCGGGGATTGGCGGTATGCTGCGGACCAACAACGAGACTCCTGCCCCGGAGGTCACCTGCCAAGCCATGCGGCGCATTTGCTTGAGTAGCGGGCGCCATTCGATGGCATCCCAGCCGTGCCCGGGTACAAACCCCAATAGCTGGCGTAAATCCCGGGGTAAAACGCCCAGCAGTTTTTCCGGAAGTTTCTGGTCCTGAGCATTTTTGTTCATTAACTATCGGTCTCCGCGAGCCTGGCCAATTTTTTTGTCCATCCACGAAACAGGAAAAGGTGCGCGGGAAACATCGCCCACCAGTAGAGCAAGCCCCAAACCCCTCTGGGATGCCAGTGCGCCGTGATCCGCAGCTCCGTAAGTCCGTGGTCCAGCGGTTTGATCTGGAACTCCAGTGCGCCAGATCCCGGTGCCTTAAGTCCGAATTCCAGGGTGAGACTTCGTTCCTCCTGGAGAGCGAGGACGGTCCAATAGTCAATGCGATCACCAAGACGTAGCTCGGCAAAGCTTCGTCGGCCACGACTCAGCCCCGGTCCCCCGGCAATCCAGTCCATGATTTCGCGAATGAGCCATAGGCCATTCATGTAGTGATAGCGCTGCGGTCCACCAAGGCCGGTGATTAATCCCCAGAGAGCGGCGGGCTTCGCGCGGGTGATCGTGCTACTACCTGCGTGCTTGGAATAATAGGCGTTGTCATGACGATGACCGCGAAGCTGAAAGTTGCCGTCAGTCCAGCGGGCCAGGGTTTGGTGCTGTCTTTCCTGGCGAAGCGCCATGGCAACGGCGTCGTCCATAGTCAGCAGATGCTGCGGTGCTGCTTTTCGCAAAGGACCATCATCAGCGGAAAATGAGTGCTTAAGCCCGGTGATCAGTGCGCGAGCGATGGGAGCTGGCACGGCCGTGACCAACCCAAGCCAGTAGGAAGACAGCGTCGGTGTCAGTACAGGCACCGGAATGATCAGCGGTGGACTTTTCCCGGCTTGACGCGCAATAGCGCGCATCATACTTGTGTAATCTACTTCCTCAGGTCCCGCCGCATCATAAACCTGCCCCGCAGCTTCGTCGCTATGCGCGATTTTCCAGAGATACTCAAGGAGGTTTGAAAGGGCAATGGGCGGTGAAGTGGCCCGCACCCAACGGGGTGTAATCATCACCGGAAGATTCAGTGCCAGATCCCGCATGACTTCAAATGCGGCTGACCCTGGACCAATGATGATTCCCGCCCGAATTTCCGTAACAGGCACGGGGCCTTCACGAAGCACCTCGCCGGTATCCCTTCTGGAGCTAATGTGTTCACCTAAAGAAGATGAATCAGGTATCAATCCGCCGAGATAGATAATCCGTTGAACGCCTGCATCTGCCGCAGCGCGCGCAAAGTTTTCCGCGGCGACCAGATCGAGCGCACCAAAATCTTTTCCTGCGGCCATGGAGTGCACCAGGTAAAACACAATGTCTGATTCGGCGAGTGCTGGTATCAGGGACCCGGGTTCCAGAGCATCAGCTTCTACAAGTTCGACGCCGGCCCAGTGCCGAGCTTCCAGAACTTCGCGATCGCGGGCGACGGCACGAACCGTCGCGCCACGATCAATTAAAAAGGGAACGAGGTTGCCGCCGATATAGCCCGACGCGCCGAATACAAGATAGCGTGTTGCCACGATGTTATGTCGCCATACTCGAAGAGCCTGCCTGAAAACAGAGCGGCTAAGCCTACTATAGACAGCGCTACCACTTCTTGATCAGCCCGTTGTACCGTGGGAATTCATTGGTAAGGGTGTCCCAATTCCTCGTCGCGACCAGCGAAATGACCGCAGAGAAAGTTGAATTGAAAATCGAGGCAAAAAAAAGCGCCGTTCCCAAGGGTTCGGCGCATCAGGGAGGGTTGCTCGTTAGCGGTGTCGTTTGAAGGGCGGACGACCGCGGAAAGTTGTGGACTTGGGTGCTTCTTCGACGATTTCCATGGAGGCGGCATCAACTACCGGTAGCTCAACCTGGCGTCGGTTGAAGGGCGGACGGCCTGTAAACTCCCGCTCCCAGACTGTTTCCGTCGCCACATCACTAACATTAACATCGCTGATTTCCATGGAAGCGATATCGACAGACTCCACAGCGACGCGCTCGCGCTTAAAGGGCGGCTTGCCGCGCATATCGACTTCCCAGCGGTATTCCGTTGCTGAATTTGTGGTATCTGACACGGCAACGCCGGAAAAGGACATGGCGGCTGTCGCGATTGCGGCTGCGATTGCCGTACTGAAGTACTTTGCAGGCTGTGCTTTGTTACTCGCATTCATAGCGTAATACCTCTCCTGTTTTTCTCACATCTCATGGGTCTTCCCTCTCATGAACCGTCCATGTAATGAACATTCCGCCTTATGGATCTGATCTTCATCAGACCCTGTTGCCAGGCAAGTGAGCGAAGACCGCTGAACAGGTGGCAATACTAGACGAAAACCGCCGTGTAGCTGAACAAAGTGCTGAGAATTACCGATAGATTTTATCTATCGCATGAGGGTTTAAGAATTTGAAAATACACAATAACTCGTTTTACATGCCGACTTAGACCAACTGCGCACCCTGTTAATGCACTTTATGCGCCCTCACAGAGCGTTTTTGGAGGGGGTTAGCAATGCAAAACGAGCGGCACCTCTGTAAGCACTCGCTTTTCTGGCGAGTGGCGCGACTATTGCAAACAGCCTTGCATGACCGCGCGCCATTTACCCATTGTGATTCTGTTATGTCAGCTTTTAGCGGGCCCGGCGTGGGCACAACAAACCGTGGAGCTTCCGTTAATGACCGGGTCAGGTGGTGCGCTGGAGGTGGCCATGAGCGTTGGCGGTCAGCCCGTCACCTTTCTGCTGGACACGGGCGCTGCTATGGCGACGATCAATAGCGCGGTGTTTAAGTCCATTAGGGATCGGGGGAATGTGCGAAAAACCCGTGAAGTCGCCGCCAAGATGGCCGATGGCCGAACGCGAAGATTGAATGTTTACGAAATCGAAGCACTGCATCTGGTGGGCGGCTGCGACATCGGTCCCACCGAGGTAATCGTGGTTCCGGGATCGGGCCGTAACCTTCTGGGGCTTAATGTGCTCTCACATTTTGCACCCCTGACCTTATCCATGAACCCACCGGCCCTTGGTCTGAGCAATTGCGCACTGCCAACTCCCAACCATGGATCGATGGAGGGAGCGATCGCTGCCGTTGCTCCATGACGGTCCTTGCGAAGACACGCCCAGGGGCGTTTCTGCTTAGAGGCTATTGATGACATCCACCGCATGCCCCAGACGGGCGGCGATGATTTTCCGTAAGTCCTCTGCGAGAACCTTGTAAAAGTTGCGCGCGGGGCTACTCGGGCGCCAGGCCAGGACATGGAGTCTGGCGATGCTCTCATCCGCTAACTCACCCACCCTGATTCCGCTGTCTGCCTTGATCTCTGATTCGACGTAAAGCGCGGGCAGGAAGGTCAGGCCCATGCCCATGACCACCATGAGCCTTAGGGCGTCGAGGCTGCTTCCCTCATAGTCCCGGCGCACCTGCGCCCCCAGTCGTTGACATACGGTCTCCACCTGACGGGAAAATTGGTGACCGTTTTCTGTAGTAAGCACTTGCTCACCTTCAAGATACTGACCTCGCCAGGTTTTAACTTTTGATAAAGGGTGATCGGCAGGAGCCGCGAGCAGTATCTTTTCGCGTAGGAGGGGCTCTTGCACGAGGTCTCGGGAGTTAATGGGCAGCGCGGTGATGATCAGATCGTAGTCACCCCGCGCGATCCCTTCCTCGAGTCCCAGGGGAGAATCCTCCCGCACGTAGAACCGCAGCTTTGGGTGTGCGTCCTTGAGCGCCGGGAGAATCTGCGGCAACAGGTAGGGCCCCAGAGTGCCTTTTACCCCGAGGCGGTAGGTGGCTTTTTCGTTGATGGCGGTATCACCCATCACTTGCCCCAGCTCCTCCATGGCCTCTAACACGCGCCGTGCCTGGGGCTCAAACAGCCGTCCTGCGGGAGTGAGATAAGCGCCGCTTCGCGAGCGCTCCAGTAGTTTTTCGCCGAGGGCTTCTTCGGCGCGGGCGATCTGTGCGGTCAGTGTGGGCTGGCTGATACCCAACTCATCTGCGGCACCCCGAAAGCTGCCGCTTTTAGCGACCGCCAGGATGTATTCCAGTTGTTTCAGCGACGGTTGATTCATCTATCAGGCATCGCGGCCCTTAATCCAGGGGTTCTTTATCTGCGTCGGCAGCGGTCAGCTGCGGTGGAGTATCTTCCGTGAGTATCTTGAGGCGATCATGTTCAATATTGGGATGCTGTGTCGCGGGTTTCGGCAGCTCGCCCTTTGCATTGGCAGCGGTGCTCTTGAACCGTTCTACTTTTCCGTAGAGGCCCTGTTTCCCTACCAAGGCGGTGACAGTCTTATTGTATTTGTCCGTGGCCGTGCTCAGGGTCTTGCCCATGTCCTCCAGGCGATTTCCCACGAGGCACACCTTGTTGTAAATGTCCCCTGCCATCCCGCTGATTTCCCGCGCCTCTTCGTTGCTGCGAAACGCTATCCACAGGCTGGCGACGGTACGCAGCATAGGCAGCAAGGTGGTGTGCGACACCATAATCACGTTTTTCTGGTAGCCGTCATTGAAAAGCTCTCGATTGAACTTGAGCGCCTCAATGTAAGCGGCCTCAATGGGCATAAACATGAATACGAGCTCGGGACTGTTCATACCACTCAGAGCGGAATAGTCTTTTGAGGAAAGGTCATCAATGTGACGTTTGAGGGCAGCGCCGTGGGCTTTTAAAGCCTCGTTGCGTTCTTCATCACTTTCGGCGGCAACGGCCCGGTCATAGTCCACCAGGGAGACCTTGCTGTCGATAATAAGATGCTTGCCGTCAGGGAGTTTGATCACAAAGTCCGGGATACGGAGTCTTCCCTCGCTATCGCGAAAACTACTCTGGGCTTCGTAGTGGCTTCCCGGTTCCAGCCCCGCCAGTTGCAGGGTGCGTTCCAGCTGCACTTCGCCCCAGTTACCCGTGGTCTTTTTATCGCCTTTGAGAGCCTTGGCAAGATTTTCCGCCTGGTCACTCATTTTCAGACCTACACCCATCATGGTGCGCAGCTCCCCGGCAAGGCTTTCATTGCCGCGAATTGACTGGGCATGGACTTCATTGATGCGGGATTGAAAGCGATGAATCTGCTCGCCAAAGGGTTTCAGAAGGGATTCCATGGACTGTTGATTGTCCTGGCTGAATTTTTTGCCTCGCTCTTCGAAGATGCGGTTGGCGAGATTCTCAAACTCAATGGCAAGCTGCTGCTTACTGCGCTCGAGAAGCGCCAGTTGCTCTTTGTGCTTTTCCTGATCGGCGGTTTGACGGGCGCTCAGACCCGCGTTGGTGGTGGCCAGGGAGTTGCGTTCGAGCTGTAACTCAGTGACCCGCTCGTTCATGCTCTGGAATTGCTCCGCGAGAACTTCCCTTTCGCTTAAAAGGCTGGCATGGGCGATCTCCAGTTCCTGCAGCCGCTCCCGCTGCGCATCAAGATCACCGCGGGTTTTCGAAAGCTCTGCACCTCGCCAGAGCCAGGCGATGATGGCGCCAAAGATCAAACCGGCTATGGCGTAAACGAGGGAGGGGTCGTTAAGCGCGGTTTCTATCACTGACCAAACATTATTGTAATGACGCGTTTAAAGCTCATTCGCTTTTGCTACCGGCTAATTGGGAGATATCGGCTATCGCCATGAACTGCCCACGAAGGCTTGCCAGCAGGGCAAGGCGGTTTGCCTTGAGCGCCGGGTCTTCGGCATTCACCATAACCTCGTCAAAGAAGGCATCCACGGGCGCCCGAAGGGTTGCTAGACGCCCCAACGCGGTGGAGTAATCAGCCTTCGCCAAGGCATTAACGTTATCTCTTTCTGCTGCGGTGATTGCCTCATAAAGGGCTATTTCATTGGCCTCTGAAAGTAAGTCAGCACTTACTCTTGCATCGTCGTCGCGATCTTCAGCCTTCGCGAGAATATTGCTCACGCGCTTATTAGCTGCCGCCAGTGCCTCGGCTTCGGGGCGTTCTCCAAAGGCGTGAACGGCCCGTACGCGGCGATCAAAGTCCGCGGGTTTTGAGCTGCCGCTACCACGCACCGCGCGAAACACTTCGATGGCAATGGCGTCGTTCTCGTAAAGCGCCGGCAGCCGGTCGAGCATGTAATCAAAAACAGCGTCACCTGCGTTTTCGGCGATGACCTCCGCAGGAAAGCCCTCACCCGCTAGCTCCAGGCATTCACGCAAATCAAGGGCAAGCCCCTTTTCAATGATGATTCTGAGCACAGCGATGGATGCCCGACGCAGGGCGAAGGGGTCCTTCGATCCCGTCGGGGGTTGGCCGATACCAAAAATACCCATGAGCGTATCCAGACGATCCGCAAGGGCAACGGCAACCGCGACATCACCCACGGGCAGATCGCTGCCCGCCTGCGTAGGCCAGTAATGCTGTGCAATAGCGTCGGCGACCGCATCATTCTCGCCGTCATTGCGAGCGTAATAGGCACCGGCAATGCCCTGCAGATCGCCAAATTCCAGCACCATGTCTGATACGAGATCTGCTTTACACAGCTCCGCTGCCCGCTCGGTATCTGTCTGATTCGCACCGATGAGTGCGGCTAGCTTGCCCGCCAGGCGCTGGATGCGCTGGGTTTTCTCAAGGAGGGAGCCAAGTTTTTTCTGGAAGACCACGGCGCCGAGACGGGGAACGCGGGAAGCCAGAGTGCTTTGTCGGTCCTGTTCAAAAAAGAAGGCCGCATCCGCCAGGCGCGGTCGAATGACGCGCTCATTACCCGCGATCACCTGGCCGGGATCCTGGCTCTCGATGTTGCTGACGGTAACGAAGTTCGGCATCAGTTTGTTGTCTGCATCCACCACGGGAAAATACTTCTGGTGACTCTGCATGGAAGAGATCAACGCTTCTGCGGGAACCTCCAGAAACGCTGTATCAAAACTGCCGGCCAGAGCCACGGGCCACTCTACGAGACTGGCGACTTCGCCCAGGAGGTCCTCATCGATGAGCGCCTGTCCCCCCAATGCCGTAGCGGCTTTCTCCACCTGCTCTCGAATAAGGTCGCATCGCTCCTGAAAATCCGCAATGACCCGGGCCTTGCGCAGGGTCTCCCGGTAATTCGCCGCGGATGCAAACGTCACGCTCTGGGGTGCATGAAAACGGTGACCCTTAGATGTATTCCCGCTGGTGATACCCAGGACTTCGCCGAATCCGCTTTTGTCTCCGTACATCAACACGATCCAGTGGACGGGCCGCACAAATTCCCTGCGTGACGCTCCCCAGCGCATGCGTTTGGGCATGGGCAAGTCGGCGATGGCGCTATTGGCAATCGTGTCGAGGCACTCGCTGGTTTTAGCCCCGGTGACCACCTGCTTCAGTCCCAGACGCTGACCTTTGGGGGTGTCAATGATCTCAAGTTCATCCGCCGTGCATCCCTGCTTGGCGGCAAAGCCCTGGGCGGCGCGGGACCAGTTGCCCTCCTCATCTTTTGCCTGGGCCAGGGGCGGGCCCAGAGCTTCCCGGGTCTCGTCGTCGGCCTGTTCTACAAGATCCTCCACCAGGACCCCAAGACGCCGCGGCGCGGCAAACCAGTGGCTGGCACCGTGGGAGAGCCCTTTATCGGCGAGGTGACGCAGGAGTTGCTCGCGAAGCGCAATTCCAAGCTGCTCAAGACTGCTTGAGGGCAACTCCTCACAGCCTACTTCCAGAAGCAATGGCTGACTCATGCTGCGGCCTCCTTGAGCTGGGCCAGGACTTCGTCGCGGATGGCGGGCTCCGCCATGGGAAAGCCCAGCGCCGCGCGGGCATCAAAGTAGGCCTGGGCAACGTTTCGCGCCAAAGTACGTACCCGCAGGATGTAGCGCTGTCGCTCCGTCACGGAGATTGCATGGCGTGCATCCAGGAGGTTGAAGGTGTGGGACGCCTTCATGACCATTTCATAGGCGGGTAAGGGAAGGGCCATTTCCGTTAGGCGCGCCGCCTCTCTTTCGCAGTGATCAAATTGCAAAAACAGGAAGTCAACATCCGCTTCCTCGTAGTTATAGCGGGACATCTCTACTTCATTCTGGTGGAACACGTCGCCATACAGCACCGGGCCCTGGGGACTGCGGGTCCAGAGAAGATCATAGACACTGTCGACGCCCTGGAGGTACATGGCGATGCGTTCAAGACCGTAGGTAATCTCACCCGTGACGGGATAACACTCCATACCACCGGCCTGCTGGAAGTAGGTGAACTGAGAGACTTCCATACCGTTAAGCCATACTTCCCAACCCAGACCCCAGGCCCCCAGTGTCGGCGACTCCCAGTTGTCCTCTACAAAACGGACATCGTGGATGAGGGTGTTGATCCCCAAAGCTTCCAGAGACTGGATATACAACTCCTGAAACTCCGGTGGCGAGGGCTTCATGGCAACTTGGAACTGGTAGTAATGCTGCAGGCGGTTGGGGTTCTCACCATAGCGGCCATCCGTTGGACGCCGACTGGGCTGAACATAGGCGGCGTTCCAGTTCTCTGGCCCAAGAGAACGGAGAAAGGTAGCGGGGTGAAAGGTACCGGCCCCCACTTCCATATCCAGGGGTTGAAGAATCAGGCAGCCCTGTTCTCCCCAAAACTGCTGCAATTTGAGGATAAGTTCCTGAAAACTAATGGGGTCAGCGGCGGGATCGGAATACTGGCTCACGCGAAATCCTGTGCGAGGTGCAAAAGGCCCGTAGTATACCGTCAGTAAGAGCGGCACAATATGCAGTCCTTACATTGAGTACATAGTAATTCCACCCTTTACTGCTCCTTTTGAGTAACAGGGTACGGAAGCAAGCAAAGTGTTCACAAAAACGTCAAAGCAGAATTCGTGAAAAGCCGACTGATTGCATTTTTACTCTGGACCTCGTCCCTGCTCCCCTTGAGCGTTGGTCGTGCCCTTGGCAGAGGCCTTGGACGTGGGGCCTGGCGCGTGGGGGGAACCCCCCGACGGGTAACGGAACGAAACATCGGTCTGGCCTTCCCGGAGCTCTCTGCTGCTGAGCAGGAGAAACTCGCCCGGCAGTCCCTGGAAGCAACGGGTGAGCTTGCCGTGGAAATGGGTTTTGTCTGGAATCGACCCTGGCATCAGGTGCGGGCTCATATCCTCGAAATAGTCGGTGAGGAAGCGGTGCGGGAAGCTCTTGCCGAGGGTCAGGGCGTCATGATGCTGGGACCCCACCTGGGTAACTGGGAAATCGTCGGTCTGCATATTGCCGAGCTCGGCGAGTCCGTGGCCCTCTATGAGCCGCCGCATATGCAGCAGCTCGACAATATGGTGCGTACCGCCCGGCAGCGCTCGGGCTCTATCCTGGTGCCCACGGATGCCCGAGGACTTGCCAGGTTGGTGAAGTCTCTGAAAAAAGGGGGTATTGCGGGCATCCTGCCTGACCAGGTACCCCCGGTAGAAGAGTCGGGAGAAAACAGCCTGTTTATGGGAGTGCCCACTTTTACCATGACCCTCGCAAGCAAGCTCCTGAGCAAAAGCGGTGCCCGGGCATTTTTCGGTTTTGCCGAGCGTATTCCCGGAGGCTTTCGTCTCCATTACCTCCCTGCGGATGAGGGTATTTACAGTGGGGATATGCAGCTCTCCCTCAAAGCTCTCAATGACGGTGTTGAGAAATGCGTGCGAATGGCACCGGCGCAGTATCAGTGGGAGTACAAACGCTTTAGGGTACGACCCCGGGGTCCCGTGGACTATTACGCGCCGGACTGGCGGCCCGAGTCTTCCTGACCTCTAAACTCTCTATCCCCCTTTATCGGAGTTAACAATGTTTTTGGGCAAGTTGCTTGCGGGCGTTCTCGGTGTACTCGTTGCGGGTTTCCCCGGTCTCATTTTTGGCGTGGTTATCGGGCACCTCTTTGATCGGGGGCTGGCCGGCGTTCTGGGTATGGGATCCGGTGACCTGGAGAAGATTCGCCAGCAGTTCTTTCGCACTACGTTTCTCCTCATGGGCTATGTTGCCAAAGCCGATGGGCGCATTTCCGAGGATGAGGTGGCCCATACCGAGGCTATCTTCCGTCAGCTGGGTCTGTCGGATGATCAGCGCCACGAAGCCATTCTGTTGTTCAAGGAGGGCGGCGACGACGCGTTTTCCCTGGAGTCCACGGTTCAGAATTACCTCCTTGCGGGCGGTGTGCATCCCGCCCTTAAGCAAACCCTGATGATGTTTCTCGTGACCCTGGCCCTCGCCGATCATGAACTTCACAGCGGTGAGCGCGCAGCCCTGCTGCAGATTGGTAAGCTCCTGGGGTACAGCGGGGAGGTGGTTGAGGAGTTTTTGCGCATGGCCACTGCGCAGGAACACTTTCATCAACAGGGAGGTGATTCATCGGCGCCCACCCTCTCCGATGCCTACGCCGCTCTGGGGGTGAGTGAGGAGGCTCCTGATAAAGAGGTAAAGCGCGCGTATCGAAAGCTCATGAGTCAGCATCATCCGGACAAACTGTCAGCCCGGGGCGTGCCTGAGGATATGCTGAAGATTGCAACGGAGAAGTCCCAGGAGATCCAGGCGGCCTATGAGTTGATCCGAAAGTCCCGGGGCACGGGGAAGAGTGGGTAGTCGGAAAAGACGCCGGGCTTTTTCTAGTTCCGCCAGAACATGGGCGTGAACAGCACCAGCAGCGTGAAGACCTCAAGACGTCCCAGGAGCATCGCGAAGCACAGCACTGACTTGGCAAAATCACTCACCTCGCCATAGTTGGCCGCCACGGAGCCGAGGCCGGGACCCAGATTGTTCAGCGCCGCGGCTACCGCAGAAAATGCCGTCATAAAATCGAGGCCCGTGGCCATAAGCACCAGCATGATCACGATAAATGCAAAGGTGTACACCGCAAAAAAACTCCATACGGCACTGACCACGGTCGCCTCTACGCGGCGGTTCCCTACCTTCAGGGGGATAATCGCATGGGGGTGCACCAGCTGTTTGAGCTCCCTGATTCCCTGTTTGTAAATCAGCATCAGACGCATGGCCTTGATGCCACCGCCGGTAGACCCCACACAGCCCCCCATGAAGGAAAACATCAGCAGCATCATGGGGAGAAAGCCTGGCCACACCGCGAAATTCTGCGTCGCAAAGCCTGTTGTGGTGGTGATGGAGACCGCCTGAAAAAGGCCGTGAACAACGCTCTCCTCGAGATCCAGGGTTTGAGAGAACACCAGGTAGGCGCAGGTGATGGCTACGCATACCGCCATGGCGCTCAAGAAAAATCGCGCCTCGGAATCCTCCCAGTAACCCAGGACACTGCGCCGGCGAAAGGCAGTGAAGTGAAGACCGATATTGAGTGCCGAAATCAGCATGAACAGTGAGCTGATCAAATAAATGGCATCACTTTCAAAGTAACCCATGCTGGCGTCATGGGTACTGAAGCCACCGATGGCAACGGTGGCAAAGGCGTGACATACCGCGTCAAAACCCGACATGCCGGCGAGCCCGTAAGCTCCTGCGCACAACACCGTCAGAGCAAGATAGACAGTGAACAGGGCCTTGGCGGTCTCGGTGATACGCGGGGTCAGCTTGCTGTCTTTGCTCGGTCCGGGAGTCTCCGCCCGATACAGCTGCATACCACCGATACCGAGCATGGGCAGTACGGCAACGGCTACCACGATGATGCCGATGCCCCCCAGCCATTGAAGCATTTGCCGGTAGAGAAGAATCGACGCGGGCATGTTATCCAGCCCCGTTAATACCGTAGCACCTGTGGTAGTGAGACCGGATACGGATTCGAAAATCGCGTCGGTAACGCTCATGTTCAGAGATGCCGTAAGCCCGAAAGGTAGGGCACCGAAGAGACCGAGAACCGTCCAGAACAAGGCGGTGACCAAAAACCCATCGCGGATTTGAAGATCACGTTTGACCCCGCGCAGGGGCAGCCACAGGGTGGCACCGGACAACAGCGTAATGGAAAAGGCCGATATAAAACCCGTTACCGTATCGTCGTCATTGAGCACCGCGATGAGCAGCGGCGGCAGCATCGTCACACTGAACAGCGCGAGCAGAAGCCCGAGGATGCGTAGACTGACGGAGAAATGCATTAACGAGCCTAGGAGAAGAAGCCAAAACCCACGGCGAAAAGCTTCTCCACCGCATTGATTTTGTTTTTGTCCACGAGAAACAGGATGACGTGGTCATCGGTTTCTACCAAAAGGTCATGGTGAGCAATGAGCACCTGTTCACCGCGGACAATGGCACCAATGGTCACGCTATCGGGCAGAGGGATCTCTTCGATGCGCCGGCCTACGACCTTGGAGGAGTAGGCGTCGCCCCGCGCTACCAGTTCAATGGCTTCGGCTGCACCGCGGCGCAGGGCATGGACGGCGCTGATGTCGCCCTTGCGGACATAGGTGAGGAGGCTGCCAATGGTGATTTCCTGCGGTGAAATCGCGATGTCGATTTCGTCACCCACAAGCTCCGCATAGGCCGGGTTCGTGATCAAGGTGATAACTTTTTTCGCACCCATGCGTTTTGCCAGCATGGACATCATGATGTTGGACTCATCATTATTGGTGAGAGCGCAAAAGACATCAGTACGCTCGATGTTTTCCTCGGCGAGAAGCGCCGGCTCCGCTGCACTGCCGACAATCACGAGGGTGTGCTTAAGCTGTTCTGAGAGCATGCGGCAGCGGTCACGGCTGAACTCGATGACCCTGACAGAAAAGTCCGTTTCCAGAGACTGGGCAAGGCGGGCACCAATGTTTCCGCCGCCGGCAATCATGATGCGCTTGTAGGGTTTGTCGACGCGCCGGAGCTCCGACGTGACCTGGCGTATATGTTGGCTCGCTGCGATAAAGAAGACCTCGTCGTCGGCTTCCACCACCGTATCGCCCTTGGGGATAATCGCACGGTTTTGCCGAAAAATAGCCGCTACGCGGGTGTCGACCTTCGGCATGTGCTCGCGAATGGTGCTGAGTTCCTTGCCGACGATGGGACCGCCGTGTACTGCGCGCACTGCCACCAGCTGTACCCGCCCCTCCGCAAAATCCAGGACCTGGAGGGCGCCGGGATTGACGATGAGCTGCTTGATGGCGGAGGTGATGAGCTGTTCCGGGCCGATAATGACGTCCACCGGGATGTTTTCCGGTGAAAAGAGCTGTTCCTGATGATTGAGGTATGCCTGAGAACGCACCCGGGAGATTTTCTGCGGCGTGCGAAAAAAGGTATGGGCCACCTGACAGGCCATCATATTGATCTCGTCACTGTTGGTGACCGCGATGAGCATTTCTGTGTCTTTTGCGCCGGCTTCTCGGAGGGTATCGGGATGGGAAGCGCTGCCCGTCACGGTGCCAATATCCAGACTATCCTTTAAGGCACGCAGACGATCACTGTCGGTATCGACAATGGTGATGTCGTTTTTTTCATTCGCCAGATGTTCCGCGAGCGTTCCGCCCACCTGTCCGGCACCCAGGATAATGATTTTCACGCCGCAAAGACCCTGCCGCTGCAGTGGCTGCACAGTACTGCAATCAAGGGTCGCAATACAGACCTCATAGTGGAAATCTTGCGCTCTCTACACGGGGCTCCGAACATCAGTCCGACTTGTAAAGCATCGCAAAGTAGAGCCCGTCGCTGCCGTTTGGCCGGGGAAGTAGCTGGCGTCCATGGGCGCAGGGTTGCGACGCGGCCATCGCCAGGGGTTCCTCCCGGGCATCGGCGTGTCGCGAGACAAACGCCGCCACAACCTCGCTGTTCTCCCCGGGCATAATCGAGCAGCTTACATAGAGAAGACGCCCTCCCGGCGCGAGGAGCGGCCAGAGCCCATCGAGGATGGCGTTTTGCTGGCGGGCGAAGCCTGCCGTGTCTTCGGGGCGGCGGAGAATTTTCACGTCGGGATGTCGGCGGATTACACCGCTTGCGGAGCAGGGAACATCCAGCAGCATGGCATCGAAGGGTGCCTGTGCCTTCAGTTCGGCTGAGGGCCGGGCGCCATCGCCGACAAGGAGGGATGCCTCAAGGCCCAGGCGATCGAGGTTTTCCCGGACGCGGTGTAAACGCTCTTCGCTGATATCCATGGCCGTGAGCTGCATACCTGATCGCTGAAGCTCGAGAAGATGGCCGGTTTTGCCGCCGGGCGCGGCGCAGGCGTCCAGAATGCGCTCCCCCGCCCGGGGTGCCAGCAGTTGCGCTGCCATTTGCGCGGCTTCGTCCTGCACGCTGCACAGCCCCGCTTCAAAACCCGGTAAGGAGGTGACATCCACCGCTTGATCAAGGGTCAGCGCCGCAGGACTGAGCTGTCCTGCCTGCGATGCTATGCCGGCCTGGTCCAGCATTTCGCGGTATTCATCACGCCCTCCCCGGGACAGATTCACCCGGAGTGTCATGGGGGGGTGGCTGTTATTGGCGGCGGCGATCTCCTCGCGATAATCCGGCCAATGCTCCCCCAGGGCGGCCCAGAGCCAGTCCGGGTGCGCGGCATTCTGGGCCGCGGTGAGTTTTTCGGTGAGTGTTGCTTCATCGCGCTGAAAACGGCGCAGCACGGCATTGAGTAATCCTGTTAGCTGGCGTTTTTTCAACACCGAGGCGGCATCCACGGTGGCACTGACGGCCGCGTGGGCGGGTACGCGCATTTCCGTGAGCTGATACAGACCGGCAAGGGCGAGAGCATGCACGTCACGATCCTTGGCGCGCAGAGGTTTTTGCAGGAGCTGAGCGAGCAAGGCATCCAGGCGGTGAAACTGGCGCAGGGTGCCGTAGGAGATTTCGCGGCACAGTGCCCGGTCCCGCTCCGGGAGCTTTTCTATCTGGGCGTTAAAGCTGCGATCCAGGGATTCGCCACCTACCACCGCCGCAATGATGCGCGCAGCGCAGGCGCGCACCGCCGCGCCGGGTTTCATGCGGGAGCTTCGGCGCTGAAGTGATTGCCCGCGGCAAAAAGTGCACCGTGACCCCTGAGCAAATCCCGGGCATCCATGGCTTTTGATCCCGCCATTTGCAGGCGTTCGAGAATAACCGCGCCGTCGCCGCAGCGCACGGCAATGCCATGCTCTGAACTTTTCAGAATCGTGCCGGGGGGCACCGTGGACGGACTTGTTGCGGATTGTGCCGCCCAGACTTTTACGCGTTGGCCATCGAGAAAGCTGTAGCAGCCCGGTGCGGGATTAAAAGCACGGATACGCCGTGCAACGACAGCGGCGGGCTGCGTCCAGTCGATAAGTGCCTCGTCTTTGCTGATCTTTGCCGCGTAGCAGGCCTCGTCATCTTCTTGCACGGTGGCTGCAGATAGCAGCGCGGGGAGATCGTCCAATACCTCTAACAGCAAGGAAGGACCGATGGTCGCCAGCTCTTCATAAAGATCCGCACTGCTGGTGTGGGCGGTGATGGGGCAGAGGCCTTTGGCCAGCATGGGTCCCGTGTCCAGCCCCGCATCCATCAGCATTATGGTGACGCCGCTTTCGGCATCGCCCGCTTCAATGGCCCGTTGAATGGGTGCGGCACCACGCCACCGGGGAAGGAGCGAGCCGTGTACGTTCAGACAACCGCAGCGCGGTAAGTCAAGAACGCTCTGGGGGAGGATTAAGCCGTAAGCCACCACGATAAGCGCGTCGAGGTTTAGTTCTTGTATCTCGGCTACGGCTTCCGGGTCACGAAGACTTGCCGGCTGCAGCAGCGGTAAGTCATGAGTTTCGGCCAATACTTTTACCGGGCTTGCCCGGTCTTTTTTGCCCCGCCCGGCGGGACGGTCCGGTTGGGTCAGCACCGCCTGGAGGTCATGAGGCGAGTGAATCAGCGCGTCGAGATGCCGGGCCGCAAAATCAGGAGTGCCCGCAAACGCGAGGCGCAGAGTGGACACCGCGGCCTCAGGCTCGCAGCCGGTGAGCTTTTTCGAGCTTGCTGCGGATGCGGTTGCGCTTTAGCGGCGAGATGTAGTCGACAAAGAGTTTTCCGTCCAGGTGATCAATCTCGTGTTGGAGGCAAATAGCCGCCAGGCCGTCGAGTTCCTGGCTGAAGGATTCGCCATCGCGGCCCAAGGCCTCTACGCGAACCTTCCGGGGACGGTTAACTTCCTCATAAAAGCCGGGTACGGATAGACAGCCTTCGTCATAGCTTCCCAGGGTGTCGTCAAGAACCGTGACTTCCGGGTTGATAAACACCATGGGCTGGTCGCGGTTCTCTGATATGTCGAGGACCAGGAGCCGTTTGTGTACATTGACCTGGGTCGCCGCGAGGCCAATGCCCGAAGCTTCGTACATGGTCTCTATCATGTTATCGATGAGCGCCCGCAGGTCGTCATCTACGGATTCCACGGGTTTTGCCACCGTGCGTAGACGCGGGTCTGGAAATTCTAAAATGTCGAGGACTGCCATGAATCTAACTTCTGCCGTAGACTGCGATAGTATAACGTGGACATTTATGCGCGAACACTGCGCAAGCTCCGTGCCCGGGAGAACGACCGATGACAGAACGGCTGATTGACACCCCCTCAGCGCTATTTAAGCGCGGCCCCGCCCTTCGCTGCTGGTGGCAGAGTGTGTTTTTTGTATTCGCCTTGCTTTTGCCGGGACTGAGCCCCGCACAGGATGCCTCCGTGCGGTCCGACGCCCCCGAGAGTTACCTGGTAAAGAAGGGCGACACTCTGTGGGGCATCGCCGATATGTTTCTGGAAGAGCCCTGGCTGTGGCCCGAAGTCTGGGATGTGAATCCGCAGATTGATAATCCTCACCTGATTTTTCCCGGCGACACGCTCTATCTGAGCTATGTCGATGGTCGCCCTCGCCTCTCCCTGTCCCGCGGTCGCGATGTAAAGCTGACGCCCAACATGCGCGTGACTCCTCTGGATCTGGCAATACCGGTGATTCCTCTGGATGACATTGATGCCTTTCTCATGCGCCACCGGATCATTGGCCCCGAGGAGCTGGAAACCTCTTCCTATGTCGTTGCCGGTGGACAGGAGCATTTGATTACCGCCAATGGCGATACGATTTATGGCCGTGGCTATTTTCCTGAAGACGAGCGCGCCTATGGTATCTATCGCGCCGGCGATGTGTATCGCGACCCCCTGACTTTGGAGGTTCTGGGTTACCAGGCGCAGGATATTGGTAATGCCCAGGCCAAGAGCAGCCTCTCGGATCCCGTTGTAGAGCTGGAAGTGACGCGGGTGACCGAGGAAGTCCGCATTACCGATCGCCTCCTGCCGCTGGACGAACGCATTCTTGATGCCACCTTTCAGCCCCGTGCCCCGGGTGTAGATATTGAAGACGCCTTCATGATTGCCGTCGATGGCGGTGTCACGCAGATCGGCACCTGGGATATTGTGGTGCTGAACAAGGGCGCCCGGGAAGGCCTGGAAGTGGGGCACGTTCTTGCCATCTACCAGACCGGCGAGGTCGTGTTTGACGAAGTGGCGCAAACCAATGTGAGTCTTCCCGATGTTCGGGCGGGGCTTACTATGGTGTTTGAGGTAGCGGAAAAGGCGAGTTACGCGCTGGTCCTCAAATCCAACCGTCCGCTGAAAGTGATGGACAAAGTTAAAAACCCCTGACGTAAGCTCCGGGTCATGGATGACATGACCCGGGAACAATTTCAGATACTCCTAAGCTGGTCGGGTGCCCGGATCCAGGGCCTCGGCGGGCTGCTTCGCGAATACTCCTCGCCGGACCTACTTTTTTCTGCCGACTGGCAGAGTGAGCCGGTAAAAGAACAGCTCTCGACGCTCCCCAACGCCACGCAAAGCATGCTCCTCAGGGCCCGAAAAAACTGGCCCCGGCGGAACCCCCGGGGCTATTCCAGCGGCAGCGACCCCGGGGGTTCTCAGGCTTTCATACCGTTGGGTGCCGAGGAATATCCCGACGCGCTCTATGCTATTCCTGATCCACCGCCGTGGCTTTTTTGTCAGGGTGACCCCGCCTGTCTGGCGCAGCCGGCCGTCGCTATCGTGGGCAGTCGTCGGGCCAGTCATGGTGGTTTGCGGGCCGCTCGGGAGATTGCCGGACGGCTCGCGGCGGCGGGATATACGATTTCCTCCGGTCTTGCCCTGGGTATTGATGCAGCCGCCCACCGGGGCGCATTGGAGACCGGTCGCACTGTCGCGGTACTGGCGTCGGGTCTGGAACAGGCTTCGCCCCTGCGCCATCGCGCTCTGGCCGCAGAAATAGCGGCTTCGGGCTGCGTTGTCAGCGAACTCCCCGGGCCCGTCCCTCCGTCCAAACACCAGTTTCCCCGGCGCAATCGTATTATCAGCGGATTGACGCAGGCGACCATCATCGTTGAGGCGGCGCTGCCCAGTGGATCCCTGCACACCGCCGCGGCGGCCCTGGAACAGGGGCGCGAGGTGTACACATTGCCGTGGTCGATTTTTCATGAGCAGGGTGCGGGATGCCGGCGGCTGATAAGGGATGGTGCGACACCCATCACCGCCATGGATGATCTCTCTGCCCTGTTTCCGGGCGTGGCGCCCGTGGCAGCGCCAGAGGAAATTGCCCCGACGGGGCCTGCTGCTCGCATCCTGCGACTTTTGGGTGACGATGGTCTTTCCCTGCGCGCCCTGCACGATGCCATGGATATGTCTGTTCCGGATCTCCTTGCCCTTCTCAGCGATCTCGAAGTGCAGGGTTGGCTTTCTAGCATCGATGGACGCTATTGTCGGAACGACTGCAAGCCTTGTCAGCGTCAGACCAGTTGCTAGAATCGGCGCCCGTCCAGCGATCCTCTTCTGAATTTCATGTCGCGAGTTCCATCTTTCCGTATGCGCCTCTGTGCCAATGCTCTGGCCGCGGACGGTGTGATTGCCTGTCCCACGGAGGCCGTATGGGGCTTGAGCTGCGACCCCTTCAGCGAGGTGGCGGTACAGCGTCTGCTGGATTTAAAGCAACGACCCGCGCACAAAGGACTGATACTGGTGGCCGCTGACGAGGCCCAGCTGGATTTCCTCCTTGAGGGCCTGCCTGAATCTCTGCGCCAGAAGATTCGCGTGTCCTGGCCGGGGCCGAACACCTGGCTGGTACCCCACCGCGGACGCGTTTCACCCCTGGTCCACGGTCGTTTTGAGAGTGTCGCGGTGCGGGTGAGCGGACATCCTGATGTGCGGGCCCTGTGCCGGGTCCACGGAGGTCCCCTGGTATCGAGCTCGGCCAACGTGGCGGGCAGCCCGGCGCCCAAAACCCTGCTGGCAGTGCGCAATTACTTTGGAACAGGCCTTGATGCTGTACTTCCGGGACAGGTGGGCAGTGCCGATCGCCCCTCGGTGATTCGTGATGTTTTCACTGACGAGGTGTTTCGTGCCTAGGTTTAACCCGGGGTGCGCGGTGCGCCCTCGACACTACACAATAAAAGGATCTGCGCTATGAGCGAGATGATCGAACCCATTAAGGAGTATCTCCTGGGTCTCCAGGACAGTATCTGCGAAAGCCTTGCGCAGGTGGATGGTGGTGCTGAGTTCACCATAGAAGAGTGGGACCGTCCCGAAGGGGGTGGTGGGCGAAGCCGCGTTCTCAGCGACGGTGCTGTGCTGGAAAAGGCCGGCGTCAATTTTTCTCACGTCATGGGCGATCAGTTACCCGGCTCGGCTACGGCGGCGCGTCCGGAGCTTGCGGGACGGAGTTACCAGGCGATGGGTGTCTCCCTGGTAATCCATCCGCGTAATCCCTATGCGCCTACCTCTCATGCCAACGTGCGCTTGTTTATTGCAGAAAAGCCCGGGGAAGAGCCCGTGTGGTGGTTTGGCGGTGGCTATGACCTCACGCCCTATTACGGCTTTGAGGAAGACTGCGTGCACTGGCACAAAACCGCCGCCGATGCCTGTGCTCCCTTTGGTGACGAGGTCTACCCGAAGTACAAGAAGTGGTGCGATGAGTACTTTTATCTCAAACACCGGAACGAGCCCCGAGGGATCGGTGGTCTGTTTTACGACGACCTGAACACCTGGGACTTCGACACCTGCTTCGCCTTTATGCGTGCTATTGGTGATTCCTATCTGGCGGCGTACCGTCCCATCCTCGAGCGTCGTAAAGACACACCCTATGATGATCGTGAGCGACAATTCCAGCTGTACCGTCGCGGTCGTTACGTGGAATTCAATCTCGTTTTCGATCGCGGCACGCTGTTTGGCCTCCAGTCCAATGGGCGCACGGAAGCCATATTGATGTCTCTGCCGCCTCTGGTTCGTTGGGAGTATGCGTTCAAGCCCGAGCCCGGCACGGAAGAGGCCCGACTGACGGATTATTTCCTCACGGGACGGGACTGGCTCCGTATAGGCGACACCGGGACTGCCTCATGAGTGAGAACATGCGATTTGCGGTGTTCGGCAACCCCATCAAACACAGCCGCTCGCCGATGATTCACGCGGCGTTTGCCGGGCAGTGCGATGTGAAGCTGGAATACCGTGCCGTGCGCGTGGAGTTGAACGATTTTCAGCGCGCTGTTACGGCCTTCTTTGACGCGGGTGGCAGTGGCCTCAACATCACCGTGCCCTTCAAGGAAGAGGCGGCGGCAATGGCGATGGAGCTCACAGGCCGCGCAGCGCGGGCAACCGCCGTGAACACCCTGTGGCGTGATGATGCCGGGGTGTTGCGCGGTGATACCACGGACGGCGTGGGTCTGGTGCGGGATATGGTGGCCAACCTCGGTTGGCGTATTCAGGGTCAGCGGGTGCTGATTGTTGGCGCCGGAGGCGCCGTACGTGGTGTCCTCGAGCCTTTGATGCGTGAGCTACCCACGTCCGTACACATCGTGAATCGCACGGTGGAGCGCGCGGAAACTCTGGCGTCGGAATTCGCTGTGCTCGGAAAGATCACCGCCAGTGGCTACGGTGACCTGGCGGCGGATCAGTATGACCTGGTGATCAACGCGAACAGCGCGGGTCTCAGTGGTGAGATGCCTGCCCTGCCCCCGGGTATTCTGGGTGAACGGAGCTGTTGCTACGACCTGCTCTACGGCGCTGAACCCACGGCGTTTATGCGCTGGGCAGCGCAGAATGCCGCCTGGGCCGTGAGCGATGGACTGGGGATGCTGGTGGAGCAGGCTGCGGAAGCTTTTTACGTGTGGCACCGCAGCCGTCCGGAAACCCAGCCCGTAATTCAGCAGCTTCGGGGTGTGCTGGCCGCGGCCGCCTGAATCAGTCGTCGTTCCCGATCAATCGGTCCAGTTCTTCGATGTGCTGGTCTTTGAGGCGGCAGTAGTTCCCCGCGCTATAACTGAAAAAAGCCATCTCCTTGTCACTGAGTTTGCGCATCTGCCTGGCCGGTGAGCCGGCATAGAGGTAACCACTTTCGAGGCGTTTTTTGGGCGTCACAAGGGCTCCGGCAGCAATGACCACGTCGTCTTCAACGACGGCTCCATCCATTACCACCGCAGCCATGCCGACGAGGATGCGATTGCCCAGGGTACAACCGTGGAGCGTTGCGTTATGGCCGATGGTGACCTCCTCGCCAATGGTCAGAGGCCAGCCCGCGGGGTTGAAATCGCTGGCGTGGGTTATGTGTAACACACTCCCATCCTGCACACTGGTTCGAGCACCCACGCGGATCGAGTGCATATCGCCACGGATAATAGCGCCGGGCCATACGGAGACGTCATCACCGAGCACGACATCCCCGGACACGACGGCGCCGGGATCGATAAGAACCCGATTGCCCAGGATCGGCGTATGACCTCCAAAGCTGCGTAGACTTGTCTTGGTGTAATGCGTGTGCATCGTGGTTGGTGCCTCTTTATTGATGGTGGAAAGCGCTGGTGAAAGTCCCCCATTATTGGGTTGGCAAAATTGCGGCGTCAAATGCGACCTCAGCCCGGCTGCATCAGGGATGTCTGCTCTTAAACGGTAGGAAATACATATGAGTGGTTTTCAAACGCAAAGGCGCTTTATTGCCGGGGCTGTCTGCCCGCGCTGCGCCGAAATGGACAAGATTGTTGTGGATCTTGAGAGCGATGAGCGGGAGTGCGTCGCCTGTGGTTTTCGCGAGGGGCGGCCGGCGGAAACCGCACCGGAAGAAGTAAAGACCCGCGTCAATCGGCCATCGGCAAGGCGCGTGGAGACTCCCGCAGAGGTCGTCAGACTGCTGGACCCGGGTGCCCCTCAAGCCAGCGATGATGACGAGTGAAGTACCAGAAGCTCAACGCCAGGGTGATACCACGGCTGGCGTTGAATGCTGCAAAGGACATCCACAGGCCATGATTTTCAAGGCCTGTGCTTGCATACCAGCAGGGTAAATAGATCAAAAAGGCGCTGAACAGCATGCCCAGCATCATGGCCCGCGTCGCACCGGCACCAATAAACAGGCCATCAAGGAGGTAACTCGGTGCTGCCAGCAGGGGCAGGGCCACGAGCCAGAGACCATGGGCGTTCATGATGGCCAGGACCTCGGGCAGGCTCGTGAGGAGAGGAAACAGCCAGGGTTTCCCCAGAAGGATCAGAGCACTGATAAGCAGCGCCGACACCCCTGTCCACCATGCACAACGTCGGCTTATTCGAAAAAATCTCGCCAGATCACCGCCACCAAGGGCCTCCCCTGCCAAACCTTCAGCAGCGTAAGCGAAGCCGTCCATGGCAAAAGCGGCAAAAAGCAGAAACTGCATCATGACGGCGTTGGCAGCGACCACCTGCGGGCCCAGGTTCTCGCCGGCCGCAGTGAAAAAGGCAAAGGCGAAAAGCAGGCTCAGGGTGCGAAAAAAAAGATTGAGGTTGCTCCGCAGAAGTCGCCGGTAGGGGCCCGGTACGCGCAGTTGGGTCCACAACGCCCGGCTCAACAGCGATCCCAGCTGTTTTCTCAGTCCCACCAGCACAATCAGAAGGCCCAGGTACTCTGCAATCACCGTTGCGATTGCTGCGCCGCGGCTGGCAAGTCCCAGCCCCAGGATAAAAAACGCATCAAGGGCGATATTGCTCAAATTGGTAATGATCAGAATTCGCATGGGCCACCGGGTGTCCTGATGCCCGATGAACCAACCGAATGCCGTGTAAGTCAGCAATACCGCCGGAGCGCTCAAGAGACGCAGGGAGGCGTAGTCATAGGCGGTTTCCCGAATCTCTTCTCCCGTGCCCATGATGGCGAAGCCCAGGTTCAGCAGGGGACGCTGGAAAATCAGTAGTAGAGCGGCGATGGCCAGGGCGATGACGCTGGAGCGAGCTAACACCAATAGCGCCCGGTGGGAGTCCCCCGCGCCATTTGCCCTGGCGACTTCGCCGGTGGTGCCCATGCGCAGAAAACTGAAGCCCCAGTAAAGAAACGATAAAACGGCGCTACCGACTGCCACGGCGGCGAGGTGAAGAGGGCTGTCCAGGTGCCCGAGAAGACTTGCATCGACAAGGCCCAGCAAAGGAATTGAGATGTTTGCAATGATCGCCGGCCAGGCGATAGCCCATATCTTGGCATCCAGACTGGCTCCGATCGCTACATCTTGGGGTTTTTCCCGTTGCAGAACTGTCTCCCTCAAGCGTGCATCAAAATGCTTGTAAATCAGCGCGTTAGTAGGTTTATGGGTTGGCTTTCGCTATAATCGCCACGCCTCAGGGGGAAGCGGCTTTCGTGCCGCAACTATTACAACATTAAATAGCCTGTCGCCGTCAGTGATGTAAGCCCGGGGGAAACACGGTTTACAGCTGGCGAAAAAACACACACCGAAGCCGTTTCTGCGCGTTATTTCGTGCGGGATATGTTCCTAGGCGCCCCTCTTTTTTCAGATGGGTTTCTCGGACCTGTCGGTGTGCCAGCGAAGTAGACCCGAATTCGCTGGAAACAGTTTTGGAGTCCCGAAATTGGCAGCAAGCAAAAGCTGGAAAGCCGTTTTTGGGGCGCGACGATAAAGATAGTTCGATGGAGACCCGGTAATGCAGGGAACAATCAACCGAGCACTGGCGCCGATCACAAAGCAGCAAGGCACAGCCGCTCTCAGTAAGCTCACGGCCGCGATCTTCACGGCAATGGCAGTCTTCGCGGGATCTGCGCACAGCGCAGGCAATGACACCAGCTCAGTGAACATGAGCCCCGGTGTGACTGCCGTAGGCCAGTCAATCTTCGATCTTCACATGATCATTCTCTGGATTTGCGTGGTCATCGGCGTTGCAGTTTTTGCCGTGATGTTCTACTCCATCATCTACCACCGGAAATCCCGGGGTGTGGTGCCCGCGCAGTTTCATGAGAGCACCAAGGTGGAGATCGCCTGGACCGTGGTTCCTTTCCTCATTCTTATCGGCATGGCCGTGCCTGCAACATCCACGCTGCTCGAGATCTACGACTTCGAAGACGCGGAAATGGATATTCTGGTGACGGGCTATCAATGGAAGTGGAAATACGAGTATCTCAATGAGGACGGTGATAACGTCACCTTCTTCAGCAACTTGCAGACGCCCCAGTCAGAGATTTACAACTCGGCGGACAAAAACGAGAACTACCTCCTTGAGGTAGACGAGCCCGTTGTTATCCCCGTCAACACCAAGGTACGTTTCCTGGTGACGGCGAACGACGTTATCCACGCCTGGTGGGTTCCTGAGCTCGCCGTGAAAAAAGATGCGGTTCCCGGCTTCATCAACGAGACCTGGACCCTGGCCGAGGAAGAAGGCATTTACCGCGGCCAGTGCGCGGAGCTCTGCGGCAAGGACCATGGCTTTATGCCCATCGTGGTCAAAGTCGTGAGCCAGGAAGAATATGCCGACTGGCTGGGCGACAAGCAGGAAGAAGCGGCGCAGGTCCGTGAGCTCATGGCTCAGACCTTCACCATGGACGAGCTCATGGCGCGCGGTAAGGAAGTTTACGACCGTGCCTGCCTTGCCTGTCATGGTGCTAACGGTGAGGGCGGCGTCGGTAATGCCATCGCAGGCTCTGCGGTCGCCACCGGTGAGCTGGGGCAGCATCTGAACATTGGTATCAATGGTGTAGCCGGATCAGCAATGCAGGCCTTTGGTGGCCAGATCAACGATGTGGAGATGGCAGCAGTTATCACCTATCAGCGCAACGCATTCGGCAACAACATGGGCGACATGGTTCAGCCCATCGATGTATTTAATTACAAGAAGGGTTGAGGGGAGTATTAACGATGGCACACGGACCCGCTAAAGGCATCAGCCGCTGGCTGTTTACCACGAACCACAAGGACATCGGCACGATGTACCTGTGGTTCTCCTTCGCAATGTTCATTCTGGGTGGCGCTTTCGCGATGATCATTCGCGCAGAGCTGTTTCAACCCGGCATGCAGCTTGTGGAGCCTGCATTTTTTAACCAGATGACGACGCTTCACGGACTCGTCATGGTGTTCGGGGCGATCATGCCCTCCTTCGTGGGATTGGCGAACTGGCTGATACCCATGATGATTGGCGCGCCGGATATGGCATTGCCGCGCATGAACAACTGGAGCTTCTGGATCCTTCCGCCCGCGTTCCTGATGCTTGCATCAACGCTGTTCATGGAAGGTGGCGCTCCGGCCTTTGGTTGGACTTTTTATGCGCCTCTCTCAACCACCTACGCCGCTCCATCGGTCACTTTCTTTATCTTCGCGATCCACATTCTTGGTCTGTCGTCCATCATGGGCTCGATCAACATTATCGCGACGGTAATGAACATGCGTGCACCGGGTATGAGCTACATGAAAATGCCCCTGTTCGTATGGACCTGGTTGATTACCGCCTTCCTGCTCGTGGCTGTTATGCCCGTATTGGCGGGAGCGGTGACCATGATGCTCATGGATATCCACTTTGGCACCAGCTTCTTCTCGGCGGCCGGTGGAGGTGACCCCGTACTGTTCCAGCACATCTTCTGGTTCTTCGGACACCCTGAGGTGTATATCATCATCCTGCCGGCCTTCGGTGTGGTCTCTCAGATCATTCCGGCATTCAGCCGCAAGCCGCTGTTCGGTTACGACTCCATGGTCTATGCAACGGCTGCTATTGCCTTCCTGTCGTTCATCGTCTGGGCGCACCACATGTATACCGTGGGTATGCCTGTCGCCGGCGAGCTGTTCTTCATGTACGCAACGATGCTCATCGCGGTCCCCACGGGCGTCAAAGTGTTCAACTGGGTCAGCACCATGTGGCGCGGCGCGCTGTCTTTTGAGACACCCATGCTGTTCTGCCTCGGCTTCCTTGTGCTCTTCACCATCGGTGGATTCACGGGTCTGATGTTGTCCATCGCACCAGCGGACTTCCAGTATCACGATAGCTACTTCGTCGTGGCGCACTTCCACTATGTGATGGTTGCCGGTGCGGTGTTCTCCATGTCAGCAGCCGTCTATTACTGGCTGCCCAAGTGGTGCGGCAAGATGTACAACGAAACCATGGGTAAGACCCACTTCTGGATCTCTTTCGTTGGCTTCAACATCACCTTCTTCCCGCAGCACTTTGTGGGACTGGCCGGCATGCCCCGCCGTATTCCTGACTACGCCCTGCAGTTTGCGGATTTCAACATGATGTCCTCTATCGGTGCGTTCATTTACGGCGGTTCGCAGATCCTCTTCCTCTACAACGTGGTTGCGACCATCGTAGCGGGCAAGCCTGTGAGCGACGAGAAAGTGTGGGACGGTGCCGAGGGACTCGAGTGGACCGTGGCTACGCCAGCGCCTTACCACACCTTTGAAGTGCCGCCGACGATTGATCCTGAGCACGCGCACTCCTAAGCCTTCATTAACTCGGGAAGATACTTGAGCAGCCGAAAAGCATCATGATCCGCGTCAGCAACAATCCGTCTATCGATACCGTCATCAAACTGGTGACGGTAGCGGTAGCGATGTTCGCTTTTGTGTTCGTGGTCATGGTGCCCCTGTACAACGTGCTGTGTGATGCCCTCGGTATCAACGGAAAAACCTCGGGTGAGGTGTATACCGCCGCGCAGGCGGGTGTGGACGAAAGCCGGGAAATTACCATTCAGTTCGTTGCGACGAACAACGATGGGATGCCCTGGGAGTTTCGGCCTTCCAACACCATGATGCGCGTCAATCCCGGCGCGTCGAACGACACGGTGTTTCTTGCGCGCAATCCAATGCCCCAGGCGATGGTTGCCCAGGCAATTCCCAGCGTGTCACCGTCGCGCGCTGCCGAGTATTTTCACAAGACCGAATGTTTTTGCTTCAACCAGCAGCCGCTGGATGGACGCAGTTCCGCGGAGATGCCGCTGCAATTCATTATTGATCGCGAGCTTCCGCGGGATATCAAGACAATTACATTGTCCTATACCTTGTTTGATGTGACAGATATGGCGCAGGGCGCCGTTGCTGCACGCTAACGGCTGTCGGTCAGGGGGACCGACGGTTTAACTGGAGAGAAAATTCAATGACAAGCCAGACCTCCACGGAATACGAAAAGTATTACGTACCAGAAAAAAGCTCTCTTGCCGTCATGGCAACCATCGGCCTGGTGCTCAGCGTATTCGGCGCCGCTAATTTTATTAATCAGCTGACCTTCGGAGAGGCGGGTGAAGCGTCCCCGACCATTCTTTACTGTGGTCTTTTTGTGTTCGCGGCAACGCTGTTCGTGTGGTTCCGTACCACCATCCGCGAAAACATTGCGGGCATGGCAAGCGGCCAGCTCAAGAAGTCCTATGTACTGGGCATGTACTGGTTCATCTTCTCCGAAGTGATGTTCTTCGCAGCCTTCTTCGGCGTGCTGTTTTACGTTCGTAACCTCGCAGGACCCTGGTTGGCTGCCGAAGGTGAAGGCGGACGTATGAATTATCTGCTCTGGGAGGGCTTTCAGTTTAGCTGGCCCATGATGCAGACACCTCAGGAAGCGGTAGGCGGTGCAGCGGATCAGCTCATCGCGAACAACGGCTCCTTTGCCAGCGCCAAGCAGAGCATGTCCTTTGCTGAAGCGCATCACTGGTATGCCTGGTTGCCCCTCTGGAACACCATCATTCTGCTGTCTTCGTCCGTCACGGTGCATATCGCTCACACAGGTCTCCTGAATGACGACAAGAAGAAGTTCAACCTGTGGCTGTCTGCCACGGTCGCCCTGGGCGTCTTGTTCGTGATCCTGCAGATCGCGGAGTATTACGAGGCTTATGCGCACTTCGGCCTCACCCTGAACTCCGGTATCTATGGATCCACCTTCTTCATGCTCACCGGATTCCACGGATTCCACGTGTTCATGGGTATGACCATGCTGGCAATCCAGCTGATGCGGTCCCTGCGAGGAGGCCACTTTACTGCGGCAGATCACTTTGGTTTCGAGGCGTCGAGCTGGTACTGGCACTTCGTCGACGTGGTCTGGGTCTTCCTGTTTCTCTTTGTTTATATTCTTTGAATTGTTTACTGGTCCCTGACGGGACCTTCTTTAACAGGATTTGAAGAGGCGGCCCCCTGGGGGCCGTTGTCCCAGGGATTGCGATGACCGAGCTGTCCCGTCGCAACACCGAAGATAATCAAGCTCATTAAACCTATCGCCAGCCCGAGCCGTACACCCAGAGAATTGAGTGTGCGGCGTTTTGTTTTGTCTCCCTGATCAACCATCAGGAAGTACGCACCACTGACGAGGCTGCCCACCAGCATCACCATGAAAAGCACGATCAGAAATTTCAGCACAGCGGGGACCTTGTTTAAACCAAACCCACAGTATAGCGAAGCGTCGCCGGGAACGGTTTTGCCTGGGAGTTTGTCTTGTCTGCGTTAAAGCTCGATCTGGAGTGGCGAACCACGCTAATGACCCTGCTGTTGTTTCCCGGACTCATTGCTCTGGGTTTCTGGCAGCTGGATCGGGCCCAGGAAAAAGCCGAGATTGCCCAGCGGGAAAATGATCGGGCCCAGGCCGCGGCGGTGAGCGTGGCAGTACTCAGATCGATGCCCAGGGCGGAGCGGGCTTATCGTAAGGTCATGCTACAGGGGCACTATCTCAGCGATGCGGTGGTACTCGTCGACAATCAGATTCGTGATGGTCGCTATGGCCATGATGCTCTGGGACTGTTTTTTGACCAAGCCAGTGGCCAGTACCTCTTATTGAATCGCGGCTGGGTGCCCGGGGATTCCTCGCGTCGCAGCGTGCCTGATGTCGAGGTGCCTGCCGGTGATCTCACCCTGACCGCCACTGCCTACGTGCCGCCGGGGGACCCCTATTTGCTCGCGGAGGAGCAGTTTTCATCGCTGGAGTGGCCGATGCTGGTGCAAACGGTGAGCTCCGCAGCACTCCGGGAACTGCTGCACAGGGAAGTGGGTGAAAATCTTCTTGCCACGGAATTACGTCTCTTGCCCGGAGAGCCCACGGGCTTTCGTCGCGACTGGCCCGTGGTCAACGTTTCCCCGGAAAAGCACCAGGGTTATGCGCTTCAATGGTTTACCATGGCGGCCGCTTTGGCGGTGTTCTTCATCCTTCGCAGCACTAATATTTTGAGTCTTGGGCGGTCGAGCGGTTCTACAGATGGCGTGATCGAGACCCAGGCCCATAAGTCCCCGGAAAAAAAGGAGTAGGGATCGCGTGGACGGCGTAAACAATCAAAATTCGGCCCGGGCCGTGCCGGAGCCCGGCAGCGGTCGCATGACATTGTTGCTTATCGCCGGCATCCCCGTGATTGTTATCCTCGCGGCGAGCTGGATGTGGTACTTCGTGGCCAAGGGCCAGCTCGACCTGGTGGGCGCCCTGGGCACCTCAAACAGGGGACAGCTGGTTCAACCCCCTCGCCAGGCTACGGAAGCGGGTTGGTCTGACGCCGCGGGTGAGCAATTCGCCATGGGAAGTTCAGCGAAATGGTCCCTGGTGATTCCCCAGCGCGGGGCAAACTGTGAAACCGCCTGCGAACGGCGCCTCTATGAAGTGCGACAGATTCATATGGCATTGGGCAAGGAGTTGGGCCGCGCCCAACGCCTCCTGGTCACCGATGCTGCCCTGGAGGACCTCACCCTGAACGTCGAGGCATTGAGTGATCAGCGCCCTCTCCCCGATGATTTTGCCACTTACGTTGAGAGAGAGCAGCGCGGCATGAGTCTCTGGCATAGCGGAACTGATGGTTTTGCGACGATGTTCCCGGAGTATGTCGAGCACCCCGATAGCTGGTACCTCATGGATCCTGCGGGTTGGGTGATGATGCGCTACGACCAGTCCGTAAGCTATAAGGATGTTATCTCGGATCTTAAATTTCTCATGAAGAATTCCAATGGCTGAGTCAGTGAGTGTTCCCAGCGAGGCGTCGGACTCCCGTGCCACCTGGCGTGACTATAAGGAACTAACCAAACCGGGTGTGGTGGCATTGCTGATCCTCACGTCGGTGATCGGTATGTGCATGGCCGTGCCGGGCTGGGTTCCCCTGGACGTTCTCATACTGGGCAACCTGGGTATCGCTTTGTGCGCGGCGGCAGCAGCGGCGGTCAATCATGTTGTTGATCAGAGAATCGACCAGCGCATGGCGCGAACCCGGAACAGGCCTCTGGCCAAGGGGCGCGTGAGCAATCAAAACGCCATCATTTTTGCTCTGGCCCTCGGCGTTGCCGGCATGGCCATTCTTCTTGTCTGGATTAATGCGCTGACCGCCTGGCTCACCTTTGCATCCCTCGTGGGCTATGCCTTTATCTACACGCTGTTTCTGAAGCGGGCGACGCCTCAGAACATTGTGATCGGCGGTCTTGCGGGCGCCGCGCCGCCACTGCTGGGTTGGACCGCGGTTACCGGCGAGGTACATGGGCATGCACTGCTGCTCGTGTTGATTATCTTTGCCTGGACGCCACCGCACTTCTGGGCCCTGGCGATCCACCGCCGTGAAGAGTACGCCCTGGTAGACATCCCTATGCTCCCGGTTACCCACGGTGTGCGATTTACGCAGCTGCACATCATTCTCTACACCATCATCATGTTTTTGATCACCCTGATGCCCTTTGTCACCCGTTTGAGCAGTTGGCTGTACCTGGCGGGCGCCGTGGTGCTGGGGTTGCGTTTTTTCTACTGGTCCATCGAAATATGGCGGGAAAAAAACCCCAAGGCTCCTATCTATGCCTTTAAATATTCCATTACCTATCTCATGTTGCTGTTTCTGATTATGTTGCTCGATCACTATCTTGTTCCCTTGCCGGCTTATCCCGTATGACGACTACCCGGGAAAAGAGCCAGCGCCGCGGTGTGGTCATGACCATTGCGGCCGTACTGGTGTTTATGCTGATTGTGGTGGCGGGCTTTATTCACCGCATCGGTCAGCCGCGCCTTATGTCCGATGGCGAGCTGCAGGCTAACGGGCTATATCTCATGGACCCGCCGCGGGACTTTGGTGATTTCGCCCTGACGGATCATCGCGGTGAGCCCTTTACGCCTGCGTCTTTCGAGGGCCAGTGGACCCTGGTGTTTTTTGGTTTCACCCACTGTCCCGATGTCTGTCCCACCACCATGGCGTTTCTTGACCAGTTTGTGGGTCAGCTTGAAGGTACCGAAGCAAAGGACACCGAGGTGGTGATGATCAGTGTGGATCCCGCCCGGGATACCGTGGAGAAACTGGCGACTTATGTGCCCTACTTCAACGAAGACTTTACCGGTGTCACGGGTGAATTCCTGGATCTGTTCCGTTTTGCCACGGCCCTCAACACCCCGTTCAGGAAGGTGCCGGGTCAGGGCGAGGACTATCAGGTAGATCACAGTGCAAACGTGGTACTGATTAATCCCCGCGGGCACTATCATGGGTTTTTTAAAGCCCCCCTGGATCTTGCAAAAATGAAAGTCACCTATCGGGCAGCGCGCTACATCTGGGACCATTGATAAAGCGATAGAACGATAGGATGACAGGAGTCTGAAAACCCCATGAGCGACAAGCAGCCTTTGATCCTGGTGGACGGGTCTTCTTATCTCTATCGTGCCTATCACGCCCTCCCGCCGCTCACGAACTCCAAGGGTGCGGCCACGGGCGCGGTCAAAGGCGTTATCAACATGATTCGCCGCCTCCAGAAGGATTACCCCGAGAGCACCATTGCCGTGGTCTTTGATGCCAAGGGCAAAACCTTCCGCGACGATATTTATCCCGAGTACAAGGCCAACCGGCCGCCCATGCCCGATGACCTTCGGGAGCAGATTGAACCCATTCACAGCATTGTGCGGGGCATGGGTCTGCCCCTGCTCTGCGAGCCGGGCGTTGAGGCGGATGACGTTATCGGAACCCTCGCTAAAGAGGCGAGTGAGGCGGGCTGCTCCGTTATCGTATCCACCGGCGATAAAGATATGGCGCAGCTGGTCAACGATCGGGTCACGTTGGTGAACACCATGAACGACACGCTCATGGATCCCCAGGGCGTGGTGGATAAATTTGGCATTCCCCCGGAGCTGATCATTGATCTTCTGGCGCTCATGGGTGACAAGGTGGACAACATCCCCGGGGTGCCGGGAGTAGGAGAGAAAACCGCGCTGGGTCTCCTCCAGGGCCTTGGCGGTCTTGATCAGATTTATGCGTCCCTCGATGAAGTGCAGAACCTGTCTTTTCGCGGGGCCAAAACCATGGCGGCGAAGCTGGAGAAGGAGCGGGATAACGCCTATCTATCCTACGAGCTTGCGACCATCGCCACGGACCTGAAACTTCCCCTGGTGTATGCGGATCTTGCGAATGGCGTGCCGGATAAGGCAGCGCTCCTGGCGTTGTTCCGGGAGCTGGAATTCAAGAGCTGGATAGACGAGCTGGAGAACGAGGCATCCGGTGATAGCAGCGATGCCACGGTGGAAGCGGACACCCGCGAGCAAAACTATGTAACGGTTTTGGACCAGGCCACTTTTGATGACTGGTTATCGCGCCTGTCCGAGGCCCCGTTGTTTGCGTTTGATACGGAAACCACCAGCCTTAACTATATGGAAGCGGATATCGTGGGCCTGTCCTTTGCGGTGGAGCGCGGTGAGGCAGCCTATGTACCCCTTGCTCACAGCTATCCCGGGGCGCCGGCGCAGCTAGACCGCGATGCCATTCTGGCGGCACTGAAACCGCTGCTGGAGGACCCTGCAAAACCCAAGCTCGGGCAGAATCTCAAGTATGACGCCAGCGTGCTGGCGCGCTACGACATTCACATGCAGGGCATCGCCTTTGACACCATGCTGGAGTCCTATGTATTGGATTCCACGGGCACGCGCCACGACATGGATAGCCTTGCGCTGAAGTATCTCGGTCGCAGTACCACTCATTTTGAGGATGTAGCAGGCAAAGGCGCCAAGCAGATTACCTTCGATCAGGTGGGCATAGAGCAGGCGGGGCCCTACGCTGCGGAAGATGCCGAGGTCACCCTCGCGCTCCATGAGACCCTCTGGCCAAAGCTTCAGGAGTCTGCGGGCCTCGCCAGCGTCTTTTCTGATATTGAGCTGCCCCTGGTACCGGTGCTCTCCCGCATGGAGCGAACCGGTGCACTGCTGGATGAAGAGCGGCTTTGGGAGCAGAGCCGCGAGCTGGGGGGTCGGTTACAGGCTCTGGAAGAGGAGGCTCACAATCTGGCGGGCCAGGTGTTTAATCTCGGCTCCCCGAAACAGCTGGGGCAGATACTCTTCGAAAAACTCGAGCTTCCCGTCATCAAAAAAACACCCAAGGGTGCGCCCTCTACCGCAGAAGAGGTCCTGCAGGAACTTGCGCTGGATTACCCTCTGCCCAAGCTGCTTATCGAGCACCGGGGCCTATCCAAGCTCAAGTCCACCTACACGGACAAGCTGCCGGGCATGATCAACCCGCGCACGGGGCGAATTCATACCTCTTACCACCAGGCGGTGACGGCCACGGGCCGTTTGTCGTCATCGGATCCGAATTTACAAAACATACCCATCCGCACGGAAGAGGGTCGGCGTATTCGCCAGGCATTTATCGCCGCCGAGGGTTACCAGGTGGTGGCGGCGGACTATTCGCAGATTGAGCTGCGCATCATGGCGCATCTCTCGAAGGATGCGGGGCTTCTCGAAGCCTTCAGAGAGAATCTTGATGTGCACAGCGCCACGGCCGCAGAGGTCTTTGGCGTGTCCCTGGATGCGGTGTCCGGTGAACAGCGCCGCAAAGCCAAGGCGATTAACTTTGGTTTGATCTATGGCATGTCGGCCTTCGGTCTTGCCCGGCAATTGCGTCTTGATCGCGGCGAGGCCCAGCGTTACATCGACGTGTACTTTGAGCGCTATCCCGGGGTGCGGGAGTATATGGACAACACCCGGGCCCTTGCCCATGAGCAGGGCTACGTCGAAACGCTCTTCGGCCGACGTCTGTATCTGCCGGAAATCAATGTCCGGAACAAAAATCGCCAGCAGGCGGCGGAAAGAACCGCCATCAATGCGCCTATGCAGGGTACCGCGGCAGATATCATCAAAAGAGCCATGATCACCGTAGATCGCTGGATCGCCGACGATAGCGTCGATGCGAAGATGATCATGCAAGTTCACGACGAATTGGTGCTGGAAGTCGCAGAGGATCAGCTCGATCCTGTCTGTGATGAGCTGTGTAAGCAGATGTCGGCGGCCGCTGAACTCGCCGTGCCTTTGCTCGTCGAGGTGGGGCGCGGCGCGAATTGGGACGAAGCCCACTAAATTTTTTTCATCTCCTTTGGAACTTCTTTTCTAAAGCGCCCTCAAACTTATCGTGACAATGAAGTGAAGTGCATTGTTCCGGAACGCTGGTTAGCATGGTTTCCAGCGTTCGAACCCCTAGAGACCCTGACTGCCCGGTTGCTTTTCTCCTCGTTTTGCAACCGGGCCTTTTTTTGCCCGCAATTCTCATAAACCGCTGAAAAATTTCATTTTTATTGGCTTTGTAACGCGAGCAATCACCGCAGTGCCCCGCTCGCTGCTGTCGCTTTTACGCTTCGCGAAACACTTCCGCGCTTGCTCGCTGAGCACAATGTCAGCGAACCGGCGTGTGGTTTCCGTAGACTCCTACGCCACGAACCGCGAGCAATCACGGCAGTGCCCCGCTCGCTGCTGTCGCTTTTACGCTTCGCGAAACACTCCCGCGCTTGCTCGCTGGGCACGATGCGAGCGAATCGGTAGATGACAAGGTTCACGTACCGATCCCCCAAGTCTTTTTCGGGGAGTGAACCTTGTCATCTGCTGGTTTGCGGAATGCTTGCGCAGGGGGTGTTTAGGGGGCGAGGTCGGCCTCTTCGGAGTCATCGTCAAATACTGACGTATCCGTAAGCCACTGATCAAGGGTCGCGATCAACTCGCCATGCCCTGTGTGCTTAAGTGCCGAGAACAGCTGGCAGGTGACCAGTTCACCGAGAGGGGCGACGCTGTTTCTGACCTTGAGAAGGGTCTGTTTGCCGGCGCCCTTGGACAGCTTGTCGCATTTGGTGAGGAGCATGTGCACCGGCATATCCGCTTCTGCGGCCCAGGTGAGCATCTGCTGGTCAAAGGGCTGGAGGGGGTGGCGACAGTCCGATAACAGGATAAGACCCCGCAGGCTCTGTCGCTCCTGGAGATAGGCCTCCATCTGTTTAGTCCAGTCCTGCTTGAGTTTTTGCGGTACTTTGGCATACCCGTAGCCCGGCAGGTCGACGATGCGCTGCTGCTCACCGACGGTGAAAAAGTTGATGAGCTGCGTTCGCCCCGGGGTTTTGGAGGTGCGCGCGAGTTTGTGGTTTTGCGTCAGGCTGTTGATAGCACTGCTTTTTCCGGCGTTTGAGCGTCCTGCGAAGGCCACTTCCCAGCCAATATCCTCAGGGCATTGGCTGACTTTGGCGGCGCTGGTGAGGAACGCGGCTTTGCGATAGGCCGGTTTGCTGACGGGCTCGGCCAGGGCGGCGCCCTTCGGGTGATTTGTTGGGGTATCCATCTTGAGTATAATAGCGCGCCCTTCAAATAGAGGGGCGTGAATTGTGGGGTGTTTCTCGCATCGAATTACCAGAGGTCTTGAGCACATGTTGAGACCTTGTGAGGACGCCAACCTTGACCGTTAGGAGGAATTTACCGTGAAGAAAGTCATTTTGGCCGCTGCGGTAGCGGTACTTGCTATGGCTGCTCATGCAGAGCCGAATATGGAGAAGTACGGTAAAAGCTGTGCCGTCTGTCACGCTGCCGGTGTCGCCGGTGCCCCCAAGACGGGCGATGCGTCAGCCTGGGAGCCTCGGCTGGCCAAGGGCATGGACGCATTGATGGCGTCTGTGAAGAACGGTCTCAATGCAATGCCGCCCATGGGCATGTGCTTTGACTGTTCGGATGAAGAGTACATGGAACTGATCAAGTACATGTCTACACCGGCTGAATAAGCAGCCGGAAAAAAAGCGTAGGGATTCTGAAATTATGAAAAAGCTGCTTGTTCTCAGAGCGTTCATTGTAGGCGCAGTTGTTAGCACCGCGAGTGTGCAGGCTGCTGAGATACTCAAGGGTGACCCCGTCGCCGGTGAGCAAAAGGCCGTTGCCTGCGGTGCCTGCCATGGTGCTGATGGAAACAGTGCCGTTGCAATGTTCCCCAAGCTTGCGGGACTGGGCGAAAAGTACCTGCTCAAGCAGACCCAGTACATCCGCGATGGCGTGCGCCCGGTAGCGCAGATGGCTGGTCAGGTTGACAACATGTCCGATCAGGATCTTGCGGATATCGCCGCCTATTTTGACAGCCAGCCTCGCGGGGTTGAGAAAGCCGATCCGGAGCTCGTTGCCCTGGGCGAAAAGGTTTATCGCGCCGGTGTCGCAGAACGCAATGTGGCTGCCTGCATCGCCTGTCACGGCGCCCGGGGTGCCGGAAACGCACCAGCGGGCTTTCCTGCCCTCGGCGGTCAGCATGCAGACTACGTAGCATCGCAGCTCAAGGCTTATCGCAAAGGTTACGAGGATCCCACGGGTCGCGTTACCGGCGGTGAGACCAAAATCATGCGCAGCAACGCTTTCGGCCTTTCTGATATGGAAATCGAAGCGGTGGCGGCCTATGTGTCGGGCCTCAACTAGCCAGCATTTCTGAACGCAGTAGTTCGATAAACGGCTCGCCTTGCGGGCCGTTTTTTTTGATAGACGGATTTGAATAACGACCGGGATCCATGGCGGTGCCCAAAAGACGAACTTTTCGTTACGATGCCTGTCCGAGTAGTTAACCCCAAGATGTTTCTGGAGAAGATTATGCTTAAGCGTATTTGCCTCGCTGCCTTCGCGATGCTCGCCCTGCAGCTGGCGGCGCTGTCCGCTCAGGCCCAAGACGAAAACTACGTGGCGGGAGAGCACTACGATGTTATCTCCCCGGCCATCCGTGGAAGCTCTGACAAAATCGAGGTCACGGAGTTTTTCTGGTACGGCTGTGGCCACTGCTACACCTTCGAGCCTCAGCTGACGCAATGGAAAAAAGGTCTGGCGGACGACGTGGTTGTGAAGGGCTCACCCGCCATGTGGAACGGACCGATGGAAATCCACGCAAAAGCTTTTTATGCCGCAGAGGCGCTGGGCGTGTTGGATAAAATGCACATGCCGCTGTTTCAGGCCCTCAATGTAGATCGCAAGCGCCTGGCTAATGAGGACGAGCTGGCGGACCTGTTTGCCGCTAATGGCGTTTCCCGGGAGGACTTTTCCAAGGCGTTTAACTCCTTCGGCGTTGGCAGCCAGGCCCGACAGGCAAACGCACGGGCCCGTGCCGCTAAAATCACCGGTACGCCGGAACTGATGGTGGCGGGGAAGTATCGCATCAGCACACGCAAGGCCGGTGGTCAGGCAAATATGCTCAAGATTGCGGATTTTCTCATTGAGAAAGAACGCGCCATGCAGATGGCAGACTCCAAGTCCTAATCTAATAAACCGCCCCGCCGCCCATAGCGGCGGGGCGTTCTTGCCGCTGGTAAGACCCTCCCTGGTTTAATCACATGCCGTTGGTGTACTCCTCCAGCGAGGTTTTACCGCTCGCTCTGATTTGCTGAAACGCTTTGGTGTATTCACCGAGCATCTCCAGACAGTACGTGAGCCGCGCATCCAGGTAGTCATGCTGCTTGTCGTCGTTTTCGGCGCTGTCTTCGTTAAATACCATGCCTGCATTACGCACGATGAGATGTTCCGGCAGATAGCAGATCCGGCTGTTTTTGTAGCTACTCATGCGCAGCTCCGCAACGGGATAGGCTCCACCTCCGGCACCGCCGGATACCGCCACGATGAGGGCGGGCTTGTGAGCCAGCTCACCAGAACCGGGAAACAGCAGAAAGAGGTTTTTGAGTCCTGAAGGCACCATGCCGTGCCACTCCGGCGTCACGACAATAAAACCATCGCAGCTGTTGAGCTCATCGCGGAGCTCACCAATGGCTTCTTCCCATTTCGGATCGCCATTCCAAAGCCCCTCGTCCCAGAATGGCAGGGGGTTGTCGGCCAGGGAAAACAAGTAGGTTTCGTAGCAAAGGCCGTGCTTTTCGAGCTTCCCCAGTGCGTAGCGCGCTATCTTTTCGCTTTGAGAATCGTTGCGATGACTACCGCTGATAATGCCAATCTTCATGGTGAGTCGGGCTCCGTAGATAAAGGGTGAATAGGGTAATGTTTTTTGCTCTGCGCCCTGCCGTAAACCATTAAAAGCAGTGCAAGCACCTGAGTCACTGCCATGGTGATGATCATGGGCAGCGGTGATGACACTAATACGCTTCCCACCGCGACCGTGATCACCGCTGACAGTCCCATCTGTAAAAAACCAAACAGCGATGAATTGGTGGCGGCGATTCTAGGGAAGTGTTCCATGGCCATGGCCATGGCCTGAGGCAGCACCAGGCCCAGGGCGGCGGAGTAAAAGCTCATGGGTAGAATCAGTGCCAGTATTGAGGTGGGTGCCAGGAGGTGCAGAGGGAGCATGGACAGCACCGCGACCGTAGCGATCACCCCACCGAGGAGTAACAACTCAGATGTGGCGTATCGGACAGCGAGGCGCGCGCTCACGGCGCTGCCTCCCATGTAGCCAAACACCGAACTCAGAAAGATAAAGCCGAAATACTCCACGGGTACGCCCAGCATGTCGATAAAGACGAAGCCGGAACAGGCAAGGTAGGCCATCAGTCCCGCATAGACCAGCGCGCTGGCTGCGGCGATGGGTAAAAACACCGGATCCCTCAACAGCACAAGGTAATTGGCAGCGATGTTTCCGGGGCGCAGACTTTGTGGCTCAGCCAGGGTCTCCGGTATGCGAAAGCCGATGATTACCATGACAATCGACCCATAAACACTGAGAAAAACGAAGACCGCTGGCCATTCCACGTAGCGCAGCATAAGCCCTCCAAGCCCCGGGGCCACGGCAGGTGCAAGTGCCATAAGCATGGCAATCAGTGATAACGCCCGGGCGGCACCCTTCGGTCCAAAGATGTCTCGCGTGATGGTGCGGGCCAGGGTGGGTCCTACGCAGGCACCGACCCCCTGCATAAACCGATAGGTGGTCAGCTCCTCTACGCTGTTCGCCAGAGCGCAGCCTGCGGAGGCCAGAACAAACAGTCCTGTGCCCCCAAGAAGTACCGGTTTCCGTCCAAAACGATCCGCGAGGGGACCGCAGGCGAGATGAAAGACCGCAAAGCCCCAGAGATAGGCGCTAAGGGTAAAGTGCATATGCACGATGTCAGTGTTGAAGGCCTGTTGCATGGCCGGCATTGCCGGCAGGTACATATCAACGCTAAGCGGGCCCAGGGCGACCAGCGCTGCAAGAAACATCAGCGTTGCTTTGGAGCCGGGATCAAGACGCGAGTTTTCGGGGGTGTATGCCATGGGCGCGCAATGGTACACCAGGGCGTTGTGCTCCCTCGCCACAGGATGCATTTTCCCGGGGGATGTTCTCCGTCGGCCCCGCTGACGTTAAAGTAGCGCGCAGGAGGAACCGCAAATGCGTTGGCTAGTACTGATCACGGGTTTGGCGCTCATTGTTGGTGGGCTGTATATCGACCGACAAGAGACGGTCGATGGCCCGCTTACGCTAATGGCAGATAACAGCACACTGCGGGACACGCAGTCCGGGCCGGTGCTGGGTGGCATCAGTGCGCCGGGAGCACAGCTCTGGCTCGGCATTCCCTACGCTGCTGCCCCGGTGGGTGAGCGCCGTTGGCGCGCTCCGGAACCTGTACAGCCCTGGGCACGCCCCCGGGAGAGTCTCGCCTTTGGCGATGTATGCCCGCAGTTTGCCAGTCGCCTGTCTGCCTCCACGGCAGATCCCGGCACCCTTATCGGCAGCGAGGACTGCCTGTCCCTCAATGTCTTTGCTCCCGGCGGTATAGACGAGAAAGCCGGCTTGCCCGTGATGGTGTTCATTCACGGTGGTGGAAACACCATCGGCTCGGCCGTCCCCTACGAGAGCTCTGCTTTTGTTCAGGAGCAGGGCGTGCTGATGGTGACCCTGAACTACCGCCTCGGGCTTCTTGGCTGGTTTAGCCATGCCGCACTGCGCGACGGCGTCTCGGCGGAGGACGCCTCGGGAAACTACGCCCTCCTGGATATGATTGCGGCGCTCAAGTGGGTGCGGGACAACATCGAAAATTTTGGCGGCGATCCTGAGCGGGTCACCGTGTTTGGCGAGTCCGCCGGCGGTCGCAATATCTTTGGCTTACTGGCATCCCCCCTGGCCAAAGGCCTGTTTCACGGGGCAATTATCCAGAGTGGCTTCCCCGGGACCTTTACGCGCAGCCGCGCGGAAAATCCTCCGGACGATCCCCAGCCAGGTCATCCCAACGGCTCCTACGCTTTAGCCCGAGCCTGGCTTCAGCAAGACGACGGTCCCGAGGCATCAGCTCCGATAGACCAGATGCCGGCAGCTGAGCTCGCCCGCTATTTTCGACGACTCAGTGTTGAGGACATCATGACGCCCCTCTTCACGCCCGGCGGCCTATACCGTGCGCCGGCATTGTTCCGCGATGGCGTGGTATTGCCCGAGGAACCCCTCACGGAGATATTCAACGACCCCGCGCGTTGGAACCAGATGCCCCTGATGATTGGGGGAAATCGCGACGAGATGAAGCTGTTCCTGTTGCTTTCCGGGCGCTACACCTCAAATTTGCTGGGCGTGCTACCGCGGGTGGATGACCCCGAGCGCTATGAGCGCCTAAACCGCTATCACAGCGATGCCTGGAAGGCGACGGGCGTGGATCTCCCGCTGTCGCTCATCAGCGAGAGCAGTCCCGATACGCCTCTGTACGCCTACCGCTTTGACTGGGATAGCATGCAGAAAAACTGGTTTGTAGATTTGCCTGAGCTCCTCGGGGCCTCTCATGCCCTGGAGCTGGATTTTCTGTTTGGTCCCCTGATCAGTCGCGTCGCACCCGGGGTTTTCTATGCCGGTAACTATGAGGAGCGCGAGGCACTTGGACGTGCCATGCGGGATTACTGGGCGGGCTTTGCCTACAGCGGTCGTCCGGGCAGCGGCCGAAGCTCGGCGCAAGCCGCCTGGCCCTCCTGGAGTGCGGAGGAGCCCAACCTCATGCTGTTGGACGCTGCGGAGGATGGGGGTGTGCGCTCCCGGCGCATCAGTGTGACCGTGGAGGATGTAAAGCAGCGCCTTGCTAAAGAAGAGTCGCTGCCCGAGCGTTTACGCTGCGCCCTCTACGTCGACCTGTTCCTGGACAACAACGGTCTGAGTGAACAGTTCGTTTCTCGTGAGTATCAGGATTTGGGTTGCGGCGAGATTCCCTCGTGGCCCCTGTCGGGATTGTCGCGCTAGGAGAGAGGGCGCCTTAGCTTTTACTCAGAGTTATTACTGTCCCGTCGTCGGTCCTGGTCGAAAGCAGGGGCCCTAAAGTTCGACGATGCGTTTAAAGCCGCCATAGATAAGACGGCTGCCATCAAAGGGCATCGGATTCTTCTGGGTGTTTAGTCGATCATCCTCAAAGGTGTCGGACATCATCGTCGCCATTGCGGCTTCGCGGGTGTCTTTGTCTGGCCACTCGACCCATGCGAACACAATGGATTCGTCGGCTGTCGCCTGTACGGCTTTGCGCATATCCGTGGTGCTTCCTTCGGGAACATCGTCACCCCAGCACTGGACTACTCTCGTTGCGCCCATCTCGATGAAGATGCTGTCGCTGGACTGTGCGTAGTCGATGTACTTTTGTTCATTCGCCGTCGGCACGGCAATCAAATAACCGTCGATGTAGCTCATTTGCTTCTCCGTAGTCAGGGCTTTTCGAGCAACCTTTGTATTTCTTCGATGGCCTCTAAAACGTAGCGATACTCATCCAAGGTATGGTTCATGTTGGCGTAGCGATACTCAAGGGTCGTGCAGTAGGCCCGATCTTTGAACAACTGAGTGAAAGCCTCGGAATCCGGGTTTGAGGGTTTTGTTGCCCGTGGCCAGGGCGTGCCGTCCTTACCGTTGTTTCCGTGAGCCAGCCCTATTCCGTGTTTGGAGTAGAAGGGCAGAAGTTGCTCCCTTACGAGATCAGCGCTGGCCAGTTGCGTGTCGGTCAGCTCATCAAGATACCGATCCCAATCGGCGAGCTTTTTACGCAGTTCAATATCGCTGATGATTTCGATCCGCCCAGCGTTAATGAGGGAATCGCGAACGCTGGATCCAAGATCTGTCGTTACCGGGACAAGCGATGCCCATACTGCGTCATCGATACTGACACTGTTTTCTTCGTAGCTGCCCACTGCGCAGGCTTCGAGAAGCGTAGCGATACCGCGAAGAAGCTGTTCATGAAAGTCGATCTGCCGACTAATATCTTTGAAGTGTTCGTCATACTCCGCGTTGAACCCCAGCAAGCTGTCTTTCTCGTAGCGGCGCTCTTTCTGTTCGTCCCACCAGGCATCGATAGCAAACGCCAGAAGAATGCTCGCAACAATTGCGATGGACTCCGCAAAGAGTTTTGGCCACTTGATGGAATCCGGCTTAGTCACGCCGACGTCAGCACCGCTTCTTCGGTGCTCTGCTGGGTACTCTTTTCGGTATTCTGCCCCATGGCCTCAGCCAGCAGCTCGAAGGAACGCACACGTGCCTTGTGATCCCAGATGGCCGCCGAGACCATGAGCTCGTCAGCAGCCGTTGCGTCGATCAAGGTTTGGATCTTCTCGCGAATGGTTTCCGGCGATCCATAAAACGAGCAGGCGAGCATGGACGATACCTGGGCTTTTTCCGCAGGCGACCAGAAGGTTTCGATGTCGTCGATGGGCGGTGGCAGCTTGCCCCGGCCGCCGCGCACCATGCGGGTGAAGGTCTGCTGTGATGAGGTAAAGAGGCGCCTTGCTTCGTCTTCGGTGTCGGCAACGATTGCGTTGCAACTCACCATCACCCGGGGGCTGGCAAGCTGCGCCGATGGCTCGAAGCGCTCGCGGTAGATGTTGATAGCCTGATGCAGGGCCTGGGGCGCGAAATGCGATGCAAAAGCATAGGGCAGTCCCAGCATGGCAGCGAGCTGGGCGCCGAAGAGGCTCGACCCGAGTATCCAAAGGGGTACGTTTGTGTCCTCGCCGGGGATTGCACGGAGGGACTGACCGTCCTGGCGCGGCCCCAATAGCGCCTGTAACTCTACAACGTCCTGGGGGAAGTGCTCTGAAGCGTCGGCACTGCGGCGCATTGCACGCAGGGTGTTCTGGTCCGTGCCCGGAGCGCGGCCAAGACCAAGATCGATGCGGTCCGGGTACAACGTGGCCAGGGTGCCGAACTGCTCTGCAATCACCAGGGGAGAATGGTTGGGCAGCATCACGCCGCCAGCACCCACCCGTATGCTCCTCGTGCCGCCGGCAACGTGGGCGATGCACACCGCGGTGGCGGCGCTGGCGATACCATCAAAGTTGTGATGCTCGGCCAGCCAGAAGCGATGATAGCCCGCAGCTTCCGCATGCTGTGCGAGGTCGAGAGCATTGGCGAGGGCATCTGCGGGGGTAAAGCCCTCGCCGATATTGGCAAGATCGAGTACGGAGAGTTTAGTCATGGGGGGAGTCTAGGCTCGCGACACCCTACACACAAATGCGTCGACGCAGGTTCAAACGTAGAGCGATTTGATTTGATGACGCAATGCAATGGTTACAATGAACCGTCGAATCACTCTTGGGAGAAAAGTACATGCGGCGATCCGCAATCTTAGCGCTGGCGGCCGCCGTGAATTGCGTCGGTGTGAGTGCCGGAGATCTTCCCGGTCCCCTCGAGGCCGGTTGGGATGGCGAGCCGGTTTGCGAGAAGCTCCACGAAGATGACAATCTCCGGGTTTTGCGCTGCAGCTTTCCTCCAGGGGTAGGCCACGAACGCCACTATCACCCTCCTCATGTGGGTTATGTGATTAGCGGCGGAATCATGGAGATAACGGATGCCGACGGCACGCGTACGATGGAAATTCCCGACGCGTATATGTTCTCCAACCCTGATGGGATTCCCTGGCACGAGGCACTTAACGTGGGAGAGCAGGAGTCGACCTATTTGATGATTGAGCCCAAGCAGGCAGCTAAGCAATAACGCCCGGAGAATACTTTGACAGCGGGCGCACCGGAACGGGTTGCGGAGAATCCTGGGAGCGCGTGGCGTATAATTTGTGCATTGCGAATGTCTGGATTACCAAGATCAGTTCTTGGCCAGGCGATGGAAATCCGTCAGTCAAGCAAACAAACAAACAAACAGATAAGGAGTAGATGTAAGTGGGTATAGAAGTCAGCGGTATTTTCGGACTCCTCGTTCTCATCGCCGACGTGTGGGCGATTATCAACGTTTTGCAGGCGCCAAACTCCATGGGGTCGAAGCTCCTATGGACCCTTGTGATTCTGTTGCTCCCCGTTATTGGCGTTTTGATTTGGTTTTTCGCCGGTCCGCGGGCCCGCTGACCTTTCATAACGCCGTCAAGGGCTTCCTGGGCCGCCTAAGTCTCCCGGGCAGTATGCTCCAGGGGTAGTGCCGTGCGCTGAACCACGCGGCGTAACACGAAGCTGGAGTGGACGCCGGTCACACCGGGAATACGCGTAAGCTTGCCCAGCAAAAATCGCTCGTAGTACGTCATGTCGGGCACCACCGCTTGCACCAGATAGTCCGAATTCTGGCCGGTTACCACATTGCACTCGATCACCTCCGGATAATCCCTGACCGCCTCCTCAAAGGCGTCGAAACGGTCCGGGGTATGCCGGTCCATGCTGATACTGATAAACGCCGTCAGGGTGAGTCCAAGCTGCTGTTGATCAAGGAGCGTGACATGGCCCCGGATGAGTCCCGACTCCTCCAGGCGTTTCACCCGTCGGGCACAGGGGGTCGGAGACAGGCCGATGGCAGCCGCCAGGTCCAGGTTGCTGATGCGCGCATCGGCCTGGAGGTGCTGGAGAATCCGTCGATCCAGACGGTCGAGCTCAGGCGCGGGCACTATAAAATCTCCAGTGATTTGTTTGATGATAGCTACTATAGCTAATAAAAGGCCATTTTGAAGTGATAATCTCTCTATATAGGGCAGATTACACCGTAGTTTGCAGTAATTCCCTACGCGACCCCGCCTATACTGTGGGCTCTGGTGCAAACGTTGCCCCGCCGCTTGCGAGCTACCCCTCGGTCAGCGTCGGCAATGCTCACAAGGTACGCCTGCCGGGCAACGTCGCCAGCCTCCACCTCAGGCATTACCCGTGAGTCCTGTGGTTAAAAAAAACGTTTCGGGCCTCTGGCCATTCGGTCGGCACAGCGTCGGCGCTTACCCGCTCCGCGCTGTTAAAATACCGACCTCAGCTTCACATCAGCACGGAATTCGCCATGAGCCGCTTTGATCACCGCCGATACCCCACTTTTGCCCCGGTGCCGATGACGTCCCGTCGTTGGCCCGACCGGCAGATTCGACGCGCGCCCAACTGGTGCAGTGTGGATCTGCGCGATGGTAATCAGGCGCTTATTGAGCCCATGACGGCGGCGCAGAAACTGCGTATGTGGGAGCTCCTGGTAAAACTGGGCTTCAAAGAGATTGAGGTTGGCTTTCCCTCGGCCTCCGGCCACGACTTCGCCTTTGTGCGCAATCTCATCGAAAACAAGCGTATCCCTGCCGACGTCACGATTCAGGTCCTTACCCAGGCCCGTGAGGAATTGATTGCCCGGACCTTTGAGTCCCTTGAGGGCGTGCCCCGGGCCATCGTTCACGTATATAACTCCACGTCTACGGTGCAGCGTGAGCAGGTTTTTGGTCTGGACCGAGAGGGCATTAAAGCCATCGCCGAAAACGGTGCCCGCCTGGTAAAAGACTACGCGGGTCGTTACCCGAATACCGATTGGACCTTCGAGTACTCCCCGGAGAGCTTCACCGGTACGGAGCTGGATTACGCCGTGGAGGTTTGCGATGCGGTCACCAGCGTCTGGCAGCCCACCCCGGAAAAGAAATGCATCATCAACCTGCCGGCGACGGTGGAGATGAGCACCCCCAATGTCTACGCGGATCAGATCGAATGGTTCTGTGACCATGTCGCGCGGCGGGACAGCATTGTTCTGTCTTTGCACACGCACAACGACAGGGGCTGCGCCGTAGCCGCGGCCGAACTGGGTGTCATGGCCGGCGCGGACCGCATCGAGGGCACGCTCATGGGTAACGGCGAGCGCACGGGCAACATGGACATCATCACCATGGCCATGAATCTTTACAGCCAGGGCGTCGACCCCGAGCTGAACCTCGCGGGCATGGATGAGATTATTGAGACCGTGAAAGCCTGCACACAGTTGCCCGTGCATCCCCGCCACCCCTACGCAGGAGAGCTGGTGTTTACCGCCTTCTCCGGCAGTCACCAGGACGCCATCAAAAAGTGCCTCGCGCGGCGGGAAGGTGATGAGACCCGGCCGTGGGAAGTGGCTTACCTGCCCATCGATCCCGCGGACATTGGCCGCTCTTATCAGGAAGTTATCCGCATCAACAGCCAGTCCGGTAAGGGTGGTGTTGCTTACGTTATGCACGCGGATCACGGCTACGACATGCCGCGATGGCTACAGATCGACTTCAGCGCCACGGTGCAGGCCTATGCAGAAGATACTGAGGGTGAGGTGGGCTCTGAGGCCATCTACAGTTTGTTTCAGGAAACCTATCTTCCCGATTCACCGCGCTGGCGTCTCAATGATTACCAACTGCGTCGTGCAGGGGGTGTCGATAATCTGGAGCTCACCATCCAGGACGGCTCCCAATCCCGTCAGTTGAGCGGCACCGGTAACGGCGTGGTGGCGGCCTTTGTGGATGCCCTGGAGCGCTTTGTGGGCAAATCCATTGTGCTGGTGGAGTACAGCGAGCACGCTCTGTCCCAGAGTGCCGATGCCGAAGCCGTGTGCTATATCCAGCTCAATATTGAGGGAGATCGCAGCTGCGGCGTGGGACGTAGCCACGATATCGTCCAGGCCTCCCTCCTAGCGATTCTGGGCGCCCTTAGTCGTTCTCCGGCGCTGGCAGATACCAGCAGCGCCGCCGCTTAAGCGAGATGATGCCTGCATCCAAAAGCTTTAAGGCGTAAGTAAGCGATTACTTTAGTAGGGGTGGCGAGCGAAGTACTCCCGGGCTGCCGCCATGACCTTGGGTGCCAGCACCAGGGTGCTTACCATGGTGGGTATTGCCATCAGTCCGTAGGCACCGGAAATAATATTAAACACCATGTCAATGCTGACGCTGGCGCCGACGATCACGGTGCCCACAAAGACCCAGCGAAAATGGTGCTGCACCTCCGCGCCAAATAAGAACCCGAAGCACTTCGCGCCGTAGTACCAACCCGTGAACATTGTCGTGGTGCTGAGAATCAGCGTGACAAACGCCAGGGGTATCAGGCCAAAATGCCCCATCTCGCCCACAAAGGCGTTGGCCGTCAAGGTGATACCGGAGAGCTCCCCCGGAACCTGCCACTGCCCCGTGAGAAGAATGACCAGCGCAGTGCAGGTGCACACCAGGAGCGTGTCGATGACCGGCCCGAGCATCGCTACCAGGCCTTCGCGGATGGGTTCGTTCGTGCGGGCCGCGCCGTGGGCCATCACTTCGGTGCCCACCCCCGCTTCGTTGGAGAATGCGCCCCGACTGATACCGATCAACAGGGTGCCGATAAAGCCGCCTCCCGCCGCCTGCGGTGTAAACGCTTCGGTGACAATGCTGGCAAATACCGCGGGTACCAGTGCAGCGTTGCTGATGATCACGTAGAGCGTCATCAACATGTAGACCACCACCATGCTGGGAAGCACGGCGACGGCGACCTTGGCCACACGAGGAAGCCCCCCAAAAATAACGCCGGCCACCAAACAGGCGATGCAGATACCGATGGTGGGACCACCCCAGCCAGGCATATTGCCGTTGAACACCGTGTCACCGATCAGTGCCGTGAGCTGGTTGGCTTGAAAAAGCGGCAGCGTGCCCACGAGCCCCGCCACGGCAAATAAAATCGCGAGGGGATAGAACTGCCTGGGCAGGGCTTCACGAATAATGTACATGGGCCCGCCCTGAAGCTTGCCCATGCTGTCCTCTCCGCGGTACATCACACCCAGGGAGCAGGTAAAAAACTTGGTGGCCACGCCCACGAGCGCCGAAATCCACATCCAGAATACGGCGCCGGGGCCCCCTGCCACGATGGCGAGGGATACGCCGGCAATATTGCCGAGGCCCATGGTGCCGGACAAAGCTGCGGCCAGTGCCTGGCCGTGGGAGAGTTCACCAGCCTCGCCCGGCGTATCGTGGCGACCGAGCATGATGCCGACGGCATGGCCGAAATGTCTATAGGGCAGTGCCCGGGAGTAAAACAGAAAGAAAATGCCGCCCCCGAGGAGCAATGCGACGAGGGGGGTACCCCAAACCGCGTCGACAAACCGTTGGGAGAATTCTTCTAGCGTGGGCATGTTACGGCCAAAGTCAGCAAACGCAGCACATTAGCACAGGCTAAATGAGAGTTGCCGCTTCCCCTTGGCAAAAGGTTCGCTATGATTCCGTCTGCTACACGCTTTCAACTACCGCTAAATATCCGGAGATCCCATGCCAAGTACAGCATTCCATTTGGCGCTTCCCGTGGACGACCTTGAGGCTGCCGAAACTTTCTATGGCGGCATTTTGAGTTGCCCCCGGGGCCGTTCCTCGCCTCGCTGGATCGACTACGATTTTTACGGTCATCAGCTCGTGGTCCACAAGGTAGCGAAGGATGATATGCCGGCGGTGGCGCGCAATCCCGTCGACGGTGAGGCTGTGCCGGCGAGCCACTTCGGCGTGGTCCTGGACTGGGATGACTGGGATGCCCTCCAAAGCCGCCTGAAATCAGCCGGCGTGGATTACGCCATTGCGCCCACCACCCGTTTTGCCGGGCGCCAGGGGGAGCAGCGGACCTGCTTTGTACGCGATCCCGCCGGTAATCATCTGGAGTTCAAATGCTTTCGCAATCCCGAGATGCTTTTTGCTACGGAAGGCTTTGACTACGAGTAGGCACGGCATATCCCGGGGAGCACGACTGTTCTCCTGGCGCGGGGGTCTGCTGGGAGCCTGTCTGCTCCTGGTTACAGCCTGTAGCAGTACCACTCTGGTCTACAACCGTCTCGACACTATTTTGCCCTGGTACCTCGGGCGCTATGTGGATCTCACGCGTAGTCAGTCCCGGGCATTTGATGTGGGGCTCGAGGTTATTCTCGACTGGCATCGGCGGGAGGAGCTGCCGCGCTATGTAGATTTTCTGGACAGCGTTGAACAGGATCTGGAGTCACCCTTCACCGTGGCAACCCTGGAAAGTTACGCGGACCGCGCCGAGGAGGCGTGGTTTCGAATTCGGGATCCGGGGCTTGAACAACTTTTGGAGCTGGGCGCGAGCCTCAGTGACAAACAAATCCGCGACTTCATGAAGGTGATGGAAAAAAAGCAGCGCAAATATGAGCGCAAATACCTCGATCGTGATGATGAGGAGATGCGCGATGATGCTTTTGAAAATCTCGAAGAGACGCTCGAAGATTACCTCGGTCGATTAAATGATGCGCAATCCGACCGGCTCCGGGTTGCCGCCGATGAGCTTCTGCGCTCCGATGAGGTCTGGCTGGGTGAGCGCAGGGCCTGGATGGCAGCTCTGGATAGGGAGCTTGAGCGGGAGCCGGGGTGGCAGCAGCGCGTAACGACGATTGTCCGTGACTGGGAAGACAATCTGGATCCCGATGTTCAGGCGCTCTACGACCGCAACAGAAGCATTGTGCTGTGGGCCATCGTCGATGTGGTTAACACTCGAAGCGAAAAACAGGATGAGCGTTTGCGCAAGAAGATTGCTGATTTTAAAGAAGACTTTGAACTGCTCATTAGTCAGGCGAAAGCTTCGGAGCAGGGACAAGAATTGCTCCGCAACGATGCTCTGCTCAGACCGCTGTGGATCCCCAGACAAGAGCTTTTTGGGATGATTAAAACAAAGGCGTTGACGTCCGCTTCCGCCTATTTTGAGTCGTTCACAGCCCCTGGGAGTGGATGACCGCTTCTGACCCACTTCTGCCGGTTAGGCTGGAAGAGGTGTCAGGTTTCTTTGCACCTCCAATATCGGTCATTCGCTATTAGGCGGCGAATATGGCCGTTTACGCCACATATCCGAAGTTGCCGGGCTACTCAGTGTCGGGAAATTTAACAGGTGGGTCATAAAAGTAGAGGGCCACGTCAGAGCTTCGCCGGTAAAAAACTGACTGATATAGGTTATCCAGTGATGGGCATGGATCATGCATTGTTTACTCCATTTGTTAGAGAATAGGAGTTGATAAGGATGATGCGTTACTTAGCAGGGTTACTTTTTGGCCTAACGTCTACAATCGTCGCTGCTGGCCCGATCATAGACCTCACCACACCAGGAGCAGAGTTTGGCTCGTCGAGTTATACGTTGGGGTTTGAGTTCGCAGTAAGCAGCGCAATCTCTGTGACTTCTCTCGGAGTTTACGACTCAGGCGCTGATGGCCTGGAAGAGAGCGCTCAAGTAGGTTTGTGGTCGAACGCTGGAGACTTGTTAACGTCGACACTTGTTCCTGCGGGCACCGCTGGAGAGCTCGACGGATTGTTCCGGTTTGAGTCAATCAGCCCATATCTGTTGAGTGCGGGGCAAACGTACGTAGTTGGCGCGTATCTTGGTGGTGCCGGTATCGCGTCTTCGTGTGACACGGGCCAAGGGGGTGCGTGTGCGATTGATCCGCAGGTTAGCGTATTCAATGATCGTTATTCCCCTTTCGATTCCACCTTCGGCTTTCCGACGCAAACAGACAATACTGGCGGTGTGTGGCTTGGCGCTAATTTCCGCTTCGAAGAGGCATCGTCCGTGCCTGGCCCGGGCAGCCTCGCCCTTGTAGGCTTAGGACTTCTCGTCATGGGGCTTCGTCGCGAGGCTTAAGACCAAACCTGACATGGCCCGCTATCGCGGGCCCCTTCTACTGTCAGGCTCTGGACGATCACCAACGACAGGCTCGCCCCAACCTAGGAGTCTGCGACGTCTGCTATGAGGGGGAAACTGCCGCAGAACCGGTGCGCATCAAACTTGCACTGTTGGCCTATGGCGGTCCTAAAAACCATTTTGTTTACTCTCCATCGACCGGCCGCTATGAGGTCAGACTGTGTCAAAACTCGCCTCGGTACTTCTCGCACCGATTTGCTGCGCACAGCAGATCCGCTCGACTCACTGAGAGGCCCTTGCGGCGTCGCAGATTTCCTTGGCAGTTATTCGGTTTTCAAAGCGCGTCGCTCAGAATCGCGCACACGCGGCCTCAGATTATAGATTTCTAGGCGCAAAATGAGGCTGCTTAGCCCCTTATCGCCGCCATCAGCGGCACAACACCAAACATCTGCAACATCCGTTTGGGGTTGTAGGACAGGACATGCAGGCTCATCTCCGTGCTGACGTGTTTGAGCGTCTTCATCTGGAAGTGCGTCGGCCCCAACCAGGACTTGATCGTGCCAAACGGGTGTTCCACCGTGCTGCCGCGAATGCGCATGCAGTTCGACAGACGGTCCACCCGATCCTCCATCGCCTCCAGTATCTCTTCATGTTCCCAGCGACCCATACGGCGTTCCTTGCCCGTCGTGCATTTTGGCTTTAGCTCGCACTGCGGGCAGGCCGACGACCAGTAACGACGCATCGAATGCTCTTTTGAGTTATCTGTGAACCGATAGATCAATCGCTCGCCGGCAGGACATTCGTATTCGTCGTCTTCCGGCTGGTAGACAAAGTCTGCTCGAGCAAACAGTCCTTTGGCCTGGTTGTTCGAGGTTTGAGTCTTGGGCACGTAGGTCGTAATGCCAGCGTTCTCGCAGGCCAATATCTCGGCCCCACTAAAGTAACCGCGGTCCGCCAGTACCGACAGGTCCTCGCGGTCGGTCGCTTCTTTGGCTTGGAGCGCCATGTTGGCCAATTGCGAACGGTCGTGACCGATGTTGGTGACTTCGTGGGCTACGATTAAATGGTGCTCTGTATCCACAGCGGCCTGTACGTTGTAGCCGACAATCGCTTTGCTGCGCGCTGCGGTGGACATTACGCGGGCGTCAGGATCAGTCAGGGATATCTGTTGGTCCGGTGTTGCCAGCATCCGGACCTCCAGCTTTTTTAGTGCCTGAATCTCCTCCTTGAGCGCCGCGATTTTACTTTCCAGTCGATCGGTCTTGGTGTGACTGGCCTCACTGTCGCGCCGGTCGGCGCTGGCGATCTGATCCAGATAGCGGGCGATGCTGTCGTCGATCTGCTCCAGGCGTCTCTTGATCTTGGCTTTGCTGAAGTTGCGATTGCGGTTGTTCACCGCTTTGAACTTGCTGCCATCAATCGCCACAAAGGCATCGCTGAATAAATTGAGCTTGCGGCACAACATGACGAACTCTCGACACACCAGGCGAATGGCTTCACCGTTGTTCTTGCGAAAGTCAGCGATGGTTTTGAAGTCCGGCGTCAGTCTGCCCGTTAACCACATCAACTCGACATTGCGCCCGGCCTCGCGCTCTAACCGGCGAGACGATTGGATGCGATTGAGGTAACCGTAGATATAGAGCTTCAGCATCATCGCCGGGTTATAGGCGGGTCGACCCGTGACGGCGGGAATTGTTTTGAAACCCAAACCGGAGAGGTCCAGCTCATCGACGAACACGTCGATGACGCGAACCGCGTTCTCTTCTGCGATGTAATCGTCAATGCGTTCAGGAAACAGCGTGGCCTGTGATCGGCTTTCGCCCTCGATGAATCCACTCATGGCAGCAACTCTTCAGCGAGAAAGTTGAATCATATCTCGGTGAGAAGTTTTCACACAGTCTGAGGTGTTTTGAGCCATTGCTGCAATCTGTTCAAACCTGAAAATCGACTTGCACACATGATTTTGGCCAACTGCAGCAAGCGCCCCATTCGTGGCGACTGATACCGAGCGCCCCCGTCCCATGCGCCTCCGAAGTTAGCGAGCGACAATCATTTCCTGTAGGTCTGCCTATACCTCACTCAATTTTTGTTGGATCCGGGATGGTCTTGCGTATGTTGGCATCCCAGCGCCAAGGATGGCATCAGCATCGCATCAGTCGATGCTCAATTTGAGTCGAATTCGAAAGAGCGGCGGCCGCTGGTAGGGTGGTTGTTAACTTACCGGTGAGTGTGTCCAATCCTGCGACGCTGTATATCAAGAGCGAGTGCCTGACCTATCCCCGGAGCAACGGTAACTTTTCCGTAACCAGCTTGTAACGGGTCTCTGGTTGAATCTGATGAATGGGTATCGTTTGCCCAACAAGCTGCCTCACGCTCTTGATCTCACAGGACCTTTTCGAATGAAGAAATTAGTACTTACGCTGGCGGTTTCCGCCTTGGCGATAAACGCCAACGCACAATTGCTGATCACCGGCGTTATCGACGGCCCCAGAAGTGGAGGCGTGCCGAAGGCGGTGGAGCTGTATGCCACGGAAGACATCGCTGATCTGAGCATCTACGGCATTGAATCGGCCAACAATGGCGCCGATGCGCAGGGGCCTGAACTGACGACTCTCACGGGGTCGGTGCTAGCGGGTGGGTTCATTTATGCTGCCAGCGAATCCGACGGATTTACGGAATTTTTCGGCTTTGCCCCTGACTTTACCGGAGGCGCGCTGTCGATCAACGGTGATGACGCGATCATTTTGTATAAAAGCGGGTCGAAAATCGACGAGTTCGGTGTCGTGGGCGAGGACGGCACGGGGAAAGATTGGGAATACACCGACGGCTGGGCGTACCGAACCAACAACCCGGCCTGCGCCGGGCCCTTCGACTTAGGTGCCTGGCAGTTTCGCGGCACCAACGCCCTGGATGGAGCAACGACCAACGGCGCGGCGACAACCGCCTTCCCCCTGGCCACCTTTGCCTCGACCATCGAGTGCGACGACCAGGACGTGGTGGTGACGATCAATGAGATTCACTATGACAACAATGGTGGGGATGCAGGAGAGGCCGTGGAGATCGCGGCCACTGCCGGGGCCGACCTGTCAGGGTGGTCCGTGGTTCTCTACAACGGTAATGGCGGCGCCTCTTACGGAGCCGTCCCCCCGCTAGCAACGGCGTTCGAAGGCAGCTCCGCGGACAGGGATTTTTACGTGCTGCGGATCAGCGGGATACAGAACGGTTCGCCGGACGGCCTCGCGCTGGTGGATGCCGGCGGCAATACGGTCGAGTTTCTGAGTTACGAGGGATCGTTTACTGCCGAGGGCGGACCTGCCGACGGCCTGCCTAGCACAGACATCGGTGTTAGCGAAGATTCCGGCACCGCAATAGGCCAGTCGCTGCAGCGCTGTGGCGAGACCGACTGGAGGGCCCCGCAGCTCTCTACCTTCGGCACGGAGAACACCTGCCCGGACGTGCCTCCGGAACCCATTGACGTCCGTATTAGCGAGATTCAGGGCGTGACAGACTCCAGCCCCTTGAACGGGCAGTTTGTACGTATCACCGCTGTCGTAACGGCAGATCTCGAGGAACCGGGTGAAATCGGCGGCTTCTTCGTGCAGGAAGAAGCCGCCGACGAGGACGGGGACCCCGCCACCTCAGAGGGTATCTTCGTCTTCTGTGGCGGCGTGACATGTAACGTGGCTGTCGGCGATACGGTGACCGTTCAGGGTAAAGTTGGAAGTTTCTCCGGCCAGACCCAGATTGACAACGACGATGGCAATCTGAGCGTGGTCGTGACTGACGCCCCGGCAGGACTCGGAGCGCCCGTCGCGGCGTCGCTGAACTACCCGCTAGCGCCAGACTTTGATCTCGAATCGGTGGAGGACATGCTCGTCACTGTAGCGAGTGACATGCGGGTGACGGAGTACTTCAATTTTGACCGCTTTGGCGACCTAGTGCTCTGGACGGACGGCACCGGAGCGGAGCGCCCCTATCAGGCGTCGCAGATCATGGACCCGTCTGTGGTGAATCGGGACGATGTCGACGAAGAGTTCGCGCGGCAGTCCCTGGTGGTGGATGACAGCCGCGGAGGCCAGAACGTCGGCAAGCTGTTTCCGGTCAACGATCTCGGTGAGCCGGTCTTCGGCGATGCCAGCTATGTTCCCTCTGCCAGCCTCGACGGCTACGCCGGCTTCCGGGGCGGCGACCTGGTAACAGGCATCGAAGGCGTGATGGGTGAAGCATTCGGTAGCTATCGTCTCTACGTCAGCGACCCCTCGGCGGGAACGGCGATCGACGGCGACGCTTTTGATGTCCAGATCGTGAATACCAATCAGCGCCAGACTGCGCCAGAGGCGGTCGGCGGCTCATTGAAGGTGGCATCCTTCAATGTCCTGAACTATTTCACCACGCTCGACCTCGGGCAGGACACCTGTGGGCCGTCCAAGAATCTCGAGTGCCGCGGTGCTGACTCTGCCGACGAACTGGCCCGCCAGCAGGAAAAAATTGTCGCTGCGCTGGCCGATCTGGACGCCGATATCGTCGGACTGATAGAGATAGAAAACACTGATGGTGTCTCAGCCGAAGCCACGCTCGCCAGTGCGTTGAGCGCAGTATCCGGGCGCAGCTACGCCGCGGTTCAGACGGGCACCGTGGGTACCGATGCCATCAAGGTCGCTTTCATTTACGACACCGCAACTGTTCAGCTTGTTGGCGGCTTCGCGGTGCTGGAGGAGGGCTTCCTCGACCCACTGGGTATTGGACGCGATCTGAACCGCGCGGCTCTAGCCCAGACGTTCCGAGAGGCCGCTGGCAACGGTATCGTGACCGTGGCCGTGAACCACTTCAAATCAAAGGGCTCCGGATGTGGTGACGGCGACGACGACCCCGTGCAAGGTAGCTGTAATGCAACGCGGACGGCCGCAGCCGGAGCCCTCGCCGCCTGGCTCGACTCAGATCCAACCGGCAGTGGTGACGACGACATGCTGATCCTGGGCGACTTAAACAGCTACGCCAAGGAGGATCCCATCACATTGCTGGTCAACGCTGGCTACACGGATCTCGCAGCGTATTTCCTTGGCGATAGCGCGTATGGCTATGTGTTTAGTGGCCGATGGGGCACCCTGGATTACGCAATGGCAAACCCGGCGCTGCTGGCGCAGGTCGCCGGCGTGACCGAATGGCACATCAATGCTGACGAGCCGGATGCCATCGATTACGACACACGTTTCAACCCCCAAGCGTGGTTTGCCGGTGACGCCTTTCGCTCGTCCGACCACGACCCGGTCTTGGTAGGCCTGAATCTTCTGGGAAGCCCGGAAGTCAGAGATGACTGCAAGAAAGGCGGATGGAAAACCTTCGTCACCGCCGAAGGCGAATCTTTTAAGAACCAGGGGTCGTGCGTAAGCTACGTCGCGTCCGGGAAAGACGCCAAGGGCAAAAAGAAGCCTAGAGATAAGGGTAAGTAAGCAAAACGATAAGGAACAGCCGGGTTGCCGCTCGTCTCCGGGGTTTAGTCGAGCGAGTTCCGAGCGGTAGCTCTTCACGGGCTTGTTCAGGGGTGCGATGCCAGATCGCTAATGTACAAATGATTGCCCAGTATGCGGCCGAAGGAACAGGCTTCGCAGACTCTAGCTGTTCTGCGCCAGCGTCTTGAAAAATACCTTGGAGTTGCGCTGCAGATTGTAAAGAGCTTTTCGCGTGGGCGGCAGCTTCTCCAGGGATCCCTCCTCAAAGCCCTGCTCTAAAAACCAGTGGGCGGTCTGGGTAGTCAGAACAAACACTTCCCGGAGTCCCTGAGCTAACGCTTCATGCTCCAGCTCCTGCAACAGCCGCCGCGCCCGCTGCTCACCGCGATAGTCGGGGTGAGCGACGATGCAGGCCAGTTCGGCACTCTTTCGTTCTTCAAAGGGGTAGAGCGCTGCACAGGCAATGGTGCGACCATCGCGCTCGAGGATGCGAAAGCGTCCGATCTCTGCCTCAAGAAGATCCCGGGAGCGCTTGAGGAGTACGCCGGAGGCTTCCAGCGGGGTAATAAGATCCAGTACACCGCCGACATCCCGAATGCTGGCCCAGCGTGACTGCTCATAGGGACGGCGGGCGACGAGGGTACCGCTGCCGTCCGTGGTAAACAGCTCACCCAGTAAGGCATCCGGGTCCTGAAAGCTCACAATATGGCTTCGGGGAACACCGGCACGACAGGCGTCGCAGGCAATGTGCAAAAGTCGCGCTTCTTCCTCATGGTCGGGTGCGGCCACCGACTGCTGATCCACGGCAATTTGTTTGATGAGTGCGCCGTCGCTGTCGTGCACGCCCGCGGTGCTACCCAGAATGATGAGTTTGTCGGCGCTCAGATCCCGGGCTGTGCTGATGGCGACATCACCCAGGGACAGGTTGAAGGCCTCTCCCGTGGGCGAGTAGCCCACAGAAGACAGCAATACCAGACTGCCGTTTTGCAGCAGCGACTGTATGCCGTCGGTATCCACCCGTCGCACCCGCCCCGTCAGGTGATGATCCACGCCATCGACCACGCCCAGGGGCTGTGCCATCACAAAGTTGCCCGATACGGCCCGAAGCTTTGCGTCCTGCATGGGTGAGTTGGGCAGACTGAGGGACAGGAGGGCCTCGAGCTCAATGCGCTGGGCACCGACGACCTGGAGCACATGGGGCAAGGTGTCGGTGTCCGTGATGCGCTGACCGCGGTGCAGACGGGTTTCTATGCCGCGTTCTTTGAGCCGGCGATCAATCTGGGGGCGGCTGCCAAACACCAGTACGAGGCGCACACCCAGGCTGCTCAGCAGCGCCAGGTCGTGGAGGATGCGGGGCAAGGCGCCGCTCTCCTGCACCGCACCCGGAATCACAATGACAAAGGTCGAACCGCGGTGCCGGTTAATATACGGCGCGGTATTGCGAAACCAGGAAATTGGCGAGCTGGGCGAGCTGTGTGAGTTGATTGAGTCGGTCATGGCGATAGCTTACAGCGCCGGAGCGCCGGAGGTGTAGCGGAGTGAGGCTCAGCCAAATATGCCGCGAAGAGTGAAGAAAAAGATAATCGCCAGTATAGCGCCGGCAGGAAGGGTGATAAGCCAACTCAGGAAGATCGAGCCGATAACCCGCAGGTCAATCGCCGCTATGCCCCGCGCCAGGCCCACACCCAGCACTGCGCCTACGAGGGTGTGCGTTGTGGAGATGGGCAGGCCGGTCGCGGAGGCAAAAACCACCGTCGAAGCAGCTGCGAGGGTTGCGGCAAAACCCCTCGAGGGCGTCAGTTCGGTGATTTTATTGCCGACGGTGGCGATGACTTTCCAACCGTAGGTCGTCAGGCCCGCCACGATACCCAGGGCACCAATAAGGAGAATCCAGCCGGGCATCACAGAGGTGGCGTTTACGGCGCCTCCGGACTGAACGATGCTGGTGACGGCGGCCAGAGGCCCGATGGCGTTTGCTACATCGTTGGAGCCGTGGGCAAAGGCCATGGCGCAGGCCGTGAACATCATGAGAACACCAAAGACGCGCTCCACACTGGCGAAGCGGTTGTCCTCATCGGCTTCAAAGTGAATGCGTCGCATGAGCATGGCCCCAAACATGGCCACAATGAGGCCAATGCCAAAGGACAGGGGCACGGCGTTGGCAAACTTCGATCCCAGACCGAAGTCCAGCTCCAGGCCCAGGTGTTTCAGGCCCTTGAGCAGCGTCACCATGGTGATCATAAAGCCCACGATCCACATGTAGACGGGAATGAGCCGTTTGGCGCGCAGGAAGGGATCGTCGTTATCGAGAATCAGGATTTTGACACTCATAAACAGTGCGAAGGAGATGCTGCCCGCCAGCACCGGCGATATCACCCAGCTCATGGCGATGGTGCCCACCTGGCTCCAGTTGACGGACTCCACGGAGATACCCACGGCGGCAAAACCCACAATAGCGCCCACGATGGAGTGCGTGGTGGAGACGGGCCAGCCTCGCACGCTGGCAATGAGCAGCCAGGTGCCCGCAGCAAAAAGGGCTGACATCATGCCGTAGACCAGAAGCTCAGGAGATCCTTCAAGAAGTCCCGGGTCGATAATGCCCTTGCGGATGGTTTCCGTGACTTCGCCACCGGCGAGATAGGCGCCGAGGAACTCGAAGATGATGGCGATCATAATCGCCTGACGGATAGTGAGGGCGCCGGAGCCAACGGAGGTGCCCATGGCATTGGCTACATCGTTGGCACCAATTCCCCAGGCCATAAAGAACCCGGCTATGCAGGCAAGACCCAGGAATTGGGGGCCGAAAGCAGCAATAATTTCCAAGATCTATTATCCGTTGGCTTAATTCAGATTAGCGAGCTAAAAGCAGTTCAAGCTGTTCGCCCACTTCGCCACAGGCATCGGCTAACTGGGCGAGGGCGGTGGCAATCTGGTAGTAGAACACCGCATCGAGAACGGGAAAGCTGTCTTCGCTCTTACCCAGCTGGCGAACCAGGCGCTGCTGCTGCGCGTCACAGCGTCGTACCTGCCGCTCAAGGGACGTCAGCATCTTCTCCATGATCTTGCGTTCCCGCTTGCCAAAGCCCTCGGTAACGAGCTCATCGAGCTCCCGGATCGCGGTAAGCGCTTCGCCCACGGTTGCCGCAAGGAGGCTGCAGTGCTTATCAAGAATTGTTTGTAGCGGCGCAGGAAAGCGCATGCCGCGTAAAGCCACGGGCCTTGCTATCTCCCGGACACACACGGTGATGCGGTTTTGTATATCAAGGAGCTCAAGGAGGTCCGGACGGGGCATGGCCAGAAGCAATCCCCGGGGGAGGTGCTGGCGGATTTCCCGTCGGAGTTTGCGCGCGTCCGCGGTGGTGCTGTCAATGACGCTGTGAATCTCCGCAACGCGGGTCCAGTCCTGGTCCGCGCTTGCCGCGAGGAGCTCACAAAGGAGCTGCACGGTCTCCTGCGCGAGCTGCATATGCTCCTGAATTGGCCGGATCGGAGACCGACCAAATAGCTTGCCCAAAGGACTTGTCATGCAAGCGCCATCTCTAGTCTCGGGAAGTCGCGGAGTATAGAGCCTGATTGCGCCATCTGTCTTGTCTCGAATTATGAAATATAACCACACTCCTTTTAAGGCTTTATGCGGTCGAAGTCGAGGGTGAAGGCGTTCTGCTGTGATAGCATGCGGTAGCGCCAATAGCCGTGAAAACAGGGGTTTTTCCCATGCTTAAGCCGCAAAACAGCGAGCCTGCGGAAGGCAAGCTGACACTGAAGGCTTTACTCGAAGGATTGCTTAGGGACGGCCGTATTGCTGCGGGTGATCTTCGTCGCTTGCAGGGCCTCTCTCCCGGCGCGATTCACCCGCTGGTTTTTCTTGCTGAGCAGAAGCTCCAGGACCTCGAAAATCCCGGCCAGACCCTCGATATGACAGCGCTCCTGGACTGGTTGAGCCATCGTTGTGGCCAGACGGTGGTAGAGATTGATCCTTTAAAGGTGAATGTCTCGGAAGTCTCAGAGGTCATGTCACGGGCTTTTGCGGAGCGCCATCGAATTCTCGCCGTGGACGTCACCGATGAAGAGGTAGTAATTGCCAGCGCTGAACCCTATCAGCGCGCCTGGCAGGGCAACCTTGAGCAGGTGCTGCGCAAGCAGATTCGCCGGGTTCTTGCCGACCCGCGGGATCTCGTACGGTACACCGCCGAGTTTTACACCATGGCAGGATCCGTACGGGGTGCCCGGGCTGCGGGTAAAGGCAGCACCGCGGGGAACATCGGCAACCTGGAGCAGATGCTGGAGCTGGGCTCTATGCGGGAGCCCGATGCCAATGATCAGCATATCGTCAGCATCGTGGACTGGTTGTTGCAATACGCGTTTGAGCAGCGCGCCAGTGATATCCACATCGAGCCCCGGCGCAACGTGGGCAATGTGCGCTTCCGTATCGACGGCGTCCTGAATACGGTGTACGAACTACCGGAACAGGTCTGCGCCGCCGTCACCAGCCGCATCAAGATTCTCGGTCGCATGGATGTCGCTGAAAAACGGCGACCCCAGGACGGCCGATTGAAGACCCGCAGCCCCGGTGGTGCCGAGGTGGAGCTGCGTCTCTCCACGCTGCCCACGGCCTTTGGCGAAAAACTGGTCATGAGGATTTTTGATCCCGAAGTGCTGCAAAAAAGCTTTGAAGCCCTGGGGCTTGCGGATGAGGACCTCGTCCGTTGGCACGCCATGACCGGCACGGGTAACGGTATCGTGCTGGTCACGGGACCGACGGGGTCGGGCAAGACCACCACCCTCTATTCCACCCTGCGCCAGCTCGCCACGTCTTCCGTGAACGTCTGCACCATCGAAGACCCCATCGAGATGGTCGAAGGCGCCTTTAACCAGATGCAGGTCAACCATGGCATTGATCTGGATTTTTCCTCAGGGGTGCGAACCCTCATGCGCCAGGATCCCGACATCATCATGATCGGTGAGATACGGGACCTTGAAACCGCCAACATGGCCATCCAGGCAGCGCTTACGGGCCACCTCGTGCTTTCAACCCTGCACACCAACGATTCGCCAAGCTCCGTGTCCCGTCTTCTGGAGCTGGGTGCTCCCGCCTACCTGGTAAAGGCCACCCTGCGTGGGATTATGTCCCAGCGCCTGGTGCGGATCCTGTGTGATGACTGTAAGCGTCCCAAGCCGGCGGACCTGGATGGTTGGCGGGAGCTGGTGCAACCCTTTGATATTCCCGCGCCGGAGCACATCTACGATGCCGTGGGCTGCAAAACCTGTCGCGATACGGGGTACCGCGGCCGGCGGGGCATCTATGAGGTGCTCGTGAACAGCCCGGCGGTGCAGGAAGAGATCGTCACGGACATCAACACCGCGCGGCTGCGAAGCATTGCCTTCAGTGAGGGAATGCAGTCCCTTCGGGTCAGTGGCGCCGCTCGCGTTGCCCGCGGTGAGACCACCGTGGAAGAGGTGTTGCGGGTCGCTCCCGCCATCACTCAGTAAGGCTATGAACCTGCAGGATAATCTACCGGAAACTCTCAGGGAGCCGGCGTCCCGGGCATGGGCGGCCATACTTGAGGCCGCAGGCCCCACGGAGGCCCCCGCCCTTGAGGGGCTCCTTGAGCGCAGCGGTTTTGCGCAGCAACTGGCCACGGTCCTCGCCGGCTCGCGATACGTCGGGGAGACCCTGAGGCGCAGGCCCTGGCTCCTCGTGCAGTTGGCGACGGCGGGTCATCTGGAAGCGCCCTTGAGAGAAGGTGCTCTTGAGGCGGAGTTGGCGGAGTTGCTGGCGCGCAGTGATGACGATCCCGGGGTCGTGCTCCGACGCTTCCGGCAGCGCCACATGCTGCGAATCATCTGGCGGGACCTTAATCGACTGGCGCCGACCCTCGAAACCACCCGGGACGTCTCCTGGCTGGCCGATGCCTGCATCTCCCTTGGCCTTGAGCGGTGCATGGCCGAGCTTGAAGCAAAATACGGACAACCCCGGGGCCAACGAAGCGGCGAGGCCCAGGAACTGATTGTCGTGGCAATGGGTAAGCTCGGCGCCCATGAGCTCAACCTCTCCTCGGATATCGACCTGATATTCACCTATCCCGAGAGCGGCAGCACCGAGGGCGCCCGGCGCTCTGTAAGTAATGAGGAGTTTTTTACCCGCGTGGGCCGCGCCCTGATCGCGCTCCTTGATCCCGTTACCGCCGAGGGTTTTGTGTTTCGCGTGGACATGCGCCTGCGACCCTATGGGGAAAGTGGCGCCCTGGTGCAGAGCTTTGCGGCTCTCGAGGCCTACTATCAGGAACAGGGACGGGACTGGGAGCGCTACGCGCTGATTAAGGCGCGGCCCGTGACCGGCAGTCTGCGACATCGCCGCGAGCTTCTGCAGTGTCTCCAACCCTTCGTCTATCGCCGCTATGTGGACTACAGCGCCATAGAGAGCCTGCGTTCCATGAAGCAGCTGATCGTGGCAGAGGTACGGCGCCGGGGTTTGCAGGGAAACGTAAAACTTGGCAGCGGTGGTATTCGCGAGATTGAGTTTATAGCCCAGTGTTTTCAGCTTATCCGTGGCGGCAGGGATGTGTCATTGCAGCGCCGGGAACTCTGTGCCGTGCTGGCTGAGTGCGCAAGCCTGGGTTGTCTTCCCGAGTCTGTGGTGCAGGAGCTTCAGGTAGCCTATCTGTTTCTGCGCGATGGGGAGCATGCTATTCAGGCCTGGGAGGACCGCCAGACCCAGGAGCTGCCCACGGACCCCATCGCCCAGGCGGCCCTCGCTCATTGCATGGGCTTTGGAGACTACGACGCTTTCTCCGAGGCCCTGGCAGGGCATCGTGATGCCGTCGCAAGGCACTTTGCTGCGCTCATCGCCGAAGATGAGAACTCCACTCCGGCGCCCGAGAGTGCCGATCTGTGGAGTGCTGACTGTGATCCACAGCAACTGGCAGATCTGGGTTTCAGCGATGCCGCGGGACATGCCCGGCGCCTCTGCGCTCTCTTCGACTCCCGGCGTATCCAGTGCCTCCAGGCCGAGGGCCGTGAGCGCCTTGACCGCTTTATGCCCCTGCTGTTGGAGGCCTGCGCTGAATCGGAACACCCGGATCTGGCTTTGGAACGGTCGCTTCCTTTAGTGAGCGCTGTAGCGCGACGCAGCGCCTATCTGCTTCTGCTCATTGAAAACCCACCGGCTCTGGCAGATCTTGCAGCGCTTTGTGGTGCCAGTCCGTGGATTGCGGAGCAGCTGGCCACCCGCCCCGCCTTGCTGGACGAGCTTCTGGACCGTGCCAGTCTGTATACCGCGCCGGAGCGCGAGGCGCTGCAGTCGGAACTCCGTCAGCAGACGGCACGCCTCACCGTCGATGACCTTGAGGGGCACATGGATGCGCTGCGCTACTTCAAAGCCTCCCAGGTGCTACGTGTAGCGGCGAGTGAGCTGTCGGGACGTCTTCCCCTGATGAAGGTCAGCGACAAGCTCAGCTTTATTGCCGAAGTCTGTCTGGAGCAGGTACTGGCGCTTGCCTGGGCACAGCTGGCGCTTCGCTATGGCGAACCCGCGAGAGAAGGCACGGGAAGCGGGTTTGTGGTTCTCGCCTACGGCAAGTTGGGCGGCATTGAACTGAGTTATGCCTCGGATCTGGATCTGGTCTTTATCTTCGACGCGAAAAAAGGCGGTTACACCGATGGTGACCGTTCCATCGATAACGCCACGTTTTACATGCGCCTCGGGCAGAAGATGATTCATATCCTCGAGACCCGAATGGGCCTCGGCCAGCTCTACGAGATTGACATGCGTCTGCGCCCTTCGGGCGATTCGGGGATGCTGGTGTCCACCCTCAGCGCTTTTGAACAGTATCAGCGCAACGAAGCCTGGACCTGGGAACATCAGGCCTTTGTCCGCGCCCGGCCCGTTGCCGGGGACGAGGTCCTTGCCCAAAAGGTCGAAGCCCTGCGCCGGAATATTCTCTGCCAGGCCCGGGACGTGGGCACGCTTGGCGAGGAAGTCGTCACCATGCGCGAAAAGATGCGCAGCCACGCCAAAGTACGCCGTGAAGACGCTGAAATGGACCTCAAGCAGGGTTTCGGCGGTATCGTGGATATCGAATTTGTGGTGCAATACGCCGTCCTCGCCTGGGCGTCGCAGGAACCTTCCCTGGCCGACTGGTCGGACAACGTCCGGATTCTCGAAGCCCTGGCCGACAGCGGATACCTGCCGAAGGAACAATGTCGGGCTTTGATCCAGGCCTACCTGGAATTGCGCAGCGTAACGCACCAGCTGGCTCTGCAGCAGCAACCGCCGAAACTGCCGGCAAAGCAATTTGCGACGGAGAGGAGTACGGTGCAGCTCGTTTGGGAGTCGCTGTTTGCGGAGGTTACCGCGGCCGGGACCCCTGAGGCGGACGGGACAGACGGAGCAGGCGGGAAAGCAGTACCAACGGAAGCTGAGACCACCTTCAGATCAGACCATCACAACAAAGAATAAGCAGGAGAAGAACATGAATTTTGCGGAACGCGAAGGCACCATCTGGCTCGACGGGGAAATGGTTCCCTGGGGTGAGGCCAAGGTGCACGTGCTAACGCATACCCTGCATTACGGTCTGGGCGTATTTGAGGGTGTTCGTGCCTACAAAACTCCCGATCGCGGTACCTGCATCTTCAAGCTCAAGGAGCATACGGAGCGTCTTTTTAACTCCGCGAAGATACTTACCATGGATATGCCCTATGACCGCGAAACGCTTATTGAAGCCCAGCGCGCTGTGGTCAAAGCCAACGAACTCGAAGAAGCCTATCTGCGGCCCATGTGTTTTTATGGCTCCGAAGGCATGGGACTGCGGGCCGACGGTCTGAAAACCCACGTCATGGTCGCCGCCTGGGAGTGGCCGTCCTACATGGACCCTGAAGCTGTTGCCCGGGGTATCAAAGTACGCACCTCGTCCTATACCCGGCATCACGTAAATATCACCATGTGCAAAGCCAAGGCCAACGGCAACTACATCAATTCCATGCTGGCCCTTCGCGAGGCTCTGGAGTCCGGTGCCGAAGAGGCGCTCCTTCTGGACAATGAAGGCTACGTTGCCGAGGGCAGCGGCGAGAACGTCTTTATCGTGCGCCGGGGCAAGATACATACGCCGGAACTGACCTCCTGCCTCGATGGCATCACCCGGGCAACGGTTTTTGCCTTTGCCGAGGAACTGGGGCTGGAGATTATTGAGCGCCGTATTACCCGCGACGAGGTGTATGTCGCGGATGAGGCCTTCTTTACGGGCACCGCGGCAGAGGTCGTGCCTATCCGGATGCTCGACGGCAGAGAAATCGGCAGCGGTAGCCGGGGGCCTATCACCGAACAGATGCAGTCCATGTATTTTGATGCCGTGCGTGGCAACCGACCCCAGAATGCGGAGTGGCTGACTCCCGTTGCATAGTTGCATAAAGGGATCCCGGGGGGCGTCAGCTCCCGCGCCGCTTTTCACGTTCCGGCTCATCAAAGATAAGAGAAACAACCATGAGTGACAACGCAGCGCTGATCGCACAGGAATTAACGCTTGAGAACGGAGACGCCCGCGGCGTGTTCTATCGGCGCTGGGATGTGGAGTCGCCCCGGGGGGTAGCGCTCATTGTCCATGGTCTCGGCGAACACAGCGGTCGTTATCAGCATGTGGCTGAGGCCCTGGCGGCGCGCAATATCGCAAGCTTTGCGCCGGATCATCCGGGTCACGGTCACACGCCGGGTCATCGCTGCTTTATCAACAAGTTTGAGGATTTCTATCCTGCACTGGATGCCCTGCGAGAACAGATCGCCTCGGACTATGCGGAAGTTCCCTGTTTCATCATCGGGCACAGCATGGGTGGCCTGATCATCGGTAACTATCTTCTGGATCGGCAATCCCGGTTCGCCGGAGCTGCTTTTTCCGGCGCTGCTTTTGAGGTGCCCGAGCCCCCCAGTGGTTTTGCCATTTTTCTCAACAAGCTTTTGGCGTCCATTGTGCCGAAGCTGGGTGCCTTGCAGCTTGACGCCAGCGAGGTGAGCCGCGATGCGGAGGTTGTTCGCCGTTATCAGGAGGACCCCCTGGTACACAGCGGGAAAATCACGGCGCGCCTGCTGGTGGAGCTCTTTGCTGCCATGGATATGCTTGAGCAGCGTCGTGGCGACATCAGCCTCCCGGTGCTGGTCATGCATGGAGAAGGGGATGTGATGGCGGCGGTCAGGGGCTCTCAGCATTTCTTTGACGCAGTGGGCAGCACGGATAAGACCCTGCGCCTGTATCCCGGGCTCTACCATGAGATTTTTAACGAGCCGGAGAAGGATCAGGTGCTGGGTGAACTGGGTGACTGGCTGGATGCTCACATTCCGGACTGAGAGATGAGCGTCGATACTGTTTGTGGCATACGCTGTGGCTGAGGCGTCCCTTTCCAGGGTACTGGTGACCGGTGGCGGAGGTCAGCTGGGCTCTGCCCTGGCGGCGACGGTGCCGCCGTCTATCAGCCTTCGGGCCTTAGGCCGTGCTGACTGCGATATCAGTAATCCCGCGGCCGTAGATGCGGCTCTGGATGCGGAAGAGCCTCAGCTTCTGATCAATGCGGCGGCCTATACCGCCGTGGATCGTGCCGAGGAGGACGCCGATGCGGCCTTCGCGGCCAATGGAGAGGCCCCCGGGGTGCTTGGGGAGGCCTGCGCTCGACGGGGCATCCGGCTTATTCATGTCTCCACGGATTTTGTTTTCGACGGCACGCGCAGCTCTCCTTACCCTGTAGATGCGCCCACGGCGCCCCTGGGCGTCTATGGCCGCAGCAAGGAAGCGGGCGAGCGTGCAGTGCTCGATTCCGGCGCCGATGCCCTTCTTGTGCGAACGGGTTGGGTGTATTCCCACAGTGGCCAGAACTTCCTGCGCACCATGCTGAGACTCCACGGCTCCCATGAGGAAATCAGCGTGGTGTCGGATCAGGTAGGCACGCCCACGGATGCTTACTCCCTCGCTTATGCCCTGTGGGCCGCCGCCGCGCGGCCGGCCTTGGGGGGGATTTATCACTGGAGTGATGCGGGGGTGTGCAGTTGGTACGACTTTGCGCAGGCCATCGGTGAAGAGGCTCACGCTCTGGGCCTGCTGCAGGCGGTCGCCAGGGTGAAGCCCATCCGCACCGAGGATTATCCGACGCCAGCGCGACGTCCTGCCTACAGCGTGCTGGACAAAAGCTTAAGTTGGCGGGATTTCGAGATGCCACCCACGCACTGGCGCAGTCAACTACGCGCTGTTCTGACAAGGCTTAAGGAGACAGCTCATGGCTAAGACCCTATTGGTGACCGGCGGTGCAGGATTTATTGGTTCCAATTTTGTGCACTACTGGCTGGGCACCCACCCGGAGGACCGTGTGATTGCCTACGACGCCCTCACCTACGCCGGTAACCGGGAGAATCTGGCCTCCGTAGAAGACAACGCTAACTTCAGCTTCGTGCAGGCGGATATCTGCGATGAGGCGGGCGTGACACAGCTCATGCGCGATGAGTCCGTAGATACCGTGGTGCACTTTGCCGCGGAAAGCCATGTCGACCGGTCCATCAGCGGGCCTGATGCCTTTATTGAGACTAATGTCATCGGCACCCACAGCCTGTTAAAAGCGGCGCGAAGTGTCTGGTTGGACGGGGACGGCAAGCCCCACCGTTTTCATCATGTCTCCACCGACGAGGTGTACGGCTCCCTGGCACCCGATGCGCCGGGATTCTTTGAGGCTCAGCAATACCAGCCCAATTCGCCCTATTCCGCCAGTAAAGCCGCGTCGGATCACCTCGTGCGGGCCTATCACCACACCTACGGTTTACAGGTGAGCACAAGTAACTGCTCGAACAATTACGGGCCCTTTCACTTTCCCGAGAAGCTGATTCCCCTCTGTCTGACCAATATTCTGCGCGGCAGGGAGCTGCCGGTGTACGGCGATGGCAGCAATATCCGCGACTGGCTGTATGTCGAGGATCACTGCCGTGGCATCGAGCTTGTACTCAACAAGGGTGAGGTGGGTGAGTGCTACAACATCGGTGGCAATAATGAGTGGAACAACCTGGCGATTGTGAAGCTCCTCTGCGAACGCCTGGATGCGAGGTTTGCGGCGGATCCAGAATTGCGGGAAAGTTATCCCGACGCACCCCAGAGCCAGGGCGAATCCGCCGATAGCCTGGTGCGCTTTGTCACCGACCGGGCGGGACACGACTGGCGCTATGCCATTGATGCGAGCCGGATCATGAATGAGCTCGGCTACGCGCCCGCAGAGACCTTTGAAACGGGTATTGAACGGACCATCGATTGGTATCTTGCCCATGAAGCCTGGTGGCGCCCCCTGGTACAGGCCTGAGCAAGTCGGGGAATAGTCAGGCCCTGATGCACCTGGAGTGTCACGGCCTGCGCCTGGAGATTTCGCCCCGGGAGGGTGCAGCCCTCGTGGCGCTGCAGTCCCGTCGTGGAGATCGCTGGTGTGATTGGCTCGTAGACAGGGAGCTGGCCTCCTCCACAGGCACTCCCGCCTGTTTCCCCCTGATACCCTTTGCCAATCGCATTGCCCATGGTGAGCTTGAGTTTTCCCCTCAGCGCCTTGCGGCAAATCGCCCGGATTTGTCGGCGCATCCGATTCATGGCTATGCATGGCAGGCGCCCTGGGACCTGGACTGGCAGAAAGACGATGCGCTGCAGCTCAGCTATGACGGCAGTGATGATCCCTGGCCCTGCCAGTATCGTGCGTCCATGGTCTTCGCCCTGGCACCGGGGGAACTTCGCATCACCTTAAAACTCTCTCATCGAGGCGTCGGCGAGATGCCCGCGGGCCTGGGACTGCATCCTGCATTTCCCAGCGAAGGCTTGCTGTCCGTGCAGGCAGATTGCGCAGCATTTTTAGCCGTTGATGACGATGGCCTTCCGTCGGCAATCCACAGGGATGCGCAGGAATGCGCAGACCTCGCTGAGGGCCGTGTACCCGCGCGGGGTGTGGATAGTGATTTCGTGGATTGGAAGCACAAAGCGACCCTGCTTTGGCGTGACCGCGCCTTAAGCTTGTCTGCGGATCCGGTGTTTAGTGCCCTGCATGTATTTCGACCCGGAGACAAAGCGCTGCTATGCCTGGAGCCCGTAAGCCATCTCACGGGAGCCATGGCCCGGGAGCGCTTGCCGTCTATCCCGTCGCCGCAGATGCTGGGTAGCGGTGAGACGCTGGAAGGCAGCATCCGGTTTCACCTGGAGGACTTTTCTTAATCCTTCTGTTTAAACTCTTTGGCTTAACTTTTGGGTAGCAATGAACCTGAGCTTCCGCGGCGGCTTGCGGCTGTCGTTTTGGTTCAGGCCAGGCGCGGTGCGTCGCGAAACGCCAGGCCCGTCTGGTCTTTCGCAGAGAGTGCGGGCTCCTTGCCGTCCACCAGGGGCCAGTCAATGGCAAGCTCCGGGTCATCCCAGGCAATGCTGACTTCACTGCCGGGATCGTACTTGTCAGTGCATTTGTACTGAAAGTCCGCGTACTCCGATGTCACATAAAAACCATGGGCAAAGCCCGGGGGTACCCACAGCATCTGCTGGGTCTTTGCATCCAGAGTGACGCCATACCATTGGCCCAGAGTGGGTGAATCCCGGCGGAGATCCACGGCCACGTCGTAGACGCTTCCGGCCGTTACTCGAACGAGTTTTCCCTGGGTATGGGCGGTTTGGTAGTGAAGTCCCCGGAGAATGCCCTGGGCAGAGCGACTGTGATTGTCCTGCACAAAGTGAAGATCAAAGCCCGCCTCTTTAAAGGCCTCAGCGTTCCAGCTTTCCACAAAGAATCCGCGCTCATCGCCGAACACCTGGGGCGTGAGAAGGTAAACGCCGGGCAGAGGGGTGGCTTCAAATTGCATTGCGGACGGCTCCTTCCTCGCGAAGCAGTCCCATCAGATATTCGCCGTACCCGCTCTTGATAAGCGGTGCCGCCAGCGCCTGAAGATCCGCCGCGTTTATGTAACCCATGCGATAAGCCACTTCCTCAGGACAGGCAATCTTGAGGCCCTGCCGCTCCTCTACGACGCGAATAAAGTTCGCCGCGTCGAGCAGCGAATTATGGGTGCCCGTATCCAGCCAGGCCGTGCCGCGACTCATGACTTCCACGTGGAGATCACCGCGTTTTAGGTAGGCAAGGTTTACGTCGGTAATTTCCAGTTCACCCCGGGGCGATGGGCGAATACTTCTGGCGATATCCACAACATCGTTGTCGTAAAAGTAGAGCCCCGTGACCGCATAGTGAGACCGGGGGTTGGCGGGTTTTTCTTCGATATTGCTGGCCACCCCGTCACTGTCAAAGTCCACGACACCGTAGCGTTCGGGATCGTTGACGTAATAGGCGAAGACCGATGCGCCGCTTTTGCGCTCGGCTGCGTGGCGCAGGCTTTTTGAAAAGCCGTCTCCGTAAAAGATATTGTCCCCCAGCACCAGGCTGACAGGGCTGTCGCCCACAAAGTCGGCGCCGAGGATAAACGCCTGAGCCAGGCCATCAGGACTGGGCTGGACGGCATAGGTGATATTCACACCCCACTGCTCACCACCGCCGAGTAAGTCGGCAAAGGCTTTCTGGTCCCGGGGGGTCGTGATAATCAGTACGTCACGAATACCCGCCTCCATGAGGGTTGCCAGGGGGTAATAGATCATTGGTTTGTCATAGACCGGCATGAGCTGCTTGCTCACGGTGCTCGTGAGGGGGTGAAGTCGGGTGCCCGAGCCGCCGGCGAGGATGATGCCCTTGTAGGCCTTGTTGCTCATTGCCTTACGTCCGTAATAAAAGAGGCCTAGTATATCGGGCGTCTCCGGAGCCTGTCCCGCCACGACCCGCTGCCGTCGGCAGTTTTCCCGCAGCTTGGGACGAGGATCACAACTTGTGCCCCCGCCCGCGGTGTATACAATGCGCGGCTCTCTTTAACATCATCCCCTCGGAGCACCATGTCGGGTCCTTTGCACATTGCCCTGCTCGGCTATCGCAGCCAGCCCCATGGCGGGGGCCAGGGTATCTATCTGCATTACCTGAGCAAAGCCTTGGTGGAAGCGGGACACAAGGTGGATGTCATTTCCGGACCCCCTTATCCGGAGCTCGACCCCCGGGTACGACTCATACATATTCCAAGTCTGGATTTGTTTACCCACGGTCTGGGTTCCTTGCGTCCCCGTCACCTTTTATCTCTCAGCGACATGATCGAGTGGTGCAGCAAGCTCACCGGGGGCTTTGCCGAGCCCTATACCTTCGGGCGACGAGTGAGGAAGTACCTTCACCGGGAAGGGCGTCACTACGATCTTATCCACGACAACCAAAGCCTGAGCTACGGCGTGATGAAGCTGCAGCATGAGGGCTTTTCCGTGGTGACCACGGTGCACCATCCCATCACCCATGATCTGCGCATTGCCCTGCGCGCCGCGCGGAGCTGGTACGAGCGCCTGCTCGTGCGGCGCTGGCACTCCTTTCTCACCATGCAGGGGAAGGTGATTCGTCAGCTGCGCCATGTAATCACCGTGTCGGAGCAGTCACGACAGGATATCGCCACGGATTTTGGTCTGCCTGTGGACAGCATTGACCTGGTGTACAACGGTATCGATACGGCGGTTTTTCGCCCGCATAGCGAGATAAGGCGGCGAGAGAACCTCTTGATGGCCACCGCTTCCGCCGACGCGCCCCTCAAGGGACTGCGGTATCTCCTCAAAGCCTATGCCTCTCTTCTTCCTCGCTATCCCGACCTCGAGCTCCTGGTGGTGGGCAGGCCGCAACCCGGTGGCAAAACCGAGCAATTGCTGGATCGCCTGGCGCTTCGCGACCGCGTGCGGTTTATCTCCGGCATCAGCACGGGCGAGATGGTGCGTCATTACGCCGAGGCCACCGTGGCGGTCATACCATCGATTTACGAAGGCTTCGGTTTGCCCGCAGGAGAAGCCATGGCCTGCGCCGTGCCCGTGGTGTCTACGGACGGTGGGGCGCTCCCCGAGATCGTTGCCGACGCGGGGGTCATTGTTCCCAGCGCCAACGCTGAGGCCCTGGCAGGGGCTATAGGGGCACTTCTCGAGGACCCCTCGGAGCGGGAGCGCCTGGCTCGAGCGGGTCGCGAGCGGATTCTGAATACCTTCAGCTGGACCGTCTGTGGTGAGCAGATGGTGCGCTACTACCGGGAGGTGATCGCCGATGCAGACCGTTGATCGCAGCTACCTGCCCCTGCAGCCGGGCCAGCGCGTGCTGGATCTGGGTTGTGGCGAGGGTCGTCATGTCATTGCCGCCTGGGCCCTTGATGGCGTGGATGCGGTGGGCGTGGATCTGTCTCTCGACGATCTGGCCACGGCTCGGGAGCGCATGCGGGAGTTTCGTGGCCTTGAGGGTGGCGGCGGTCCCGGGGACTCGGCGGGGTTTCTGCTCCTCGCTGGCGATGCCCTGAAGCTCCCCTTTGCTGATGCCAGCTTTGATACGGTGATCTGCAGCGAAGTGCTGGAACATATTCCCGACTACCGCAGTGCCCTCGCTGAGATTTCCCGGGTGCTGAAACCCGGCGGCCGTTTGTGCGCCAGCGTGCCCCGCGCCTGGTGCGAGCGAATCTGCTGGGCGCTGTCCCGGGACTATCATCAGGTAATGGGCGGACACCTGCGCATCTTTGACACGCAGCGCCTGCGCACAGAGATCGAGAAGCATGGCTTTACCGCCTACTACGAGCATGGCGCCCACGCCCTGCACAGTGTTTACTGGTGGTTGCAGTGTCTGTTCTGGAAATCCCGGGAGCGCAACTGGCTGGTGCGCCAATATCATCGTTTGCTGGTCTGGGATATGATGAGCCAACCAGCATTTACACGTGTGCTTGAGCGCGCACTCAACCCCGTTCTCGGTAAAAGCGTCGTCATGTATTTTCGCAAGGGCAGCGAGTGAGCGGCCCCTACTTCACCACCGGATTATTTCCCCGGGACTTTCTCGCGCCGACCATCGCATCGATCCGCGATGCCCAGCTGTCGAATGGCGAAATCCCCTGGTCACCGGGTAACTACGCAGATCCCTGGGATCATGTGGAAGCTGCCATGGGGCTTTCCATTGGCGGTGAGTGGGAGGCGGCAAAGCGAGCCTACCGCTGGCTGGCGGAGCAGCAGCTGAGTGACGGGAGCTGGTGGGCGGCCTACCGAAACGGCGAACCGGACAACCGCGAGCGGCGGGAGACCAATTTCGTTGCCTACGTTGCCACGGGCGTCTGGCACCACTATCTCATCAGCAATGATGGCGATTTTCTTGCCGAGCTATGGCCCGTCGTTGATGGCGCCATGAGCTTTGTGATGGCCTTGCAGTCAGAGCATGGCGATATCGATTGGGCCGTCGACGAAGACGGGACTCCCCGGCCGGATGCCCTCGTAACCGGTTGCAGCTCCATCTATAAAAGTCTTGAGTGCGCGCACAATATTGCCGTGACGCTCAAGGAAGAACGTCCGGAATTTCTACGCAGCCGTAACGCCCTCGGCGAGGCCCTGCGTCATCGCCCCCAGCGTTTCGATCGCACCTGGGAGAGCAAGTCCCGCTATTCCATGGACTGGTTTTATCCCGTGCTCACGGGCGTGGTGACAGGCCCTGCGGCCCGGGCCCGCCTGGCCTCCCGCTGGGATGAGTTCGTGGAGACAGGCATGGGCTGTCGCTGCGTTGTTGAAGAGCCCTGGGTGACCGTCGCCGAATCCTGCGAGCTGGTGATGGCCCTGTTGGCGGCGGGAGATCGGGCGCGAGCGGTGGAGCTCTACAGCTGGCTCCATCAGTGGCGCAGTGATGAAGGTGATTATTGGACGGGCTACCAGTTTGCCGAGGATCTCCTGTGGCCCGACGAGCGGCCTACCTGGACCGCCGGCGCGATCTTACTGGCTGCGGATGCGTTGACCCAGCATACGGCTGCAGCACAGATTTTCACCCGCGTTGAGCTTCTCGATACCGCCGCTGTGCCGTTGTCCCGCCGCGCGACCTGAATCTCAGACCTTTAGGCTTGCTTCTGAAGCTGCCGCTCCTTGGAACCCATCAGCCCTAAAGCCGCTCCAGCACTCTGAGACTGTCTACCGCGGCGACTTCCCGAAACAGGCCCGAGGCCAGAGCAAGGCGATAGATTGTGATCGGCGCCTGCCCACCCGTTTCCGAGTCGGGATACACATCGTGAATCGCCAGACGACCGTTTCCAGGGATAAACCCGACCCAGCTCCGGTAATCCAACAAAGCCGCGTCGAGGCTGTGGCCACCGTCAATAAAGACAAGGCTCAGGGAACCCTGCCAGACCCGGGCGAACTGTGCAGAGCTGCTGAGGACGGGGATCACCGTGTCATCAAGTCCTGCGGAACGTATCGTGCTTCTGAAGTTGGCCAGGGTGCTGAAGGCGCCTGTCTCATCCACAAGCTCCGGATCATGGAACAGTTCGCCCGCCTGATGTTCTTCCGATCCGCGATGGTGGTCCACGGCAAAAAGCGTGCTCTGCGCTTTCTTGCAGCCAAGGCCCAGATACACCGTTGACTTACCGCAGTAGCTACCGATCTCCAGGGCCACGGACCCCCGAGGCATCTCCCTCGCACACTCAAAAAGCGTGTTGCCCTCCGCCGGGGAGAGAAAGCCTTTGACGCTGTTGATATCGATAGGCATGGAGACCTGGGACTGATCGGGCACGGTGTTTTTCTCAAGTTTGCCGGGGCGCTGACACTACCGATGGCCGTTGCCGCTGGCAAGCTGTGGTCGGCACCGTTTTTCACCGTTATGCTGCAGACCTCTTCCGGGTTCGGGCGTCAGTTGTGGTTCGTTTTGCCTACAGCATGCTGTTTACCGTGTTGCAGCCGTTCATCGTGCTGCGCATGCTGTTGCGTTCGCGCCGGGCGCCGGCCTACCGGCAGCGCCTGGGAGAGCGCTTCGGCTTCTTTGATGCACCCGACGATACGCGCCCCTGCATCTGGATCCATGCGGTCTCTCTCGGTGAGACGCTGGCGGCGGGGCCCCTGGTGGAGAGAATACTCAAAGAACACCCCGATCACCGGGTGATAGTGACCACCACCACGCCCACGGGATCTGCCCAGGTGAAGCGTTTGTTCGGGGAGCGGGTGTTTCATGTCTACGCACCCTGGGATACGCCCGGTGCGGTGAAGCGTTTTCTCAAACGCGCCAGGCCCCGATTGCTGATCCTTATGGAGACGGAGCTGTGGCCTAACCTTCTTTATTACGCCCAGCGCTCAGGCTGTCAGGTACTCCTCGCAAATGCCCGTCTGTCGGCGCGTTCCGCCGCGGGCTATGCCAGGGTGGAGCGACTGACGCGGGAAATGCTTGCTGCCCTTGACTGGGTTGGGGTGCAAAACGCGACGGACGGTGAACGGTTTTTGCAGCTGGGTCTGGACCCCCGGCGTCTCAGGGTGACGGGTAGCGTGAAATTTGATGTCGCCGTTGATGATGCAACGCGTTGTTCCATTGGGGAGCTCTCCCAGCAGTGGGCGCTCGGGGAGCGCTTTGTGATCATCTTTGCGAGTACCCACGAGGGCGAAGACGAGGTGGCGCTCTCTGTCTATACGGCCTTCCGCCAGCAGCATAAAAATGCGCTTTTACTCCTCGCACCGCGCCACCCGGAGCGGTTTCAGTCCGTGTACGAGCTGTGTACCCGAAACTCTTTTGAGGTCGCCCGTCGATCACAGACCGACCCGGTGGATGGCAGCACCGATCTCCTCCTCCTGGACTCCCTGGGTGAGCTGTCAGCGCTCTTTGGTGTGGCAGACCTTGCGGTCATCGGGGGGAGCTTTATCGATCGTGGCGGTCACAATCCCCTGGAGGCAGCGGCCTGGGGTATTCCCGTGCTCTGCGGGCCGTCGATGTTTAACTTTGAGGACATCACCGTCCGACTTTCGACGGCGGGTGCTCTGCAGCGCTGTGCGGATGAGCATGAGCTCCTCAGGCAGTTCGAGTTACTGGCCTCGGATGCCAGGGAAAAACGCCGCCGGGGGGCGGCGGCGCTTGAAGTGCTGGAGAATAATCGGGGCGCCCTGGACGCCCTGTGTGACGGACTGACGGAGTTACTTGGGCGCCATCCCTGAACTGGTGGGCGCTGCGGCCTCTTCCAGGAAGCTGTCCAGAGTGATGATGTCCTCGGGGCTGAGAAGACCTGCCTGCTCTTTCAGCAGCAGGGTATTGATGATGTAGTCGTAGCGGCTGTTGGCGTAGTCGCGCAGTGCGCCAAACAGCGTGTTTTGCGCATTCAGCACATCCACGATGTTCCGTGTTCCCACTTCATAACCGGCCTGAGTCGCATCGAGGGCGCTCTTTGACGAGAGAATGCTTTGCTTGCGGGCCGCAACGCGTGCTACATCGTTGACCACGGTCATATGAAGCGACCGAGCATCGGTGACGGTTTGCCGGGTGAGGTTGATACGCTGCTCCCGGGCCTGGTTGAAAAGCTGCGCGGCCCTGCGACGCTCGGCGCTGATGGCGCCGCCGGTGTACAGGGGCATGGAGAGCTCAATGCCCAAGATTGCCTGCTCGCGTTCGGAGTTGGGCGGGAAGTTAAAAATACCCGCAGGATCCTGAAAACGCGTACCGTCGGTGTTGGATTCCAGATACTGGGCATTACCGCTGATCGTCGGTGCGTGGGCCAGTCGTCGGGCCTTGGCATTCTGACGGGCCGCCTCTTCGGCGTATTGTGAGGCCTTGAGGTTGAAGTTGTTTGCAAGGGCAAACTCCACCCAGGCGCTGCGGTCCGCCGGCTCGGGTTTGTTCACTTCGAAGGACTCTACCAGCACGTCCAGAGTGTCGTGGCGCTTGCCCGTGAGGACACTGAGGTTTTCCAGTGCGACCGCAACGGCGTTCTCATCGGAGATGCGATCGACCTGGGAAAGATCGTAGGCCGCCTGAGATTCATAAACGTCCGTGATTGCAATAAGACCCACTTCGAAGCGTTGCTGGTTCTGCTCCAGCTGACGACCAAAGGCTTCTTCTCTGGCGACGGAGGCGCGAAGATTGTCCTGGGCTCGCAGGACCGCGAGATAAGCCTGCACCACGCGCACAATCAGGTTCTGCTGATTTGCGGCAAAGGTCGCCTCCACCTGTTTTGACAGCTCTTTGCCTCTTTGGAATGAGAACCACGCCGGCAGATCGAAAATGGCCTGCTGGAGCGACACCTGGTAGGTGTCCGTGTCGATATCTGTGTTATCGAAGGTGTCGCCGATAACAGGCGCGCCCGAGGGGTCAAAACCGATAATACCCGGGCTGGTGGTATCCGTATCCGAATTCTGGGTCCGGGCGCTCGCAGTGACCTGGGGCAACAGGACGGACAGGGCTGCGTTTTCATCCTCCAGGCCCGCCATGTATTGTGCTTGCTGGGCCTTGAGGGTCGCATCGTTTTCCAATGCCAGTTCGTAGATATCACGCAATGACTCGGCGCTTGCAGAGGCCGACGCCACGACGGTCGCAGCCAGAGTCAGAGAGGCGAGGAAAACCTTGCCGGGGACATTCATAATGAAATCCTTGGGTATGCGGGTTAAAGCCGGGCAAATCTTACCAGTAATGTCGACTGCTTCGCAGTGCTGAATAGTGACGAAAGCGAAGCTAGCCAGGGCTCCAATCTTAGGTGGTACACTGATTTCAATGCCAGTGACCCAGGCGCGGCCTGTCGCAATTTAGATGCATTTGATCGATTTTACTCATCAGCAGGCGACGCACAGGTAACAAATACGTGCAATCCTCAGGGATTGGTTCAGGGGGTGGTGGTAATTGTTTAGACTTGCCTCACTACAGGGGAATGAGACAGGCAGTGATTAAAGGCTCTTACAAAGTCGATTTACGCGCATTGCATGCCCTGTGCGAGGCCAATTATGCGCGTTTGCTGCGTCTTTTCTCCGACTACGAGAGCTGCAACAGCAAGCGTTTTTCCGTAGACGGTGCCCAGGTACACATCGAGGTGCTTGAGCGGAGCCGTTACACCACGCTTTTCTGCCTCAAAAGCTTCCGCAGTAATGCCCCGGAGACTGCGCGGGGAAACGAGCGGGAAAGTGATCGGGAGAGTAGCCTTGAAAGTAATCGGGAAAGCGCCCAAAAAGGGGCTGGCGAGGGCGCCAAAGACCGCGTTGAAGCGACTGAGCAGGAACCCGCGCTGAATTGGCTGACCCCTCTCATTATGGAAGCCCGGGCATACCACGATGCGGGAATGATCGAAGTCGTGCGTTTTCAGTCAGGCGGCAAAACCCAGGGCCGCTATGCCTACCCCAACCCGTCCATGCATCAGCAGGATGAAAAGAACCAACAAAACAGATTTCTTGCCGACTGGCTGTCCCACTGCCTCCATTATGGTCAGGCTGATGTCGCCGGGTTGTTAAAACCCGGGACGGAACACGCCTAGGGGCCAAGCTTTAATGAGTGATAACCCCAACAGTGTTCGTCAACTGAGTGTGCGCAGCGAGACCGTCCGGGTGGTTCAGCTCACGGACACGCATCTCAAGGCCCACGATGGGGGCAAACTGTTGGGTCTGGACACCGATTACTCCCTCCAGGCCGTGATCGACCTCGTTAACAGCGAATACCCTGATCCTGATTTTGTTCTCGGTACCGGCGATCTCGCGGATTCCGGCGCCGGTGATGCCTACAATCGGCTCATCGGCTACTTCGATCAGGTGAGTACCGAGCATTTCTGGCTGCCAGGCAATCACGATCTGCGCGAGGTGATGGCCGATGTGGGTGGCGCCCGACGTCTCCCGGGAGAGATACGCGTGGGAGCCTGGCAGATCGTCATGCTCGACTCCCAACTGCCCGGTGAAGTCGGCGGGCACCTCGGTCGCGGAGAATTGCAGCGCCTTGAGGAATGTCTCGCGGCGAGCGCCGAGGCAGGTTTGTATACGCTGATTTGCATGCACCATCAGCCGGTCCCCGTGGGTTGCGACTGGCTGGACGAGCAAATGGTGTCCGACGCGGACTCCTTTTTCGAAATTCTGGGTCGCTATCCCCAGGTGCGGGGGGTCTTATGGGGTCATGTGCACCAAGCCCTTGATCAGCGCTGTGAAGATCTCCGACTCCTGTGCACACCCTCAACCTGCGTTCAGTTTCTCCCAAAGCAAACGGATTTCGCCGTCGATAGCCGGGCACCGGGATACCGCTGGCTGGAGTTGGAGCCCGACGGCACTATCCGTACCGATGTTTCCCGTGCGGAGTCGCAGATCTTCCCCGTCGATAAAGAAGCGTCCGGTTATCTGTAATCCGTGATCGGAGCCTCGATCTGTACCTGGGCGACAGAACCCCAACGCTCACGGAAAAATTCAAAGAGGTCGCCCGCATGGCCACGGTAGCTTTTCGTCAATTCCGATGCGCCCTTACGGGCTTTTTAGCGCTGGGTGTTGCATCGATCATTTCTTCCGCCGATGCAGCTGATGCAGGTAAAGCGCCCATCGAAATACGCGTCGCGGTCCTGGTGAATTTCGAGGTCGGAGACGATCGGGGTGATGCCCCTGGTGAATTCCAGGCTTGGCGTGAGCGCGGGCTGGACAATCAGCCTCTGGACGAATGTTTTGACCTGCCTTTCAGTACCCACGAAGCCTGCGTAGATCGCGAGAGCGGCCTGTTAGTCACCTTTACCGGCCTTACTCAGGATCGGGCCGCGGCCAGCGTCATGGCCCTGGGTTTGGATGAGCGCTTCGACTTTTCCCATAGCTACTGGATCATTGGCGGTATCGCCGGTATCGACCCCGGCGATGGCACCTTGGGATCCGCCGTGTGGGGTAACTACGTGGTGAATGGCGACTGGGCCCACGAGATTGATGCCCGGGAGATGCCTGAGGACTGGAAGACCGGCTATTTCCCCTTTATGACCGGCGAGCCCTACCCCCAGCCCCGCGCCGATGACACGGGTAAGGTTTTTGCGCTGAACCAAAAGCTCGCCGCATGGGCCTATGAGGAGAGCGTCGGCGTCAAGCTCTTTGACAACGCCGCGGCGAAGGCCTTGCGCGACGAGTATCAGGGCTTTCCGCAGGCCCTTGCCCCACCGAAGATCATGCGTGGTGACAATCTCTCTGCCAGTACCTTCTGGCACGGGCGTTATCTCAACGAATGGGCCAACGACTGGGTCGCCTACTGGACCGAGGGTGACGGTGAGTTCGTGACCACCGCCGTTGAGGACAGCGGCATTCTCGAAGCCCTGCGCTTTCTGGATGGTGGCGGGCGTGTGGACTTTGACCGGATCATGCTGTTGCGCACGGCGAGTAATTTCTCCATGCAGCCGCCCGGCATGACGGCCGTGGAAAGTCTCACACGGGAGACCGAGGGGTTCGGCGGCATGCTGCCCGCGGTGGAAAACCTCTGGCGGGTCGGCAGTAAGGTCGCAGGAACACTGATCGCAGATTGGGAGCAATACCGCACCACGCCGCCGGGCAATTGAGGCAGGAGCACGAGGGTAAAAGGTCGAATGACGCATCCGACCCCTTAAACCTCGGTGTTTGTGATCTTGCCGTGTACAATGCCGCGATCTTTTTCATCAGGCGATTATTACCGCAGTGAGCGATTACTCTTCTGACTCCATCGAGGTCCTCACGGGCCTGGAACCGGTGCGCAAGCGACCGGGAATGTATACCGACACCACGCGCCCCAACCATCTTGCCCAGGAGATTATCGACAACAGTGTCGATGAAGCCCTGGCGGGTTTCGCCCGGCAGATAGACGTGATTCTTCATACTGATGGCTCTCTTTCCGCCTGTGATGATGGTCGTGGCATGCCTGTGGACATGCACCCTGAGCAGAAAAAACCCGGGGTCGAGGTGATTCTCAGCACCCTGCACGCCGGCGGTAAGTTCTCCAGCAAGAACTACCAGTTCAGCGGCGGACTCCACGGTGTGGGAGTCTCGGTGGTCAACGCCCTCTCAAAACAGCTCACGGTCACCATCCGTCGCGACGGCCAGGTGCATGAGATGAGCTTTGCCGGCGGCGAGAAAACATCGGAACTCAAGGTTATCGATAGCTGTGGTAAGCGGAACACGGGCACCATGGTGCGCTTTACACCGGATCCCCAGTATTTCGACTCCATCAATTTTTCTGTACCCCGGCTGATGCACGTGCTGCGGGCAAAAGCGGTGTTGTGCCCGGGACTTCGCGTCACCTTTCTCGATGAAAAGAAAAACGAGAAAGAAGAGTGGTTTTACGAAGACGGCCTTACGGACTATCTGCTGTCTGCAACGGAAGGCTTTCCTACGGTCCCCGCGGCGCCTTTTACCGGTAGCTTTAGTGGCAGTACCGAGGCCGTTGACTGGGCCGTGCAGTGGTTACCCGAAGGCGGCGAGCTGATCACCGAATCCTACGTAAACCTTATTCCCACGGCGCAGGGCGGCACTCACGTAAACGGGCTGCGTACGGGCTTGCTGGATGCCATGCGCGAGTTTTGTGAGTTGCGCTCCCTGCTGCCGCGAGGCGTCAAGCTTGCTCCTGACGACATCTGGGAGCGCTGCAGCTATGTGCTCTCTTCCAAGTTAGAGGATCCGCAATTCTCCGGGCAGACCAAGGAGCGCCTCAGCTCCCGGGAAGCCGCTGCCTTTGTATCCGGTGTGGCAAAAGACGCTTTCAGTCTCTGGCTCAACCAGCATACCGGTGATGCGGAAGCATTGGCAGAGCTGTGTATCAATACGGCTCAGCGCCGTTTGCGCAGTGCCAAAAAGGTTGTGCGCAAAAAGGTTAGTGCCGGTCCTGCGCTCCCGGGCAAGCTCGCGGACTGCTCCGGAGAAGATATCTCGCGTACGGAGCTGTTTTTAGTCGAAGGTGACTCTGCCGGAGGTAGTGCAAAGCAGGCCCGGGATCGCGAAACCCAGGCGATTCTGCCCCTGCGCGGCAAGATTCTGAACACCTGGGAGGTCGACTCCCAGGAGATTCTCGCCTCCCAGGAAGTACACAATATTTCCGTAGCGCTGGGCATTGATCCGGCAGATGACGATCTCACGGGCCTGCGCTACGGCAAGGTCTGCATTCTCGCGGATGCGGATTCCGATGGCCTGCATATCGCGACGCTGATCTGCGCGCTGTTTGTGCGTCATTTCCGCGCCCTGGTATCTGCAGGGCATGTGTATGTGGCGATGCCGCCGCTGTACCGGATCGATATCGGTAAAGAGGTCTTCTACGCGCTGGATGAGGGCGAGAAACAGGGCATTCTTGATCGTATCGAGGCCGAGAAAAAACGCGGCAAGGTGAACGTACAGCGTTTTAAGGGTCTGGGCGAGATGAATCCCTTGCAGCTGCGCGAAACAACCATGAGCGCTGATACGCGACGTCTGGTGCAGTTGCGTCTGGAAGCCGGTGACGAAACCAACGAAGTGCTGGATATGCTGCTGGCAAAAAAGCGCGCGGGAGACCGCAAGTCCTGGCTTGAGACCAAGGGCGACCTGGCGGAAGTTTTGTGAGTGTAAATGTACGCATAATTCACTAATTTGAACTCATATCTCTATAAAAACGAACGCAAAGGCCGCAAAAACGGGTGTTTTACGGCCGCCATTCTTCTCCTCTACATCGGTCATAGCTCATACAGCATCGTTCTATCCGCCTTGGTCTGAATGAAACATCACCCTCTTGGGATGATTACGCGCCGTCAGCGCAATCTCCAAAGCAGCGGTTACAAGATCGGCATGAGGTCTTGTGGTAATTGAAGATCCAACGATCAATGCGGTAACCATGGTCGCGCATCTGACCCTGCAATGTTCGACTGCCTGCAGATCCTATTGGCCGGTTGCGGCGAATACGGGGATTAATCACGGCCTTATTCGCGGTGAATATGACGAATAAACACCGCAAATAGTGCGGCGAATAGACAAATGCGGCGAATACGGACTACAATAGCCGCAAAAGCTGCGGTGAATAGCAATGTGGATCTGGGAGCGGCCCGAGTGGCCTGACTTTACCTACGACATTAAAGCGGTGATGCCTCAGCTCCTCAAAGCTCACGGGGCGGAGAAGCGCCTTCTGGGCGTAATGGAGGGTCTGGGCTTTGACCTGCAGTCCCACGCGTATCTGCAGACCCTGATCCAAGACGTGGTGCAAAGCAGTGCCATTGAGGGTGAGCGCCTGGCGCCTGAGGACGTGCGCAGCTCGATCGCGCGGCGTCTGGGTATGGATGTTGGCGGCTTGCGACCGGTCAACCGCTCCGTTGAAGGCGTCGTGGAGATGATGGTGGATGCCACCCGCAACTACAGCGAGACGCTGACGGCCGAGCGAATATATGCCTGGCATGCCGCCCTGTTCCCTACGGGCCGCAGTGGAATGCAGGAGATCATCGTGGGCGCCTATCGAGACGATGCCAAAGGGCCTATGCAGGTGCTGTCAGGCCCCATGGGTCGCGAGACGGTGCACTACGAGGCCCCGCCTGCGAATCGCCTCGAGACTGAAATGTCCGCATTCTTTCACTGGTTTGAGACCTCTCCCATCACTGACTTGGCGCAGGTCGCGATAGCGCACCTGTATTTTGTGACACTCCACCCCTTTGCCGATGGCAATGGGCGCATGGCACGCGCAATCGCGGACATGGCGCTGTCACGCTTTGATGGATCAAGCCAACGGTTTTACAGCATGTCCGCTCAGATCCATGCGGAGAAGGATGATTACTACAACATGCTGGAAAGCACACAGCGCTGCAAAATTTCCGTAACGGACTGGGTGCTATGGTTTCTGGGGTGTTTTGAGCGCGCCGTCCATAACAGCGAGGCTGCACTGGAGACGACGATGAACCGACATCGCTTCTGGCAGGCGTGGGCAGCGATTGATCTGAACGAGCGTCAATCGAAGGTGCTTAATCGCATGCTCGGTGACAAGGGTCCTTGGGAGGGGAAGCTCACGACGAAGAAGTATGCGTCGTTGGTGAAAAAATCTGCCGACACCGCGCAGCGCGACATCAAGGACCTGGTGAACAAAGGAGTGCTGGTAAAGGATGACTCCGCCGGCGGGCGCTCGACCAGCTATCTGCTGGTGCCCGTGTAGGGCTGTCACGAAATCGCTATTGAGGCGCTTCTTTCCAGTCAGACGGCGCTTCCGCCTTTGATATCGATAGCCGCCTCTGGAGGCTTTCTGCAAGAGTGAGCACTCCGGCCCTGACAAGTCTTGCCCCGCATATCCAGCTCCACTTTGGTTTGTTTCGCGACTAGTATGGAGTCACAAAGAGTTTGTGCGTGCGCGGCGCTGAAAACGACCCCGTTTAAAAAAGGCACCAATTTGGTCTCTTCAAGTGCCTTTGTGGCTGCGCTAAGAGAGCCGGGGAAGTATGCCCGCGGCTCATCGTTACTCTTCAGAGCAAGCGGACGCTGCCCTTCGCTCCTTCAAGATGAATATCTGCGTAATCGCAGCTCCCCTCGATGCGTTGAAATATGCTGTTCGCAATAAACCACACCCGGGTGATGCGCGGGGGCGGCTCGCCCATGTACTTTTTGTAATCCTTATACAGATTACGACGTTCATCCAGCCACTCCCCCAGGCCCTGCTTACCGCTACGCACTACGACGTGGTATTCGATCCCCTTCCAGTTTGGCAGGGGGCAGTCATAGCCATATCCCTCGGGCAGGGTGGCAGACCAGTAGTAGGTAATGTCGCGGCCGTTGTCGAACTCGACGGCAATGCTGAGGTAGTCGTGACTCGGCAGGGTGTCTTCGCGCAGCGTTGAGGGAAGCTTGTTCACACACCAGCGCCAGCGGATCTCGCTCTCCGGGGTCAGTGCCTGATCCACATCATGCTGGAGAATCCCCACATCTTTGTGGGTTCGACAGTGGATGCAGGGGGTCGAACCATCGCCACTGTGGCCCTCGCGGAATATTTCTGCGGGACCGACATGCCAAAGATACTTCCAGCCTTCTGGCGCGGTGTCACCCTGCTCGAGGCGCGCCAGTTCGTCGACTAGCCTGGGCTCCTTCCCCGTGCCCAGCAATGCGCGGAGCCCATCGGCAGCGCGCTCTGACCAGACAATCACAAGGATGCGGAACAGGCCCTGATTGCCCTTGTAAACATCAGTGTCGGTAGTGAGCTCACCCTGAGGGGTCTGCCAGGTCGAGGGAAAATAGTTACCGAAGTACAGGGGGCCGCCTTGGCTGGCTTTAAAGCTGTGGCTATCGCGGGTGCCGCGAAAAATCTCACCGGTATCGCCAGCGCGACACCAGACTTGCAGGCTCGGTTGAAACTGAAGATCCAGGGCCTTGCTGGCAAAAACCTGCCCCGCCAGAAAGTAGCTGACGTCATCGCCTTCATCGACCGTCACACCGCTGTGGGTCCAGGGCGGTTGGTTTGCCGGCATGTCCAACCAGGCGGTCTGTTTGATGACCCCGGGTGCAATCCCCTGGAGCAGAGGATCCATTGCTTCGCGAAAGGCTTCAAGGTCCGGGGCAGGCGCCTGCTGTCCTTTCAGACGGCGGCCCGTGGCCCGTAGAAACAGCTGAGACGCAACGGAGAGATCGGTAAGCAGGCTTGGCATGGGTCACTCCTCAACACAGCTACGGTGTTTTTAGGATTGTGTTCGGTGCGCTAGTGTAGCCTTGTTGGGGATGCCACCGCTTTACCCAGGGGAATACCCTTTGAGAAAAACTGATAAGAAGCGTGAAAGAGATATTGTCGCGGCCCTTACCCGGGTCTGCGATGAAGCTTTGGACTCCAGCCCGGGCTTCGCCTGGATAACGCATTTTGTTGACTACGGGCGTTTTCCCGAATCCCTGGTGGTCGTCAGTGTTTTCAAAGGGGACGAGCAGTTGCGCAGGGCTCGCGCCTCAAAGGTCGATGAACGTTTATCGGCCTTGGTGAGTGCGGAATTGCGCGCTGTTGGCATTAGCCTCAGTGCCGGCTCGCCTCAAATTCGCTGCGATTCGGAAGAGGCCTGCGAGCGGGAGCATGGGGGAAACTGGCAGCTGCGCTATCGATGAGGGTTCGCCTAATTGCCGGCAATAGGCTACTTTCGAGTCTGAGAAATACTCAGCATATTTAAAAAACCATCGAAGGAAGCAGCTTCGCCGCGTAGGCAGCAGCTGCGGCAATAGATCCACAAGGAGAGAAGTTCTTTGAGTAAAAATCATGAATCGAGAGTGACGGGGGTTTCTCTGGCTGCGTGGATACGGCCCCTGAGGGCCGGACTGATGGCAGCACTGTGTGCCTGTGTTTTGCCGGCGTCGGCCCAAACCCTGGATGATGAGGCGGTGGACTGGCTCCAGGCGTTTTTGAAAATCGACACTATAAATCCGCCGGGGAACGAGTCCCGAGCAGTAGATTTCTACTCCAAGATCCTTGATGCCGAGGGCATTGCCTGGAGTTCTGCTGAGAGTGCGCCCGGTCGCGGCAACATCTGGGCGCGCATTGAGGGCGGTGATGAGCCCGCTTTGATTCTCCTGCAGCACACGGATGTGGTTCCCGCGGATCCCAAGTACTGGACTACGGATCCCCTCTCCGGGGAAATTAGCGACGGCTTTATCTGGGGACGTGGTGCCATCGATATGAAGGGAACGGGTATTACCCAGCTTGCGACCTTCTTGAGTCTCCACCGTGCAGGCAAGCCCCTGAATCGTGACGTGGTGTTTGTGGCGACCGCTGATGAAGAGGCCGGAGGGCTTTATGGCGCGGGCTGGCTGCTCAAAAATCATCCCGAGATTTTTGAGGGCGCGGGACTGCTTCTTAACGAGGGTGGTAGCGGCCGTCTGACTGCCAAGGGCGAAACCATATTCTCGGTGGAGCTGACACAGAAAGTGCCCGTATGGTTGCGGCTTACGGCCGTCGACAAGCCCGGGCATGGCTCCATGCCCTACCCCACGTCCTCGGTTACCCGCGTGGTTCAGGCCTTGGAGTTGGTGCGTACAAACCCCTTCCCCGCGCGGATCATTCCTCCCGTGGATGCCATGTTCCGCAGCATCGCTCAGAGTGCAGAGCCCGATTGGGTGCCTGCGTTTGAAGACATGGCCAAGGCGATCGAAGAGCCGGGGTTTCTGGAGCGTTTGCAGGGCTTTTCACCACCCATGCACGCCCTCACGCGGGATACCTGCTCTATTACCCGGATGTCGGCGTCCAACAAGATCAACGTTGTTCCCCCGGAGTCCTGGGGTGAGCTGGATTGCAGGATTCTTCCCGACAAACCCGTGGAAGAATTTGTAGAGGAGCTGCGAGAGCTGGTGGCGCCCAGCGGCGTGGAAGTGGAAGTGCTGATGGCGTTCTCGCCGGCGATTACCGATACCGGTTCGCGCCTTTACTCTGCCATTACCGATATCACTGCGGAGCGGCATCCGGGATCGCGGGTGATGCCCTCGGTGTCAGCGGGTTTTACGGACAGCCACTTTACGCGGGATGCGGGCATCGCCAGCTACGGCTTTACGCCCACGGTGATACCCGAAGAAGAGATGGTGCGAATTCACGGCAACGACGAAAGGATCAGCGAGGCTGCCTTTCGTCGAGGAGTAGATGACCATCTGGCCATCATCGAAGCCGTGGTTTACGACTGAGGTCTGTCGTTCTGGTGCGGAATGCTTAGCTTTGCTGGCGCCGGCGCAGCAGTAACAGGGCGCCGACAGCCATCAGGGGGAGGGAGCCGGGTACGGGGACGGCGTTTACTCTCAAGGTTTGCCACTCAGTGGAAGTCTGTCCGGTAGTCCTGGCTGTCTGCGAGGTTTCAAAGGTCCGGTAGCGAGCTGAGTTGATTCCGTCGCAGCATCCTTCAAAGCCCAGCAACGTGAGCGAGAAGCTTCCGACATCGGAGAATTCGTAGCTCAGAACGTCACTATTGTTCCAGTTTTTGCTCCACCAGATATCAGTGTTGTAGTAGTCAATGGGTGCGTCCTCATAGTCGGCGAGGATGAAGCCACCCAGACCCCAATCAAGACCAAACTCAAACTCTACGGAGCCCGACAGGCTGCCGTTAATTGTGTAGAGCGCACCATAATCCTCGCGAGTACCGTTACAGGTTTTACGATAGCTGATGCCCTCAAAAGCCTCGAGATCCTTGCTACAAACCTCACCCTCGCTTGAGTTAAAAGCGTCCAGGGCTGCGTCGTAGCGATCACCGTTGTCGCCGCCAAGATCTCTCGCCGAGTACTCTGTGCTGACCATTTGTACATTGATGGAATCAATCACAAGACCCGCATTCGCAAGACCTGAAAAAGCAGCGATGGTCAGACCGGCAACTAGTTGTGTGTAACGCATGATTCAGTACTTTTATCTGGATGTGATGCCATTGGGCCCCATTCAGGGCTCCCAGGCACCCCACGGGGCTGTTCTCTGCGAAATCCATCACGTTTTCTGCGCGCTTTGCGATAAAACTGTGACGGGCGTCACGAGGCGCCGGCGTTGATACAAACCCTTGTGCTTTGACCCGAGCGCCATTGCACCAGAGAATGGAGCTGCTTTTTCCGCAAACCCACGGAGACTCAGGTGACCACACGTAAGCAATGGCAGTTGCATCCAACCCTGGCCAGGGATTGCCATGTGCTGGGTGGCACCGCTGACGTCGAACTTTTGCTCCACCGCAATGCGCTCCTCCACTGGTTTATTCTTGTACCCCACACGTCGGCTCTGGACCTCCTCGATCTACCGGACCATGAGCGGGAAGCCCTGCTGAACCAGGCACGGGGGGTGAGCGATTATCTGAAACAGACGCTGGACTACCCGCGGGTCAACGTGGGGGCGCTGGGCTTGGTGGTGCCTCAACTTCATTTGCATGTTGTTGGTCGCCGGGAGGGAGATCCCTGTTGGCCAGCGCCTGTGTGGGGAAATCTGGATGCCGGGAGCAGCTATACATCCGCACAGATTGATGAGCTGACAAAGGCGATGAACGCCCTCGGCTTAGGCAATGCTTGAAACTTTCTTTCCGCGGTCCGATCATGGCGGTCCCGTAAAAATATAAACGAGAATCCGCCATGCTCATTGTTGAGTCTTACAGCATCGCCGTAGCGATGTGCCTGATCACCATGCTGTGTTGGGGGTCCTGGGCGAACACGCAAAAGCTCGCGAGCAACGAGTGGCAGTTCCAGCTTTTTTACTGGGACTATTCCCTCGGCGTGTTACTGCTCACCCTGCTGTTTGCTTTTACCATCGGTTCCTCCGGCGAAGAAGGCCGGGCCTTTATGCCCGACATCTCCCAGGCCGGCTCCGAGGCTGTGCGCTCCGCCTTTATCGGCGGCGTGGTCTTCAATCTCGCCAACATCCTTCTGGTTGTCGCCATCGATATTGCGGGGATGGCGGTGGCCTTCCCCGTGGCCATCGGTCTTGCGCTGGTGATCGGCGTGGTCACCAACTACATGGCCGCTCCCGTGGGGGACCCGGTGTTTCTGTTCACCGGCGTCGGCCTGGTGACCGCCGCGATCATTGTTTGCGCTCTGATCTACGCGCGGCTGCCCCAGGACGAGGGCCGCTCCGTAGGCAAAGGTCTGGCCATCTCTGTCATTGCCGGTATCGCCATGGGCTTCTTCTATCGTTTTGTCGCGGCGTCTATCTCCATGGACTTTGCAAATCCCGAGGCCGGGCTTATGACACCCTACAGCGCGGGTGTGGTGTTTGCCGTGGGACTTCTCCTGTCCAACGTTATCTGGCTGGTGCCCCTGATGTACAAGCCCATCTCCGGCGAAGTAGCGCCCATCGGCGAGTACTTCAGCAAGGGCACGCCGCGTCTTCATCTCGTGGGTATTCTGGGCGGTGCGATCTGGTGCGTGGGCTTCTCCTTCAGCTTCATCGCCTCCGGAGCAGCAGGACCCGCTATTTCCTACGGACTCGGTCAGGGCGCGACCATGGTCGCCGCCTTCTGGGGCGTGTTTATCTGGAAGGAGTTCAAGGATGCCCCGGAGGGCACCTCGATGATGATCGCTGCGATGTTCGCGCTGTTCTTCGTGGGGCTGGGGTTGATCGTTTACTCACGCTAGTTGTCTTCGCATTGCTCGCACGTTAGCGAGGCCGGCGCCCACTAAAGCCATGAGGTAGGCGTAGAGAGCGCCTTCCTCTGAGATCCTAACGCTTGCGAGCGGGGACTATGCTTGTTGATGCAGTGAGGGAGCGTCGGCGTCCAAGGATGGACGCCGCCGAGCTGCCATGGATGGCGCTTTTTGCGTCTCCCGAGCGCATCGACAAGTATCGTCCCCGCGTCACAGTCGTGAGTGCATAAGCCTTTAGTAGGCCTCAGTCCCCACCCCACCAGTAACAATCGCCACTCCCGCACTGCAACCCAGGCGATTGGCGCCTGCGTTCAGCATGGCGATGGCCGTATCCCGGTCACGAATACCGCCCGAGGCTTTCACGCCGATGTCCAGACCCACGACGCTGCGCATAAGGGCGACGTCTTCCACCGTGGCGCCGCCGGTGCTGAAGCCTGTTGAGGTTTTGACAAAAGCGACGCCGAGGTCCCGGCAGATCTCGCAGGCCAGGCGCTTGTGGGACTCGGTGAGTAAGCAGGTTTCGAGAATAACTTTCAGGGGCACCTCAGAACAGCTGGCTAGCACTTCCGCAATACCGCGGTGCACAGCGTCCCAGTCACCGGCAAGAGCCTCGCCCACAGACAGCACCATGTCTATTTCCTGGGCGCCGGCATCAATCGCCATGCGCGCTTCTGCCGCTGTAGCGGCGGGTAGGGAGGCTCCCAGGGGAAACCCCACGACGGAGCAGGTTTTTACGGAGCTACCCGCAAGCTGCCTGCTTACCCGCGGCACCCAGAGACTGTTGACGCACACGGCAGCGAAGCGATGTTCCAGTGCCTCCTCGCAGATGCGATCGATATCTACACGGCGAGCTTCGGGTTTTAGCAGGGTGTGATCGATGGCGGCGGCGATGCTGGCGTTGTCGTAGCTATTCATGGAGCAGGCTCTAATGCAGGCGAATTCAGGGTTGGTTAGGCTACACTGTCGCGCATCGAATAAGAACGGAAGCACTGCTATGAAAATCGCTGTTATTGGCTCCTGCATGGTTGATCTCATCGCCTATACGGACACCGTGCCCAAGGCGGGAGAAACCCTCGTTGCAAAGGAATTCGCCATGGGCTGTGGGGGTAAAGGCGCTAATCAGGCCGTTGCGGCCTCAAAACTCGGCGCTGAGGTCCTCATGATGGGGCGCGTGGGGGATGATGCGTTTGCGGACAACACTCTGGCTAATTTTGAAAAATACGGTGTCAGCACCGAGCACGTTAGCAAGGTGCCGGGCGTCTCCAGTGGTGTCGCACCGATCTGGGTGGACGCGGACTCCCAGAACCGTATTCTGATTATTCCGGGCGCCAACATGCATCTGCTCCCCGCTGATATTACGGCGGCAAAGGATCAATTGAAGCAATGCAGCATGATTATTCTGCAGCTGGAGATACCGCTGGAGACGGTCTACGCCGCCATTGAATTTGGTAACGCCAATGGCATACCCGTACTTCTGAATCCCGCGCCCGCGAGTACCGAACTCAATATTGATTACGCCTGTCGTTGCGATTACTTCGTCCCGAACGAGACCGAGCTGGAAATTTTGACGGGCATGCCCGTGGATACCGAGGATCAGATTGCCCAGGCCGCAGGCTCTCTACTGGCTAAGGGCCTCAAGAATCTGATTGTGACCCTGGGAGACAAGGGCGCGCTGTGGATGCACGGGGGCGAGCGCAGGCACATTACCGCACCCTCCGTCGGCGCCGTGGATACCACGGGTGCCGGGGATGCCTTTATCGGTTGTTTTGCGGCGGAACTTGCCGCCGGTACGGAGGTGGAAGCCGCCATTGGCCGCGCCGTGAGCTACGCGTCCCACAGCGTTACGGGCAAGGGCACCCAGACCTCCTACGCCACAGCTGATGAATTCAGCCAGTGGCAGACCGCTGCCGGTTAACAGGTTCGTTGGAGACACGAACCGGAGGGCGCTTGTTATCGTATCTCTATTGGAGTACCACTAGCCCCGATGCAAATGTCGCAGAAAATCATTTGTGACAGGCAATAGAATGCCAAGAGACAGCTGAGAGCAAGCGAAGAGCAAGCCCAAAGAACGGCAAGAGAATCAAACTTATGACTCTGTTTACAAAAACCGCCTCAATCCTCACCACCTCCCTTTTCCTCACCGGCATGAGCATGAGCTCCCTTGCCGATTGGGAACTTGATGGAGAGCGTTCGACGGTACAGTTTATGTCCGTGAAGAACGCCAGTGTGGCTGAGCTGCACCACTTCCGATCCATCACCGGGGGCATCAGCGATACCGGTGCAGCGCAGGTTGCTCTGGATCTGGACAGCGTTGAAACCCTGGTGCCCATCCGCAACCAGCGCATGCGCGAACTGCTGTTTGAGACTGTGCGGTTTCCCGCGGCCATATTACGCGCCGAGGTGCCGAAGTCCCTCAGCGAGCTTCCTGTGGGTGAGACCCGTGATACCGCCATAGAGGTGGAGGTCGATCTCCACGGTGCCAAGCAGTCCTACACCACGGAGGTCCTCGTAACGCGGCTAAAGGACGGTGGCCTGCAGGTGGTGATCAGTGAGCCTCTTCTGGTAAAAGCCGCAGACTTCGGTCTTGCCGATGGTATTGAAGTACTCCGCGAAGTCGCGGGACTGCAAAGCATCAGCACCGCCGTCCCCGTGTCCGGTCAGCTGGTGTTTGTTCCCGACTCGGAGTGATCAGCCCGGGTTGCGGGGTCGGGCTCCAAGGCTCGCTGCCAGGCGCTGGTAGTTCGGGTTTTGCGGGGCCAGGGTTAGAAGCTTCCGGGCATAGCGCCGGGCCATGTCGGTTTTACCAAGCTCTGCGCTGTAGTTAACCAGGGCCAGAAGCACCTGCTCGTCCGCGGGCAAGGCACTATGCAGCTTGCCAAGGGTTGTCAGCGCACCGGGAGCATCACCGAAGTCGTGTTGGGCAACACCGTAAACAAAGCGGTGGCGTGATCCTGCGGTTTCCAGCGCAGCTGCCTTGCCCAGCCAGTCGAGCGCCCTATCCCGATTGCCTCCTCTGGCTTCCAGCAGTCCGAGGGCGTGCATGGCATCACCACTTTGAGGATTCACCCCGAGCGCTTTCTCAAGCTGTACACGAGCCTCGGCTTCCCGGCCCTGGCCGCGCAAAAGATCCGCAAGATTCAGATAGGCCGATATCAGCTGGGGATTCAGAGCCAGCGCTTCGCGATAGGCGGATTCAGCCGCGGGGAAATCGCCCCGCGTGGCGTTAAAGATACCCAGCTGCATGCTGGTAGCCGGCATATCCAGATGCTGGCGCTGCACGGCTTTATATTCATCAAACAGAGTCAGCAGTGACTGCTGACGCGCCGGGCTCAGTTCATCCAGAGGCACCGCCGCCAGACTCATGGCCACCTCCATACGCACCCCGGTCACGGGATCTTTAATCAGCGGCGCCAGCGCCAGATAGCGCCGCGTCACGGGCAGCTGCTGCATTGCTCTTACGGCGGAAATACGCAGCAGGGGGTCATCGGCGATGAGCAGGTTCTGGGCGATTTGCAGGGACCCTTCGGCGCCGCTGGCAGAGGCCCGCTCCAGGGCAGTGGCCCGCCAGATGGACGACTCCTTACCGTCTTTTGCGATTTCAAGGAGTGTTGGCGCAGCGCGAAGATCGCCCCGCTGGAGGGCGGCCATGGCCACGGCCCGGTGTTGGCTGGTGTTGCCGAAGTCCGTACCCCAGTCCCGAAGGGCATCCAGGGCCCACTGCGGTGACTGGTCCGCGTGGCAGTCCGTGCAGGCGTTCGGGGTGTCGATCATCACGCTCAGATCGGGGCGGGGTATGCGCATGGAATGATCCCGCCGCGCGTCCACGCCCATATAGGTTTTCGCCGGCATATGGCAATCCACACACTGCGCCCCGGCGCTCGTCGCGGGGTGATGATGGTGTTCGGGAGAATCAAAAACCTCGGATTTGTGGCACTGGGCGCACACCCCATTCCCCTCGGCTCGGAGCTTGTTTGAATGGGGCTCATGGCAGTTGGCGCAAACCACTCCCGCCTGAGACATCTTGCTCTGCATAAAGGACCCGTAGACGTAGACCTCGTCGAGGATCTGGCCGTCGTGGTGATACAGGGGTTCACCCAGCAGGGAGAGGCGATGCGTGTCTGACAGGGGTTTTCCGTAATCGTAATGACCCAGGGTGCTGCGTCTCGCGTGGCAGCGGGCGCAGTTGTCCACCTGCTGTTGATCATTGAGGGTGCTTCTGCGGCGCGCTATTGCGCTGCCCTCGGGAAAGTACCACTGCCCCCGGGCGCTCAGGTCGGTCTGCAGCCCCGAGGCATTGTTGCTGCCGAGAGCGCCGGACTGCGCCAGCGACACGTGCGTGCTGCCGGGCCCATGGCAGCTCTCGCAGCCTACGTCCTCTTCAAAAAACGTCGTGGCGAAACGCCGGGTGTCGGCGTTGTAGTTCTTTTGCACATCGGTGCTGTGGCACTCGGCACAGCGGGTGTTCCAATTGAGATAGGGACCGGTCCAGTGGAGGGGGTCGTCGTAGCGAATCTCCTCGTCGGGGAAGAGGTGGTACCAGCGCTGGCCGCCTTCCTCGACGTCTCTCGTGTCCCAGGCCACGGCCAGGGCCTGGAGTCGGCCGTCTTCCATGGGTAACAGATACTGTTGCAGCGGGTCCACGCCAAACACCCAGGCCACGGGATATTCCGTGATGATGCCGTCAGGTCCGTCGGTGCGCACAAAGTAGTTGCCGTCGCGGGTAAGAAACTGCGTCTCCGTGCCAAAGTATTCAAAACGGGCGTTATCAAAGTCCCCCAGTACCGTATCCGGCGTGGGCTTTTGCATGGCCAGGTCATGGTGCGAGCCACTCCATTGGCTATGTTCGCTGTCGTGGCAGCCGGCGCATTTCTCTGCGCCTATAAAGATCGGCTGGTCTGCGGTCGCCGACTCCGCCAAAGCCCCTGCGGCGCTTCCCAAAGAAAATGCCACAGCAACCGCCCAGAGGACCGCACGACAATATCGAGGGTAGCGAGAGTAGCGAGAATAACGACTGTGAACAGATACGGGTGTAGCCATGGCGGGTTTGTTGGAGCCTCACTTACCGGGGTCGTGGATGCAGAAAACTGGCGCATCCGCATGGTAACGCAAACTGCGTCTCCCTCTGGGGGGATATAGACAGGGACTTGCCCGGGTTCGTAGACTCGGCTCTGCGTTTTTTCTGGGGAAGCCTGCCTTGAAGCTGGGAATTTTAAAAACGGATGCCGTGCGCGAAGAGTGGGTCACGGACTTTGGTGAGTATCCGGATATGTTCGCGGCGCTGCTGGGTGCCCGGGATCCCGAAATGGAGTTCGTTACCTACGATGTGCGACTGAACGAATATCCCGAGGATATTGACGAGGTCGATGCCTACCTCATGACCGGAAGTCGTCACAGCGTTTACGACGATCTACCGTGGATAGCACCGCTCATGGATTTTGTCCGGGAGCTCGACGGCCGTCGTAAAAAGCTCGTGGGCATTTGTTTTGGCCACCAGCTGATTGCCCAGGCTCTGGGCGGTAAAACGGAAAAAGCTGAGGCCGGCTGGGGTGTGGGGATGCACTACCATCGCTTCTCCGTGCGCCCGGATTGGTTTGACGACGGCGATCTGGAGTTTCCTATTCTGGTTACTCATCAGGATCAGGTCACGGCCAATGCGCCGGGAGCAGAAGTGCTCGCAAGCAGTGATTTTTGCCCCAACGCCGTGTGCCAGATCGGGGAGCATATTCTCACCCTGCAGGGGCATCCGGAGTTTGTGAACGATTACTCCCGGGCGATCATGGAATTTCGCCGGGAAATCATCACCGAGCCCGTTTATCAATCCGGCATAGCATCCCTGGCGCAGCAGCCCGCTACGGAGCGCATGGCTCAGTGGATATTGCGTTTTTTAAAACGCTAGAAGTCCTGCCCTGAAACCCGGCTTCAGGGATTGTCGTGGTGTCGCACCTTTGCCTGCATGGCGTCGAGATACTCGTCCAACTCGGCATCATTGGAAAACACCGCCATGTCCGGGAGCGCCTGGAGAATCTGAAAAACTTTCTCGATCTGCGGCTGGCGATTGGCCACGGCGAGACTGCGCCCGGCGCTCTTGAGTTGTTTGGCCGCCTTGAAGATTACCCGCAAGCCCGCTGAGCTCACGTAATCCAGGGCCTGCATATCCAGCAGCACCATCTGCCAGTCTTCGGCAATGGCATCGTTCAGCGTTGCCTCAAAACCGGGTGCCGTGTCGGTGTTGAGGCCGCCGATCATGCTCACCCGCAGGAGGGATTTGGCGGGGTCTTCATGTCGCTGGGTATCAAGGTTCATGATTCAATCTCCCGTAGGGGCCGGCGTGTCGTGTTCAGCAGGTGATGCCAGGTCTATTCGTAAGCGCAGTATATTGCGCCCCTCTTCGCGGTGATAGGACTGGCGCGAGGTCAGTTGCGTTATGAGGTGCAGCCCGAGGCCGCCGATGCTCGCGTCCTCGGTGTTCTGCCCCAGGGTTGAGCGCTGAGCGTCCGCGAGGGGGTTGTAAGCGTGTCCGGGATCGACACATTCCAGCTCTACTCTGTCCACGAAACGCTCGAGGCCGAGGCTCAGAGAGGCGTTAGCTTCCGTTTGAGCATGATCACGGATATTGCAGACCACCTCTTCCAGAACCAGCTGCATATCGTGGAGCTTGCTCTCGGGAAGTCCCTGGGCCTGCCATTGCTCCTCCAGCCAGCGCGCTGCCTCCCCCGGCAAACTGTCATCGATGCCGAGACTGCTTCGCTCCGCCTGCAGGGGCGCGCGACGCTCCCCGGGTATCTCAAGGAGCATGAGCGACATGTCGTCAAACTGAGGCGCCCCGGCGACAAAGGTATCGACGGCGGCAAAGATAGCCTCACCGGCCTCATTCAGGGGCAGGTTGTCCGGCTGCGCCAGAATCTCGTAGAGGCGGTCTTCGCCCAGCAGTTCATCACGGATGTCCTGGGCCTCATCAAAGCCATCGGTGTAGATCACCAGACGGTCGTCCCTTTGAAGCTGAATGCTGTTGGCGGGAAAGCTCAGCCCTTCCTGGAGTCCGAGGGCCGGACCGCGTTCCTGCGCGATGACGTGGCTTTGCCCCTCCCGGAGGAGTACCGGTGCGGTGTGTCCGCCACTGGCAAAAAGCAGTTCAAGACTCTGAAGATCCAGCACAGCAATAAACAGCGTCAGAAACATGCAGCTCTCGTTGTCCCGGGTGAGAGCTTCGTTGAGCTGCTGAAGAGCGATGTGCGGAGGCACGGGAGCAGGCTGAACTTCCCATTGCTGGATAAGACTGATCGCCCGGGCCATAAACAGCGCTGCGGGCACCCCTTTGTCAGAAACATCGCCAATACTGATCAGTAAGTACTGACCAAGCTGCTGGAAAGCGTAGAGATCTCCGCCCACGGCCTTTGCCGGGCGAACGCGGGCCCATAAGGTCAGCGCCTCATGATGGAATTCGGCCTGACCACCCTGGGGCAGCATGGCCATCTGAATTTCCCGGGCGGCACCGAGTTCGCCATCCATACGGCTGCGCTGCACCGCGGCGGCCTCAAGATCCCGTAAGTACTGACCGAGATCCTGACGCATGCCGTCAAAGGCAGTCACCAGTTGGCTGACTTCGTCATCACCATCGGCCTCGGGAAGGGCAACGTCCAGCTCACCCCGGGCGATGGACCTGCTGGCGTCCGCAAGCTCGAGAAGCGGGGCGGTGAGCCGCCGGGCGACAATCCCGATCACCAATGCCACGAGGAGTAGCATGCCCGCCCCCACGATGAGTACCCGGACCTGATAGCTGTGCAGGGGCTGCAACAGCGATGCTTCGGAGTAGACAATACCCACGGACCAGGCAACGCCCTCCACATTGGCGATGCGCAGCTGGCAGATCTCATTGCCATCGGGGCAGCTGACGGTGGTGTGTCCGCCGCTCGCCTTTGTCCTTTGCAGCCAGCTCTGCCAGTCGCTGACGGCGTCACCGTGGAGCACCTCACTCAGGGGTGCACTTATCACCCTGCCGTCGGGCGCTCCGATGAGGGTCCCCCGGGACGTGAGCATGAAACCAAAACCCCGGTCGTCCACGCGCAGATCCTCGAGGTATTCGTAAAGATCCCTGAGTCGAATATCAATGGTAGCGACGCCTATAAATGTTTGTCCGCCGTCCGGGGTATTGCGATGCAGGGGTACAGAGAAAGTTGCGAGCTCCACCATCGCACCCGTGGACTCGAAGTAGGGTTCGACCCAGGCGGGAGCACCGGTATCCCGGATAGAGGCAAACCACGGTTCTTCCCAATAGAGGGCCGCGGCGCTCGCGAGGTCAGCGCTCATGAGCTCGCTGCCCCGGCGATAGCGATAGGGCGCGAGGCCCGAGGGCGAGGGGCTGTAAGCCGGATCCAGGGCAATGGCCGCCGCAAATACCTCGGGATTACTGTCGAGGAGACTGCGCAGCACCTTGTCCATGCGCGCCTCATCGGGCACTTCTTCCATCGCCTCTCCAAGAAAGCGAAGCGATGACTCAAGACCGCGGGTAAGTTCCTGAATGCGCAGCACCGCAGCAGCTATGGAGTTCCTGGCGTTTGCTTCAAGGCCCGCGGCAATCTGCGCCCGGGATATTCGATAGTCGATAAACAGACCCGTCGCAATCACGACGGCGGCCACCAGAGCTACGGGAATAACCAGCCGCGCCGTGAATGAGCGGCCCACGATCGTGGCTACCAACTACCGGTGTTGGCCATGGAGACCCAGGGCTCCTGCGGCGCCAGGGATTCTCCTGCCTGGAGTAGCTCGATGGAAATCCCATCGGGAGAGCGGACAAAAGCCATATGGCCGTCCCGGGGCGGGCGATTGATCGTGACGCCGGCATCCATCAGCCGCTGACAGGTCGCGTAAATGTCGTCTACCCGATAGGCGAGATGGCCAAAATTACGTCCGCCGTCGTATTCCTCGGGGTCCCAGTTGTGGGTGATTTCTACCTTGGGGGCACGTTTCTCTCCACCCTGTTCTATATCGCCGGGGGCGGCGAGAAAAACCAGGGTAAAACGCCCCTCTTCGCTGTCGTAGCGACTGGTCTCCACAAGTCCCAGCGTGTCGCAGTAAAAGGCCAGGGTTTCTTTTAAATCCCGGGCGCGAACCATGGTGTGCAGGTACTGCATGCTGATCATCCGTTTAAGAGCGAGCTAGTGATACTAGGCAGCTCCCCGCCCGGCGGCAAGTCTCCCGGCCGCGTGCCTTCCCGGCGGCGGTTTCGGACAGACCCGGCGATGGTATTGCCGCTTTGCTTGTGTAGAATGTGCCGCCCTTTTGCCGGATATTCGTATTTATGTGGTTCAAAAATCTGCGGGCCTACCGCATGACTCGCGGTCTTGAGTTCTCTGCGGAGCAGTTGGAGGACAAGCTTGCAGGTCGCGGGTTCAAACCCTGCACGCCGGCGCAGCCCCTTTCCGTAGGCTGGGTACCGGCCCTGGGGGAAGGTGCCGAGATGCTGGTCCATGCCGCGGACGGCCGCATGATGCTATGCCTTCGCCGTGAAGAAAAAATTCTGCCGCCCTCGGTGGTGCGGGACCTGGTAAAAGAGCGGGTCGAAGCCATCGAAGCGCAACAGGGCCGCAAGGTCTATCGCAAGGAAAAACTCTCTCTCAAGGACGAGGTTACCCAGGACTGCATGCCCCGGGCTTTCAGCCGCCATGCGGAGCTGCGTCTGATTATCGATCCCCAGGCGCGCTGGGTATTGGTGGACTCCGCCAGCGCTTCCCGGGCCGAAGAGGCGCTTAATCTCTTGCGGGAGTGTGTGGGCAGCTTTCCGGTGCTGTTGCCCCAGACTGCGCATGCGCCCGCGGCGGCGATGACCAGCTGGCTGGCTAACTCCAGCCTCCCGGAAGATCTTCAGGCCCGGGAGGAATGTGAGCTTCGTGATATGGGGGAGCAGGCGGCGGTGATACGCTGCAAGGGTCTGGATCTGTACAGCGACGAGGTGCGGCAGCATCTCCAGGGCACGACCCAGGTAGTGCGCCTTGCCCTGGGTTGGCAGGAGCAGCTGCAGTTTGTCCTTGGCGACGATCTCTGTCTGCGCCGGATCAAGTTTTCTGACGCCCTTGTCAAAGAGAATGATGAATTGATGGACGAGGATCGCCTGGCGAGGTTGGACGCGGATTTTGCCCTCATGGCACCCACGCTGACGACTATCCAGGATCGTCTTATCAGCCTCTTTGGCGGGGAAGACAACGCCTAGGCCATGACAGCGCGGGTCGACACATCGGATTACGCCCGCCTCTTTCTCGCAGACAGCCCTCTGCTTGATACCCGTGCACCCGTGGAGTTCGCCGCCGGTGCTTTTCCTATGGCACAGAGCCTCCCCCTCATGAGTGATGAGGAGCGCGCAGCCGTGGGGACCTGCTACAAGCAACAGGGACAGGAAGCGGCCATTGCTCTGGGGCATCAGCTGGTGGCGGGTGAAGTCCGCGAAGAGCGGATGCGACGCTGGAAGCAGTTTGCCGAGGATCACCCCGAGGGTTATCTCTACTGCTTTCGCGGAGGGCTGCGCTCGCAGTTGGTGCAGGAGTGGCTCAAAGAAGCCGGCGTGGACTATCCGCGCATCAGCGGCGGCTACAAAGCCATGCGTCGCTTTCTCATCGACAGTCTTGATGCGCTGTCCAAAGAGGTGGAGATCATCCTCGTAGGCGGCGCCACGGGCACCGGCAAAACCCGTTTGATTCAGGAGCTGACCCGCGCCATCGATCTGGAAGGACTCGCCAATCATCGCGGCTCTGCCTTTGGTCGCCTCATCGACGAGCAGCCGACGCAGATCAACTTCGAAAACGCGCTCTCCATTGCTCTGTTGAAGCTTTCCCAGAGTGAAGGTCCGGTGATCCTTGAAGACGAGGGACAGCTTATTGGACGCTTATCGCTGCCGGCGTCGTTAAAAGCCCGTATGAGCCAGGCCCCTCTCGTGGTTCTGGAGTACGGTCTGGAAGACCGCGTACAGGTGGTTTTAGAGGACTACATTCTGGACCTGGGAGCGCGCTACCAGCGAGCCTACGGTGACGCCGGCGCTGCCATGCACCGTGACCGGCTCCTCGGGGATCTTGAGCGAACGCGCAAGCGCCTGGGCGGTGCCCGCTATCAGGATATTGCCGCACTCATGCGCGCTGCGTTTGAACGTCAGGAGCAATCCGGTGATGCCGAAAGCCATCGAGACTGGATACGTCCCATGCTCAAGGACTATTACGATCCCATGTACCGCTATCAGCTCTCCAAACGGGAGGGACAGCGACTCTGTAGTGGTGATCGGGCCTTTGTCAGAGAGTTTTTGAACGCCCGATGTTGAACCCTATTTCACCAACGCGGGATCTGGTGCTGGTGGGCGGTGGTCACAGTCACGTGCTGGTCATGAAGAAGCTCGCAATGTCTGCGCTTTCAGACCTGCGCGTGACGCTGATTTCTCCCGCGGCGTTTACGCCCTACTCCGGCATGCTCCCGGGCCTGTTGGCCGGCCATTATAGTTTTGAAGAAACGCATATTGACCTCATGCGCTTCTGCCAATGGGCGGGAATCCGCTTTCTGGTGGACACGGTGGAGTCCCTCGACCCCGATGCGCGCACGCTGCACTGCCGCTCCCGGGGCGTGGTGAGCTACGATCTACTGTCGATTGATATTGGATCGAGCCCCGAACTGGATTCGGTGCCGGGAGCGCGGGAATTTGCCATCCCCGTAAAACCCGTGGCGGAACTCTGGAATCGATGGGAGTCCCTGTCGCGGCAGGACAATCTGGCCGGTCGTCGGATTGCTATTGTCGGGGGTGGTGCCGGGAGCGTGGAAATCGCCCTGGCCATCGCTCATCACCTCGGGAGGCAGCAGCCGGATCTGGCGCTGTACTGCGGGTCCGAAGAGGTCCTGCCGGGCTACAGCAAAGGCGCGCGTAAGCGTGTTGTAGAGCAGCTGAACAAGCTCGGGGTCGTCCTCCATTGCAGCCATCGGGTTCGTCGTGTCACGGAATCCCAGCTGCAGTTTGAGTCTCCTGACAGTTCGGACTCCGACAACGCTAACTTTGATAACGCGAACTTTGACAACGCAGATTACGAGAGCCTCATCTGGTGTACCGGTGCGGCGGCAGCGCCGTGGATTAAGGAAAGCGGACTGCCCGTAGATGAGCGGGGCTTCATGCAAGTGGAGGATACGCTTCAAAGCACCGGTTATGAGAATGTATTCGGCGCCGGTGATATCGCGACCCAGTATCGGCATCCCCGTCCCAAGGCGGGTGTGTATGCCGTGCGCCAGGGGCCCGTGCTTGCAGAAAATCTCCTGGCTTATCACGCCGGGGAAAGCCTTCGCGAGCACAAACCCCAGTCTGAGTTCTTATCCATGTTGGCCCTGGGGCCTCAGCGCGCCGTCGCCCAGCGCAACGGGCTTAGCGTCAGCGGCGCCTGGGTTTGGCGTTGGAAAGACCGCATCGATCGAGAGTTTATGGCGCGTTTCAGGGACCTTGCCCCGCGGCAGATGGACAGCGCAAAGCCGCGTACTGCTTCTGACGATAAAACCCAGGCGCCCTGCGGCGGTTGCGGAGCCAAGGTGTCCGGCGATGCCCTGCATGCGGTTCTTGCAGAGTTGCGGGCGATGTACCCAGAGCTGCTGCCGGCGGCGGGCTGCCTCGACGACGCGATGCCGGTGCGCAGTGATGGGCCCTTGCTTCAGTCCCTTGATGCGCTCCGGGGGCTTGTCGATGATCCCTGGCGCATGGGCCGCATCGCGGCGCAGCACGCGCTATCAGATCTTTATGCCGTGGGAGCAAAACCCCATTCAGCCCAGGCCCTCGTGACCCTGCCCTTCGCGGCGCCGGCGCTTCTTCGTCGGGATTTATTGATGGTGTTGCAGGGTGCGCTATCGGTATTTGATGAGGTCGGGTGCACACTCGATGGCGGGCACAGCATGCAGGGGCCGGAGTTGCAGCTGGGTTTTGCCGTCAATGGTGTCCTGGCAGCGGGCGATGCTCCCTTGCCCAAGCGGGGTGCTCAGCCCGGCGATACTCTGCTTCTGAGCAAAACCCTGGGTAGTGGGGCGTTGTTTGCTGCCCATATGCAGGGTCTGGCGGACGGTCGCCATGTGGATGATGCCCTCCACGCCTTGGAGCAAGGTAACGGTGCGGCCGCAAAAATTGCCCGGGATTACCAGGCCAGGGCCGTAACCGATGTGACGGGCTTTGGTCTGGCAGGGCATTTGCTGGAAATGCTCGGCGACACCCTCGCTGCAGACATCGAGCTTGGGAAGCTGAAGATCACGGACGGCGCTCTGGATGCCATGACAGCGGGTGTGTTTAGCACCCTGCATGAGCCCAATCGTCAGGCCATTGTGGCCCGCTGGGCGCCGCCGGAGGATCTGCCTTTATTGGCGGAGCTACTCTTTGATCCGCAAACCAGCGGGGGTTTGCTCATGGCTATGCCGCCGGAAAAGGCTGCCCAGGCTTGCGAGGCTCTCCATGCTCAGGCCGTTGAGGCTGAGCTCATCGGCACGCTGAGATCGGCGGGGCCCGGTGTTCCGGCACTACGTATCAGCTGACCAGAAACTCCCGGATACGGTCCTTGTAACTGCGGCTGACTTTTAACTGGGTCCCGCCTTCAAGATTCAGCAGGTACTCGCCATTCGTGAGGGTCTGAGCGCCCGTGACGCAGCGGTTGTTGACGATGGTGGAACGGTGAACCCGCAAGAACAGCGCGGGATTGAGCATAGCTTCGAGCTGTTTCATGGTGATGCGCATGATGTGAGTTTTGCCCGTGGCGTGGATACACATGTAATCACCGGCGGCGTCGACCCACTCTATATCGGCGACGCGGATAAACTGAATATCATTGCCGTCCTTGACGGTGATTTTCTCGGGCCAGCTATCCTGGCTGCTGGCTCCTTCGGTGGAGACTCCTTCGGCCATGGCTTCGATGCCGGCGGCGCTCTCTCCCGTTACGCTCATGAGCAGTTTGATGAGCTTCTCTTTGCCCGACGTGCTGTTCTCCTGATCACGGTGTGCTACCGCCCGCTGCACCGCCTCGTGGAGTCGGTCGTCTTCAATAGGCTTGAGCACATAATCGATGGCGTGGACCTTGAAGGCATCCACGGCGTATTCGTTATAGGCGGTCACAAAAATCACCATGGGCATATCGTCGCCCTGGAGATTCTCCACGACCTCAAAGCCATCCATACCGGGCATCTGAATATCCAGAAAGAGGAGGTCAGGGCTGTGCTGGGCTACTGCCAGGAGGGCCTCCTGTCCGTTACCGCACTCGGCAATGACATCCACTTCCGGTAGCTGCTGCAGACGCATGGACAGTCCCCGGCGCGCGAGGTGCTCATCGTCAACAATGATCGCGGATAAACTTGTCATAGGTCCTCTCTCAACATTTTTTAGTCACTCTTCCTGCAGCTCTTCCAGCAACTCTCACTGCCAATCTCAGTCAGCATAGCTGACGGGAATAAAGATGGTGATGGTAAGTCCGTGGGGCTCCGTGGAGCTAAGACGAAAGCTCTGCTTATCGCCATAGATCTGTGTAAGTCGTTCCCGGGTATTGGCCAATCCCACGCCGCCACCTTTGGGCAACCTGCCCTGGCGCAGATCCAGGCCGGGGCCGTCGTCGGCAACGACGAGCTGCAGGCAACCGTCTTCAACCGTTGCAGAGACGGCGATGGAGCCGCCGTTAATTGACCGCGAAACCGCGTACTTGATCGAGTTCTCGACGAGGGGCTGTAAAAGCAGCGATGGCATCAGCGCTTTTTCTGCGGCCTCGCTGATGGCGAAGTGCAGGGTGAGACGCTCACCGAAGCGAACCTCTTCAATATCGAGATAAAGCTTTAGAGACTCTACTTCCTCCGCGACGCTGATCTGCTGCATGGGATCGTTGTCCAGGGAGTAGCGCAAAAATCGCGACAGCTTCATGACCATGCCGTTGGCAAGTTCAGTGTCTTTATCCAGAATCAGCGTGGAGATGGCGTTGAGGGTATTGAATAAAAAATGCGGGTTGAGCTGATACCTGAGCATTTTCAGCTGTGCTTCCTGAGCCATGGAGATGGCCTTTAGATAGCGTTGTTTTTCTTCCTGGCTGAGGAGGTAGTACTTGATGCCGAAGTACAGCGCACTCCACACGAGCATCACCCAGACACCCGAAATGGAGTTGCTGAAATACATGGCGAGTCCGTCACCGCCCCGTTGCTCAAACTTATCCAGTTCCTGGGGGTACAGGTTGTAAAACAGTACCGAGCGGCACAATACCCATACGACGCCTGCGCAGTAGGAAGCGCCAAGAATGGCGAAAGCGCGGGTTCCTAGATTGCGTTCCCAGGTGGAGCGGTAAATCCAACGAAGGGCGAGGGTTATTACCATGCCCATGGCAGCGATGATGGGCAGATAAAGAAGGTAATTGTCCGGGGGTTCGCCCCAAACCAGGATGCCCAGATAAAAGGTGGCCGCCCAGCTGCTCCAGCCCCCCAATTGCAGAAGCCAGAACAGCCGTTGTTTATCTTCAATGACGCGGTCCAATGGCATGGCGACCATTATAGGTAGTGTTGAAACCGCGGGAACCCACGATGGACAACGTTTACCGCAGGAATGTGCCAGTTCAACGCAAGTTACGCGCTGGTTAAGCACCAGAGAGGATAAAAGGCCTGGCTGTTGCAGCAGTTGGGTAGCACTCTGGCGAGAGCCCAGGCACAAAAAAGGGGTGGCACAAGGGCCACCCCTCCAAAGCGCTAACGATTACTCACTCTCTACTAATTACTGGTTCGCCGCTTTTTTGGCTGCTTCTTCTTCCGTCGATGCGCCTACCGTGGCCAATTTGCCATCGGAGGACTCGAGGTGCGCCCTCACAAACCACTGGAATAACTCCAGATCGGCGAGTTGCGCGATGAGCATGTCCTCGGACACCGGATCGACCTTCGCCGCCTTGGCGATGGCATCGCGATGGCCCTCATTGACGCCTGAATAGACCAGGTCGAGGGCGCCGAGATGCTCCGTTACGAGGCCTTTACCGATGGAGTAATCCGACCAGTTCCTTCGCTCGGCGATTGACCCCGGCGTCCCTACGGGCACGCCCCCCAGGGTGGCTATTCGCTCCGCAAGGTTGTCGACCATGCCGTTCACGGCCTCCACCTGGGGGTCCAACATTTCATGAACACCAATGAAATTGGGTCCCACAACGTTCCAGTGGATGTGCTTCAACGTCAAAGCCAGATCAATGAGGGCTACCATGCGACCGTCTAATGCCTGGACTGCTGCGTCCGCTTCTTTCTCGTTCAAACCGGGAACGGTAAATTTGGCATTGGTACTCATATTTTTGCTCCTCTTGCTACGTGTTCGTCGGATGCTGGCTACGTAGACCGTTTTAAGGCTGCGGGCCAGCGATGAGTCAGCGTTGTTTCCGCCAGCTCATGTTTCGATGTTGCTACGGGGTTGGCTTCGAGGGCAGATGACTTGATTTCTGTTGCTGGATTCTCTATGGCCCATTGCTTTAAAAAAGGAGTGAGGATGTTAAAAATGGGCATAAAATCGATAAAAGAGCGCAAAATATGGGCAAAAATCCAAAAAAAATGCATTTTTTGAGAGAGCCTTGCCCAGGCAAAAATAAAAACTCCGGCAAGCAGACAAAACATAGACAAGGGGCGGGAGGCCGTCGTTCAGGACTCTCCCTCGGATTTTTTGTCGCTGTTCAAACCCTGTTTTGGATGTGTTCTTTAAGGCGAACTGCATGAATCGTGGATGAATGCCACGTGCGGCCATGAGCCAAAGAAATTACTATTAATCAGCCTTTTAGCCTGAGAGAGAGCAGCACAGTGAAGGACTTCTCGACAAACACCGAGGTACGTTGGAACTGGGGTGAAGGTCATGCCACGGGCTATATCCGGGAAAAGTTCACGGACCGCGTCGTGAGAGATATCGATGGCACGGAAGTGGTGCGGGATGCTGATGAGGAGAATCCCGCTTACCTTGTAGAACAGGACGATGGGCAGGAGGTCCTGAAGTCTGCCAGTGAGCTAGAAAAGGCAGAGACGTAATGGAAGCTCCCGCTCCAGGGCTATACCGTCACTATAAGGGCGGCGAATACGACGTTCTGGGATCGGTGTTGCACTCAGAGACCGAAGAGCGGTTGGTGCTGTATCGGCCACGCTATGGTGAGCGGGAGCTTTGGGTGAGACCTGTAGCGATGTTCCGGGAGGATGTCATGGTCGATGGTGAGCCCCGTCCACGCTTTGCATGGATCGGGCCCCCGGATACCGATGCGGGCGATGCTTAGGCATCGCTGTCGACAAAGGCCTCCATGGCTGCGCGGTCCATACGATAACCCACCCATTCGCTGAGGGGTTTAGCGCCACAGGCTTCATAAAATTCAATGGCCGGGGTGTTCCAGCGCAGCACGTTCCACTCGTAGCGACCACAGTCCTTATCCAGAGCAATCTGCGCGAGGCTTTTTAAGAGAAGCTTCCCCGCTCCCAGCCCCCGCGCCTCGGGTGTGACGTAAAGATCCTCGAGATACAGGCCATGCTGACCGAGCCAGGTTGAGTAGTTAAAAAAGTAAATCGCAAAACCGATGGGCTCGACGGGGGTGGCGCCGTCCTGCCGCTCACAAATCAGCCCGAAGGCTTTGGGTGCGCCACAGAACAGCGTGTTCTGAATATGCGCTTCCGTGGCTAAAACCGCGTCAGGCTCCCGCTCATAGACGGCCAGTTCGGTAATAAATTTAAGAATTATGCCGCTGTCGTCGGTTGTGATCTTTCGGATGTTTAACACCTGGCCCTATTCTCCCTGTTAATCCCGGTCCCAGTAGCGAGTCATTTCCAGATACAGAAACGATGCCGTCCAGGTGATCAGTACAAATCCCGTCAGTGATTCCAATCCCACGAGAAAGCGCAGATTGCCCGAAGGGGTGATATCGCCAAGACCGAGGGTGGTGAAGGCGGTAAAAGAAAAGTACACGCTGCTGTGCAGGGAGCCGTCGTAATCGCCCAGTAACTCCCCCCAGAGTTCGGATTTGTCCATAAAGTAATAGGCCAGGGCAAAAAGCCATACCTCGATCGCATGCGCGGTGAGTGACGCGAATACGCCCAGCAAGATCCTAAAGCGGTGTCGAATACGCAGCCGCGGCATGATCATAGTGAACTGATAGAGAAACTCGTAGTGGATTACCACGGCGATGGCGATCACAGCGCCGTTAAGAAGGTAAATCTTAAGCATTGGGCACCCATTGCATTTACGTCCACGCATTCTACGCCGAGGAAAAAGACAGCGAAACGCGTTGATGGTAACCGCAGGCTCGATGCTCCCTTTGTTGCCGCGACAGCGCTATGCTTTGAGCTCCTGACAAAAAATCCTTTGGAGAGCACGCAGTGGAATTCAGCTCAGATTTGGCCTTTACCCGGGAAAATGATCGCGGCACTGTAGTTGAGCCTTCCTACGGCGGCGCCACAAGTTTTATGCGCCGACGCTACACCCGGAATCTTGAGAACATCGATGTGGCGGTAGTAGGCATTCCCTATGATCTTGCCACTACCAATCGCTCGGGCACGCGCCTGGGGCCGCGGGCGATTCGCAGTATCTCCAGCAATCTTTCCTGGGAGACCGCCGTCAACGGTTGGGGCTACGATCCTTTCGAGCGCATCTCTGTCGTGGATTATGGCGACTTTGGCTTTGATCCCGGGTTGCCCGCCGACATCCCTGCGGTACTGGAATCCCAGGCTCGGGAAATACTCAAGAGTGATACCGCCATACTGGCCCTGGGTGGTGACCACTTCATTACCTATCCATTGCTCAAGGCTTGCGCCGAGAAACACGGCCCCCTGTCACTTATCCACTTTGATGCGCATTCGGACACCTGGGAAGACGAGGTGGGTCGTATCGATCATGGCACCATGTTCTGGCACGCTGCCCAGGATGGCACCGTGGATCCCGGGCGTTCCATCCAGCTCGGCATGCGCACCCATAATCCCGATACTCATGGTTACAACGTCTATGACGCCGACTGGGTGCACGACCATAGCGCCGCCGAGGCGATCGCAAAAATTCATGAAACCGTGGGCGACAATCCCTGCTACCTGACCTTTGATATCGATTGCCTCGACCCTTCCTTTGCGCCGGGGACGGGCACGCCGGTGGTGGGGGGACTATCCACGCAACAGGCGCTGCGTATCCTCCGCGGCCTAGGCGGTCTGAACATCGTGGGGATGGATCTGGTGGAGGTGGCTCCCGCGTATGACGTGTCAGAGGTGACGGCGCTGGCAGGGGCGACCCTGGCGCTGAACATGCTGTGTATTTATTCCGAGAGGAGCGCCTGATGCTGGAGATGATCGAGTTTGATGTCGCCGATGCCGTGGCCTGGAAAATTTCCGGCAAGGTGACCGAAGAGGATATGCAGCGGGCCCTGGATGCGCTGCGGGAAAAACTAAATGCTCATGCCAAGGTGTCTGTTTACCAGGAAATCGAGAGCTTTGGCGGTGTCGAGCTCGACGCGGTCATGGAGAAAATGCAGTTTCTATCGGAGTTCGGCCTAAACATGTTTGCAAGAATTGCAGTGGTCACGGACAAGCGATGGGTGCAGCGCGTTCTCAGCTGGGAGGACAGGGTGTTTCGCAATATAGACATGCGTGCGTTTTCTGTTGAGGAACGGGAGCGGGCATTTAATTTTCTGGCCTACGGCGATGATCCCGGCTCCTCGCCCGCGACAGCCTGATGTCACGCTCCGGCGACCGGCCCTACACCAGGACCCGCAAGCCCGAGCCCCCGGCGGATTCCAGTGACTGGGTAATCTGGGCGGCCTGGGCCGATCGCGTCAGCTTCGACGAAATCCGCGAGCGAACGGGGCTTGATGAACAGGCGGTGATCCGCATCATGCGCAGAGAACTGAAGCCCTCCAGTTTTCGGCGCTGGCGTAAGCGTGCCAGTGGCCAGGTCACCAAGCACCGCCAACGTTTTATGGAAGACCGAAGCGTCTCCTCCCCCAACAAGCGGCGATTTGATGAGTTTCTGGCAGACGAGTCCTAGGTTGTAAAAAGCCAAAGGACTGGTAGCCGATAATCGATAGCAGATAGCACCGTAAGGATTTCCCCTGGATATATTTACCCACAGCGCGCGCCTGAAGCCCTATCTCGAGAAGCATCTTCGCAGTTTTGAGCAGAGGCCTATGGCCTTGGAGCGACGGCGTGCTGCGGCGGTCACATTGACCGTGTGTCAGGATGAGGGTCGCAGCGCTGTCGTGGTGACCAGGCGTAGTGCTTCCCTGCGGGCCCATTCCCGGCAGTGGGCTCTCCCCGGTGGGCGTCGCGATCAGGGGGAATCTGCTATCGAAGGAGCGCTACGGGAATTGCAGGAGGAGGTGGGTCTGTCCGCCGCTCCCCCGGACGTCCTTGGCACCCTGGATGATTACGCGACGCGATCCGGTTACGTCATCACCCCCGTCGTAGTGTGGACCGACAGGGACTGGCGGGAGCTCACACCGAATCCCGATGAGGTGGAGCTTGTGAAGCCTTTTTCTTTTAAAGAGTTGGCCCGGCAAGACTCTCCCAATCTTCAGAGCATTAAAGAAAGCGATGGTCAGGTGCTGTCGATGAACTTTCACGACGACCGCATCTATGCGCCCACGGGAGCCATGCTCTATCAGTTCCGGGAAGTCGCTATGTTCGGTCGCCATACCCGCGTCGCGCATTTTGATCAGCCTCTGTTTGCCTGGCGCTAGGCGTTTCGCCGCGGATTTGGAATGAAGCGTCTGTCGTCTATCGCTGCCGTACTACTGGTTGTCGGGTATTTTGGCTTCGAGGTTTCAAACCTTTATCGACTCCAATACCGGATGGAACCTCTTTATATTTTTGATCAGTTTGCCTCGGCGCATTCGGCGATTGCCGTGTGTGGCTCCTCCGATGCAGAAGAGCGGCGCCGTTTCACTCACAACTTTGATTACGTGCGCTCCCGCGCGGTTGACCATCTCCTGACCCCTTCGGCCGAAGCCGCACCGCAGACCTCAGAAAGCAAAGCTTCGCTTGCGCCCCTCACTGTCGCCCAGGCGGAGGCAGATATTCAGGACCGTCTTGAGCGTCGCAGGGATGAAGTAGAAGCCTTAGTCGAAGATCAGGGCTGCGGCGGTCCGGATCTCCGTCGCCTGGTTAAATTCCACGAAATCCGTGCCCGACTGAATCTCGCGAATGCCCCCGTTAAGCCCGGCTAACTGGCGCTCGAAGGTCGCGCGAGATCACCGTCCAAGCTATATTGCTTCCACTGCGAAAACTAACGAGAGCACGCTCATTTCTTCGGACCCCGACCCCATCTCGATCAGCCCCGAGCGCATGGCGGCAGCGTATCGAGACGATGCCCGACGCATTGTCGGCATCGCCGTGCCATTTTTTACCGGGGGTTTTTTGCTCGAAGCGGCCAGCCACGCGGGCGATGCGGATACCCGTATGTTTCTTCAGCCACTGCTTTCAGCGGTGGTTTGTGTCATCGCCCTGGTTTTCAGTCGCCGCTATCTGACGCGGATTCGTTTTCCCGAGCTTATCCTTCTGGTGCTTTGGTGGTTGGTGCTCTGGTCCCTTTATCTTCATGAGCTTTCTTTCGATGAGCCTGTGCAGGCGCCCACCCTGGTTATGCTTGCGGTCACCACCGTGGGCAGCGCCATGCTCATCATGCCAACGGTCGCAGCCGTATTAGCGATCGGAACAACAGCATCCCTGTATGTGTATGGGCAGATTTCGCTTCTGGGGCTAGAGGGACTGTCTTCCCTGGTTACCCCTGTAATCGTGGTTATGGTGGTGCTGCTTATCTACCGTTCCCGGCGCAGTTCCATTCGTAACGTGGAAGAGCTCCGCGAGCGGGTGGCGCGGGATCAGCGCGAACTGGAGGTGGTGAATCAGCAGTTACTGAGTCTATCGATCACGGACCCCTTGACGGGTGCACTGAACCGGCGAGGTTTTAATGACCGGCTCAAGGCTGAGCTCGCGGGTGCCGCCCGCACGGGAACTCCCCTCTCCGTGCTGATGCTGGATGTGGACCATTTCAAGCATTACAACGATGCCTTTGGCCACCCCGCCGGGGATGTGGCCCTGCGCAAAACCTCGGAAGCCCTGAGAGCCTGTTGCCGCGACAATGACTCCGTGTCCCGCTATGGCGGTGAAGAGTTTGCCTTAATCCTCCCGGCAACGGACGCAGAGGGCGCCGGGATAATGGCGGAGCGGGTGCGACAGGCTGTGGCAAAGCTGGAAGGACTGAAACAAGAGATCACCGTTAGCGTGGGCGCGGCCAGCGCGCCAGCGGCGGTGCTTACGGATCTTGCAATGGTGGCTACGACGCTCGTGGCGTTTGCAGACAGCGCTCTCTACCGCGCCAAGGAAGGCGGTCGGGACCGGGCAGAAATCAACGTCCTGACGGAAATGCCGGCGGAGAGTTAAATTCTAAAATTTGAGTGCTTTGTATCGAGTGCTTTGTATCGAATGCTTTGTGTTGAGTGCGATAAAAGAAATGGTGCCCGGAGACAGAATCGAACTGCCGACACGGGGATTTTCAATCCCCTGCTCTACCGACTGAGCTATCCGGGCACATATTCCTACAGCCTTTGCGTCATTTTGAGTCTGCTGACCGCATCCTCAACGCAAGGGCCGCGTATTAAACCTATCGGTCCGCTTACAGTCAAGGGCGTCCGCTTAAATCTATGCTGCCCTCGCGACTGATGCGAATGGCGCGGCTCAGCCCCGATAGGGACAACTTGGCATTCAGCTTGTACGGGAGCGCGCCGTCCGTGGGGTTTGCCATAAGATCCCGAAGCAGTGTCAAAGACCCGAGCATGCCTGCGGCAACCTCAAGCTCCGCAACGCTTTCACTGTAGGCGCCCACGTTAATCCCCTCGTTACTCACTCCCGAGAGAATCTTTGCGTCGCGAATAAACACATCGTAGGCAACACCGCTTATGGCCAGGGGGACCGGGTTGGGATTGAGCACCCTAAGTTTCACCAGGAAACGCGCCTCCAGTCCCTGGCTGGGGAGGGGTTCCAGGGCAAGGAGCTCTATCTCGGGGTCGTCGAAATCCAGGGCCCCTCCTATGCTGGCACAGCCAGCCAGTAGCATTAGAACAAGCGCCGCCAGCCCCTGGCGCCATACCATGGATCCGCGCCCTTTTGTCAAAGTTGCGCTCATGAGTCCTCGTCGACCATGACTGTGAGGGTGACGAAGTCGCTCTCCCAGTTAAAGCCCTCGCCCATCTGCGGACGGAGATGGGTGGCGTAGATCATGTGTGGCCCGTCGCCCGCGAACTCAAGACTCACTTGGCCATCGTCATCGGAGCGATGGAGGACGCCGGCGTCATCACCCTCCTGCCACAGGCCCACGGCCTGGTTCGTCAGGGGCTCGCGATCAAACAGTACCTGTAGCTCTAAAGTCTCGCCGGGCGCCAGGGAGGTGGGATTGTTCAGGGGGAGAATCTCAAAGCGGGAAGCGCTCTCATCAGACCAGCAGGATGACTCCTCCGTCGCTGCATCGTCCGAGGCGCTTCGTAGATAGGTTCGTGCCAGTTTCGAGTAGGACTCCTTCCAGAAGCGCGGTTCAGGCTGGGTGTTCCAGGCTTCCCACACGCTGTCGTCGGCACCAATTTCCTCAAGATAGTGAGCAACGGCCTCAGGTTTGATTTCCAGAATCCGGGGGTTAAGGGCAATCCAGGCACAGGCGGTCCCCGCACCGGGCGTCGCAATCAGTTCCAACGCACCACCGCGGGTGTCCATGGGTATGAGGAGGTCCCGCTGGCCATTTTGACTGATCACGGCCTCTCGGATGCGCGCGGCGCTGATGCCGGATCCGAGGGTCGGAAAGGCCATGCCGCTGGTCATGGACAGCGTTATCTGGGAATCTGCCTCGGGCTGAAACGTCTCCGGGAGCAGCCAGGTTTCATGGGCAGAGAGTCCCGGAGACAACAGCAGGCAGGAAACAGCCAGGCCAGTGGATAGCCTGCGAAGAGGATGGGTAAACACGTTCATCAAAAGTTCTCGTTCCTTCAGAAATTTGACAGGGATAAACCGTCGCCACAATGTCTTTTATCGACAGTCCTTTTGCAATAGGGTGTCCATCCCTTATCCAAATCTAAATTCAAATCCAGTCAAGCAGGGAGCTCCCATGAGCCTGAACAATAAGACCATTTTTATCACCGGTGCCAGTCGCGGCATTGGTCTTGCAATTGCCAAGCGCGCTGCAGCGGATGGCGCCAACGTCGCTATCGCGGCGAAAACCACGGAGCCCCATCCAAAACTGCCGGGCACGATCTACACCGCGGCGGAAGAAATCGAAGAGGCCGGCGGCAAAGCCCTGCCCCTGGTTTGTGACATTCGCTTTGAGGATCAGGTGCAGGCGGCGGTAGATAAAACCGTGGAGACCTTTGGCGGTATCGATATCTGTATCAATAACGCCAGTGCGATCAGCCCCACGCCTACCCTGGGTACGGAGATGAAGCGCTACGATCTTATGAACGAGATCAACACCCGGGGCACCTTCCTGACGTCAAAAATCTGCATCCCCCACCTTCAGAAGTCCGACAACGGCCATATCCTGAACCTGGCACCACCGCTGGATATGGATGCCAAGTGGTTTGCGCCCCATGTGGCCTACACCATCGCCAAGATGGGGATGAGTCTCTGCACTCTGGGTATGAGCAAGGAGCTTGCGGGGGACGCCATCGCCGTGAACTCACTCTGGCCCCTAACCGCGATTGATACCGCCGCCGTGCGTAATGTTCTGGGCGGCGACGCCATGAGCAAGGGCAGCCGTACCGTTGCGATCATGGCGGATGCTGCTTACGAAATACTCACCCGGCCATCAACGGAGTGCACCGGTAACTTCTTTATCGACGAGGTGCTCCTTCGTGACGCCGGCGTCACAGACTTTGATCAGTATGCGGTCGCCCCCGGCGAAGACCTTTTCCGGGACTTTTTTGTCCCCGACGACGTCATCGACGTCTTGCCGACAAAAACGCTCACTATGTACTAGACGGGTACCCGTTGAGTATTCATTAAAAGCGGCGTTTATGACTCCGGGGGCACGTAGCCCTCGGCCTTGTCGTAGTCCTCGCCGGCAAAAAACTTGTTCATTTCCTGCTGAAGATATTTGCGGGCCTCGGGGTCAATGAGGCTCAGCTGTTTCTCGTTAATCAGCATCGTCTGATGCGCCTGCCACTCCTCCCACGCCTGCTTGCAGACGTTCTCATAGATATCCTGACCTTTGGGGCCGGGAAAGGGTGGCGCATCCAGGCCGGGCATCTCTTTTTGATGCTTGCGACAAAACACCTGTCGGCTCATAAGTCTTCTCCTGTTCCAGAATTTTGTATTGCCTCTGCCGCTTGCTCCCACAGGCGCTTCACGGGGGCTGCGAGGCCCACGGCGGGGGCTTTCTCGGCGGGCCAGCACCGCAGCTCCTGACCTTCGCGTATCAGCGCGGGCGTTTTCGACAGTGTAAGCAGAAGAGGGCTGATCTCAAGATGATAGTGACTGAAGCTGTGGCGGAGCGTGGGCAGCGCCATTGTGCGCGCTACGTCGACAGCTAAGGTTTCCTCGCAATAGCGGATGGCACCCGCGTCATCGTCCACTTCAGGGAAGCACCAGAGTCCGCCCCAGATGCCCGAGGGCTGGCGCCGCTCCAGGAGAAGCTCGCCCTTCGGGGTGTGGGCGATAACAAAGCTTGTTGTGCGCGTTGGAATCACCTTCCGGGGTTTTCTGCCCGGGAATTCCCCTTGCCGCCCCAGGGCCAGGGCAGCGCAGTCATCTGCCATAGGACAGCGAGGGCAATCGGGTTTTGAGCGGGTGCACAGGGTCGCACCCAGATCCATGATTCCCTGGGTGTAGTCAGCAACGCGGCAATCCGGGGTATGGCTTTCGGCCAGCTCCCACAGGCGCGATGCCACGGCGTTTTTACCCGGCCAGCCTTCCACCGCATGAAAACGGGCGAGGACCCGCTTTACATTGCCATCGAGAATAGCGGCGCGTCCCCCAAGGGCCGTAGACAGAATGGCTCCGGCTGTGGAGCGTCCAATACCGGGCAGGCTTTGCAGGGCCTCCACGTCCGCCGGGAATGTTCCGGAGAAGTCAGCCACTAGCATCTTTGCGGCTTTGTGGAGGTTTCGGGCCCGGGCGTAATACCCCAGACCGCTCCAGTGATGGAGCACATCATCGGCTTCGGCGGCAGCGAGAGTCTGGATGTCGGGAAAACGCGAGGTAAAGCGTTCATAGTAGGGAATCACCGTTGCGACCTGGGTCTGCTGAAGCATGATTTCCGACAGCCATACGTGATACGGCGTCGCATCCCGCTGCCAGGGCAGGTCGTGGCGGCCGTGTAAGTCGTACCAGGCTAAGAGGCGTGTTGCGAAGTCATCCATAGGCGCTGGCGAGACTATCCTTGCGGCGGCAGAATTGCCAATGATTCAATCGCTCCGCTCCCCTATAATGGCGCGCCTTCGCGGTGGGTGCCGCACCTGTCGTCGAAAAAGCCACCGCAGGTGGCATCGCCTGAGTCATCGCAGGGGTCATCGAGAAGGTCATCGCGAAAGCCATCGCAATTGGGAGAACAACATGTCGGAACGTAGCGCAACGGTAAGCCGCGATACGCTGGAAACACAGATCACCGTGTCCCTGAATCTCGACGGCAGCGGCAAGGCCGAATTTGATACGGGGCTGCCCTTCCTCGAGCACATGCTCGACCAGATTGCCCGCCACGGCATGATGGACATCAGCATCAAGGCTAACGGCGACCTGCACATCGATGCCCACCACACCGTGGAGGACATAGGCATTACCCTGGGCCAGGCCTTCACCAAGGCCGTGGGCGAACGGAAAGGCATTCAGCGCTACGGGCATGCCTACGTACCCCTGGACGAGGCGCTGTCTCGGGTGGTGATCGATTTCTCCGGCCGCCCCGGTCTGGAGTTTCACGTGCCTTTTACCCGCGCTGCCGTGGGCGGTTTCGATGTCGACCTGTTCTACGAGTTTTTTCAGGGCTTCGTGAATCACGCCCTGGTGACGCTCCACGTCGACAACCTTCGCGGCGCAAACAGCCACCACCAGATCGAGACGGTGTTCAAAGCTTTTGGTCGCGCCCTGCGCATGGCCCTAAGCGCCGATCCCGCCATGGCGGGCGTAACGCCGTCCACCAAGGGCGTGCTTTAAGGCCCCGGAGGCTGCGGTGACCGGCTCTAGCAAAAACACCAGCGTTGCCGTTATTGACTACGGCATGGGTAATCTTCACTCCGTGGAGAGCGCTCTCCTGCACGCCGGTGCCCGGGAGGTGATCGTGACTCACGACGCGGACCTGATCCGTCAGGCAGATCGTGTGGTCTTCCCCGGCGTGGGGGCTATCCGGGACTGTATGTCCGAAATCCGACGCCTGCATTGCGATGATCTTCTCGATGCTGCCCTCCGTGAACAGCACAAGCCGGTGCTGGCAATCTGTGTGGGGATGCAGGCGCTCATGGGGCGCTCCGAAGAAAATGATGGCGTTGATTGTCTGGGTTTACTTGAGGGCGATGTTCGCCACTTTGGCGCTCCCCTCAGGGATCACGATGGTAGTCGTCTCAAGGTTCCCCACATGGGCTGGAACCGTGTGCAGCAGCTGCTGCCTCATCCCCTCTGGGAGCACATCGAAGAGGGCGAGCGCTTCTATTTTGTACACAGCTACTACGTGCATGCCAAAGATCGCTCCCTCGTTGCGGGTAGCGTGGACTACGGGGTTACCGCCGATGCGGCCCTGGCAAGGGACAATCTGTTTGCCGTGCAGTTTCACCCGGAGAAAAGCCATCGGGCGGGACTGCAGTTGTTGAGTAACTTTCTGGACTGGGATGGAACATGCTGATAATTCCTGCGATTGACCTCAAGGACGGAGAGTGTGTCCGTCTTCGCCAGGGGGAGATGGATGACAGCACCGTGTTTTCTGATAACCCGGTGGCAACGGCGCAGCGTTGGGTGGATGCCGGCTGTCGGCGTCTGCATCTCGTGGATCTCAACGGCGCTTTTGCAGGAACTCCGGTCAACGGTGACGCTGTAACGGCGATCGCCCGGGAGTTTCCGGAGCTACCCATTCAGATCGGTGGCGGTATCCGTAACCTGGAGACCATCGAGTTTTATCTGAACGCGGGGGTCAGCTACGTCATCATCGGTACCCAGGCGGTGAAGCAACCCACCTTCGTGGCTGAGGCCTGCGCCGCCTTTCCCGGCAAGATTATCGTGGGTCTGGATGCGCGGGAGGGACGGGTAGCTACCGATGGCTGGGCCGAGGTGACCGCCCTGCAGGCGACGGACCTGGCCCGGCGCTTTGCCGATGATGGCGTGAGTGCCATCGTATACACCGACATCGCTCGGGACGGCATGATGGAGGGCGTGAACGTGGAAGCGACCCTGGACCTTGCGCAGGCCGGGGGTATTCCTGTGATCGCATCGGGAGGCATCACCAACATGCGCGATGTCCGGGCTCTGGCTGCGCTCCACAGCGCGGGAATCATGGGCGCCATCACGGGCCGCGCCATCTACGAGGGCACGCTGGATCTTGCCGAAGCTCAGCGCTTCTGCGATGAGAACGCCGCCTGATGGGACTGGCGCGACGCATTATCCCCTGCCTGGATGTCGACAACGGTCGCGTCGTAAAGGGCGTGAATTTTGTGGATATCCGGGATGCAGGCGATCCCGTGGAAATTGCCGCGCGCTACAACGAGCAGGGCGCCGACGAAATCACCTTCCTGGACATAACAGCGAGCCATGAAGACCGGGAAACCACGGTGCACATGGTGGAGGCCATCGCCCGGGAGGTGTTTATTCCCCTGACCGTAGGCGGCGGTATTCGCAGCGTTGAGGATATTCGTACCATGCTTAACGCCGGAGCCGACAAGGTCAGTATCAACACCGCGGCCATTCACGATCCAGAACTCGTGCGCCGCGCCTCCCAGCGCTTCGGCGCCCAGTGTATTGTCGTGGCTATTGATGCCAAGCGTGTTGCCGACGTCGATGGAGCGCCCCGCTACGAGATTTTTACCCACGGCGGGCGCAAGCCCACGGGCATCAACGCCGTTGAGTGGGCGCAGCGTATGGCATCCCTGGGCGCGGGGGAAATACTCCTGACCAGCATGGACCGCGATGGCACCCGCGACGGCTTTGAACTCGGCGTTACCCGCGCTATTACCGATGCCGTGGACATTCCGGTGATTGCTTCGGGCGGTGTGGGGACTCTCCAGCATCTGGTGGATGGCGTGACCGAGGGAGGCGCTGATGCGGTTCTCGCGGCGAGCATCTTTCACTTCGGGGAGTTCACCGTGGGTCAGGCAAAGGACTTTATGGCAGAGGCGGGTATCGAAGTACGCCGCTAGGATCCCGGAAGTGAGTTTGTCCTAGGCGCCGGCGATAAATGCACTGATGAGTGCCGCTGTTTCCTCGCTGGTGCCGGGTGCCAGGATATCGCCCGTGAGCACATGAGGGCTGAGACTTCGGGGTTCATCGACGGCGTGCACTTTCTTCTGCCCGGCGGGCAGCCGTTCAAAACCGGCCAGTAACTTGCTGACGGACACCACATCGTCTTTGGGCGAATACACCAGCATGGCTCGCTTGCTTTTTGCCTCGGGAGTCAGTTCTACGGAGAGATTGACCAGGCGCATCATTTCAACGATGGACGCCGTGGGGTAATCCGTCGACCAATACTTTTCCTGGAGATCATTGGCGGCGACCCAGGAGCGCCGTTCCCCAAGAATCAACCGGGCCAGCTGTGGACCGAAGGGGCCCGTGGTGATGCCTGAGCCTTTCCCCGCAGGTCCAAAATTGGGAGAAACCAGAATAAGACTGTCCACGGACGCAAAGTCCGGGTGGCGAGCCATGGCCAGCGCCAGGGTAGCGCCCGTGGATGTTCCCATGAGCACGATTTTTTCTCCGAGGGCTTTGGCAACGGCGAGAGCCTCGGCGCCGTCGTTCATCCAGTCCTCGGCGCTGATTCCCGAAAGCTGCTCCCGTTCTCGACCGTGCCCCGCAAGGCGGGTCTCGAAAAGGTTTGCTCCCAGGGCTTGCGCCACCAGTTCGGGTACCGGGGCTATTTCCTGGCGGGTTGCGGAAAAGCCATGAAAATATACCAGTACATAGTCACTGCGCTGCCCGGGCTCACCCGCCCAGACCACGCGCTTTTCGGCGCCTTCGGTAACGCCAACAAGGGCATGCTCGGCGGATTCTTTCTCGCGCAGGTAATCATCAATGGCCGCAGGAATGACAAGCTGAGGAGGGGCGGGCGACAGGGGCGCCGGCTTCGTAGCCCAGCCACCCACCGCAATGCCGACCGCGGCCATAGCGAGGACCGTTAACAGCAATCGCTTACCCGCCATAAAATCAGTCCCGGCTCCGTCGGACGCCCGCCCTCATTGCCCTGTACTCAGGATTCGCGGTTGGGGTCCGGCGCCGCAGCGGTTTGCTGCTCCGCAGGTAGGGCTCGGGGCGATCGGGGATTGATGATATTGAGTCCCTTGAGGAGGATCAGCGCTTCATAGAGCTGATTATCCTGGGAAATAAGGCCCTTGCTTGCCAGGGCCTCCACGGAGGCCTGGTCGCTGGTATTGTCCAGGTGCCCCGCAAGATCTTTCTCGCTCACCCGGCCCGACTCATCAAAGGTCTCGACCTTGGCGCGCTCCACCACAATATCCGGCTTGATGCCTTCCGCTTGAATGGATCGTCCGTTGGGGGTGAAGTACCGGGCGGTGGTGAGTTTGACTGCGCGGGATTCAGAAATAGGCAGCACCGTTTGCACGGAGCCTTTGCCAAAACTCTGGGTGCCCATGACCACACCCCGGGCGTGATCCTGGAGGGCGCCGGCCACAATTTCTGAAGCACTGGCCGAGCCGCGATTGATGAGTACTACCAGCGGAGCGCCGTCAGTGATGTCACCGGGCGCCGCGCCATAATTCTGCGCGGCGTTGCTGAGACGACCCTCGGTGTACACCACGTTACCGCTCTCCATGAACAGTCCGGCCACGTCGACACTTGCGCCCAGGACACCCCCCGGGTTGTTGCGAAGATCGAGCACGAGTCCTTTGAGGGGCTGCTCCGCCAGAAGTTTTTCGATGGACGCTTTGACGTCGTCACCGGTTTTTTGCTGAAACTGTGAGATGCGCAGATAGCCAAATCCGGGTTCCAGCCATCGCTCGCGCACGCTGGCTACGCGGATGGTGTCCCGGACCAGGGTAAGATCAAAGGGCTCCTGCTCGCCGGGGCGACCGATGGACACGGTAATTTCGCTGCCCTTGGGACCGCGCATTTTCTCCACAGCTTCGTTGAGGTTCATGCCGCGGATGGCGACGCCATCCAGCTTCAAAATGACATCTCCGGCGAGTATGCCCGCGTCCGTCGCCGGTGAACCGTCAATGGGCGAAACGACTTTCAGAAAGCCGTTCTCCATACCCACTTCCAGTCCCAGACCAGAAAATTCGCCGCTGGTGGAGCTTTGCAGGTCCTCGTAGGCGTCGCGCTCCAGATACACCGAGTGGGGGTCCAGACCCGTGAGCATGCCCTTGATGGCGTACTCAAGGAGGGTGCTGTCGTCGACTTCTTCCACGTAGCCCACGCGAATCTGATTGAACACATCGGCAAAGGTGCGCAGTTCATCCAGGGGTAGTTCCCCGGCGTCCGTGTCGTCCTGGGAGTGGGCAATAAAAGAATGACTGAGCATCATCGCTGCTGCAGTGATGGCCAGGGCGCTTAAACGTGTTCGAATCATAGACATGTTACGCATAGTGTGTAGTGGAAAACCCCAGTGTAGCCTAATCGGGACGTGGCCTTGGGAGAGCCCGGGTAAGCCGCCCGGCTCCTTCAGCCGCGGCACCATTGCTGGGGGTCCGTGGGTTTGCCGTCTTTGCGGATTTCAAAGTAAAGCCCGGCCTCACTCTGGCCACCACTGTCGCCTACGGTGGAGATAGGCGCCCCGGCTTTGACCCAATCCCCCACTTCCCGCAACAGGCTCTCGTTGTGGGCATAGAGGCTCAGATAACCTTCGCCGTGATCGAGAACCAGCAACAACCCCGAGCCTCGCAGCCAGTCCGCATAGACAACCCGTCCGTGGTGAATAGCAGTGACCGTGCTACCTGCCTCCGCTTTCATGCGGACGCCCTGCCAGCGCATCTTGCCCTGGTTTCGGGGGCGGCCAAAGCGATTGCTGATGCGTCCCTCCACGGGCCAGCTCATGCTGCCCCGGGCGGCACTGAACGGTTCGACATCATCCTCGGGAATTAGTTGCGCCAGGGCAGCGTCGATCTCTTCCAGGAGACTTTCCAGCTGTTCGCGGTCCTGCTCCCGGGCTGCAAGGTTCGCCGCATCGCTATCAAGGGACGCATCAATCTGCGCCAGAAGTGTTTTGCGCTCCTGGCGCTGGGCTTCAAGGGCTTGCTGCTGCTCGGCGAGGGACGCGCGCTGCTCCTTCAGGCGGGTTTCCTTTTCCCTCAGGTCGTTCTTTAAGGCCCCAAGGGACACGAGGGTGTCTTGAAACTCATCCAGAAGTTCGCTGCGCGCTTTTAGAATGTAGCGGTAGTAAGCCAGCATACGCGCAAGGCGTTGGGGATCTTCCTCGCTCAGGAGAAGCTTTAGCTGGTTATTGCCGCCGCTTTTATAGGCCTGGCGGATCTCTGCGGCTACGGCCTCCCGCTGGCTGTCGGCGGCGCTCTGCAGACGGCTCTGTCTCTCCGTCAGGCCCAGGATTTCTTTCTGATTGTCCCTGATGGCGGATCGCGTTGCCTGCTGTCGTTCCTGCAATTTGCCGAGGGCAGTTTCGCTGCGCCGGAGTTCAGCCTGGAGTGAGCTTCGTTGCTTCTCCCGCTTCGCCTGCGCCGCGGTGATGCGAGCGATGTCTTTTTCAAGCTGCTGGAGACGCTCCCGGGTCTCCTCGGCATCAGCGCCGTTGAGGGTTTGTGCCGCCGGACCTGAGGCGACCAGAGGCAGGGCAAGCACCAGGAGCAGGGTGCCCATGCAGAAAAGAAACTGGCGAGAATCGCGCCTATGGGGCGCCGCGCAGGTCACGGGGCTGGGTCAGGACTGCCCGTCCGCCAGGGTGGCCAGGTTGCGACCGCTCATCTCTCCGGGCGGATCCAGAGCCATGAGCCCAAGGAGTGTTGGCGCGACGTCAGCCAGAATCCCACCCGCGGGGTCCAGGGTGAGGCTCTTGTCGCCCATGTAAACCAGGGGTACGTGCTCCGTGGTGTGCTGGGTATGAAGCTGTCCCGAGTCATAGTCCTGCATCTGCTCGCAGTTGCCATGATCCGCCGTAATCAGGGCCTGACCGCCCACTTCCTTGAGGGCACTCTCGATACGACCGAGACAGCTGTCCAAAACCTCTACGGCCTCCACGGCGGCTGCATAGTTCCCCGTATGCCCCACCATGTCGCCGTTGGCATAGTTACAGACGATGAGATCAAACTCCCGGTCGCGAATCGCGGCCACCAGACGATCCGTAACCTCAACGGCACTCATCGCCGGCTGGAGGTCATAGGTGGCAACATCCGGCGATGGCACCAGTATCCGGGTTTCGCCCTGAAATTCGGCTTCCTGCCCGCCACTGAAAAAGAAAGTCACGTGGGCGTACTTTTCTGTCTCGGCGATACGTAGCTGGGACAAGCCCTTGTCGGCGACCCAGGCGCCCAGCACATTGCTCAGCTTGCTCGGGGGGAAGGCGCAGGCGGCGTTCATCCCCGCCTCATATTCCGTGGTCATCACGAATGCGGCGAGAGCCGGCCGCTGCTCGCGCTCAAATTCCTTGAAGTCTTCATCGACAAAGCACTGGGTGAGCTCCCGGGCACGGTCCGCACGGAAATTCATAAACAGCACGGCGTCGCCATCGCTGATGGGAGCGGCCGTCCCTATACGTGTTGGAGCAACAAACTCATCGTTTTCATCGCGGGCATAGGCGGCCTGGAGTCCCTCCACCGCAGAGTCGGCGCTGTGCACTCCTTCGCCCTGGGTCAGGAGGAGGTAGGCGGGCTCAACACGCTCCCAGCGCTGGTCCCGGTCCATGGCGTAGTAGCGTCCGGTAATCGTGGCGATGCGACCGACGCCTAATTCCTCAAAGCAGGCCTGGGCAGCGAGGAGCGAGGCTTCAGCGCTGCGCGGCGGCGTGTCCCGCCCATCGAGAAAGGCGTGGAGGTAAATCTGCGTGGCGCCACGCTTCGCAGCGAGGCGCAGGGCGGCGAGAATCTGCCGTTCGTGGCTGTGGACGCCGCCGGGGGACAGGAGCCCCATGACGTGTACCGCGCCGCCTGAGGCAATGGCGCCATCAATAGCGGCGCAGTATTGCTCATTGCTGTCGAAGGAGCCGTCGCTGATGGCCTTGTCGATCCGGGAAATGCTCTGATAGAGGACCCGGCCGGAGCCGAGGCTCATGTGTCCCACCTCCGAGTTGCCGAACTGGCCCTCGGGGAGGCCTACATCCAGGCCGGACGCCGACATGAGGGTGTGGGGGGCGGTGTTCCACAGACGATCCCAGTTGGGGGTATTGCCGTTCGCAATGGCGTTGTCCCGGCTGTCTTCCCGGTGACCCCAGCCATCAAGAATGATCAGTGCCGTGGGAGATTTTTGCTGTTCCTGCATGCTTGGTGTGTCCGGCTCGCTATGGCAATGGTGAGGGCAGGCGCGCGCTGCTGAGCACGCCTGCGGTGTGCGTTGGACAATTCTACCGATTGTCAGCTCCTGGCGCATTGTTCGGGGTGGAGCGACTCCCGGCCAGACTGTATACTTCGCGACCTTTTCGGCCTTCAGGCCTTGTCGGTATACCTACGGGATCATGGAACTTTTTTTAGAATTTGCAGCGCAGCAATGGATTCTCATGGGCGCCCTGGCGGCCGCCATTGCTATGCTTGTGGCCCACGAAGGACGCAAGTCCGGCCCCGGCCTCAGTCCCCAGCAGGCGATTAATCTGGTCAATCGTGAAGACGGCGTATTTGTGGATCTGCGAGATGCTGCCGCCTTTAAACAGGGGCATATCGTTGAAGCACGACATATTCCCATGACCAAACTACAGGAACGCAGCGCTGAGCTGGAGTCCTTCAAGGACAAGCCTGTGGTACTCGTCTGCAAGATGGGGCAGCAGGCATCCACCGCCGGTAAGCAACTGCGCGCTGCAGGCTTTAATCAGGTGTATAAAATGACCGGCGGCATGATGGAGTGGTCCAGCCTTCAGCTGCCCACTGTCAGCAAGTAGCCAGCGTCGTGTCCACTAAATCGACCAATACAGTGACCATGTACACCACCCGCTTCTGTCCCTATTGCGTTGCGGCCAAGCGACTGCTGGATGCCAAGGGCGTGTCCTACGAAGATATTCCCGTCGATGGCGACGCGCAGCTGCGGAAAAAAATGACTGAGCTCGCCGGGCAACGAACCGTGCCTCAGATCTGGATTGGCGAGAGCCACGTGGGGGGCTACACAGATTTAGCGGCCCTTGAGCAGCGGGGGCTTCTCGATGGCCTCCTGAGCGGCGGCCCGCAGAGCTAGAACCTGAGTTAGAACACTATTTCCTACCCACTTTTTTATTGATTGTTTACAGGAGTATCAGCAATGGCTGAAGAACAGGCAGCAGGAACACAGGAACCGGCACAGCAGCAGTTTGTACTGCAGCGTATTTACAACAAGGACCTGTCTTTTGAGTCCCCGGCTACGCCCGAGATTTTTAAGAAGCAGTGGCAGCCCAAGGTCAACGTCGATCTGAACACGCGCAGCAATGCGATTGATGAAGAGGGTAACTTCGAAGTGGTCCTCACCATCACCGTGACTTCAAAAATGGAAGAAGACACGGCATTTCTCGTTGAGGTTCAACAGGCTGGTATCTTCTTTATTACCGGTTTTGAGCCCGATCAGCTTCGTCGCGTCCTGGGCACCGCTGCGCCGAACATTCTGTTCCCCTACGCGCGAGAGACTATCGACAATCTGGTCGTCAAGGGCGGCTTCCCCGCACTGATGCTGTCTCCCGTCAGCTTCGACGCGCTCTTTGAGCAGGCTCTGGCTCAACAGGCTCAGCAGCAGGCTGCCGCGGCAGAGCCCTCTACGCACTAAGCGCGTTTTCCTTAGGAGCTCCCTGCTTTGCGGGCTCTTTCTGCGGGTCTACGGGACTCTCTCGGGGACTCTCTCGGGGACTCTCTCCGGGGTTCTTTCCCCGGGGAGCTCTATTCGCTCCGGTAGTTTCAACCAGCTTCCCGTGCGGGCCTCAGGCCATGCCCGGGAAGCCCTGTTGACGTAGGCCCTCGTAGAGCACAAGCGCCGCTGCGTTACTGAGGTTCAGGCTTCTGCTGTCCGGATACATGGGCACGCGAAGGCAGCGGTGTACCCCCAGCTCATCCAGAACCGTTGCCGGCAGCCCGCGCGTTTCCGGGCCGAAGAGCAGCACATCCCCCTTCTGAAAGTCTGCGTCCGTGTAGTTGCGGGTTCCCCGGGTGCTCAGGGTCCAGATGCGCGGTCTGTGGAGCGTCTGTATCAGGGCATCGAGACTGTCGTGGGTCTGCACGTGAGCGAATTCGCGATAGTCCAGGCCCGCGCGGCGCAGTTGTTTGTCCTCCAGGGAAAAGCCCAAGGGCTTGATGAGATGCAGGGGGCAGCTCGTATTGGCACAGAGGCGCATGATGTTCCCCGTGTTCGGGGGTATCTCGGGCTCGTAGAGGGCGACGTGGAGCATCTAGGCGTCACCGCCTTCCAGTTCTTTCATTTTTCGCGTCAGGGTGTTTCTGCCCCAGCCCAGTAACTCTGCGGCATCGCGCTTGCGACCCCGGGTGTGAGCCAGGGCCACTTCAATCAATGCTTTTTCAAAGGCCGGAATGGCCTCGCGGAGGATATCCTGCTTGCCACTGACCAACTCCGTGCGCGCCCACTGGCAGAGGAGCTCCTGCCATTGCAGATCCTGCTCTCCCGCGGTCTCCTCGCTGTCACGGCCCAGTTCCGGCGGCAGATCCGACAGGTGAATTTCCCGTCCCGAGGCCATCACCGTGAGCCATCGGCAGGTATTCTCAAGCTGTCGCACATTGCCGGGCCAGTGTAATGAGCTGAGAAACTGCTCCGTCTCCGGCAGAAGAATCTTGGGCTCGCCCCCGAGTTCCTTCGCCGCCTTATCAAAGAAAAACTCCATGAGACGCGGGATATCTTCGCGGCGCTCGGAGAGCTTGGGGATGTGGATACGGATGACGTTCAGGCGGTGGAACAGGTCCTCGCGAAAATCGCCCTTGCGCACCAGGCCCTCGAGGTCCTGGTGCGTTGCCGCAATGATCCGCACATCCGTGCGCTGGGAGGTATGGCCGCCGACCCGGTAAAACTCGCCATCCGCAAGCACGCGAAGCAGCCGTGTCTGCGTTTCTGCGGGCATGTCGCCGATCTCGTCGAGAAAGAGCGTGCCGCCGTTGGCCTGCTCAAAGCGGCCCTCCCGGCGGGCGTTTGCTCCCGTGAAGGCGCCTTTTTCATGGCCAAAAAGCTCTGATTCCATGAGATCCCGGGGAATCGCCGCCATATTAAGAGCAATGAAGGGCGCGTCGGCGCGGGGGCTGTGACGGTGGAGCGCATGGGCTACGAGCTCTTTGCCCGTGCCGGATTCGCCGTTGATCAATACGGTGATGTTGCTATGCGCCAGGCGACCAATGGCCCGGAACACCTCCTGCATGGCCGGCGCTTCGCCGATAATTTCCGGTGTGGGCGTGGTATTGCTGACGCTTTTGGGTTTGGAACGGTTACGCTCCCGTGCCTGGGCCAGGGCCCGCTCGGCGACGGCCACCACTTCGTCAATATCGAAGGGCTTTGGCAGATATTCAAAAGCGCCCTGCTGATAGGACGCCACGGCACTGTCGAGGTCCGAGTGCGCAGTGGTGATGATCACCGGAAGATCGGGATGGTTCTCCCGAATACGCTGAAGCAGCTCGAAACCGTCTATGCCGGGCATGCGAATGTCGCTGATAACGACGTCGGGCAGTTCGTTTTCCATGCGACGGAGCATGGACTCCGCATCAGCGAAGCATTCCCGGGCAATATCCGCTTGGGTCAGGGCTTTTTCCAGAACCCAGCGTATGGATTGATCGTCATCGACGATCCATACGGCGCCAGAATTTTGCATGTCAGTTTTCCATGGGTAGGTGGATGGTAAAACAGGTTTCTCCCGGATGACTCTCGCAGCTGAGGAGACCGCCGTGCCGGTGAACGATGGATTGAGAAATCGACAGGCCCAATCCCGTGCCCTCGGCGCGGCCACTGACCATAGGCACGAAAAGCGTGTCCCGGAGTGCATCGGGAATGCCCGGGCCGTTGTCGATAATGTCGATCTGGCATACCAGACGGTGACGTCGCTCCCCAATGGTGAACTGCCGCTGGGAGCGGCTGCGCAGGGTAAGAGCGCACTGGGGTTGGTTTTCCGTGGCCTGGAGCGCGTTGCCGATAATGTTGAGGAGGGCCTGGATCAGAAGGCCCCGATCGCCCTTGACGGGGGGAAGGCTGGGGTCGTAGTCCCGCAGCACCGCCAGGCGCTCTCCCGCTTCTACGACAGCAAGCTGGAGCACGTGCTCCAGTACCTCGTGAATATTCAGACTCACCAGGGCCGGCTCTTTGTTGGGACCCAGAAGGCGGTCCACGAGATCCCGTAAGCGGTCCGCTTCCTGAATGATGATGTTTGTGTATTCCTGAAGGGAGCCCTTGGGCAGCTCCCGCTCGAGAAGCTGGGCGGCACCGCGAATCCCTCCCAGGGGATTTTTGACCTCATGGGCCAGACCCCGGACCACGGTACGCGTGGTTTCCTGAGCGCTCATGAGATTCTCCTCTCGACTGATGCGCAGAAGGCGGTCCACGGGCTGCATTTCGATGAGGAAGGCGAGGCGGGAGACCTCCCTCATGGGGGAGACCACAATGTCGGCGAAGGAAGGTTTGCCATCCCGGGTATCCAGGGAGAGTCCTCGCCGGACAATGGCCCGACCCTCTCTTGCCGCCTGATCAAGGGTGGCCCGCCAGGGCACGTCATGGGTGTCCAGTTCGCAGATCTTGACGCCGAGGATGCGCGCTTCGGAAAGTTGTAGGAGAGCCTCGGCCGCGGGATTTATCAGGCGCACGCGATAGTCGGCATCCAGTCCGATGATGCCGCTGTTGATGTTATCGATGATGTCCTGTTGCAGCATCTGGCGCCGTGGGGCAACCCTTTGGCTCACTGTGCTTAATAATGAAGCAAAAATAGCGCCATGTCCTTGGTTTTCAGTTAGGCGCCATGGCTTTCTGTTATATAGGCCTTTTATTGATAGTGAGTGCTTACAAGCTTACGTAAGAAAGACAATGTTCATTCGTTGTGCAGGGCAGCAATGATCAGATCCGGACAATTGCACCAAGTCGGTGCAGGATGTTTGGGGTCGCTTAGCGGCCGATGATCGAGGGGCGTAAAACGTAGATACGCACGGAGTCGGAGGTGGCAATAACTTTGCCTCGGGACGTTGTCCTTTGGACCACCAGGTCATGGGGGCCACGCATAGCGCCCTCCACAAACCAGCTTCCCGAAGACTGGGGCTCTCCCCGGGGGCTGCCATCAATGAGCAGCACCAGCCTCTCGGCTCGGGACAGGGGCGGAGTTGCCGTAGCGCTGACAGAAAAATTGCCCGGTCCCATGGCGATGGTGCTTTCGTCGGCAGGGGAGGCAATGGTCACTGTTGGTTCTGCGTCGGCCGCTGATTCTGCGTCGGCGCTCGGGGCCGCGGGCGCCGGTGGACGCATTTCCACGGGGGTGGCGGTGTTAATTTCCTGCATCTCTATCTTCTCGACGCTTTGCTTACCCGTCGTGTCCATGGTCTGGGGGCTATCGGTGAAAACAACGCCGTTTTCATCGTCGATGACTTTGTAAACCTGGCCCCAGGCAAAACTCACGGGCGCAATGGCCACAAGAGCCACGGCAACGGTTATCGCGCTGATTACGCGGTTAGTCGCTGAAAAAAGGGGCGTTTTTTGCGAACCGACCATAGCAATTCTCCAGAAGATAACGCTTACCGTAGCAGATCGTCGGGCAAAAAGTAGCAGATCGCCGGGCAAAAAAAAGGTTCATCGCGTATTAGCGGGATATAGCAAGTAGTAGAGGCGGACAGCCAATCGGTTTAGGTTGTAAGTGCAACCAAACAGCCGACCGAAGGACCGCCGCCATGCTTGATGCTACGTTTCCTGGCCTCGCCTGGGAAGGGTTTGTTCCTATCTCCTCGAAGACTCTGGGCTCCAGCACTTGTGTTATCCATCTCGCTCCCGATCCAGCGCAAGCTCCGGCGTGCGCGCAGTGCGGGGCCTTGTGTCCAAAGGTTCACGATACGCAGTATCGACGGGTGAGAGACCGCGATCTGTTCGACTATCGCGTATGGTTAGATGTGCCTGTCAGGCGCGTGCGCTGCCAGCGCTGTGGTGTGGGCCGCGAACGGCTCTCCTGGCTAGCGCCCCGTGCTCGCATGACGGAGCGCATGCGTCTTCACGCGGAGGTGCTGTTACGACTGCTGCCGATCAAACACGTCGCCCAACTGACAGGCCTGCACTGGCATACGCTCAAGGCGATCGATAAGGCTCGATTGGGGCGCGAGCTGCCGCCCCTAGACCTGAGCCGCGTGCGTTATCTGGTGATGGATGAATTCGCGTTATTCAAGGGGCATCGTTACGCCAGTGTTGTGATGGACGCCGAACGGCGGCAAGTACTGTGGGTCGGCGAAGGCCGTTCTCGCGAAGCGGTCAGGCCCTTCTTTGTCTGGCTGGGTGAGCATTGCCAGCATATTGAAGCCGTTGCAATGGATCAGAACACGGCTATGGACCTGGAAGTGCAGGCGCACTGCCCACAGGCGCGCGTGGTCTACGATCTCTTCCACGTGATGGCCAAGTTCGGCCGTGAAGTCATTGATCGTGTGCGAGTCGATCAGGCGAATGCGTTACGGCAGGACAGGCCGGCTCGTCGAGCGGTGAAGCAATCTAGATGGCTACTACTGCGCAACCCGGAAAATCTAGACGAACGGCAGGCGGCGGATCTCAACGAGCTCTTGGCGATCAACCAACCCTTGATGATCACATATCTGATGAAGAGCCAGCTAAAGCAGCTTTGGTATGCCAAGAACGAACGAGCCGCTCGATGGCGTTGGACGCATTGGTACAACCAGGCTCTGGCAAGTGGGATTGAGCCGCTCAGGCGCTTTGCAAAGAACCTGAAACCGTATGCCGAGGGCATTATTGCCAGTGCTGTTTACCCGCTAAACACGAGCGTGCTGGAAGGTGTGAATAACCGCATCAAGGTCATCAAACGAATGGCCTACGGATATCGTGATAGCGATTACTTCTTCCTCAAGATTAAATCCGCTTTTCCCGGAAAGGCGCGATGAACCAAAAAAAAGCCCGCTGTCCAAGCGGGCTTCTGCGTACTTTCCGTGGGTGCTTAGACGGAGTAGTACATGTCAAATTCCACGGGGTGCGTGGTCATATCGAGGGTTTCGATCTCCTCAGACTTGAGAGCGATGTAACCGTCAATCATGTCGTCGGTAAACACGCCCCCCGCCGTAAGGAATGCGCGATCCGCATCCAGGGCTTCCATGGCCATGCTCAGGCTGGATGCCACGGTGGGGATGGCCTTGCCTTCTTCCGGGGGCAGATCGTAAAGATCCTTGTCCGCGGCATCGCCGGGGTGGATCTTGTTCTGGATACCGTCCAGGCCCGCCATCAGCATGGCTGCGAAAGCCAGGTAGGGGTTGGCTGTGGGATCGGGGAAACGCACTTCCACGCGCTTGCCCTTGGGGCTGGGCTCGTAGGGGATGCGGATTGACGCCGATCGGTTACGTGCAGAGTAGGCCAGCATGACCGGTGCTTCAAAACCCGGCACCAGGCGCTTGTAGCTGTTGGTCGACGCATTGGTGAAGGCGTTGAGGGCACGGGCATGCTTGATGATGCCGCCGATGTAATAGAGCGCCGTCTCGGACAGCCCTGCATAGCCGTCACCAGCGAACACGTTCTCACCGTCTTTGCTGATGGACTGGTGCACATGCATTCCCGATCCGTTGTCACCAACGAGGGGCTTGGGCATAAAGGTCGCAGTCTTGCCATAGGCATGGGCTACATTGTGTACGCAGTACTTGAGGATCTGTACTTCGTCGGCTTTCTTGATCAGGGTGTTGAACTTCACACCAATCTCGCACTGGCCCGCGGTGCCCACTTCGTGGTGATGCACTTCGATGGGCAGTCCCATCTGATCCATGGCAGCACACATGGCGGCACGAATGTCGTGGAGAGAATCGACGGGCGGTACGGGGAAATAGCCCCCTTTCACGCCGGGACGGTGGCCGATGTTGCCGTCGTCAAAGCTGTGGTTGGAGGCCCAGGCGGCCTCCTCGGAGTTGATGGAGTAGCCGGCACCGGACATATCGGCGTGCCACTTCACATCGTCAAATACAAAAAACTCGGGCTCGGGACCGAAGTAAGCGGTGTCGCCGATACCGGTGGACTTCAGGTATTCCTCGGCGCGATGGGCAACGGAGCGTGGATCGCGCTCATAGCCCTGCATGGTCATGGGCTCAACGATGTCGCAGCGGAGGATAACGGTGGTGTCGTCCGTAAAGGGGTCCAGGACGCTGCTGCTATCGTCGGGCATGAGGATCATGTCGGACTCATTGATGCCTTTCCAGCCAGCGATAGACGAGCCATCAAACATCTTGCCGCCGTCAAAAAAGTCTTCGTCGACTTCGCTGGACGGGATGGAGACGTGCTGCTCTTTTCCGCGGGTATCCGTGAAGCGCAGGTCTACCCAGCCGGCTTCGCTTTCTTTGATCAGGTTCAGAGTCTTCTCTGACATTGTGGGTCCTCCAGTGGGGAAAATAGGTGCTACTCACGCCTGAGGCACGAGGCCTTCGGGGACATGCACCTTAACAGTAAAAGTGCCTTAGGAAACAGCAAGTCCTGTGCCACAGCGGTGCTGTTTCCAAGCGATTGATATAGATGAAGTTTTGTACGAGAGCGCTCCACCTTTGCGTCATTTTGCCACCTCATGGTGCGCCTTTGCACCAAAATGACGCGCCGCGCCGTCGGGCATTGCCGGAGGTGTGCATTGTGCCACCTAACGGCGCTGTGCAGGCTGGCATTCCGCGGCTATAATCGCGCCCTTTTTTAGCCCCCCAATTCTTTTAAAGAGCTGCCGGATACCGCTTACTGCGCCGGGGCCGGACTATCGCTGTGATCGAGAAACTCCGCAACATCGCCATTATTGCCCACGTAGACCATGGCAAAACCACCCTGGTCGACTGCCTCCTCAGGCAGTCGGGAACCCTGGACCGACGCAACGCGGACGCCGAGCGCATTATGGATTCCAATGATCAGGAGCGGGAGCGCGGTATCACCATCCTGGCGAAGAACACGGCGATCACCTATGGCGATCACCGCATCAACATCGTTGATACCCCGGGGCACGCCGATTTCGGTGGTGAGGTGGAGCGGGTACTGTCCATGGTGGATTCCGTGCTCCTTCTGGTAGATGCGGTGGACGGCCCCATGCCCCAGACGCGCTTTGTGACCTCCAAGGCCTTTGCCCAGGGTCTGCAGCCTATCGTGGTGATTAACAAGGTGGACCGCCCGGGCGCGCGCCCGGACTGGGTGGTCGATCAGGTATTCGATCTCTTTGATGCCCTCGGTGCCAGCGAGGAGCAGCTGGACTTTCCGATCATCTACGCCTCAGCCCTCGAGGGAATTTCAGGCCTCGATCACGAGGATATGGCGACGGACATGACGCCCCTGTTCGAAACGATCCTCGAGCATGTGCCGGCGCCCGATGTTGATGTCGATGGCCCCCTGCAATTGCAGGTGAGCGCCCTGGACTACAACAGCTACGTCGGTGTTATCGGCGTAGGCCGGATCACCCGCGGGGTGCTGCGACCCAATACCCAGGTGGCTGTCATCGATCGGGAAGGTGCCAAGCGCAACGGCCGGGTTCTCAAGGTCATGGGCTATATGGGCCTGGAGCGTATCGACACGACAGAAGCCTCTGCGGGCGACATTGTCTGCGTAACGGGGATCGAAGAGCTGAACATATCGGACACGCTCTGTGATCCTGCCAACCCCGATGCCCTGCCTCCCCTGAGCGTTGATGAGCCTACCGTGAGCATGACCTTTCAGGTCAATGACTCGCCTTTTGCCGGCAAGGAAGGCAAGTACGTTACCTCCCGTAATATTGCCGAGCGCCTCGAGCGGGAGCTTATTCACAATGTAGCCCTGCGCGTCGAGCCTGGTGACACCCCGGACAAGTTCAAGGTCTCGGGTCGCGGTGAGCTGCATCTTTCGGTGTTGATTGAAACCATGCGCCGTGAAGGCTTCGAACTGGGTGTGTCCCGTCCGGAAGTGATCCGTAAGGAAGTGGATGGCGTGATTCACGAGCCTTTTGAGGAGCTGGTCATCGACTGTGAAGACCAGCACCAGGGCGCGCTCATGGAAGAGCTGGGCGCACGTCGCGCTGAGCTCAAGAACATGAGCCCCGACGGCAAGGGCTGGACGCGTCTGGAGTTTATTGTGCCGGCGCGCGGTCTCATTGGTTTCCGCTCGCTGTTCCTTACCCTCACCTCGGGCAGCGGGACCCTCACCCACATCTTTGATCATTACGGCCCGGTAAAAGATGCGCCCATCAGCCATCGCAATAACGGTGTGCTGGTATCCATGGTCAAGGGAAAGACCCTGGCCTATGGTCTGTTCAATCTTCAGGATCGTGGACGTTTGTTTGTGGATCCCAATATCGATGTCTACGAGGGACAGATCATCGGTCTCCACAGTCGTGGCAACGACCTCACGGTAAATCCCACTAAGGCAAAGCAGCTCACCAACGTGCGGGCCTCGGGCACCGATGAGGCGCTGGTGTTGACGCCGCCGACACGCCACACCCTGGAACAGGCCCTGGAATTTATCGAGGACGATGAACTCGTAGAGGTAACACCCGACAGCATTCGCCTGCGCAAGAAGCTTCTCCTGGAGCACGAGCGCAAACGCGCCTCGCGCGCCTGAGACCGGTGCGCGCGCTCCTACAGCGTGTGCACAGCGCGTCGGTCAGTATCGACGGCGAGGTCGTAGGGAGCATTGAGAGAGGCCTCCTGGTCTTTCTGGGACTGGAGCCGGGGGATAGCTTCGCCGCGGGGGAAAAGCTCCTCGAACGAATAGTGAAGTATCGGGTTTTTGCTGATGAGCAGGGTCGCATGAACCGCAGCCTGGGCGATGTGTCCGGCGGTCTCCTGCTGGTGTCTCAGTTCACTCTCGCTGCGGATACCACCCGCGGGCTCCGCCCGGGTTTCTCCACCGCCATGGCGCCGGCGGAAGCCGAGCCGCTTTTTACGGCCCTTTTTGAGCACATGGGATCCGTGTACTCCCCCCTCGCCGGTGGTCGCTTTGGCGCCGATATGGCGGTCAGCCTCGTAAACGACGGCCCCGTGACCTTCCTGCTGAACGGCTGAGGTTTGTCGCTCAGGCCTCAGGCTGTCTTCGCCTGCGCCACCAGCCAGCGAAATATCCGCAGCTGCACGGGTAGATAAAAGAGATACTCCGGGTGCCACTGCACGCCGATAATCGCCTTGTCTCCCGTGCCTTCGACCATCTGACAGATATTGTCCCGGTCCCGACCGACAATCGCGAGGCTATCGCTCACGCTATTGATTGCCTGGTGGTGAAGGCTGTTCACCTTCAGGCGATCGGTGGCAAAAATTCCCTCAGCGCGGGAGCCCGATAGAAGCTTTACCTCCTTGGTGGCGACAAGGCTCGCCCTGTTGCGCGTGTGTTTGCGCATGTCCCGGATATCCTGATGCAGCGTGCCCTCAAGGACGACGTTGATCAGCTGGGCGCCCCGGCAAATCCCCATCACGGGTATCTTTTCCGCGAGGCATTGTTTTATCCAGCGGACCTCAAGGGCGTCCCGGGCGGGGTCCGAACGGATCTTGGGATTACTGGGTTCGCCATACTGCTCCGGACCGATATCGTCCCCTCCACCTATGATAAAGGCGTCGAAGTTCTCTTCATCGGGGGGCGTATGGCGCACGGAGATACGCACCGCCTGGGCGCCAACGAGAAACAGCGCCAGGCGGGTACACCACCAGCTCGGTGCCCAGCGTCGACCGTTACCGGTTACAGCAATGCGTGGTCGTTGAGCCATTCATCCATCCTGGTAACCCATTTGCTTCTATCCACGGACAGCAACATCCGCCGCGCGTCCAGATACTCTTTTGCAAGCGTTCGAAGATCGCCGGGTCGGTCTGCGAGGCGCTCTACGGTCAGCCACAGATCCCAGGGTGCCGTGAGGTCCCAGTCGTCACGCTCGATGTGGCAATTGGGCATGCGATAGTGAAACGCCGGCCGGGCATTAACCCGATCATCATCTACGGTGCGCTGCACGCGCTCGCTGTCGATCTCCGCAAGAATGGGCAGAAGATCCAGGGCGCGGTTACGCGTCGGGTTGTGCTCAAGATAGTCCTCAAAAATTTCATCCAAGGTCATGGACTCTCTGGCGAGCACGGTCTCGACGTAGCTCTGGGGGTAGAGGTCGATATAGGGGCTGATCTTCCGGGCAGGGTTCACATCGTGGGCATCCACCAGCCACCACTGAAGAAGACAGAATGCCTGAATATAACGACCCAGGGTGTCAGCATCCAGGGCGGGAATTTCCGTATTGATGTGCACACCATAGGCGGCAATCAGCGACTCTTCTGTTCCCTGGGCACCCGCTGCGCGCAGGGCGTCGCTGATTTCCTTGAGCACATCCAGCTCCTGCACCGCAATGGGCGGCGCCACAAGCTCGATAGGGACCAGGGTGCTGGCCAGATCATTGAGGGGCTCGACCCAGTATTGCTCCTCGTCAGCGGCGTATTCCCTGGAAACCCGCTTGAGGAAAGCCCAGTCAATTTCCACCTTGAAATCGCCGAGACCCTCGGCGCGCAGGGTGCACTCAGCGGCCGTCGCCTCGACGGGATCCGCACCGAGGATGTCCTGAACGGCTTTAACCGCGGCGTCCAGGGATAGCCCCGAAAACTCAAGTTCGAAGCCCGCACGCCGAGGCTTCCCGGAGGCGGTGTAGCTTGTGGGTAGTTCTTTAAATGCTGACACAATAGATTCCTCGCTTGGCTAAAAGCTTCGCCTCTTACCCGGCAAGGTTAACAGTGAAGGTTGAATGGAATATTACGCGACAGGCGCCCGTAGCGATCATTCCGGTGGTGCTGCGGTGCTCAGCCACGCTTCCAGAGGAACGCTTGCCCGGAGATTTTCATACCAGACCTCATATCCGGCACTGGAGGGGTGGAGGCCGTCCCGGGCGTAATATTTTTCACTGTTATCTTCAAAGGGACTGCCCTCCTCGGAGAGTGCGAGAAGGTCAAGAAACCGCACATCCCGCCGCCGGGCGGCGTCGGCAAACACATCCCGCACCAAGCGGGATCGATGGGACAGGAGCAGGGAGAGGGGCCAGGGTGCTGCCCGTGCCTCACCCAGATCGCCCACACTGACCAGGAGAATGTTCTGGCTCAGGGCCGCGGCGGCATCAAGGCTTTTCTCGATCGCTGCCTCAAGGGTCTCGCTCCCTGTAAAGCGCAGGGCATCGTTGCCGCCTACCTGAATCAACACCATATCGTAGGACCCCGGGGGCGCCTGCTGCAGTTGGCCGGGCACGGCCCGCGTGAGCACGCCATCCTCAGCAAAGTTCATTACCGCGGTGCGGGAAAAGTCCTCAGCGATACGCCCGGCAATGGAGTCCTCGGGCGCTGCAGCGCCTGTACCCACCGCCGTGCTGTCGCCGACGACCAGAATTTTCCGCGCAGGGTCGGGCAGTTTCCGGGTGAAAGCGGTGCTTTCCCGAGCGAGGTCGCTTCCGCGGGTCACGGCAATGGCTATCATGCCGACGTTGTAAACGCACAGCAGGAGTGCCGCCAGGGCCAGCGCTGACTCGAACTTAAGCATGGACTCTAGCGTGACGCGGGATGGCGCATGTGGATGTGCTTGATGCCGTCTTCAAGATAGGGTTCGGAGCACACGGTAAAACCCAGGGATTCGTAAAAGCGCTGGAGCTGTGCCTGGGCGCCGATCAGGATGGGGCTGTCCGGCCAGGTGCTGAGGTTGAAGTCGATGCCCCGCTGAACCAAATCCCGGCCGAGCTGCTTTCCCCGCTGGGAAGCATCCACAATAATCCGACCTATGGAACTCTCGTGCTCGTAGGGCGTGCCCGGGGGGAGACAGCGTTGATAGGCCAGTAACCTGCCGTTTTCCCGGTAAGCGTGGTGCCAGCCGGCGCTATCCATACCGTCGGGATCCAGGTAGACGCAATCCTGCTCCACCACAAAAATTGCCGAGCGAAGCTGCAGCATATCGTAGACATCATTCCCGCTCAGCGCTGAAAAGGGCTGACAGGACCAGCCATTGTCTTCGCATCTGTCTTCGCATCTGTCTTCGCATCTGTCGTCGAACATCCTGGGTGCCTGTCCAATCAAGAGGCGGACATGCTAGCGACTTGGCCTGTTTCCTGCCAGTTGGGTTGTTCTCGCTGGGGGGAGAAATTGCTATGATCGCGGCATCCGCGCTTGAATGAGCGCATCGGTGAGACGGTATCCAAATCGAGCATGCTAGCGAGCGTTGAACTACCCGCTGATTTCAAGCTTCTAAACCAGCAATACCGGGGTTTGGTACAGGCGCTGTTGGCGGAGATCGACCTCCTGCCTACCCGGGTGGAAGTGGCGCCTACCCAGACGGGCAATTTCCGAGGTTTTGACCCGGCAAAGTTTTACATCGTTGCCAGTGGCACTGTGTCCGTGCGCTATGCCGATCGTGCCGTGTACCTTCTGGAAGAAGGTGACGTGCTTCTGCCGGATATTGCCGGGAGCCGGGACGTAGAAGCCGCGGTGTTTTACGGCAGCGAGGCCGGTGCCAGTCTCAACAGCTATAGCGCTCTGGAATTCATGCAACAGGTGTTCGCGCGGCCCAGTACCACCAAGCTCTGGACCCGACTGCTGGTGACCTACAGCGGCATGATGCTGCGTCTCACCGCCATGCAAACTCAGGTGGATGTGATCACCACCCCCGGCTTTGCGCTTTATGAGCCCGACGAGATCATCATCAATCAGGGGGAGCGGGCCCAGTATGTCTTTAACCTCACCTCGGGACTGGCAGATGTGCTCGTGGACGATGTGCCCGTTGGCATTATCAGCCCCGGGGAGATTTTCGGTGCCATGGCGGCCCTGACCCACGCCGATCGCAGTGCGACGGTCCGTGCCCGCAGCCGCTGCAGCGTGGTCAAGGTACCCACCAGTCAGTTCACGGAGCTGATCAAGAGTAACCCCGCAACGATTCACGCCCTCCTGACAGATATGGCGAATTCCATCGTCAGTCTTAATGAGCAGCTGGTACAGCAGCGTGGGGGAAGCGGGAAGACCCGGAGCGATACCCAGGGTGGTGGTGAGTCCTGACGGGGCATTCATGCCCAGATATTTGCCGAGCTTCTGGCTCCTCAGGGTTTAATTTCGTGCGTTAACTGCAAGTTTTCCTATCCGGCTCAGATTTTCCAAGAGACCTCTAAATGACAGAAACCAATACCATTGATGACGATGGCATCGAGGGCATTTCCTTAAAACAGTATGCCGAGAAAGCCTATCTCGACTATTCCATGTACGTCATTCTCGATCGTGCGCTGCCCCATATTGGCGACGGGCTGAAGCCCGTTCAGCGACGCATCATCTATGCCATGAGTGAACTGGGGCTCAAGGCAACCGCGAAGTTCAAAAAGTCCGCCCGCACCGTGGGCGACGTGATCGGTAAGTTTCACCCCCATGGCGACAGCGCTGCCTACGAGGCCATGGTGCTCATGGCACAGAGCTTCAGCTACCGCTATCCCCTGGTCGATGGTCAGGGCAACTGGGGCTCTCCCGATGATCCCAAGTCCTTTGCTGCCATGCGCTACACGGAATCGCGCCTCACGGCCTACGCCGATGTACTCCTGGGCGAACTGGGACAGGGGACCGTGGACTGGGTGCCGAATTTTGACGGCACCATGGAAGAGCCCTCGCTGCTCCCGGCCCAGGTTCCCAATGTGCTCCTTAACGGCACGACGGGTATTGCCGTGGGAATGGCAACGGATATTCCTCCCCACAACCTCCGCGAGGTCGTGACGGCGGCGGTGACTTTGCTGGACGCGCCAAAAACCACCCTCGCGGAGCTTTGCGAGATCATCCAGGGTCCCGATTATCCCACCGAGGCGGAAATCATCACGTCCAGGGAAGATATTGCCCAGATCTACGCGACCGGTCGTGGCGGTCTGCGCATGCGCGCTGTCTGGGACACGGAGCACGGCGATATTGTGGTCACGGCCTTGCCCCATCAGGCTTCGGGATCCCGTGTGCTAGAGCAGATCGCGCAGCAGATGCAGGCCAAGAAGCTGCCCATGGTCGCCGATCTGCGGGATGAGTCAGATCACGAAAACCCCACTCGCCTGGTGATTGTGCCCCGCTCCAATCGCATCGATCGTGACGCACTCATGAGTCACCTCTTCGCCACCACGGACCTGGAGCGAACTTACCGCGTCAATCTCAACATGATTGGCATTGATGGTCGTCCCGGCGTGCGCAGCCTCGATGGCATTCTCAAGCAGTGGCTGAAATTCCGTCGCGAGACCGTGCGACGGCGTCTGGATTACCGCCTCGAGCGGGTGCAACGGCGCCTGCATATTCTGGAAGGCTACCTCGCGGCTTACCTGAATATTGATGAGGTGATTCACATCATCCGCACGGAAGAACACCCCAAGCAGGCACTCATAGCGCGCTTTGAGCTGTCGGATATACAGGCAGAAGCCATCCTCGAGCTGAAACTGCGCAATCTTGCCAAGCTCGAGGAAATGAAAATCCGCGGTGAGCAGGACGAGCTGGAAAAGGAACGGGACTGGCTGGAAAAGACCCTGGGTTCCGAGGCACGACTCAAGACCCTCATCAAAAAAGAGCTTACGGCGATTGCCGAGAAGTATGGCGATGACCGGCGTTCACCCCTGGCAAGCCGCGAAGAGGCCCAGGCCTTCAGTGAGCTCGAACTTATGACTGCGGACCCCATCACCGTGGTCTTGTCGGAGAAGGGTTGGATTCGTGCGGCGAAGGGGCATGACATGGATCCTGCGTCCCTGAGCTACAAGTCCGGCGACAGCTTCAAACTCGCCGCGCGGGGGCGCAGTAATCAGCCGGCGGTGATTATTGACTCCACCGGTCGCGCTTACACCCTCGCGACGCACAATCTACCGTCGGCCCGGGGCCAGGGCGAGCCGCTGACCGGTCGCATCAATCCGCCCTCGGGCGCGGGCTTCGATGGCCTGATGATGGGTGACAGCGGACAGCGCTGCCTCCTCTCCTCCGACGCGGGCTATGGTTTTATCACCACCCTGGGGGAGCTCCAGACAAAAAATCGCGCGGGCAAGGCGGCCCTGACGCTGCCGGCAGGTGCCCGGGTCGTGAGTCCCGCGCCCATCGGCGAGGACGCGCAATGGGTGGCGGCGGTGAGCAATGAGGGTCGATTGCTGCTGTTTCCCCTGGCGGATTTACCCAGCCTCTCCCGGGGTAAGGGCAACAAGATTATTGCAATTCCCGGGCCCCGCGCCCGGGACCGGGAGGAGTTTATGATTGCTACGGCGGTGCTCAGGGAGAACGACGGTCTGACCGTGTGGGCCGGAAAACGCCACCTGACTCTGAAGCGTTCGGAGCTGGAGCATTACCATGGCGAGCGGGGACGCCGGGGCAATAAATTACCCCGGGGATTCCAGCGGGTGGAGCGCATGGAAGTGGCTTCCTAGAAAAGCTCAGAGATGTCGGTGCGCAGGACTAGGCGCCGCCTGACCCCTGCCGGGGTTTGATCCTTTCGACGATGATCTGCGCCTGATGATCGATGAGCGTTTCCTGCTCGTCGGCCAGGCGCAGCAGCTCACTCACGATGGCGTCTTCCTCACCATCCTCCGTCAGTTCCGCGACGGCCTGAAGCTGCTCATCGGCGAGGGCAGTCTCACCAAGGAGAATGGCGGGATAACGGTCGTGATTCAAACAGGCGTCGCGTAATTCGTCGATGGCGCCTTGAAGATGGAGCTGCGGGTAGATGTCTTTTTCCTGATCCATACCCTGTTCGCATTGCCCCAGGGCCATGGCGAGTTCCAGGGACAAATTGGTGCGCTCCTGCAGTCCCAGAGAAATAAGGGCGATGAGGCGGGCGCAGCTCGCTGCGCGAAGAGCCTCGCTGCCAGCGTTTGGTTGGGGGCTGAAGCTCACAATGAGGCCGAAGGGCCGGGTGACGAGTAGCTCGCCGCGATAACACTGGGCCGCGGCCTGTACGATCTGCTGCAGGCGGCGCGTGTAGCGGTGAAGGTTGGACTCTCCCAGGGTGTGTACGTAGCGCGCCAGGCTCGCCAGATGTACAAACAGAATTGTCGTCTGCTGAAACTCCGAGGCCGCTGCGGGCACGGGCGCGTGTCCGCGGAGCATGTCCAGGGGTAGCGCCTCGACGCTGCGCTGCAGCCGGCTGACTTCGTTTTCGAGGTCCGGTGCGTTGCTGCCCGGCAGAGCCAGCTGGCTGTCGAGGATCAACAGAGAGGCGGAGAGCCGCTGGGCCAGAAACCGGGTTCCCATAAACACCAGCAGACTCAGGGCAGCCGCCAGGGCCAGGAGAGAGAACAAAAACCGCCAGCGGCTTTCCTGGCCTGCGCTGCTGTCCACGGCCACCAACACTTCTCCCGCCGTGTCCTCTCCGATGCGTATGGGCGCGCTGTACTGCGTCAGGGAAGGGCCGCTGATGACCCCCGCGGTGCCCATAGCCATGCCCTCAACATCGCGAATGGTGATACCGCCGGCAAGGGAACTGTCGACAAAGCGCTGCAGGGACGCGCGGGCGCTGAGGAGGTCGCCGCGCTGGAGGGCTTCGCGTACGGTGGCAGAAACCTGCCGGGCAAGGGACTCCCCGTAGAGTCTCTCTCGTTCATTCTGGAGGTACTCGCTGGAGGTCGCCGCCAGCCAGAGGAGACAAAGACCCACGAGGAGCGCGCAGCCGGATGCCAGCAGCGGCAGTTGCATACTCAGGCTGAGGGATTTGAAGCGTTGCATGAATGAATTCGTGGTGATGCTGTGGGCGCAGTATAAGCGTGGGGGCTCCGCGGCGTCTCCCTGTTTGGGGACTGAGTTAGAATTGCCCGCGAATTTTCAGGCTACAGGGCTTTATTGTGACAACAACGGCTTTCTCGCTGTCCACACCGCTAAATCCCGCTGCGCTGCAGCGGCTTTTGCCAGCTCTGGTGGTCGCAGATTCGGTGCGTTTTCCCACAGATGCCGAGGACCTGGAATGTCGCAGCGACCGTGAGGCCACACGAAAGCATCTCGCCGCCGTGCTCGATCAACTGGGCATTGCCTGGGAGAGCCGGGCCTTGCCGGTGATGGCCGTGGACGAAACCTTGCCGCTCTATCAGCGTGCCGATGCGGTGCTTACCCTCATAGCTCCTCCTTCCGTGCCGCTCCCATCGGACCTCATCGCAGTGCTTGCCCAGAGGAATGTGGAACTTCGAGCGCTGCGGCGTCTGTCACCGGCGGACCCCAGGGGAGAGGGCGAGCTGGCGGTGGAGTTTTATCTGGATGACTGGTCGCGCTGCGGCGATCTCCGCGCGGATCTTCAGAACCTCGCTAACCGCTGGGAGCTTGATCTGACCCTGGCGCCCAGTGACAGCAAGCGCCCCCGGCGACGGCTCATTGCCTTTGACATGGACTCCACGCTGATTCAGTGCGAGGTCATCGATGAGCTTGCCCGGCGCGCCGGCGTAGGGGATGAGGTGGCTGGGGTCACCGCTCGTGCCATGCGCGGTGAGCTGGATTTTCGCCAGAGTTTTCGCGAGCGCATGGCGAAGCTGCGGGGGCTCGATGCCCGGGAGATTGAGGCAGTGGGCAATCATCTGCCCTTGATGCCGGGTGCCCGGGCCTTGATGCGGACTTTGCGGGCCCAGGGACATCACACGGCGATTTTATCCGGCGGTTTTGATTACTTCGCAAAAAAACTGACGTCACAAATCGGTGTCAACGAGGTGCACGCCAACCACCTGCAAATCATCGATGAGCAGCTTACGGGTGATGTGGAGGGCGAGATTGTGGACGCCGAGCGCAAGGTGCTCTTGCTCAGGGAGATTGCCGCGCGGGAGGGTATCGCTTTGGCCGATACCGTTGCCGTGGGCGATGGGGCAAACGATTTACCCATGCTTGCGACGGCGGGTTTGGGTGTGGCCTTTCATGCCAAGCCCCGGGTCCGGGAGTCTGCGCCTTGCGCCATCAACCACGGCTCCCTCGAAGCCTTACTCTATGTGCTGGGAGTGCCGCGCTGAGCAAAGATTTTCGAGGAATGGCCTAAAGGTCTGACCAGATGGACTCGAAGGCGGCGGTGGGCAGATCCTCGCGTTTGGAGCTCTCGATATCCTCGTCAAGCTGGCGAAGGTAATCAAAATCCATCTGACCGAAGTAGCCCGTGGAGGCCACCTGGCGCTTGAGCTTCACCAGGGCGGATTCTTCATCGCGGGTCACGGTGATCCGCTGTCCTTCCTTAAAAACCATGCGTGGGACCACCAGCGTGTGGGCCTGCCCGACAAGGGGGATCTCCGGTAGCAGCAGCACGCGAATGGGTTTTGAGAATTCGCCATCGGGCATTTTGATCTGCGCGGCATAGGCGCCACCCCGGGGACTGATCAGTTCCAGGCCTACGAGGGTCGGTGCATGTTTCACCTGGCTGACCCAGCGGATAACTGCGATGGTCCAGTCTGCCTGCTCCATGCCGGCTTCCCGTACGCAGACAATGTCACCGATGTGCAGGTTGTCTGGCGGGTCATGCCATTCAATGCAATAGCCCCCGGGGCTGGTGTTCGTAGTTTTTACAGAGAAGACCGTGTGCCTTACGGGTTTTTGCATTTGGGCCTGGGCTTCCTGCTCCTGCGCGAGTCGGGAGAATTTGCCCACGTCCACGCCCAGATCATTCTCCTCGTCCGAGGCGTGATCTTCGATCTCATCTTCAGCATTGGCCTGTTGCCATTTATCGCCGTGGCTTGCGGGGGTGATGAAGGGGTTCTGGCTGCCCGCAGCCGCCTCGACCTCGTCATAATCCAGACCTTGAAAAATCTCTTCGAGGCTGCGCTCCCCCGCTACAAAGTAATGCACATTGCTCAGACCCGTGGCGATTTCCAGGGTGCTCCGGGAGGGCTGTCGGGCGAAGTTACGCTGGCTGATTTCGCCCAGGGCTTTGATCAGGTGCTCCAACAGGTTTGTGTCCAGGCGGGTTTCCCGGTCAAATTCGATTACGCGCAGCCCCTGGGTACCCCGGGACTTTTTGAGCTCTTCCAGATGGCTGATGAGGGCCTTGGTATTGATGTAACGGTACTGGGTGCTTCCCCGCCGCACGAGGAGCTCTGCAAAAGCCGGTGCCTGATCCCCCAGCATATCCACGGCAAAAAGGCCCTCGCCAAGCTCCGGGTCCTGAAGCTCTGCCAGGTCCCGCCATTCCTGGAACGCCCGATAGGCGCCGGCGATGTCGTGCTGTCGCAGTTGGTTCGGTTTTGCGCAGGCGAGGAGCAGCGGGGCTAAGTACTCCTGGGCGATATTGCTCCGCGTTCCCCGGAGGCTGTCCTCCACGGGCAGCTTCGCGAGCTGCTGTCGTTCGCTGAGGGAATACAGCTGATGGAGCCCCGCCCAGCCATTCAGGTCTACGGGCTTGTAAAGAATGTAGGCAACGAGAATGCGCTGCCCGGATAGGACCACCGCGCGGTGTAGAGATTCGCAGGCCAGCTTGGCGGGGTTAACGCCCGTGACGCTGCTATTGTCCTGGATCGTGTGTACCGCGGCCAGGGTGTAACCGGCGGCGGCGAGGGAGCAGAGGTCCGTAATCAGGTCAGTTTGAATTTGTTTGTCGTTGTCCAGGATCACCGATTGCTTGAGGGAGCCCCGGATCAGCGTCGTGAGCACGGAATCCACCGGGACCCGCAGCTGTTCCAGAAGCCCAAAGCGTAATTCCGGGGCCAGGGTGACTCGATTGAGTTCGGATACCGCGCTGCGCAGACTCGATCCTGCGCGAAGAGGATTGCCCAGAGGGAGCTCCTCGACCCACTTGCCAACGGCCTCCACCGTGCAGTCAAAAACACTGCACTGATCGAGATCCTGCTGGGGAAGGCGCAGGCCTGAAAGTTTTGTCGGCGTCATGGCGCCCAGTCCTTATTGCCGGGTGCGGAGTGTGCCGAGCATAGCGTAATTTCCATGTTTCGCGCTAACTCCAAAGACTGATTTTGCGTGGCCGGTACGGTATCATCGCGCGCCATCAGTTTTAGGAATGCACGGCTATGGCCAATTATTCAACCAATGAGTTTCGCTCGGGCCTCAAGGTGATGCTGGATGGGGATCCCTGCAGCATTTTAGATAACGAGTTTGTAAAGCCGGGAAAGGGTCAGGCGTTTAACCGGGTGCGCATGCGTAACCTCAAGACCGGTCGGGTCTGGGATCGCACCTTTAAATCCGGTGAGAGCCTCGAAGGTGCCGACGTCATGGATACCACCATGGAGTACCTCTACACGGACGGCGAGTTCTGGTTCTTTATGGAGCCCAATACCTACGAGCAGTATCAGGCGGATGCTGCCGCGGTGGGCGATACGCACAAGTGGCTCAAGGAACAGGAGCCCTGCGAAGTTACGCTGTACAACGGCACGCCCCTGTCCGTCAGCCCCCCGAATTTTGTAGAGCTTGAAATCACCGAGACGGATCCGGGTCTCAAGGGTGATACCGCCCAGGGTGGCAGCAAGCCCGCAACCCTGTCTACGGGTGCGGTAGTCCGCGTACCGCTGTTCATTTCTCAGGGTGAAGTCATTCGCGTGGACACCCGCTCCGGAGAGTACGTCGCTCGCGCGAGCAAAAGCTGAAATGACGGACTGGCGGTCGGGGGCAAGCCTCGCCGCTCTTCAGGCCCGCAGTCGGCTGTTGGGCAACATCCGCGCTTTCTTTGCCCAGCGTCAGGTTCTTGAGGTCGATACACCGATCCTCGCGCGTTTTGGCGTGACGGATCCTGCCATCGAACCCCTGCGCAGCGTGGCGTCCGCGCCTGAAGGCGCATCGATGTTTCTGCAAAGCTCGCCCGAATTCGCCATGAAGCGCCTGCTGGCCGCCGGCAGTGGACCCATCTATCAGCTGGGCAAGGCCTTTCGCCATGGCGAAGTGGGCGCCCGACACAACCCCGAATTCACCCTCCTGGAATGGTACCGGCCGGGACTGCCTGCGAAGGAATTGATCCGCGAGGTGGCAGAGCTGGTGTGTGAGTGTCTGGATAGAGATGACTGGAGTGTTGTCAGCTACGGCGCCCTCTTTGAGGAGGTGCTGGGGCTGGATCCATGGGCCGTTTCTGCTTCGGAGCTCAAAGCCGTGGCTGCAGGGCAGCTGGATGTAGGCACCCTGGACCTTGATTACGATGGATGGCTCGATCTGCTCATGAGCCATGTTATCGAGCCGTCGCTTGCCCTCCGCGGCCTGCTCTTTGTGTGTGACTACCCGCCGTCTCAGGCCGCTTTGGCAGGCTGCACGGACCGGGATGGCCGACGGGTCGCCGAGCGCTTTGAGTTGTATGTCGATGGCATCGAGCTGGCCAATGGCTACCAGGAGCTGCTGGATGTGTGGGAACTGGAACAGCGGGCAGCGCAGGACAATGAGAGGCGACGCGCTGGCGGTCAGGAGGAGCGCGCCCTGGATTCCCGGCTCGTCGCTGCCATGAAGGAGGGTTTGCCTCCCTGCAGTGGTGTCGCCTTGGGCGTGGATCGTTTGCTCATGGCACAGCTGGGTGTCGATCGCTTATCAGCGGTGATGCCCTTCGACTGGAGCCGCGCCTGAGGAACTAGCTGCCCAGAATCGCAGGCTCGTAGGCGGCGAGGAACTCTCTGGGGAGTCTTCGGGGTTTTCCCGTACTGATCTCGATGCAGGCAAAGCGCACCTCGGCCCGGAGCAGCGTCACCGCGTCCGCGACGCGGCGGATCTGAAACTGCCGGGTCATGGTCAGGCGTTTGTCCCAGTGGGTGATCCAGGTGGCCGTGTCAATTTCGTCGTCGCGATAAGAAGCCTTGAGGTACTGGTAGCGGCCTTCCACCACCGCCATGGCCCGATCCAGCTGGTGGTAGGCATCAATATCCATTCCCAGGCTGGCCGAGTGCTCCCAGGCACATTCCTCACACCAGCGCACGTACACCGTGTTGTTGGTGTGATTCAGGGCATCAACGTCGCTGCCAAGCACCGTGGTGCGGCGCAGGAAGGGTCCCTCGTAATCCCAGTCGCTCATTGCTCAGGTCTTCAGGCGGCGGCCGGGGCGTTGCCCCCGTCGGTTGGGGACTCCAGGGGCTTCTGGGCAAGGCCCGCAAAGCCATAGGCGATGGCGACCAGGGGACAGGCAATATTGAAGATAGCAAAGGGCGCATAGGTAAGCGTCGCAACGCCGAGGGTGGCAGACATATAGGCGCCGCAGGTATTCCAGGGGATGAGCGCCGAGGTAATGGTCGCAGAGTCCTCCAGGGTGCGTGACAGATTCAGGGGCGACAGTCCGTATTCCTTATAGGCATCCCGGTACATGCGCCCCGGCAAAGCCACGGCCATGAACTGATCCGCTGCCAGGATATTGGTGGACACGCAGGTCGCCACCGTTGTCGCGACCAGGGAGCCGGTGCCTTTTACCATGCGCAGGGCGTGGCGCAGCCAGTAGTTGAGGATGCCCGTGCGTTCCAGAATGCCGCCGAAACCCAGGGCAACCACTATGAGCCATACGGTGTTCAGCATGCTGCTCATACCACCTTTACTGAGGAGGGCATCGAGGAATTCGTTGCCGCTGTTTGCCTCATAGCCGGCAAACAGGGCCACCCAAACGCCTTTCACCATGGCAAGACCTTTGCCCAGTGAATCATCCCCCGCCATGCGTTGTACCACCTCCGGCTGAAAGATAAGTGCGAACACACCACCCGCCAGGGCGCTGATGAGAATCGCCGGGTAGGCCGGAAAGCGCTTGTAAACCAGGAAGAGCATGAGCGCCAGGGGCAGAAGAAGGTGGAGGCCGATGGAGAATTCAATCTGGAGGCTCTGCTGCAGGGCCTCGATCTCCTGGGGCGTGCTGGCATCGCCGCCTCCTATGAGGGAGAACACCAGGAGCGCCAGGGCAAAGCTTGGCACCGTGGTCCAGAGCATGTGGCGGATGTGATCAAAGAGATCCACGCCGGCAGCGGCGGACGCCAGATTGGTGGTATCGGACATGGGTGACAGCTTGTCGCCAAAGTAGGCGCCGGAAATGATTGCCCCTGCGGCGATGGCGGGGGACAGGTCGAAGCTTCCCGCAATGCCCATGAGTCCGATACCGAGGGTGCCCGCTACGGTCCACGAGCTGCCTACGCTGATCGCCACAATGGCGCAGATAAGCGCGCTGGCGGCGTAAAAAATCTGCGGGTTCAGTATCTGAACGCCGTAGTAAATCATCGTTGGCACGGTGCCCGAGAGAATCCAGGTACCGATGAGCATCCCTACAGCAAGCAGTATCAGGGTGGGTCCCAGACCCACGCCGATGCCGTCGATAATGCCCTCCTGTGCTTCGCGCCACGGAATGCCCGTGCGCTGTCCCACGAGCGCTGCGATGCCCGTAGCGAGCACCAGGGCAATCTGGTTGGCTCCATAGGAGGCGTCGGAGCTAAAGAGAAATACCGAGAGCGCCAGCATGGCGATGAGCATGACGATGGGGGCCGCCGCCAACGCGGGTGTGAGGCGTTCATTGCTGTGTCTGTTTGCGCTCAAGACTGCTTTACCTGCCAGAGAGAGCCTAGGAGGATGCCGTAAAAATTTGCGTGGGTACAGGGAGCGCTGCGAAAACGCAGATTCGGCGGACATTGTTTCGTAAACTGCCGGTCCTTGTTGTTCGACCCAGGACCTTACTACGGTGAAAAACGATCAACGCGCGTTGCTGCTGGGTCTGTTCGCGGTGCTCCTGTGGTCCACGGCAGCAACCGCCTTCAAGCTGGCTCTCGGGGAGCTGTCGGTGCTGCAGCTCCTCTGTGTCGCCATCTGGGTATCAGCGGCGGCTCTTCTGGGAACCCTGGCGTGGCAGGGTCGCCTGGGCCTCCTGTGGCAGGAGCTGCGCTCTGCGCCTCTCGGCTTTCTGGCTATGGCGGCTCTTAACCCGCTGCTCTACTACTGTGTTTTGCTGGCTGCCTACGATCTCCTGCCTGCCCAGCAGGCACAAACCATCAATTACACCTGGGCCATCACCCTGGCATTGCTGTCCATCCCCGTACTCGGCCAGCGTCTGGGTCTGCGCGACTGGCTGGCCATTGGCCTGGGCTACTTCGGCGTTATCATCATTGCCACCGAGGGAAACCCCTTCTCCCTGACGTTTACCAGTGGTGTGGGCGTTCTCCTGGCCTTGGGCAGCACGGTGATATGGGCGGTTTTCTGGCTTCTGAGTGCACGGAGTAAAGGCGATGCGGCGATTTCTCTGGCAGCTTACTTTGTGTGTGCGGCGCCCGTATCACTGCTGCTTTGTATGATCTGGGGCGGGGGCCTGCCACCTCCGGGAGGGGCCCTGGCCAGCGCGGTTTATGTGGGGCTTTTCGAAATGGGGTTCACCTGGCTGCTATGGTCCACGGCGCTCAGGCTTGCAAGCAATGTGTCCCGGGTGGGCAACCTCATTTTTCTCTCACCGATGCTGTCTCTGGTGTTTATCGCACTGATTCTGGGAGAAAGAATTCACCCCGCAACGCTCCTGGGCCTGGCGTTAATCCTGCCGGGCATTGTTCTTCAGCAGCGCAGTCCCAAACTGGAAGCCCCGTAAAGGGCCAGCCTTCTACACTCAGGCGCTGCGGTAGCCCGGCTTGGCAAAGGCGAGTTGCGCCGTGCCAATGATGCGTTCCCTGAAACCACCTTCGCAGTAGCAAAGATAGAATTCCCACATACGGATAAAACGATCGTCAAAGCCCATGGAGCGCACCTCATCAAGGCGCTCCATAAAGCGCTGGCGCCAATGGGTCAGGGTCAGGGCGTAGTCGGCGGTGATGTCCCGCAGGTGCACCATCTGCAAATTGCTGTCCTTTGCGATGTGCTTGGCGATGATCTCCAGAGAGGGGAGGCACCCGCCGGGGAATATGTAGCGTTTGATGTAGTCCACGGAGCGTCGTGCCTGCTCGTAGCGATCATCGGTGATGGTGATCGCCTGAATAACCATTTTCCCGTTGTCTTTCAGAAGCTTGCTGCAGCACTGGAAGTAGCTGCTGTAAAAATCGTGACCGACGGCCTCAATCATCTCCACGGAGACCAGCTTGTCGTATTCACCCGTGAGCGCGCGGTAGTCCTCGCAAAGCAGGGTAATCCGGTCCTCAAGCCCCAGCTCCGCAACCCGGGCCCTGGCGTAATCGAACTGTTCCTGGGAGATGGTCGTGGTGGTGACCTTGCAGCCGTAATGCGTCGCTGCGTGAATGGCCATGCCGCCCCATCCCGTGCCGATCTCAAGAAGGTGGTCTTCGGGCTTGAGCTCAAGCTGGCGACAGAGCTCATCGAGCTTATCGATGGCGGCTTTTTCCAGGGTGTTCTCCGGGCGCTCAAAGACCGCTGAGGAATACATCATCGTGGGGTCCAGGAACAGGCGAAAAAAATCGTTGCCCAGATCGTAGTGCGCCGCAATGTTCCGCTTGGAGCCCTCGTGGGTATTGCGATTCATGGCGTGGGCCAGTTTCAGGGCAAGCTTGGTGTACCAGTGCTGCTTGGACTCCATGGATTCCATGGTCTGCATGTTTGCACTGAACAGGCGGGTCACCTCCGTAAGATCCGGCGTTGACCAGTCTCCATCGATGTAAGCTTCGCCCGCCGCTACGGTGCCGCCGATCAATACTTTGCCGAACGCTTCCCGGTTGTGGACCACGATCTCTGCCTGGGGTTCGCCGGCCTGGTTGGCCTCACCAAAGTGATGGGTATCTTCGCCGTCATGGATCGTGACGTAACCCACCTTGATGTGCGACAGGACCTGCAACAGAAAGTGTCGCGCAAGCTCGGCGCGGTTTCGAAAAGATTTTGCCTGGGGCAGAAGGGGAATCCTGCTCACACTGACTTCGTTCATTATGGTGCTCCAGATTGAAGGCTGGTCCCGGGGTGTGGGTGGTAAGGGATACGTTTGATGAAAAGCTTGAGGGCTTGCCAGTAGATTGCTCCCGCTACTTTAGCGGTCATCAGGGGGAATCGCCACAGTATGCCGCGTAGGCTGGCCGCTGTGATGGGCTCGGCCTCCAGCGCCAGGGTGGCATCGAAAACACGCTCGCCATCACGGTGGTTTTCCAGATGAATTGCCAGGCGTTCTCCCGGTACGTTGCTCCGCCAGGAATACTCCATGTCCATGGGATTAAACGGTGAGACATGGAATGTTTTGGGAAAGTCCTGACGGAGAACCCGTTGCCCGGGCTCGGCGGACAGCACATAACTATGGCGTTCATCCCAGGGCGTATTGGTGACTTCCGCCACCAGATATTCAAGACGGGACTCGTCCTCGCTGAAGCAGTAATAGCAGATGATGGGATTCATGCCCATGCCGAAATAGCGCAGGTTTGCGAGAACGTAGATGGGCCCCGCAGGCGTCGCGCCGGTCTCTTCGGTAATGCGCCGGCGCACTTCCGCGTCCAGGGGCTTGGCCGGGTCACCAAGGAAATCGTCCCGGCAAAAACTTGCGGGAGCAAAGCGTGAGCGGGACCACAGGCGGCTGAGTCCCAGCACCGCGTCGACCTCGTCCAGGCGCAGGTAGGGCATAAAAACGCGGTACTTGAAGGCATGTTCCCGGGGTGTATGGCGTCGGTGCCGCAAAGAGCCGATGTAAAGCCGGGATTTCATGCCGCGTTGCGTGTCTGCTCGGCCACTGCCTGGGAGACCCGCAGGGCACTCACCACGCCGTCCTCATGAAAACCGTTGTGCCAGTAGGCTCCGCAGAACCAGGTGTTTTGTTTTCCATTAATGTCACCCCAGCGCTCCTGGGCTGCCATGCCCTCGAGACTGAACACCGGGTGGTCGTAGGTAAAACGTCCGAGGATCTTGTGGGGGTTGATAGCGGCCGTGTCATTGAGGGTGACGCAGAATGTTTCCGAAGCCTGAATGCCCTGGAGAATATTCATATTGTAGGTGAGTACGGCCCGGGATTCATCGACGCCGAGGCGGTAGTTCCAGCTCGACCAGGTCTTGCGATTCTCCGGGAGCAGGCGTTTGTCGGTGTGCAGCACCACATCGTTGGACTGATAGGGCAGGGCACCGAGCACCTCGCGCTCGGCTGCCGAGGGTGTTTCCAGCATCGCCAAAGCCTGATCGGAGTGCGTGGCAATCACGACCTGATCGAAGCGCTGCTCGGTACCGTTCTCAAGCACAAGAGTGACGCCCGATGCCTCGCGGCGAATTTTGCTGATGGCGGTGCCCGTGTGGATGCGCTGTTCAAAACGGCGGCACAGGGGCGCGATGTATTCCCTGGAGCCCCCTTCAATCACCCGCCACTGGGGCCGGTTCTTTACGGAGAGCAAGCCATGGTTTTTGAAAAAACGCACAAAAAACTGCACGGGAAAATCGAGCATGCTTGCGCAATCCGAGGACCAGATGGCAGACCCCATGGCAATGAGGTAATCCCGCTTGAAAGCCTCACTGTATTTTTTACGCTCCAGGTAGCTGCCGAGACTTTCATTCTCGGCGAGTTCCCCGCGCTCGAGATCCGCCAGACTTTCTTTATTAAACCGCAGTATGTCTCGCACCATGCGCAGGAAGCGTGGGGACACGAGGTTGCGTCGCTGGGCGAAGAGGGAGTCGAGATTGGTGCCGGAGTACTCTAGCCCCGTGTCCTCGTCGCGGACGCTGAATCCCATGGAAGTCGGCCGACTCCCCACGCCCAATTCATCCATCAGGGCGATGAAATTGGGGTAGGTCCAGTCGTTAAAAACAATAAATCCGGTATCGATAGCAAAGCGCCGGGTACCCAGTTGCACGTCCATGGTGGCCGTGTGGCCGCCAAGTCGCTTATTGGTCTCGAAAACACTGACCGTGTGACCGGCACTGAGGTAGTGAGCGCACGCTAACCCCGAGATGCCTGAACCAATTACCGCTATGTGCACCTGTGGGTGACTCCTGTGCGTTGTTGAAGGACCGGAAGGGCCTCGTCGATGATGGCGACCTGAGTCCCGGATACGGTCCCGGAAGGCTGCGATTCTACTGTTAAAATTACGCGCCTTGGGGTGTGGTGGATCAGCCTGCTGCCTATGCGGGGCCAGGGGGTCATCCAGTCGGGCTATAGTGAACGTATTATTCACATTGGATTTAAGGGGCAGCACGTGGACGAAAAGCAAAGTACGGCGCGGGGAAATGACGGTGAGGTGCGAGCCATACCGACGGGCCGTCGCACGGACGAGTGGAGTGAATGTCTGGTTCTGATCGCCGAGAAACAGGATCGCGCCGCTTACACGCGTCTGTTCAGGCACTTCGCACCACTTATTAAGGCCTTTGCGCTTGCAGGATCAGCCATGTCGGCGACCCATGCCGACGAGCTTGTGCAGGAAGTTATGTTAAAAATTTGGCAAAAAGCCGGCGCCTTCAATCCAGAAAAGGCTGCGGCGAGTACATGGGTATATACCATCGCCCGAAACTGTCGGACAGACATGTTCCGTCGCTTGCAGAAGTTCGACACACCTCTGGCAGCCGAGGACTTCAGTCCGGACCAGGAACATGAAGAGCCGTTTATGCAGCTGCAAAACCGACGCAGCGCCGATCGAATCAGGGAGACGATGAAGAATCTCCCCGCAGACCAGACGCAGATAATTGCCAAGGTCTACATGGAGGGTAAATCGCACGCAGAGGCGGCCTCCGAACTGGACTTACCCCTCGGGACCGTGAAGTCGCGGGTCAGGCTGGCAGTGCAGAAGATGCAGGTGCAGTTTGACGTTGCCCAGGAGGGTAATTAATTGGGACACGAAAACAGAGTTGTAGATAAAACCATGGCAAAACATCATCCTGAATTGGAACTTCTCACGGAGCATGCTGCGGGCAGCCTCTCTCTTGCCCAGGCCGCGTGCATATCCGCACATTTGAATTATTGTGACTGCTGTTCGCGAACAGTGGCACGCCTCCAGACCATCGGGGCGGCAATGTTCGAGTCTCTGGACCCGGAGCCCGTGGGCGACGCTTTGCTGGACCGCGTCCTTGCGCGCCTCGATGAGGAAGCGCCTCTGTGCTACCAGCCTGCAAAGCGCAAGGGTCAGGACGCCACACCTGCGCTACTGAGCCGACTGATGGCCGGCGACTTCTCTGATCTGGTGTGGAAGAAGGTAACCGATGCCCTGCGCATTACGCCGATCCGTACCGGCGATCCGCAGTTTGAGTTCTCCCTGCTGCATATCAAGGCAGGCGGCGAAATCCCCCATCACGATCACCGGGGCTCTGAGATGACCCTCGTGCTCCAGGGTGGTTTCAGCGATGATCAGGGCAGCTATCACCCCGGCGACTTCATTTACCGCAGCGCCAGCGATGTCCACGCACCGCGAGCCTTCGCGAACGAAGACTGCCTGTGTCTGGCGGTCATCGACGCACCCCTGCGATTTACCGGCTGGAAGTACCGCTGGATGAATCCTTTCCTCCGTCTCCAGGCGGGCTAACACCCCGGGCGATGATAAAACCACGGGGCCTTCAGGCCCCCGTTTGTTTGAAAAAGTAAAAACAAGATGATCATCTGAATCATCATCGTGCTCTTCGTAGGCAACATTCTCTGTGCTAAAGTCTTGCCCCCTTAAAAACTAGGGGCTTTGGTCGCGCTGAAGAACGTCGCGTAATAGAGCACCAGGAACTGACCGATACAGGGTAAAAAACATGCAATTAGCTGTCCCTAAGGAACTCTACCCGGGCGAAAACCGGGTGGCGATGACCCCAGACACTGCCAAAAAACTGGTGCGCCTTGGCGCAACGGTACAGGTCGAGTCGGGAGTGGGTCTTGGCAGTGGATTTCAGGATAGTGACTACACGGACGCTGGTGCGGAGGTTGTCAGCGACCGCGCGGCGCTCATCGGCTCCGCCGATATGCTCCTGCGCATCCGCAAGCCTGAGGTTGATGAAATCGCCCAAATGAAGCGCGGTTGTATTCATATCAGCTATCTCGATCCCTTTAATGAGCACGAGGTGGTGCGCGCCTTTGCCGATGCCGGCGTCACGGCCATCAGTATGGAAATGATTCCGCGCTCCACCCGCAGCCAGAAGATGGATGCCCTCAGTTCCCAGGCAAACCTTGCCGGCTATGTCATGGTGATGCAGGCCGCGACCCGCCTGCCACGCATTTTCCCCATGATGATGACTCCCGCGGGCACGCTCAAGCCGGCCAAGGTTTTCATCATCGGTGCCGGTGTTGCCGGTCTCCAGGCCATCGCGACGGCGAAACGCCTGGGCGCAAAGGTCACCGCTTTTGATACCCGTCCCGTCGTGGCCGAGCAGGTCCAGTCCCTGGGGGCGACCTTTTTGGATATCGATCTGGGTGATACGGGTCAGACTGCCGATGGCTATGCCAAGGAACTGACACCGGAGCAGATTCAGAAGCAGCAGGACGCCCAGGCGGCCGTCATTGCTGATTCCGACGTCGTTATTACCACGGCGCAGGTGTTCGGGCGCAAGCCGCCGGTCATCGTGCCCCGTTCCATGGTGGAGGGTATGCAGCCCGGAGCCGTGGTCGTGGATATGGCCGCAGAGACCGGCGGCAACGTCGAGGGCTCGGTTCCCAATGAAGTCGTGGACATTAACGGTGTGTCGGTGGTGGGCCTTGGCAACTTGCCCAACTACGTGTGCCGGGATGCATCCGTGATGTATGCAAACAACTTGTTCAACCTGGTGGAAGACACCTGGGACAAGGAAACCAGCGAATTTGTGCTGGACATGGAAAATGACATTCTGCCGGGCTGCGTGATTACGCATGATGGTGCTGTTGTTAACGAGACTATCAAAAACATTCTGGCGGGGGATGCCTGATCATGGATGCTATTTTTCTGACCTTTATTCTTATGTTGTCGATCTTCCTCGGCTTCGAACTGATCACCAAGGTGCCTGCGACTCTGCACACACCCCTGATGTCCGGCGCCAACGCGATTTCCGGTATCACCGTTGTGGGTGCCATCGCCCTGGCGGGCAACGGGCAGCAGGATCTGGCTAACTGGCTGGGAGCGGGTGCTGTGGCGCTGGCCTCCATCAACGTGGTCGGTGGGTACATGGTGACTGACCGAATGCTGGCCATGTTCAAGAAGCGAGGGGGTTGATTGTGAGCGTATCTCCTTTCGGAATTCAGCTGGCTTATGTCGTTTCTGCGGCGCTGTTTATCTATGGCCTGAAGCTTCTTGGCTCCGCCGCCACGGCTCGCCGGGGTAACACTATTTCCGCAGCGGGCATGCTTCTGGCTATTGTCGCTGCGTTGCTGGATCAGGGCATCGTCGAGTACCAGTGGATCTTTGCCGGCTTTATCGTCGGAGGTGCCATCGGCGCATCGGCCTCGCGTCTGGTACAGATGACAGCCATGCCTGAGATGGTGGCGCTGTTCAACGGTTTTGGCGGACTTGCCAGCTTACTTGTGGGTGCGGCCGCGATCAGCGGCGATGCGGGCGTCTTTACCCTCGTCACCATCGTGCTGTCGATTCTCATCGGTGGCGTCACGTTCACCGGGTCGCTCGTGGCCTACGGCAAGCTGAGCGAGAAAATCAGCAGCGCTGCCGTGCAGTTCAGTGGCCAGCAGATGGTCAACAGCGTGATCATCTTTGCCATCTTCGTCAGTGGCTGGCTGTTTTGCCTGTATCCGGAGACGCCTTTCTGGCTCATCCTGATGATTGCCCTGTCCCTGGCCTTTGGCATCATGGCGGTGATCCCCATCGGTGGCGCCGACATGCCAGTGGTGATCTCGCTGCTGAACTCGTATTCAGGGCTTGCTGCCTGTGCCGCGGGTTTCGCGATCAACAACAATATCCTGATCGTCGCGGGCTCCCTCGTGGGCGCCTCGGGCATCATCCTCACGCAAATCATGTGTAAGGCGATGAACCGCTCCCTGTCCAACGTACTGTTCAGTGGTTTTGCGGCGGTGAGTGATGAAGAGTCCGTGGTGGAAGGCGAAATCAAGCCTATCTCTGCCGAAGACGCTTACTACATTCTCGAAGCTGCAACGAGCGTTGCGATCATCCCCGGCTACGGCATGGCGGTGGCGCAGGCGCAGCACGTGGTGAAAGAGCTCACGGAACTCCTCGAGAAGAACGGTGCCGAGGTGAACTTTGGTATTCACCCCGTTGCGGGTCGTATGCCGGGACACATGAACGTTCTCCTTGCTGAGGCGGACGTGCCCTATGACCAGTTGCTGGAAATGGATGACATCAATCCGCGCATGGAGACCGTCGATGTGGCGATTGTGATCGGCGCCAATGATGTCGTGAACCCGGCGGCCCGCGATGTGGAGTCCTCGCCCATTTACGGTATGCCGGTGATCAATGTCGACCAGGCGCGCACAGTGTTTGTGCTCAAGCGCTCCATGGCTTCTGGCTTTGCCGGTATCGAGAATCCTCTCTTTTACAAGGACAACACACGGATGTTGTTTGGCGACGCCAAGGAATCCATTGGCAGCCTCGTCCGGGAACTGGGCAACAGCTAGGCCGCCTTCGGCTACTCCCTCGCCTTCTCCTTTTTCTCCTCCTCCTTTCCGTCAGTCCCCGGTATCTCCACCGGGGCCTGGCTTGCTAGGGCTACGCATCACCGTTAGTCTTGCCGGCTCTATCTCCGTCCAGTGGTGAAATCTATGGCGGTCACGCAGTCGCGATCGACATCAGCTAAATCTTCCCGGCGACCCGTAGGCTCCGAGCCCATGGATCTTCAGGCTTTTGCCGATCAGCACGAGAGCGACGTGTCCGAAGCCCCCATGCTGGCTGCCCTGCGCGCAGAGCACCGGCATATTGCCAGTGTCCTCGCCCTGCTGTCCGACCATCTCAACGCCATCGAGCGCAGTGAGCTGGTGGACACCCACGTGATCTACGAGATCATGGACTATATGGTGACCTGGCCCGACCGCTTTCATCACCCCCGGGAAGACGTCATCTACGGCTATGCTGCGGATATTGACCATAAACTGGCCGAGGATCGTCGCCGTCTTGAGCGGGACCACGACCACATGCTGCGTAATGGCCGGGATCTACTCCAGGCGGTGGAAGACTGGCGTCGGGGTGAGCTGGGGGGTGCTGAGGTGGTGCGCATGGGTCGCGAATATGTGCAGGCCTCCTACGGACACATGAGCTTTGAGGAGCAGGAAGTGTTTCCCGCCATCGACGCGGTGCTCACCCATGCCGATTGGCGGGAGTTGTCTGCGGACGATCAGCTCAAGCCCGTGGGCGACCCGGTTTTCGGGCGTCGTGTGCAGAGAGAGTTTCGCAACATGGCTCGAAAGCTGCGTCGCAGTTTACGTCGGGGCGTGGAACGCCAGGCCGTGGCGGAGTGGGTGAGCATGGAGTCGCTGTTTGAAGCCTATGAGGTGGTCAACATGGCGAACCAGAATGGCCGGGCCATCACCCGGGATCAGCTGAAGAGGGGGCTGCGCGAGGCCAGCTATATTGTGCTCGACGAGCCCCTCAAGGCGCCGCTGCTCTGTGCGGCGAACAACACGCGTCTGACGCTGCAGTGGTTAGACGAGATTCAGGGGGTTTATCGTGATGCGATGACAGACCTTCTGAGAGTAAACCGCGAGCGCAAGGATCGCATGCGCTTGCTGCGCAGAGCCGGCAGACCGGGCTAGGCTTAGCCTATACCCCCACCTACCTACGCTAGTGCATCTCGGGATGATCCGTCAGCAGCGGTGCCGCGTCGAGATCCTCGGCATCCATCATCAGCGCAATGCGCTCCAGAGACGACACCAGCTGGTGCTGCTCCCAGCGGGGCAGCGCTTCGAAGCGTCGCGAGAAGCTCTCCTGCAGCGGCTTGGGCGCCTCCACCAATACCTCGCGACCGGCCTCGGTGAGGGATACATGGACCCGGCGCTTGTCCACACTGCTTCTCTCCCGGTGGAGAAGTTCCCGCGCTTCTAGCTTCGAGACGATGGCGGTTATTGTCGCCTGACTCAGGCTGACGGCATTTGCGACTTCCGTGGCTGTGAGCCCGTCATTGGCGTTCACAGCCCGCAGTACCATGAGTTGGGGCGCCGTGATTCCCACGGATTTGCCCAGCTTCCGCGAGTGAATACTCGTCGCGCGCAGAATGCGGCGAAGGGATACGAGTACATCATCAAGTAAATCAGCCATCAGCGGTGTTCCCGAATGTGTTGCCAAGACCGAACGCTCATTCCCCGGTGGCCTCCAGGGCGGCACGGAGCGGCGTTAACCATGGTGAATAATTCTGCCATTGCTCCACGGCATCGCGAAACAGCGGCTGGCGAACCTGTTCTGATGAGGGCGTGCGCACGGGACGATCGGTCTCATAAAAACGCAGGCAACGCTCCTCAAAGGGGAGTTCCAGAAAATCAAGAAGACGGCGGAGCTCTCCCTCAAAATCATCCAGTAAAGCCTCGTGCTGCAAGCGGTGTACGCTCCCCGGCAGCACCGTATCCCAGTGCGACATCAGGCGCTCGTACTGCCGGTAATAATGTCCCAGATCAGCCAGGTCGTAGCTGAACTCCTGTCCCTCGGCAAACAGCTGCTTGAAGTTGCTGAAGCAGCAGGCCATGGGCTCGCGACGGGCATCGATAATCCTGGCGCGGGGAAGTATGAGCTTAATCAGACCGATGTGCCGAAAATTGTTGGGCATTTTGTCGATAAAAAACGGGGCGTCGCCGCGGTGTATGCGCGTTTCCTCGATGAACTCCTGCCCCAGCTTTTGCAGTTCATCGGCGGGCATATCCGCGAGAATACCGGGGTAGCCTGGTGTCTCATCGGCGCTGTTGCGCTGTCGGCGGAGGCGCTGGGCGAGGGACAGGATGTTGGGGAGCTCCCGTGTGCCGTCAATCTGACTGTGGGTAGCCAGAATCTGCTCCAGTAAGGTACTTCCCGCCCGGGGCATGCCTACAATGAAAATGGGATCCGGCGCCTCGCAGCCCCGGTTGCCCTGCCGCTCAGCCAGTGCCCGCGTAAAGCCCTCGCATTGCGCGTCCACCTCGCGCTCAAACCCTGCGCTCTGGTAGTTGAGGCTCGCGCGCTTGAGATCGTTGCCCAGGGCATAGTTCTCAAAGGAGCGCTCAAAATTACTGCGGTCCTCAAAGGCCTTGCCCAGAGCAAAAGCGAGATAAATGCGGTCCCCCAGGGGAGGATTGGCGGCGAGCTGAGCCTGCATGTTCTCCAGCTGGCCGTCATCGAACTGATAGGTTTTGAGATTGGCGAGGGCATACCAGGCCTCACCGCCGCCAAGGCTCGCCTTGCTTGCGGTCTCATAGGCGCCGATAGCCGATCCGCTGTCGCCCAGGGTTTTCAGAGCATGTCCTTTGGAGGTCAGAGTGATGGCGTCCCCGGGCAGTTGCTCCAGGATACCGTTGAAGCCCGCGATAGCCTCCTCGTACCGGCCCAGCTGCAAGAGCTCAATGGCTCTGAGGGATTGAAACTGCAGATTCTGAGGTGCTGTGCGAAGAAGACGCTCCGCCTGCTCCAGGGATGCCTCGAAGCGCTGGCGCTTGCTCAGGACGCGAATAAAATCGATGCGCAGAGCAACATTGTCCGGGTCCAGCTCACAGGCAGTTTCGAGCAGAAAATTTGCCTCCTCAAGGGCGCCAAGGCGGGAACCGATATCGGCCAGCAGGCGCATTCCCTCGGTGTGACTCGGTGCCTGCATGAGAAATTGCCGGCACAGTTGCTCGGCTTTGAGAATCCGGCCCTGGGCAATGAGATCCGTGACTGCGAGCAGCGGTTTGGGGAGAGCTTCGACTTTCTGAAGCTGTGCCGCGGTGACGTTTGCTTCCTGCTCGCGACCCGCGTCGCGAAGGAGTGCAAGGCGTTGCCGATAGCTCGCCAGTAGCGCCGGGTTGGCCCTCAGGGCCTCACCGTAGGCGTCGATGGCCCGATCGAACTGCCGGGTATCACGATAAAGATGCGCCTGTTCCTGCAGGCCCCGGCCATTACCGGGCTCGAGGTGCAGCAGGGTGTCGAGATAGCCCTGTGCTGCCCCAAAGGACTGACTCATGCGTGCGCAGACGGCGGCAAAATACAGCGCCTCTCCGTCTTCCGGAGCATCCTGTAATCGGGATTGGAGCAGCGCCAGCGCATCGGCAATATTGCCTTTGCGCATCAGCGCTTGAACATCGGCGCTCAGGGAGCCTGCCGCTGTCGTTGGGGAAAGAGTCGCGCCCGGGGATGCCGGGCGCTCAGCCTCACTCAAAGTTCCAGGTGAAGCGCACGCCGCCCGTCATGGGGCGTGCCAGCGTGACGCGGTCTCGGTCATTCACGAAGTTGTTGGACAGCTCCGCAGCTTCATTGGTGAGGTTGTCCACGTACACTTCGGCGGTCCACTGCGTGTTGGAAACACCCGCAGTAAAGCCCAGCATCAGCCAGGAGTCCACCGTTTGACGGTTGATGGCAATAATGTCGCTGAAAGACTCATCGGAATACGCCAGGTGGGGCATGACGTGAGCGCGCAGACCATTGTTGAGATCCCAGTTGTAACGCGCCCGCACCGTGGCCTGAAACTCCGGTGCAAAGGCCAGGGAATCGCCCTTGCGCACATCGTTCGTCGGCGTGAGGACCTCGGTGATCTCCGTGTCCAGCATGGAGAAAGAGCCCGTAACCACCAGCCCTGGCAGTGACGCAGGCGCCCAGTCCAGGGAGCCTTCAAGGCCCATAACCTCGGCGTTTGCCGCGTTATCCGAGAAGAACAGATTCGTGATGCTGGGATCGAAAATCGTGGTTTGCAGACGCTCAATGTCCACGAAGAACAAGGAACCGTTAAAGCGCAGAGACTGATCCAGGAGATCGAGCTTCCAGCCCAGTTCATAGTTCGTTACATCGTCCGTATCCAGGGCAAAGGGCACCTGGTACCCGTTAGGACCTGCTGCGCCTCCGGGTCGGTTGAGGAGTCCCGGACGGAAACCCTCGGACAGCGTGACAAACCACAGCTGGTCCTGGGTAGGCGTGTAGGACAGGCTTATCTTGCCGATAACACCGTCGGTTTGCGCCGACGTGGGAGCCTCGCGCAAAGCAGCAGCCACCTGATCCGGAGCGTCCTCGATGTTGTCGAGGGTGTAGGTGATCTGAGCATCGGGATCACAGGTGCCCCGGAAGGTGATCTGTCCGTCACCGTTATACAGGTCCGAGATGTCCGTACCAAAGGAGTTTGAATCCGGCTGGAAGAGGTTACAGAAGGAGGCGTTGGCGCTGCCTTCGAGGCCTACTTCGATATCGTACCAGCGGGCTCCCAGGGTGAGGGCCAGGTCGTCGGTGATGTCCATGGTGACTTCACCAAACACACCCATCTGCTCGTCGGTGCGGCGCACATCGTTACGGAAGATCACGCCGTCGGGGAAGGGACCCTCATCGGAGCGATACCCGGTGGTGAACGGGAAGTTGGGAGAGAAGCCGGTCTGTACACCGTAGCCATCGATTTGTGTGGAGCCCGGATAGGTAAAGTCGTTGCGTTCCTTCAGTTCCAGGTCGCTGTAAAAGGCACCCACGGTGGCGCGAATGCGACGGTCTTCGGCCGTGTTCAGCCGAATCTCATGGGTGCTCACCTCGGTCTTGGTGGTACTGCCGACAAAGAGGTCCGGCGCCTGGCAGGTGCCGCTGGGGGCCGCGTCACCGGGGTAGGAGACGGAGCTGTCACAGATGTAGTAGGGCAGATACTGTCCCACGAACAGATAGTCCGCATAGTCAACGAGTTGGTCCGTTTGACGGTCGGTGAAGGCGCCGGAGTAGAGTACTTCCAGCTCACCAATGCGTCCCGTGAGAGTCCAGGCGGTATTGCTGAATTCGTCATCGATGCTGTCAGGCTGAAAGCGCGTTACGTTGTAATCGCCCAGTTCCGGGTCCGAGAAGAAAACCCCGTCAGAATCCAGCTGCTGCTGCATGTGCGACACCTGGAGGTCCCAGTCGGCATTGATGGTGTAAAGACCCGAAAGACGGAAGCCGGAGTAGGTGGTGTCGTTAAAGTCGTCTTCGGTTTTGGTGCTGTTGTCTGCGTCGATGAAGGTCACATCCGAGAGGTCTGCGCCGGCCTGGAAGCCCTCGCGCTGGGCGCTCACGGGCACACCGTTGGCCCGCATGGTGCCTTCGGGGCGGAAGCGGGCGCTTTCTCTTGCGTTGAGGGTGCCGGCAACGTTGTCGATATAGCCACCCATGCGGTCGACGTAGACGACGCCGCGCAATGCGAGCTTCTCCGTGACGGGCATGTTGAGCATACCTTCCACGCTGTTGCTCATTTCACCGCCCTTGGTGAAGGCCGTGCCTAGCTTCATTTTTCCGTAGGTCCCGCTGAAGTCAGGCTTGTTGGTGATCAAGCGCACGGTGCCCGCCTGGGAGCTTGCCCCGAACAGCGTGCCCTGGGGGCCCGCCAGCACCTCGATGCGGTTCATATCCGCTGCGTAGACGTCGAGGTTTCGTCCGGGTTGTGCCAGGGGCTGCTCATCAAGATACAGGGCGACGTTGGGCGACAGGCCCGCAACGCCGGCGGTGGTCAGGTTGGGCGTGGTGGACGCGACACCGCGGATGTAAATGGTGTTCTGTCCGGGACCGCTACCCCCCGCTGTGACCCCCGGTAGCTGGACGAGGTAGTCCTCGAAGTTGGTCACACCCATGTCGTTGAGGGTGTTCTCTCCCAGCGCCTGTACGGAGACGGGGATGTCCTGGGTGCTCGCGGAGCGCTTGGTGGCCGTGACGATCACTTCTTCGAGCTGGGCGTAGGCGCTGGCGCTGGTCAGGCTGCCGCCGGCAACACTGGCAAGTACCGCCGCGCGGGTCGCGAGGTTCAACTTGTTTCTGGATAGCATGGTGTCTCCCTGACAAAAAATATAGGGCACAAAAAAGTGCTGATAGTTAGTGCTGAAAGTAAAACGGGCGCAGATTATACCGGCAAATGCCGCTAATTGTTGATTTTCCGGTACTTTTTACATTTAGGCCTGAAAAGAAAGATTCGTACACGATGTATTTATGTTTTGCTGACGTAGCATAATCTGAGTACCCTTCCGCCTCTATTTAAAGGAACAGAGGTGTTGATGAAAGGGTCGACGGACGAGAAAGGGCCCGGGAGCGAGGGCGCCCTGGGTTTCAGTATCGATCGAGGCGTGTTTCTGCCATCTACAGCGATACTGCTGTTGATGGTGCTTGGCGCCGCCATCGCGCCCGACGCGAGCAACGCCCTGCTGCAGAAGGTTCAGGCGGGCATCGTGACCTATGCCAGCTGGTACTACGTGCTCGTCGTCGCGGTCGTGCTCCTCAGTATTCTGATTTTCAGCTTCTCCCGCTTTGGCGACATCAAACTGGGTCCGGACCACTCGGAGCCTGATTATGGCGCCATAAGCTGGTTTGCCATGCTATTTGCCGCGGGCATGGGCATCGGTTTGATGTTTTTTGGCGTCGCCGAGCCGGTAATGCACTTTCTCCAGCCACCCCATGGTGAGGGCAGCAGCGTCGAGGCCGCGGGCCATGCCATGACCCTGACCTATTTTCACTGGGGTCTCCACGCCTGGGCGATTTACGCCATCGTCGCTCTGCTTCTGGCTTACTTCTCCTATCGTCACGGATTGCCCCTCACGGTGCGGTCGGCCTTCTATCCATTGATCGGTGAGCGCATCTACGGTCCCGCGGGGGCTGCAATCGACGTCTTCGCCATTGTCTGCACGGCCTGCGGTATTGCCACAAGCCTCGGTTTTGGCGTTCTGCAGATCAATGCGGGCCTCGCTTACCTCTTCGACATTCCCGTGAGTCCCGGAGTACAGGTCATGCTCATCGTGGGGACCATGATCCTGGCCAGTATTTCCGTCGCCATGGGTCTTAATGCGGGTATCAAGCGCCTGTCGGAGCTCAACATCGCCCTGTCTATCCTGCTCCTTATTGGCGTGCTCATCGCCGGTCCGACGATTCTCATCCTCGGGGCTACCCTGGAAAGCCTGGGCATTTACGTCAGCGAACTGATCAGCAAGACCTTTACCCTGTACGCCTACGACCCCACGGACTGGCTTGGCGGCTGGACCATCTTTTACTGGGGCTGGTGGTTGAGCTGGTCACCCTTCGTCGGTTTGTTTATCGCGAGAATTTCCCGGGGACGGACGATTCGGGAATTTACCCTCGGTGCCATGCTGGTGCCCTGCGGATTCACCCTGTTGTGGATGGGCGTCTTTGGCAACAGCGCCATCGACCTGATTCTCAATGAAGGGGCGAAAGAGCTCGGTGAGGCCGTTGCAGCCAATCAGGCCGTGGCGCTGTTTCGCTTTCTTGAGTATCTGCCTTTCTCGACCTTTTTATCCGCGGTGAGTCTGGCAATGATCGTGGTGTTCTTTGTGACTTCGGCAGACAGCGGCGCCCTGGTATTGAATATGCTGTCGGCCAACGGTCGCGACGATACGCCGGTGCTCCAGAGGGTGTTCTGGGCCGCCGTCATCGCTGCCATTGCCTCGGTACTGTTGATTGCGGGGGGGCTGTCATCGCTCCAGACAGCGGCGATTGCCAGCGCCCTGCCTTTTTCCCTGGCTCTCCTTGGCGCTATCTGGGGGTTCTCCAAGGCCCTGTCCCTGGACGCCAGCCAGCGCAGTGCGCAAAGTGTTTCGCCGGCGTCGGGTGCTGATGGCGATTGGCGGAGCCGACTGTCGAACCTTCTGGAGTTTCCTGAGGACCGCAGCGTACGCAAATTTCTGAAGGAATCCGTCGCGCCGACGCTCCGGGAATTCTCCGAGGAGCTTAAGAGTCACGAGGTAGACGCGCGGGTCACGGAGGAATTGCGTGATAAACCCTGTGTGCGCATGGAAGTGCTCAACGGCGGTGAAATTGACTTTGTGTACGAGGTGCGCAGCCGCGCCCATGCCATGCCCGATGAGCGTCTGGCGGGTGAGGCGATCTCATCTATGGCCGAGGGCGATCGCTACTATCGCGCCGAGGTGCATCTGGCCCAGGGCGGCCAGGATTACTGCATTATGGGTTGGACGCGGGAGCAAATCGCCCATGATGTGCTGAGCCAGTACGAAAACCACCTGCATTTTCTCACCACCATGCGCTGATTGTGGCGGCTCAGGCGGCTTCGTTGCGAAACTGCAGCTTGGCCAGCCTGGCGTAGAGCTCCGAGCTCCCCAGGAGTTCATCGTGGGTCCCCGTAGCGACAACTTTGCCCTCATCGAGCACTGCGATGCAGTCCGCATCACGGATCGTTGCCAGGCGGTGGGCGATAATCACCGTGGTGCGTTCGTGCATCAACTCGCTGATGGCCTGCTGCACCTGATATTCGCTCTCCGCATCCAGGGCGCTGGTGGCTTCGTCGAGTAACAGGACCTTGGGATCCGTGAGCATAGCCCGGGCCAGGGCGATGCGTTGGCGCTGGCCGCCGGACAGTCGTACACCCTGCTCCCCCAGAAAGCTGCTGTAACCCTCGGGTAGAGCCTCGATAAACTCATGGGCGTGAGCCCGTTGCGCCGCGGCTTGTATCTCGGCGTCACTCGCATCGGGATTGCCGTAGGCGATGTTGTAGCGGACATCGGCGCTGAAAAGCGTGGGCTGCTGCGGCACGATGGCTAGATGTGTCCGTAATTGCTCCAGTGACATTTCCCGAAGATCGATCCCATCCAGGAGTAAAGCGCCGGATTGGGGATCGTAGAACCGCTGGAGCAGCTCGAAGAGGGTGGTTTTGCCCGCGCCGGAAGGTCCCACGAGGGCGAGACTTTTACCCGCCTCAATATGCAGGCTGATGTTGTTCAGGGCGAGGGTATCGGGACGCGATGGGTAGCTGAAGGAGACATTGCGAAGCTCCAGGTTGGGATTCTGGGAGATGGATTCCCGGTCGCCGGTATCGGGCAGGGCGCTGTCGGTTTCCACCAGTTCCAGGAGGCGCTCCGTGGCGCCTGCGGCGCGTTGCACGTCCCCCCAGACTTCGGACAGGGTGGCGAAGCCCGTCCCCACCATCACGGCATAAAACATGAAGGCGGCGAGTTCTCCGCCGGTCATGGCTCCACTGATCACATCCCGACCGCCGGAATACATCATGGCGATCATGCCACCGGAAAGAATGATGATCGCAAACGCGATGAGCAAAGCCCGCTGCCGGACCCTGGACCGGGCAATGACAAAGGCCTTTTCGACCTCGGCATCAAAGGCTTCGGATTCTGCTGCCTCGCGATTAAAGCCCTGCACCGTGCGGATATTCTGAATGATTTCGCCGGCGTAGGAACCCACGCTCGCAACGCTGTCCTGACTGCTGCTGGAGAGTTTTCGCACCCGGCGACCAAAAATCATTACGGGCAGTAGTACCAGGGGAACGGTGGCGACGATAAACAGGGTCAGCTTGAAGTTGGTGACGAGCATCATGATCACGGCGCCGCTGAGGGTCAGGGTGCTGCGCAGAGCCATACTCATTGAGGAGCCGATGATCGTCTGCAGCACCGTGGTATCCGCCGTGAGCCGGGACATGATTTCTCCCGAGCGGTTTTCCTCAAAAAAACCTGGGTGGAGCCTCACAATATTGCGAAAGACAGCGCTGCGAAGATCCGCACTGATGCGCTCTCCCAGCCAGGACACGAGGTAAAAGCGAAAAAAAGTACCCACGGCGATGGCCGTCGTAATCAGCATGACTATGCGTACCGCGTCGCCCAGAGCCCCCGGGTCATCGCCGGCAAAGCCACGATCGATGAGCACCTGCAGACCCTTGCCCAGGGTGAGGGTAGCCCCGGCGGTAAAGATCAGCGCGATGGCCGCAGCGATGAGACGCCAACGGTAGGGCGCAAGCTGGCGGCCCAGGGCTCCCAGGGCGTCGAGGCTGTTCCTGGGTTTGGAACCTTCGGTGTTCAGGATTTGTCCTCACGGTTTGGCAGCTCGATGGCGCCTTGCAGGGCCGCTTTCTCGGCGGCGGTGTAGTCGGGGAAGGGAAGCTTTTCTTCCCCTTTCCAGTTTTCAAGTTGGGACTTTACGTCTGCCAGCGTGTCGTCCGAGGCGCGATAAAAATCCCGCAGCTGGAGGACCTGTCCCGGGCCACTGAAAATGGCACCCGCGTCGTGCACCAGTTCAATCATGCGCAGATTCAGATCCTCCGCGACTGCTAAAAAGCGCTGATAGTCTGTTGTTCGAATACCGACGTCGATACGGATCACCGCCGTCGCCGCGGCGACTTTCTCCAGGCGCACACTGACGGTCTCCTGCATGGCATCAGCATGGGATAGGAAAAGCTCCCGGAGGCGACCGAGAATTACCCGGAGCTGATCCGCCGTAGTCATCTGTAACTCAATATGCTGGTAGTAGCGGATGCGATCCCGATGGCTGAAGTTTTCAACTTCTACCGATGAAAACACCGCGTTGGGCACCGCCAGCATGGTGCGGTTCAGGGTGCGAATCATGGTGGAGCGAAGGCCGATTTCCTCTACAACACCCACGATGTTGCCAAAGCGACAGAGATCTCCGGGATTCACAGGGCGCGCCGAGTAAAGCGTGATGGCTCCGATCACGTTTTCCAGGGTCTTCTGTGCCGCCAGGGCCACGGCCAGGGACCCTACGCCGAGACCCGCGATGATGGTGGACATGTTGTAGCCGGCCCTTTCTGCCCACACCAGGGCGACGATGAGCATCGCAACGATCTTGACGATGGTGGTGAAGGGTTTGAGCAGCGCCACATACTGGCGATTTCCCGCGCGCTCCAGGCGCCGGATGTTGTAATCCCGGATGAGGGAGATCACCCCGAGGAGCAAAATCGTAAAGGCGATGTAACCCACACCGGAGGAGTTGAGATAGACCCGCGCCGCCAGGGACAGCGCCAGTTGATCCATAAGAAGACGGAAAATAACCAGGAACAGGAAGAAACGCAGGGAGCCCTGAAAAAAGCTCTCAATGCCCAGGGGAAATCGGTTGGGGACCAGGAGCGCGATGCGCATCAGGAGGTAGCTGGCGAGCATGGCGATGTACCAGGCTGCTACCAGGAAGACGATCCCCGTGATCAGCTGCCAGCTTTCCAGTCCTGCAAAGCGATAATCCGGCAGGTGCCGTTCCAGCCACACGGCGACAGGGCCGTAGCCAAGGTCCTGCCACAGGGACGGAATCTCCGCGACGCTGGCATTGGAGATTTTCCAGATTTTGCCCCCCGCACCATCAGGGATACGCTGCAGGTAAATGGGCACTTCTTCACCATTATCCCTGCGGATCATGCCCACGAGGTCGCGATAGGGGGGGAGGCCATCATCGAGCTTGCCCTCGGGCTCATCGCTCATGCTGGTGATGTCGATGATGTTCTGCTGGTTCCATAAAACCCGCAGAGCGTCCATAAGATCCAGGGCGGTCCAGTCTGCCATGTCCTCCGGTAGGTAGCGCATGTCCAGATAGCTGGCTGCCTGCTCCCAGTCTTTGCGCCCCGAGGCATCGGCCATGAGCACAATCAGCTGAAGCGGAGTGCGCGGCAGCTCCTCGTTCCCCTCCAGCTCAGCCACCTTCTCGCGGATGACTTCTTCGGCCCTTTTTTCCGATTCCAGAATCTCCCGCATGGTTCCCGCATCGGCCTCGGCTTCCGGCGCCGGCTCTTCCGCCGGGGTCTCTACCACCGCTTTACTCTCTTCGCTCTCAGCGCTGTCGTCCTGCGCAAAGAGGGGGTTCGATACGGAGAGGGACAGAAAGCAACAGGCGATCAGCGCCAGGAGATATCGGGGCATGGTCATCATCCGAAAGTTAAGAGCGGAGACAGTGTATCGCCCCTGCGGGCCTTCTCAAGGGATGCGGGGGTACTCAGGACTCAGCTTTGCGCTTGATGAGCAGACGGCCTGCGATGACGCCGGCTTCGAAGAGGAGCCACATAGGGATCGCGAGGAGGGCCTGGGAGATCACATCCGGGGGCGTGAGGAGCATGCCGAAGACGAAGCAGCCCACAATGATGTAGGGGCGTTTACGGCCCAGATCTTCCGGTGTGGTGATCCCCGCCCAGATGGCGATGAGTGCCGCGATGGGTATCTCAAAGGCCAGACCGAAGGCAAAGAACAGCTTCAGAACAAAATCCAAATAGCGGTTGATGTCCGTCATGATGGCGACATCTGTGGGTCCAACGCTGGTGAAGAAAGCAAAAATCAGCGGGAAGACCACGAAATACGCAAAAGCCGCGCCGCAGTAAAACAGCAACACGGAACTGGCGAGCACGGGCAGAGCAAAGCGCTTCTCCTGGCTGTACATTCCCGGCGCAATAAACGACCAGATCTGAAACAGCACGTAGGGAATGGCGATAAACAGGGCAGTGAACAGCGTCAGCTTGAAGGGGGTGAGGAACGGTGAGGCCACGTCCGTGGCGATCATGCTGGCGTTTTCCGGCAACAGCTCCCGCAGGGGCTGGGACACAAAGGCGTAGATTTCATTGGCGAAGGGGAAGAGCACAATGAAGACCAGCAGCACCGCGAGGATGGCGCGCAGCAGCCTGTCCCTGAGCTCCGTGAGATGGGCAATAAGCGGCAGGGGTGTATCCGTATCAGTCACCGGCTTTGCGATCCATTATGGGAGAGGCTTGGTCGTCCCCTTCGCTTGATTCGGGTGCACCGCTTTCTTCGGCTGCGCTGCTTTGCTTGTTCCGGGTGTTTCCGCTGTCGCCGCTGGTATCAGCAGGTGCCGCGATCGTCGGGTCGCTGCTGTCATTCTTTGAGGCGCTAAAGCTGCTCTTGAAGTCTGAACCGAGGCTCTGCGTCTCCCGGCGCAGCTCTTCGCTGCTGTCCTTCAGGGCCTTGAGGTCTTTCATGACCGCATCGTTGTGAAGCTCCTGTTGGACCTCCTGCTTGATGTCGTTAAAGCCCCGGCGCAGGCGATTGAGCCAGGCGCTTGCAGTGCGCACGGCATCGGGGAGCCGCTCCGGGCCCACAACGATGAGCGCGACGACGCCGATGATGAGTAATTCGGCAAAACCGATATCGAACATAGCTGTTTACTGCTTTAGCAAGCGCGGGAGAGCGGTGTGCGGTGCCTAGACGTCGCTCTTGTTTTTGGCGGCATCACTGACCTCGGGCTCGTCCCTTTCGTCGGTTTTCTTGTCGCCCTCATTCTCGCCCTCGTCCTGCATGCTGCTGCGGAAACCTTTTACCGCACTGCCGAGATCTGATCCCAGGCTGCGTAAACGCTTGGTACCAAACAGCATGACCACAATGGCCAGAATGATGAGTAACTGCCAAATGCTGATTCCACCCAATCCCATGACTCTCTCCTTTTATCGCTGCGGCTGCCGCCGTCTGCGATTGTGTTTCCGGTGTTGCGCAGTCTGCATGACTGCGAAATGCCTGTTTAACTGCGTGAAGCCTTCTCTTCGTGACCCGAGAGGCCAAAACGCTCCTGTAAAATTGCCAGTACCTGCCCCGATGAAAGCCCCTGTTGGGCGAGCAGGACCATGCTGTGAAACCAGAGGTCGGCGATTTCGCCGAGGAGGGCTTCCTGTCCCTGCTCACCATCACAGTCTTTGGCTGCAATAATGACTTCCGATGCTTCCTCTCCGACTTTCTCAAGAATCTTGTTCAGACCCTTTTCATAAAGGCTGGCCACGTAGGAACTGTCTCCCGTGGCTTCCTTGCGCGCCTGAAGAACGGCATCCAGCGCTTGTAATACGTCCGTATCAGCGTTTTGTTGCATAAATTTCTTCAGGATCTTTGAGAACCGCCTCTACGGTCTGCCACTTGCCGTCGATGAGCTCGCGATAAAAACAGTGCTCCCGGCCCGTGTGGCAGGCCATGCCGCCTACTTGTTCGACCTCCAATAACAGGGTGTCGCCATCGCAGTCCAGGCGCAGGCTTTTGACCTGCTGCGTGTTTCCGGAACTTTCCCCTTTGCGCCACAGGGCCTGGCGAGATCGGGACCAGTACACGGCGCGGCCCTCGTCTACGGTACAGCGAAGAGAATCGGCGTTCATCCACGCCATCATCAGTACCTTGCCCGTGTTCCAGTCTCTGGCGATGGCGGGCACGAGGCCATCCGCGTTCCAGCGAACCTCCTCCAGATAGTGCCTTGTTGTTGTCTGATCCATAGGGCGCAGATTATCGCACAACCGGGATTCTCTGCCGCGTTTTAGACGCTTTGGCCCGGCCAGGCGAGGCCGGCGGCCACGGCGAGCAACACCCAGCTGACGGGGGGTGCCTGCTCCAGCATGCTGCGAACGGGAGGAAGTGCGGCGCCCGCGGCGATGATGCAGACCATGGCCGCGAGGTAGCGCCGACGCGCCCGGGCATCCTCCTTTCGCCGAAGCTCGCGCTCCGCGGCGATGAGCTGCTCGGCCCGCCGCTGGGTATCGCGCTGCCCCTGAAGGCCTTCCATGACGGCCTCGGGTAGCTGCGGAAGCTGCTCGAGCCAGCCGGGAGCGTGCTGCTGCAGGCGTTTGATCATGCTTTGGGGCGAGTAGCGCTCCGCCACCCACTTTTCCAGGAACGGCATGGCCGTGTCCCAGAGATTCAGCTGGGGATACAGCTGTCTTCCCAGCCCTTCGATATTGAGAAGGGTCTTTTGCAGGAGCACCAGGGACGGCTGCACCTCCATGTCGAAGCGCGCGGCAGTCTGAAACAGGTAGACCAGCAGCTGCCCGAAGGAAATCTCTGCGATGGGACGTTCAAACACCGGCTCGCAGACCGCGCGCATGGCGGATTCAAAGTCCTGGACCCGTGTACTCGGAGGCACCCAGCCGCATTCCACGTGGAGCTGTGCAACTTCGTGATAGTCCCGGCGGAAAATCGCCAGGAGATTGCGCGCAAGATAGTACTGATCGTCTTCGCTGAGGGAGCCGATAATGGCGCAATCGATGGCGATGTAGCGGGGATCCCCAGGATCGGAGGCGTCGACAAAAATATTGCCCGGATGCATATCCGCATGGAAAAAGCTGTCGCGAAACACCTGGGTAAAGAAAATCTCGACGCCGCGCTCCCCGAGGACTTTCAGATCCACGTTTTTTGCGCGGAGCGTGTCCAGATCGGTGACCGGGATGCCGTAAATACGCTCCATGACCATGACGTTGCGCCGGGTGTAATCCCAGAAAACTTCCGGCACATACACAAGACTGCCATCAGAGAAGTTACGCCGAAGCTGTGAGGCATTGGCGGCCTCGCGACCGAGATCCAGCTCGTCGAGGATCGTCTGCCGATAATCCCGGACCACATCTACCGGACGCAGGCGCCGGCCCTCTTTCAGCCAGCGCTCTACGAATCGCGCAATACGCGCCAGGAGAGCCATATCTTTGCGAATAACGGGCTCAATGTCCGGACGGATGACCTTAACCACCACCTCCCGTCCTTCCCGGGTACGCGCACTGTGCACCTGAGCCACGGAGGCAGATGCCAGAGGTTCGCGATCGAAGCGTTCAAAAAGGGTGTCTACGCTGCCGCCAAGGGCGGTCTCTATGATGTTCCTGGCGATGTCTGCATCAAAGGGGCTTACCTGATCCTGAAGAAGCGCCAGCTCGTCGGCAATGTCCTCTGGGAGCAAATCCCTTCGCGTCGAGAGCATTTGTCCGAATTTGATAAATACGGGGCCGAGATCTTCCAGGGCGCGACGCAGGCGCTCGCCCCGTTTTGCCGTGTTGCCCTGAAGGCGCCAGGGATTCAGTCTGAGGAGTGGCGTGAGTACGGGGTGTCGTGCCTGCTCCGGGAGCAGTTCATCCAGCCGATAGCGACCGACTACCCGGATAATTTCAATACTGCGCAGGAGACTGGACATCAGGCGGGGCGTAACCGCTCTAAACGCAATCGCAGGCGCTCAACCCGTTGCTCCAGGCGCTCGCTCCGTTCCCGAAGTTGCTGAACATCCTCGTAGAAATGCTCAAGGGCGAGTTTTGGCGGGGCAATACCCGCTTCCTCCAGGGCGAACTCCTCTAGCTGGCGTCTCAGGTTCTCGCCGGACTGCCGGGACCAGTGGAACGCCGCGCTAAGCATGCTCGCCAGTTGATGGCCGGCGACATCTCCCAGCCCCGCTACCAGGGGAGCTTCCCAGTCGATATCCAGGTCGTTAAATACACGCTGCATGTCGATGAGCGTGCTGCTGTTGCCCTCCAGCTGTATGCCGCCGTTGATGAGCGCGGCGGCGGGATCGTCGGCCTGGGCCAGGGCGATAAAATCCTGGGCCGTTCCTGTAACGCGGGTGGTCACGGGGCCATCGTGTACGCCCCGGAAGCGCAGCTCTCCGTTGCTTTCGCTGTGCAGGTAGAGCGTTATGGATGGCTTGGTGCATTCCAGGGCCAGCACGCGGCCGGCAATCGGTTTAAGTGCCTCGACACTGTGGGGTGACAAACGCAATGCCGCATTGGCGGCCGCTTCGGTAGCGGCCAGTCCAGCGGTATGGATCGTGGGCATGCGGATGTCGTTCATGGTCAGTCTTTAACGCCGCGGTGCACGGCGACCACGCCGCCGGTCATGTCGTGGTAATCGCAGCGGGCAAAGCCTGCGTCTTCCATCATCTGCCGGAGCGTTTCCTGGTCCGGGTGCATGCGAATAGATTCGGCGAGGTATTGATAGCTCTCGGAATCCCCGGCTACCAGCTTGCCCATAAAGGGCAGAACACTAAAAGAGTAGGCATCGTAGGCGCGGCTAAGCAGCGGGTTGCGGGGCTTGGAGAACTCCAGCACCAGCAGGCGACCGCCGGGTTTAAGAATTCGCAGCATGGAGCGTAGGGCCTTGTCTTTGTCGGTGACGTTGCGAAGACCGAAGGCGATGGTGATGCAGTCGAAATGATTGTCGGGGAAGGGCAGATACTGGGCGTCCGCCTGCACGTAGTGAAGGTTGCCGCGAATACCGTTATCAATCAGCCGGTCACGGCCCACCCGTAACATGCTCGCGTTGATATCGGCCAGCACCACCTCGCCCTCGTCGCCCACCATGGGCGCAAATTTGGCGGCCAGGTCTCCTGTGCCGCCTGCGATATCCAGCACGCGATTACCCCGGCGAACGCCGGAGAGTTCGATGGTGAAGCGTTTCCATATCCGGTGAACGCCGGCGGACATGAGGTCGTTCATCACGTCGTAGCGGCTGGCCACGGAATCAAAGACGCCGCGGACCAAGCCCGCTTTCTCTTCGGTCTTGACGTCCCGGTAGCCAAAGTGTGTTGTGTCTTCTTCGCTCATGCTCTGCATCCCAATTGCGAGGGCGCATTGTAGCTTGTAGTGTGGCGATAAGCAGTGCTTGTTCGTCGGTGGTCGGCAGAAGCTGAAGGGGCCTCTTCCGGCATTAAATCTCCTGAGTCAGAATGAGGTCCACAGATGTCACTACAGGTAATAGGCGCTGGCTTTGGCCGCACGGGTACTATGTCCACAAAGGCAGCTTTGGAGATGCTGGGTTTTGGCCCCTGCTATCACATGGTGGAGTGCTTCCCCAGGGGGCCGGAACACTGGTCCCTGTGGGAACAGGCCGCCGCCGGTAATGCTGACTGGGATCGTATTTTTGACGGCTTTGCGGCGACGGTGGATTTCCCTGCCTGTACGCAGTTTGCAGCGATTGCCGGGCATTTTCCCGACGCCAAGGTTCTTTTGAACATGCGCGACCCGGATCGCTGGTTCGATTCCACCCAGGAGACGATTTTCTCCAAACCCTGGATAGACTGGTTGCCAGCTTCTGAGGCCGGGGGCTATATGAAGGCCACCATCAATGATTACTTTGATGGGCGCATGCATGACAGAGAGCATCTTCTGCGCCGTTATCACGAGCATGTGGAAGCCGTAAAAGCCCTGATTCCTGAGGAGCGTTTACTGTGCTTTGAGGTTGTTCAGGGCTGGGAGCCGCTGTGCGCATTTCTCGAGGTTGATGTTCCCGGGGAGCCGTTTCCACGGATAAATGATGCCGAGGCAACGAAAGAAATTATCCAGACCCTGATGGACGACGGCTTTGCCAAAACCTTTGGCTGGGAAGAGTAGGCCGGAACCAGTAGCCCGAGATGAATAGTCTTTAGCGCGCAACATCAGGTTCTCACCGTGGTCGCGTCAAAACGTGCTTTCTTAAGTTTTGGCGACAGAAACCCGTGCTGTATCGGAATCGCACCGAACGAAGACTTAAGGCCGATCATTAAGTCTGTCGATGCTTTCCCCATCCTGTCATAACGACCGCTTTCGCCTGCGAATTCAACCGGTCGATGCAACACACGCATTAAATCTAGCTGCCGGCGTTTCATACTCCAACGTTTTTCTTGGGCGTTCGTTTAGCTGCCTCGCTACCCAGTCCAACTCAGACTGTGAGTAAATCGATAGGTCGGTGTATTTGGGCAGGTATTCGCGCAGCAAACGATTGGTGTTTTCGTTTGATCCTCGTTGCCACGGACTCTTGGGATCACAGAAGTAGACCTTGATGTCCGTCTCCAGCGTGAATCGGTGATGCTTGCTCATTTCTGTTCCGCGATCCCACGTCAACGACTGATAAAGCTCACTCGGTAGCTGTCTTGATTGCTTAATCAGCGCATTAACAACGGTCTCGCTATCCTTTTTATCGATCTTTGCCAACATCACATAGCGAGTATGACGTTCAACAAGCGTAGCCACACACGTCTTGTTTGAACCCTCAATCAGATCGCCTTCCCAATGTCCGGGGACAGCGCGGTCCTCCACCGCGGCCGGCCTCTCGCTGATGGAGATAGCACCTGCAATGCCGCCAAGGCCATCATCTTTGAGGGTGGAGGTTCGTGCGCGACGGATATGGCGCTTCGATCGAAGGTACTCCTGAAGCTCCTTTTTAAGTGCTCCACGGGCTTGTATGAAGAGACTGCGATAAATCGTTTCGTGCGACACCTGATTCCATTCGTCTCCTGGATACTCTCGCTTCAACCATCCCGCTATCTGCTGAGGTGACCACTTGATCCGAAGCTTGGTCTCAACTTGCTGACAAAGCGGCCGGTTCAAAACCAGTCTACAGACTTTGGGGCGTAGCGCTCGAGCCCACGCATTCTTGTCGGCGAGAGTGGCTCGATACGCGTCTGCGCCCCCATTCCTGTTGATCTCTCGGCTAATTGTTGAAGGGGCGCGTCCTAGATCTTTGGCGATCGTTCTAATGGGGAGGCCGGCAACGATACCTCTGGAGATTTCCTCCCGTTCACCCAGCGACAGGGATTGATCAGGTCGCTTTCTTACCGGTGGACGAATTCCGCCAGTACGCGAAAGGTATCCGTGGATAGACGATGAGGTTCGATGATGTGACCGGGCAATCGACTTAACCGAATCACCCACTTTGTATCGATCCCAGATTTTGGATCGCTCTTCATCGGTGTACTTTCGATTGATCCTTCGAGGCATATCGCAACACTCCCAGTTTTAGTGAAAATAACAGGGTGTTGCACTGATCAATTGAATTCGCACCTATTTTGAGACGTTAGGTCCAGACCAACGCGTTGACTGCTTCCGACCCAGAACGGCCATTGCATGCACTATGTATACTTCATAAGTCATCCACGGCAAAACTTAGGCTGGAACAGACTATCCTCATGAATTACATCATCGCGATAGTTAGGACACTGTTAGTCAGCTGGCTGATGATGGTGGCAAACGCAAATGCAGACTTGGGTATCCATTTCGTCGAAGAGTCCTCACTCCCATACGAGTTAAGCCCCAGAAACTACGACAACTCACCTAGCAACTATGACAACTCTGTGAGTAATTATGACAACTCCGTCAGCAACTACGACAATTCGCCGAACAACTACGACAACTCCAAGAACAATTACGACAACGGAAAAAGCGGGAGCCAACGACTCCTCGTTTCCCGCGGTGAGGTCAATTACTTTGCCGGATATTATGTTTTCTCAGATGCAGGTGTACTGAACTTTTTCTCTGTCGAGGGTGAAAGGCTGTATTTCTCCCCAGCAGGAAGCAGTGCTGTATTTTTAAGTGAAAGCGGTGATTTTGCGGGCACAGTTGCAGATATGAGTGGCGAAACGGTTTTGGCGCTTACTGACCAAGGTCAACTGGCACTGATAGCGTCCGGTATCTCGCCTCCTAAATCAGCGCTTTCTGATTCCCGTAAGACTAATTTCTTCAGAGGATACATATGCACCGATGACTGCAGCGGACACATAGCTGGTTATACGTGGGCGTTAAAAAACAAACTTTCATCTGCATCTCAGTGCGGGGGTAAATCAGAGTCGTTCATAGAAGGATGTATCTCTGCATTTATTGAAGGAAGCGAAGCTATAAACGAAGAAAGCTCAGCAAGCTCAATTATCAGAAGTACGATAGACGGCGAGTTCGAGGGGTTTGAAGGTGACACCATCGTTAAGCTTTCCAATGGCCAGGTGTGGCAACAGACCGAGTATCTTTACCACTACCACTACTCTTACATGGCTGAGGTCACTATCTTTTTCTCGTCCGGCACTCATAGGATGCTGGTAGAAGGCATAGGCAAACCAGTAGCTGTGGTGCGCTTAAGGTAAGTATGTAGCATTCTCATTTCTGTACACACTCAAGCGTCCGCATCGACGCTTCTGGCAGAAAGAAGTACTAAAAACCACGTGATTTGACCTTCGCCGACCGGCCGCCTTGAGGTGTATTGGACCATTGCTAAAGACCGTCCCCTTACCGGCCGTTAACGCTTCAGGCTGGGCGGCGAGCCATCGTTCGGGAATCTAGTAATAGTCATTGGAACGTGTTCTTAGGGTTTACGTTTGGTCGTTAGTAAATGCTGGTAGTGGCAAAGAACAGAATCGACAGCCCTGCAATGGCTGACGTGATCGCTCCAGTTCGATACGAGCGGACCCATCCAGAAAGTCCAATACCAAGGATCAGGCTGTTAACACCCAGTCCATAGCCAGCGATCAAGAAACTCCAAAGCACTTCGATTTTTTTGGGGTCCGGGGTAAACGGAAGATCGGGGTGCAGACCAATTGTCAGTCTCCAGGCGGAAATTACGGAAACCAAGAGGCTGCATGCTGAAAATGCGGAAATTGCAATTAGAAATGCAACTACGCGTTTGTCCGAAGTGAAAATGATCACACTGAAGAGAATAGTGGCCGATACGCCACCAAGAAACGCTGAAACAAAGGATATCTGCTCCGCAACCGCTACCATGTAGTTGGCCTGCAAACCCTCGGTCATGAACCTTCGTCGCTCCACAGCATCTTTAGTTAAAGTTTTGGGAGACTGTGCAACTTTGGACCCTGCGTCAAGTCGGATTCTTCTGCTAAAGACCGCTCCCGCCTACTTTGGGACCCGTGGGATAATATGTCGAACGTCCGCTTCCGTTCGCCCATGCGTACATTGCGCTAACCAACATAGGATTCATGATTGTGAAAAGACTTCCCGATAAGGTGGCGCTTGTAACGGGTGCTGCGCGAGGTATTGGGCTGGCCGTAGCGCAGTTGTTTGCTAAAGAAGGCGCCACAGTCATTCTGTCCGATATCAACGATGAATTGGGTGAAAAGGAAACGTCGCAGTTAGGAGGAGACAGTCTATATCGTCACCTCGATGTCTCGGATGAACAGCAGTGGGCGCATATAGCGCAGGAATTGCTTGATAAGTTCGGTAAGGTAGACATTGTCGTGAACAACGCAGGCATTACAGGGTTCCTTGAAGCTGTGGGTCCACACGACCCAGAGAATTTAGACCTCGCAAGCTGGCACACGGTGCACGCCACCAATCTCGACGGTGTAGCACTGGGGTGTAAATATGCGATAAAAATGGCCAAAAAATCCAGAGCGGCCAGTATCGTCAACATTTCTTCTCGTTCTGGAATTGTTGGTATCCCCGGTGCGGCTGCATACGCATCAAGTAAAGCGGCGGTAAGAAACCATACAAAGACAGTAGCTCTATACTGCGCCTCACAGGCTTACAACATCCGGTGTAATTCAATTCATCCAGCGGCAATTATGACTCCCATGTGGGATGCCATGCTGGGTGAAGGCGAAGCAAGAGCGGTGGCGATCCGAGCTGTCGAAGCAGATATACCTATGAAGAAAATGGGCGATGTTATGGATGTGGCATACGCCGCGTTATACCTTGCCAGTGATGAAGCAAAATACCTGACAGGTATTGAACTGACCGTTGATGGCGGGATACTGGCCGGAGCTACTGCGGCTCCCAGTCAGTGATCCTCAGCGGCAGCGGCGGCCTCAAAGCGGGCCTCAATGGCAGTCCCCGTCGCCACCAAACATCGTCGCTTTTGAGATGTTAAAGGAAGTAGCAGGGAGGGTCGCTTCCGCCTGATTTAGGTGGTTTACAGCTTCTTGGGCGAATGAGCGTTTTCGACATCTGAGACTGTCAGCAACAGCGAAGCGTCAGGACTTTTTAGACCTCCCAAAAACAGTCATTTGCGCTCAGGGTGCTAAACCGGCCGTTTTCGATCAAAAACGAACCGTCTCGTGCTTTGCTCACCAGGAGTTAGTAGAGCAAACTTCAAGTTTTTCACAGGCACGGGCGCGTCAAATTGTTAATTCGAGAAGCAAAGATCAATGATTTTCAATGCATCCTGAGAATCAACGCGAGCGAGGAAGACAAGACCAGCCGGATTGATATAGCGAGGATCACCCAACTGCATTCCTGGTCTGAATATCACAGAGTTGCCGTCGTGGGAGATCAAGTCATTGGGTTCCTGCTTGTGATGAGCGATGCGTCAGATTACGACGGCGCCAACTTTCGGTGGTTTGTAGATCGGCACAGTAATTTCCTTTACGTAGATCGTATCGTGATCGACCCGGCCCACGCGGGAAGCGGCGTTGGAAGTGCGCTTTACGGTGACCTCATCGACTTCGCAAAGAGGCGAGGCGACGTCGTTCTGTGTTGTGAAATCAATGTGTCGCCGCCCAATCCCGCATCGCATGCATTCCATGCCCGCTTCGGTTTCAGGGAAGTCGGGCGCAGCAGTGAGACCGGGGCCGCCAAGGTTGTTTCGTACCAGATGGCCGAGCTGTAGCTATTCAGGAGTGGGTTGAAGTCAGCTCTTGGCTCATAGCGGCCCTACAAACGATCTGATTTTGCTCTTCTCGACCGTCCGCCTTGAGGTGGTCTGTGATATCGGCAGGAATCGCTTTCGCAGATGCGAGCGGTAGTTTCTCGAATAGCACTGTCTGCTGATGGAGGCGCTCTATCTGGAAATAGCCGTTGCCCGGTTCAGAGGTGGTGAGACTCTTCGAAATAGCCTGAGAACCAATATCCTTCAGGGCTCGAAATGCAGGACCTGAGTATCCGGATCCCGGGACGCGCCTGCCTCCGTAAGATCATCAAGATAGGCCTGCCAAAGCGCTGATTCCTGGGTGCACAGGCGATAGAGATAATCCCAGGTATACAGGCCGCTGTCGTGGCCATCGTCAAATATCAGCTGCAGGGCGTAATGCCCTACAGGCTTAAGGTCATTGATCGCGACGTCACGCTTGCCTGTTTGCAGAACAGCCTGGGAAGGGTGATGCCCCCGCACCTCTGCCGAAGGCGAGTAGACTCGCAGATACTCCCAACTCAGGCTGTAGCGCTTTTCGGCGTACTCAAGCTCCAACACCCGCGATTTTTTTCGCAGGCGCAGGTTCGTGGGGCGGGGGGCGTCGCTCATAGGTTCTCGATTACAGGATGAACTTGGACAGATCTTCATCCATCGCCAGATCGGACAGCTGCGCATCTACATAGGCAGCATCTACGGCCAGCACGCTACCGCTGAGACCATCGTCGGCGGCCTTGAAGGAGGCGTCTTCCAGCAAGCGTTCCATGACCGTGTGCAGACGTCGGGCACCGATGTTTTCGGTACTCTCGTTAAGCTGCCAGGCCAGCTCTGCGATGCGCTCAATACCGTCTTCGGTAAACTCCAAAGACATGCCCTCGGTGCCCAACAGTGCACTGTATTGCCGGGTGAGCGCCGCATCGGGCTCTACGAGTATGCGTCTGAAGTCTTCGGGGGACAGCGCCGCAAGCTCCACGCGGATTGGCAGGCGACCCTGGAGTTCGGGGATGAGGTCCGAAGGCTTGGATAGGTGAAAGGCGCCGGAGGCAATAAACAGAATGTGATCCGTTTTGAGCATGCCGTACTTGGTGCTCACGGTGCATCCTTCGATAAGCGGCAGAAGATCCCGCTGCACCCCTTCCCGGGATACATCGGCACCCGCGGTTTCGCCCCGCTTGGCGACCTTGTCCAGTTCATCGATAAAGACGATGCCGTTTTGTTCCGCCGCCTGCACCGCCTGCTGTTTGATCTCGTCTTCGTTGACCAGCTTGGCGGCCTCTTCGTCGCAGAGCGCGGCAAAGGCGGCCTTGATAGGCATGCGACGGCTTTTGGGTTGGGAACGGGACATGTTCGAAAACATGCTTTGAAGCTGGTTGGTCATCTCTTCCATGCCCGGCGGCGCGCTGATCTCCACGTTACTGGGGGTGCTGATTTCCAAATCGATCTCTTTTTCGTCGAGGTCGCCCTCGCGGAGCTTTTTGCGCAGCAGCTGGCGCGTACCGTCACCCTGGCTGGCGGCGTCGCCCTTCGCATCGCGGGCACCGGGGAGCAGGATATCCAGAATGCGCTCTTCGGCGGCCTCTTCAGCCCGAAAGCGCATTTTTTCCATGGCCTGCTCGCGGAGCATCTTCACCGCCATCTCCACAAGGTCACGGATGATGGATTCAACATCGCGGCCAACATAGCCTACTTCGGTAAACTTGGTCGCTTCCACTTTGACAAAGGGCGCGTTGGCCAGCTTGGCCAGACGCCGGGCGATTTCCGTTTTACCAACGCCGGTAGGTCCGATCATCAATATGTTCTTGGGGGTAATTTCCGCGCGCAGGGTCTCTTCCACCTGCATGCGGCGCCAGCGGCTGCGTAGGGCGTTAGCGACGGCGCGCTTGGCGTCCTGCTGACCAATGATGTGCTTGTCCAGCTCGTGGACAATCTCTCGGGGAGTCATATTCGACATGTTTTGGGTCCGGCTTGAATGCGATGATAAGTCGACGATCAGAAGTCGAGCTGTTCGATGGTGCGCTGCTGGTTGGTGTAGATACAGATATCGGCAGCAATGCCGAGACCTTTCTCCACGACTTCGCGGGCGCTGAGTTCGGTGTTATCCAGCAGCGCCATGGCAGCTGCCTGGGCGAAAGAGCCTCCGGACCCGATGGCAATGAGATTGTTCTCGGGCTCAATAACATCGCCGTTTCCGGAGATAACGAGGGAGGTCTCTTTGTCGGCGACAGCCAAAAGGGCTTCAAGCTGCCTCAATGAGCGTTCCGTGCGCCAGGCTTTTGCAAGCTCTACCGCCGCACGGACCAGCTGGCCGCTGTGTTTTTCAAGTTGTGCTTCAAAGAGTTCAAACAGGGTAAAGGCGTCGGCGGTGCCCCCTGCAAAACCCGCAAGCACCTGATCCTTGTAAAGACGACGTACTTTGCGTGCGTTGCCTTTCATAATGGTGTTGCCCATGGAGACCTGGCCGTCGCCGCCGACCACAACGCTGTTGCCCCGGCGTACACACAGGATGGTGGTACCTCTGAATTGTTCCACGGTGTTTTCCTTCGCTTACGAACTACCGTTATGGGGGCGCGGTCCGGAAGTTCAAGCGCTCTGGCAGCGGGTACGTGGGGAGAAAGCCAGGGGGAGGCGTCTCTTTTAACCTCGATCCCGTTGGATAAGCAGGGTATCGATATCCTGCTGGGCGGTGAGACTTCGTGCTTTGGCCATGGCAGAGCGGCTTTCAAAGGGCCCCAGAACCACGCGAAACCAGCGGCCGGTATCGCCCTGGGTATCTTCTACCCTGGGATTGAGGCCCAAAAGTAACAGCTCACCACGACGGCGGTCGGCATCAGCAGCCTGGCGGAAGGAACCGGCCTGGAGCAAAAATTGCTTCCCGGTGCTCGCGCTTCGCGGCTTGGGGAGGTCCGCCGGATCCACGTCGACGGTGATTTCCTGGTTGGGAAGGACCTCAAAAAACTCGTACTCCGGCTCAGGATTGCTCGCCCGAGCAGTGGCGGCAAGCTCGGGCTCGGCCCCGCCCTCCGGTGGCAGAGTAACGAGATACAGCAAAAAGGCGAGAAACAGGCCGGTCGCCACGCCGGCCCCATACCAGCGCAAACCACCGTGATTCTCGGTGGTTTGGTTGTGACGACTCGCTCCGCGACTGCTTCTTCTATTCGGGGTTTTTGCCATGAGTGCTTACATGCTCTCGGGGGCTGAGACGCCCAACAGGTCCAGACCGTTGGCAATAACCTGCCCCACGGCAGTGGTCAGCGCAAGGCGGGCAGTTCGAAGCTCTGCGTCGTCGATGAGTACCTTATGGGCGTTGTAGTAAGCGTGGAACTCCCCGGCCAGATCGCGAAGATAATTGGCGATCTGTTGAGGTTCGGCACTGGTTCCGGCCCGGGTCACAATTTCGGGAAAACGGGCAAGCTGCTTGAGCACCTCTACTTCCTGCGGCTCAATAAGGCGCTCCAGAGACAAGGTTTCAGGGTTCAGTTCCAGGGACAGCTCGGCTTCCACAAACTTGCGACGGACGCTGCACACCCGGGCGTGGGCATACTGGATATAAAAAACCGGGTTATCGTTGGACTGGGACAACGCCAGGTCAATATCGAAGGTCAGTTGGGAGTTGGGCGAGCGCGCCACCAGGAAGTAACGGGTGGCATCCCGGCCGACTTCGTTAATGAGGTCGCGAAGGGTGAGGTAGCTGCCGGCGCGCTTGGAGAGTTTGACCTCCTGCCCGTCACGCATCACCGTGACCATCTGGTGGAGTACGTACTCGGGCCAGCCCTCAGGAATTCCTTCTTTCAAGGCCTGCAGCCCCGCGCGCACCCGGGTCACAGTGCTGTGATGATCAGCGCCTTGCTCGTTGATCACGCGCTCAAAACCCCGGCGCCATTTGTTCAGGTGATAGGCCACGTCCGGCAGGAAGTAGGTGTAACCGCCATCCTTTTTACGCATGACGCGATCTTTGTCATCCCCGAAATCTGTGGTGCGCAGCCACAGGGCGTCGTCGTTGCTGTAGGTGTTGCCACTCTCCACCAAACGATCGACGGTGGTGGCCACCTCGCCCGACTCGTAGAGCGATGACTCGAGGAAGAACACATCAAAAGCCACGCCAAAGCTTTGCAGATCAAGGTCCTGCTCCCTGCGAAGCCAGGCAACCGCGAATTCACGAATGGCGTCGAGGTCCTCCGCATCACCGGTCGCTGTGACAGACTTGTCAGTGGCTTCTACGCTCTCTCCCGCCAGGTAAGCCTGCGCAAGCTCGGCAATGTAGTCGCCGCGATAGCTGTCTTCGGGCCAGGTCGCGTCCTGTGGAGTCAGACCCTTGCAGCGCGCCTGCACAGACAAAGCGAGGTTGTTAATCTGCGCACCAGCGTCGTTGTAGTAGAACTCCCGGACCACTTCCCAGCCGCAGGCATTGAGTATTCGGGCGAGGCTGTCGCCCACCGCGGCGCCCCGACCATGGCCTACATGTAAGGGACCGGTGGGATTGGCGGAGACAAACTCTACCTGCACCTTGCGACCCGCACCCGAGTCATTGTGTCCATAGCGAGGGCCCTCGCTGAGTACCTGCAACAGCGCTGCGGCCTGACTGTCTTTGGACAGAAAAAAGTTAATGAAACCGGGGCCCGCGATGACCGTGCGATCGATAACGGTGTTTTCGGGAAGGGCGTCGCAGATAGTCTGGGCCAGCTCCCGGGGAGGCATTTTCAGAAGCTTGGCCGAAGCCAGCGCAATATTACTGGCAAGGTCGCCGTGGGCAGCATCCCGGGTCCGCTCCACCTGAACCTCGGGTGCAGTGATGTCGGCCTGGCGAGCGGTGATAATAGTTGTCAGTGCCTCGCTGAGCAGCGCGGCAACGGTGTCTTTCATGTTGTGGTTCCGTAAATGATGCGCCGTGATTGGCGCGCGGGATCATTATCCCGCTTCGTTACCCCCTTTGCCAGATTTGCCGTCGTCTTTGCTCGGCCACGATGGAGATTTATCACAGCGGTCGCGGCGACTATTTCTCTAAGCGCCGGCGTTTCTACACAACATCGCTGGGATCAACGTCAATAAACCAGCTCAGCTCCCGTGACTTTCTCAGGCCTTCGGCGCGCTCAACCAGCAGCCTGGCCGCGGCCATGGCGCTTCCCCGCGAAGCGCTCAGGCACCAAAGCTGCCAGCGAAAACGCCCCGCCCGGCGCGGCATGGCAGAGGGGAGGGGGCCAATGAGCTGGCAATCCGGGGGTAAAAACCCCGTGACCTCTTTTTGCACCGCGCGCAGAAAGGCTTCGCCATCGCGCTCATTTCGGGCATCGCTGCGCAAGAGCATCAGTTGGCCGTAGGGCGGGAGTCCTGAGGCCCTGCGCTTATCCAGCAGGGATCGGGTAATGGATTCAAAATGGCCGTGGCGCAGGGCTTCAAAAAGCGGATCGTCGGGATAGTGGGTCTGTATCAGGACTTTGCCTCCGGCAGACTCCCGCCCAGCTCGTCCCGCCACCTGGACCACTAGCTGGGCCATGCGCTCTTCGCCTCGAAAATCAGCGCTGTAGAGCAGGGCATCGGCATCAATCACACCGACGAGCTGGACCGCGGGAAAGTGGTGTCCCTTGGTAAGCATCTGCGTTCCCAGGATCACACAGGGTTCTTCGCTGTGAGCCACCTCAAGGAGCGATTGCATGGCGTCCACGCCGCGCATGGCATCACTGTCTACCCGATGGACAGGACAGGAGAGCACGTTGCGGAGAAATTCCTCGGTCTGTTCCGTGCCCAGGCCATGGGTTAGAAGTGCGGTGCCCCCGCAATCGGGGCATTGCGCTGGCAGGGCCCGCTGCGCTGCGCAGTGATGACAGCGGAGGCAGCGTTTGCGCAGGTGAACTGTAAGTCGCGCGTCGCAATGATCGCAGCCGGCGACCCAGCCACAGCTGTGACACTGCAAGGTGGGAGCAAAACCCCTGCGATTGAGAAAGAGCAGCGCCTGACGTTTTTGTGCCTCGACGGTCTCGCGGATCGCCGCCATGAGGTAATCGCTGATGCCGGCGTTAAGTTGCAGGCCTCGAAGGTCCACGGTCTGGAGCATGGGCAGCTCGCCGCCCCCCTGGCGGCCTCGCAGAAAATGGTGCCGATAGCGTTCTCTACGAGCATTCTCCAGGGACTCCAGCGAAGGTGTGGCACTGCCGAGCATCACCGGGCAGCCTTCGAGCTGTGCTCGTTTGACCGCCACGTCCCGTGCGGCGTAGCGAAAGCCATCCTGCTGCTTGTAGGACCCGTCGTGCTCCTCATCAACGATGATGAGGCCCGGTCGGGCGAGGGGCGTGAATATCGCTGAGCGCGTGCCCATGACAATGCCCGCGGTCCCGGACTGGGCAGCCTGCCAGGCGGCGAAACGTTGACCATCGGACAAGCCTGAGTGGAGTACTGCCACGGGGGATTGGAATCGCGCTTCGAAGCGTTTGACCGTCTGCGGGGTGAGCCCGATCTCGGGAATCAGCACCAGAGCCTGCTCGCCGCGGTCCAGGCAAGCCGCAATCAGCCGCAGATAAACCTCGGTCTTGCCGCTGCCGGTAACGCCCTGGAGGAGGTGACAGCTAAAGCTATCCCATTCCACCGCCGCCACGGCCGATCCCTGCTCTTCACTTAGGGGCGGGCCATTTTCTTTCAGGGCTGCACTGGGCAGGCTCGTGGTGATTCGACAGCGCTCAACGAGCCCCTTGGCAGTGAGCTCCCGGAGCACTGCGCCAGAAATACCTGCGTTCTTGAGAACTTCCGGCAATTGCTCGCCGGTCTGGAGCAGCGCCAGCGCTTTGGCCTGTGACTTGGCGCGGCTGAGGGCACCCTCAGGTAAGCCTTTACCCTCGGTGGTGAGACGCCAGTGGGTCTCGGACAGGCCGCGACCCTCGCGCAACGCCTTGGGAATCGCCGCGCTGAAGACCTCACCCACAGGGTGTTGGTAGTAGTCTGAAGACCACTTACACAGCGCCATGATGCCGGGGGTTAGCAGGGGCTTGTCATCCAGCACATCAAGTGCGGGTCTAAGCTGCTCCGCATTCACGCTGGCTTCTGCAGCTACCTCCAGAAGGATTGCCGTGATCTCCCGTTTTCCGAAGGGTACGCGCAGGCGAATCCCCGGTCTCAGGCGGTCCGGGTTCTGGCTCTCGGGTGCGAGATAATCGAAAGGTCTTCGCAGGGGCACGGGGGCCGCCACGCGAAGCACCGCAGGCTTTTTGCTTTGGGTCACGATGGGGCGAGAGCATAGCAAAGGCCCGGCCGCTCCACGGCGGAATCTGCGCCGCTTTTTTATCGCCCTTCGGACTGTATTGCGCCAAGCGCTGATTCTGCTAAACTCCGCGCCCCGTTTGCCTGCCCCTGGTGCTTAGCGCCCGGCAGCAGGTGACTCCCGGATGCGGTGCCTGGCATAGCGCGAGCTGCTCTTACGAAGCAGTCTGTGTGGGTTCGGGTGGCGGCATCAACATACTGGAGATACATCATGAAAGCTGAAATTCATCCCCGTTACGAGGACGTGAAAGCGACCTGTAGCTGTGGCAATACGATCCAGACCCGCTCGACGTTGGGTCAGGACTTCAATATCGACGTTTGCTCTAACTGCCACCCGTTTTTCACCGGCAAGCAGAAGATCGTAGACAGCGGCGGTCGTGTAGATCGATTCAAGAAGCGCTTTGGCGCTCGTGGCTCCGCTCGATAACTGTGGGTAGGGGCATAAGTTTGGTTTAGGTAGGCAAAAAGCTGGTTCAAGTACGCATAAGCTCGTTGAAAAATCTGCGATGACTAAGATTTTCCCCTGTGGAGGAGCACTATTGCTTGCTAGCAGCAGCTCCAGAACACCTATCCTCACTGGGTTCTGACAAAGCAACTGCGCCAGGTTGATAGAGTACAGTTCGCTGCCTCAAGCTACTGCCCCAGTCCATTCATTGAACGCACTCACCCTCAGACTCGAAAGTGTTGAGATTTGATCAGGTGCCTCCCTAGATTGAACAAGTTGGGTAGAGCGGCGTGAGTAGTCAAAAGTCTCTGGGCCTGCTTCATCGACTTGAACGGCCGCATTTCCCGCTCTCTCACTCCAGTCGCCTCATGAGATTGATTCGCTCCGCCCGATTGTTTTCAGACTGCTTGGTACTGTGGGCTATCGCAGGCATCAACTCACGATGAGCGACCCCATAGCTACGCAATTTATCGGTCACAATCTTACTGGGTTCACTCCCATTGCCCATTGGTGCGCATTAGGCGCTTGAAGAATCGCTTGGCCGCCGCCCCATCTTGCCTAGCCTGTAGGAAAACGTTAACAACCTCGCCATGCCCAAAGCATTCGCTTCGCTCATGGGGCAGGCTCTCCTGATCCACGGCACGCCAGAAATAATGTAACTTGCCATTCTTCTTCACGAAGACTTCGTCGATGTAGAAGGTATCACCGTATCCTTGGTGCTTTCGTTTCAAGCCGCGCGTGTAGATCGATCCGAATTTTCATGCTCCACAACCAAATCGATTCTCAGCTGACTGTAATCCCACGCTCAGCCAGCTCCCATTGCGGCGCAATGAAGTGAATCCTGCTTAATCGACCTTGCAACGCTTTGTGGAAGTCCTTATTGATGTGGGTCAGTGTGTACAATAAATTTAAACATTCACAAAAGTGTTGTTTTAGATGGCGACATCTGTGGAAGGTTCAAAAGCGAGTTTTAGAAGAAGGGTCCCCAATGCCGAACGTCACCGCAACTTCACTCGTCGCCTGCGTTTCCGCAGTGCTACTTAGCTTTACGGTAAACGCCACGACACCGGGCCCAAAAATAAAGCCAAGCATCAGCCCCCAAGACTATTCGAACTATCGCTACCACAACCATATTAGCAACGACTTTAGTAGTTCAGACCGATTTGACATCGAGAACCCTATCGAAGTCGAAGTAGAGATACATCAGGTTTATCTGAACGAGGATGGATACGTTGAGTTGTTCTATTCGCTGCCTGGTGATAGTGAGCTTCGCTTACCCGAAGGTATGGACCCTGACACGCCGATAGCAACATTCCGCCGAGCAACCCTACAGACTTCCGAAGAGTTTAAGCGCCTAAAATTAAAGGAAAACGATTTTAAGCGTGGAGTGACAGCGGTTCTGTCAGGCTGGCCTGCGCTGCCTATTCAGCAGCCCTACAGCGAGATGCTGGTTGACGAGATTACCTTTGGAAACAAAGACTCGAAGAGCGTCGGCAAGAAATATATTCTCCACGCCGAAAGCAAATCGATGGTGAAGTACAAAGACAAAGATAAGACTCACAAAGAGAAAGACAAGGATGGTGTCGATAGTTCGACACCTCAAAACACACCTGAACCTGGTGGCTGATTCTAGCGTCCACTAGGTACTTCTCATCAACCCTCTTATGTGGTTATCAGAACTAGCCCCCAGCTGGGCTAAGGAACCTTCATGTGTGCGAGATTGATGGCGAAGCTCCTAGCATCCTGCTTTACGACTGCTGTATTTAGCCTATCGGCACTGGCGAATACGCCGCCGTCGCTCAGTACAGTGAGTAATAGCCCCGAGGCGCCTCTGGGTAATCGGTATTTCGGAGGTGCAGCGGGACAGGCGACGGTCAGCGCCGGGGGTAACGCGGTTTATCAGCTCCCAATTGAGCTGCCGCCGGGTACTGGCGAGTCGACGCCCAGCCTCCGGCTTGTTTACAACAGCAATGTCGATAATGGCTTGCTCGGTTTAGGTTGGTTCTTGCAGGGCGCAGACTCGAAGATAACGCGATGTGCGCAGACAGTTGCGCAAGATGGAGCGAGACGAGCAGTCAATTTCACGTATGAAGACCGGTTTTGCTTAAACGGTAATCGGCTCGTAGTTACTTCGGGTACTTATGGCCAAGCAGGGTCGGAGTATCGCACCGAGTCCGATCAGTTCAGCCGTGTGATTGCCCATGGCACCACAGGCAACGGTCCGTCCCACTTTACCATCGAAACTAAAAGCGGGCATCTGCAGGAATTTGGCAACACGACCGACTCTGCGGTCGAGAACGAAACTGGCACACACATTCGCTTGTGGCGTCTCAATCGTGATGAGGACCGAGTGGGCAACTACTTCACTATGGCTTACCACGAAGACACAGTGTTGGGCGAAAGCTACCCAACAAAGATCGAATATAGCGGCAATGACGATGCTGGGATCAGTCCTAACGCGAGCATCGACTTCGAGTACGAAGCACGGCCTGACAACACTGTTTCGTTTCAGGCTGGGTCGACCCTTCACAAACATCCCAAGCGCCTGACAGGAATCAGCATTAAAGTCGCAGGGACCGTAGTATACCGTTACGAGCTTAGCTACACCGAAAATGGCTTGGGGTCTTTATCGAGACTCGACTCCGTGCAACGGTGTGACGATGCGGGAAGTTGCCAGGACCCCCTGACGATTAATTGGGTGTATGCGGGAACCGGTGACACCTACACCCCCACGTGGATGGAGACTTTGACGTATCGCGGTCAAAGCTATGGTGAGTGGGACACGAGAGCAAGCCGGCAAACGCCCTACGGTGTGTATAACCGATGGCATGATTTCAACGGAGATGGTCAAGACGACTACATAATTTGGGACCCTACGCGAGCAAACTCACAATCCCGGAATGAATTTGACCTGAGACTCTCGGGTCCCAACGGCTATACAACGGAGACGTGGTATGCGTCGGAACCGGTGGACCGTTTGCTTGTATCAGGAGAAAGCCGACTGCATTGGGCTGACGTCAATGGCGACGGGCGCACAGATATGATCTACGTTAAGCCAGTAGGAGGAGCCTCTTCCGGAACCCTAGAGCTCCATGTCTCGCTAGCGACAGATACGGGCTTCAGCAGCTCTCTGTATAGCACTGTGCCTTCTCGAGGCTATCCTGGTAAAAACTCAGTTTTTTTTGCTGACATGAATGGCGATGCAAAGGTGGATCTCGTGACGGTTTCTGAAGTTTGAAATTCGTCAGCCGATCGGAAAACGTACACTTTGAGGGTGGGACTGAATATTGGGTCAGCGTTTGCGGCAGAGGTCGTTTGGACGAGTGACGTTTGGTACGACCTAAGTATTGGCGATTTTAACGGCGATGGACTTCCAGACGTAATTGAGAAAACGCAATACGTAAGACTTAACAACGGCATTGGTCTCGATCCACAGATAGACTGGGGAAGTAGCGCCACTATAAAGCCCGGTTCCTACTGGTCATATTATGTTGAGTTCTTCGATTACAACGCCGATGGACTGATGGATCGGAAAACGACGAACAGCACAGGTGCCTGGATTGTACAGTTGAACACAGGGGACGCATTTGTTGAGGTAGGGGTTGGCGGACTGGCCTACCAAATTGACCTCAATCGCGATGGATTTAAAGACAATCTAACGCATTCGGTGCACGTTATTACCCGAAACCCGAGGCGCTACAAGGGCGAGCTATCAGTTGTTCACGGCGACAGTACGGTTGGCTCTTCTCAAACAGCCACGATACTGCAGCCTTTGGATTATGGGTTTGATAAGTATAGCGGGTTTGGCGATATCAACGGTGATGGCTTGCTTGATCCTAGCGTGAAAGAGACTTACGTATGCAAGAGAAACTACGCGTTAACAAATTACTATCTGTATTACCATTACTGCGAGACAGAGCGTTCGCGAGTGTTCGTTAACGACGCTGATCGTCCCAACCTTGTTAGTTCTATCACCGAGTCGTCGGGCCGCGAAATCCAGTTTGAATACGATTGGCTAGCCTCAGGCACGGACACCTACACCAAAGGCACAGGTGCGGAACTCCCCGAGTTTGATATTCAAGACAGCACTCGCGTTGTTAAGAACATGCGCATCTCGAACGGTATCGGTGGGGACTTTGAGACGACCTATAAATACGAAGGGCTCAAGTGGGGCTTGGACGGTCGGGGAATCTTGGGCTTCGCCAAGATCATCTCTACGAACCTGGATACCAACATCGAAACCACGACCGAGTACGAGCAATCGTTTCCTTTGGTCATGCAACCCAAGCATGTTGAGCAGCGCCGCGTGAGCGATGGTCGATTACTGGCGGAGACCGATACCACGTATGCAATCAATGGCACCGTGGGCGCGGGCCCTGTATTTGGCTACGCACAAACGACGGTCGAAAAGAAGTATGCGCTGGGTGATGGGCGCTTGCTTGTCACGCAGACTACCGACAGAACGGTGGATGCCTATGGCAACACAACAACGCTGGAAGTGGAAACCGACGATACAGAAAACACCGAGATCCGACAGCAAGTGGTTGCCAATGCGTTCAACGTGGACGTCACGCAGTGGCGCGTCGGTGAGTTGGCCTCTAACTCCACAACGTTTTGGCTCAATGGCGGTTCGTCGTCCCGCGACACTCGCACCACGACATACTCCTATGGAACAACGTACGGATTACTGAAGACCACGACGCGCGAACCGGGCGGCGGTGCGGGCATAGAGGTAACCACCACGCGCACCCACGACGCGTTCGGTAATGTGCTGTCTGAGACCATTGCAGGGCCTGGCTTTGCGAGTCGAACAACAAGCATTGCCTACGACACCCGCGGTCAGTTCCCCACCACTCTCACCAATGCACTGGGCCATGTCGTTTCTCAGTCGTGGCTGCCCGAGTTTGGCAAGAAGACCTCGCAGACCGATGCTAATGGTCAGACGACCACCTGGTCCTACGACAGCTTTGGCCAGCAAACACTCGAAACGCGGCCAGATGGCACGAGCGTATCGACACTTACCTACAAAGACCCCACAGGCAGTGGCGTAAGCGCGGCGTTTTATCAAGAGACCCTGGAGAGCGGCAAAGCCCCGCGCAGAACGTTTGTGGATCTGCTGGGGCGTACGGTGCGTGAGCGCTCGCAAAGCTTCGATGGCAGCTACGTGAATGTCGATAGTGAATACGACGCGCTGGGCCGTCTCTCTCGCCAATCCGAGCCCCACTTTGACGGTGGCGGGGTTGATTGGAATACCTTTGGCTATGACGATATTGGTCGCGTAACGTCGTTAATCGCGGCTGACTCGGTCGCCTCGACGACTACGGTGTACAACGGATTGACGACGACTGTCACCGATGCCGCCGGTCGCTCCGAAACACAATCTACCGATGCCGCAGGTCGTGTGATCAGTGTTATCGATAAAGACGGTACGTCGATGGGCATCGCCTATGATGCCGCTGGCAATCGGTCATCGGTAACGGCTGCAGCGGGCACGGCCGTCGCGTCCGTTGTGAACTACAGCTATGACCGATATGGGCGCATGACCCAGCAGGATGATCCCGATCACGGTGTTTATAGTTATAGCTACGATGCGCTGGGTAACAAACTGACCGAGATCTCGCCGGAAATGGCAGCGGCTGCGCAGAGCCGAACGTTTATCTACGATCTTTTGAGTCGAGTGACCTCCCGTACTGAGCCTGAGGGCACGGCGGTCTGGACCTACGATCACACGGCGCTCGGTGATTTAGGCATCGGTAAGGTCCATAGCGAATCCCAATCGGGCTTTAGCCGCGAATACACCTATGGCGCAGGCCACTTCGGTCGGGTGACAGGTATCAGCACAACGATTGGCACCTCTACTTACACCGAGACCAAGACCTACGATGGCAACGGCATGCTGGCGAGCGAAAAGTATCCCGCCAGTCTCGCCTCACCGTCGGGTTATACGGTTGAATATGCCTACAATGCGCTGGGCTACCTTGAACGGGTGCAGTCACTGGGCGGTACACAGGTGTTTTATCAAACCCTGGATACCAACGCCGCCGGGCGGGTGACACAGGAATGGCTGGGAGATGGCTCAACCGTCACCCAATCGTTTGATGGCGTCTCGGCACGCGTCACAAGTCAGCTCTCGCAGGCGACGTCAACCATTCAGCAGTTTAGCTACAGCTACGATAGCGCAGGCAACATGCTGACGCGAGACGACAACTTGCAGTCGCTCTCTGAGGCATTCACCTATGACGATCTTGATCGACTCACCAGCGCACAAGTGGTTGGGCAGACCGCAGTGTCCTATGCCTTTGATGCCATGGGGAGCATTACCCAAAAGACCGATGTCGCTGACACCTATGACTACATCGCAGGTCCGGCGCATGCTGTGACGCTCCTCACTCAGGGCGCTAACGTCCGCAGTCTGTCGTACGACGCCAACGGCAACTTTGCCTTGGGTACTAACGAGCCGACTATGGTCTGGTCCAGCTACAACAAGCCTACGCAGCTCGCGAAGAGCGGCATCACGTACGATTTTCTGTACGGCCCTGATCGTCGCCGGTTCCAGAAGCAGCGCAACACTGAAACTACCCATTATGTAGGCTCACGATTCGAGCGACGTTTTGGCGGCAGTGCCGAGGTTTCAAGATCCGTAATCTACGCCAATGGTCGAGCGATCATGGTGCGAGAAGACAGTGCGGGCGGCACCACGCACCGCTATCTCCATCGGGATCATTTGGGCAGTGTCACGGCCATCACCGATGAGTCCACAGGCAATGTGCTGGACCGCCTAAGCTACGATGCCTGGGGGTTGCGCCGCATTGCAACGACCTGGGCGGCTGGATCAGTCACAGCCACCGATCATCGCGGCTACACCGGTCATGAGCATTTGGATGACATTGGCATCATTCACATGAACGGGCGGATCTATGAGCCGACCTTGGGGAGGATGCTGAGTCCGGACCCGGTCACGCAAGCACCGAACAATGGGCAGGTCAGCGGCTTAATCCTCTACCGAAAACTGCGGTTATAAATGGGGGGATTACATTATTCTTATACTAAATGTTGTGGTTCTTTATGAAAAAGTTCCCAGATTTGGTCTTTTTAGGCGCTTTGGTGTCTCAAAAACTGTGTGTTTTGGGTAAAGTGTTGGCGTCATGAGAGATGCCGGACTACCCCCGCTTTTCTAGAGACCAGGCAGCGTCTGCCAGCGCAAACAGCTTGAGTGCCCTCCCAGAGCACAGCTATTGAGGATTGATTTATGACCAAGATGGAACTGATTACCGGTGGAGCCCCGGCAGTCGTTGATGTGCCAATGCAGGAGACTTCGGTCGAGATCTGGTCTGAGAAGTATGGGCTCCGTGACCATGAAGGTAATTCAATCGACGGCGATATGAACGGGTCTTTTAAGCGCGTTGCCGCAGCCCTGGCCAAGGTTGAGACATCTGATCACGAGGACTGGAAAGAAAAGTTTGAGTGGGCTCTTCGTAACGGAGCGACTCCTGCGGGGCGCATCATGTCGAACGCCGGCGCAGAGAAATACAAGCCCAGCACGTCAACCATCAACTGCACGGTTTCGGGACCCATCAGCGATTCCATGGAAGGCATTCTCCAGGCGAACCTGGAGGCCGGTTTGACGCTGAAGGCTGGCTGCGGGATTGGGTACGAGTTTTCTACCCTGCGACCCAGCGGTGCCAACGTGGCGGGAGCCGGGGCCGAAACCAGTGGTCCTCTGTCGTTCATGGAAATCTTTGACGCGACCTGCAAGACCGTTTCCAGTGCGGGGGGGCGACGAGGCGCACAGATGGGCACGTTTGACGTGTCCCACCCGGACGTATTTGAGTTTATTCGTGCTAAACGTACCGACGGCATGCTTCGCCAATTCAATCTTTCGCTGTTGATCACGGATGAGTTCATGGAGGCCGTCAAAGCTGAAGGTGACTGGCCTCTCGTGTTTCCGATCAAGGCAGACAATCTTGAAGATGCCGAAAAGAAAGCAGGTAGTCGCGGAATACTGTGGAAGTACTTCCCGATAACCGATGGCTATCTGTCCAATGAGGTGGGAGAAGTTGCCTGCAAGATTTACAACGTCGTCAAGGCTCGTGAGCTTTGGGACGAGGTGATGTCGCTCACCTACGATTACGCCGAGCCCGGGTTCATTCTCATCGATAAATACAATGTAATGAACAACAACTGGTTCTGCGAAAACATCCGGAGTACAAACCCCTGCGGAGAGCAGGGATTGCCCTATTACGGGTCGTGTCTCCTGGGCAGTGTCAATCTGACTCGCTTCATTGTCTCGCCTTTTACAGACAGGGCAGCCTTTGACTGGGATAAATTCCGCGAGGTTACAGCGATTTTCACCCGCATGATGGATAACGTAGTTGAGATCAATGGGCTACCTCTTCCGGAGCAGGTTGAGGAGATCACCACGAAGCGTCGCCATGGCATTGGCTACCTCGGATTGGGGTCAGCAGTTACGCTGATGGGCATGCGTTATGGATCTGAAGAGGCTGTGGCTTTTACTGATCGCGTTAGTCGTGAGCTTGCCGTAGTAGGCTGGAAAGTTGGCCTTGAGCTGGCGAAGGAGAAGGGCGCGGCCCCAATTCTGGACAAGAATTATGATGTCACCGGAGAGATGCTGAACGCGCGGCCGGAAATGATAGCTGACGGGTTCAAACTGGGTGACAAGGTGTCAGGGCGGGTATTGATGGCTCGATATAGCCGCTACATGCAAACTATCGCCGAGGTAGAGCCCCAGCTCGTGGCAGAGATAGAGCAGCATGGTGCACGGTTCACGCACCACAGCTCCATCGCTCCCACAGGGACCATTGCGTTTTCCTTTGCCAATAACAGTAGCAACGGTATAGAGCCCAGCTTCGCCCATTCGTACATGCGTAACATCATCAAGGCGGGCAAAAAGACCAAGCAGCAGACGGAGGTTCAGTCATTCGAGCTACTGGCCTACCGCCACCTGATTAATCCGGAAGCGGACCCCTATGCGACGGAAGGCCCCAACAAGCTGCCTGACTATTTCATTACCACCAATGATATTTCGCCAAAAGAGCATGTGGATATGCAGGCGGCATCTCAAAAGTGGATCGATTCCAGCATCTCCAAGACGGTCAATGTCCCCACGGAAATTCCCTATGACTCCTTCAAGGACGTATACATGTACGCCTATGAGCGTGGGCTGAAGGGCTGCACAACGTTCCGCTACAACCCCGAGGCATTCAGTGGCGTCCTGGTCAAGAAAGACGATCTCGAGAACACGAAGTACGAGTTCACACTCGAGGACGGATCCACTATTCAGGTGGCCGGCACCGACCAGGTTGAGTACGACGGCGATACGCACTCCGCCTCAAACCTCTTTGATGCCTTGAAAGAGGGTATGTATTCGCGGTTCTAGGATGAACCGCTCGCCCATTGTTTACTCTGCGGGCCGCGGGCCCGCATCGATGAGAGGCCAAAAGCCATGACTGTAAAAATCGACCAGAAGATTACTGGCTGGAGCGTAGTGAAGCCTGGCGAGACTGATGCGCCAAAAGAAGAAGCACAAGTTGTTCAGATGCACGAGAAGATCAAGCGCCCCGAGCATCTCCATGGATCAACCTACAAGCTCAAGGCTCCGAATATAAAGCACGCCCTGTACGTGTCTATTAATGACATTGTGCTCAACGAGGGGACAGAGCACGAAAAACGGGCGCCTTTTGAAATCTTCATCAACTGCCGCGACATGGATAATTATCAGTGGGTGACGGCCCTCACGCTGGTCCTCAGTGCCATCTTTCGTAAAGGCGGTGATGTCACATTTATCATCGACGAACTGGAGCAGGTGTTCGACCCGAAGGGCGGCTACTTCACGGGCGGGCGGTTCGTCCCTTCACTCGTCGCTGAAATCGGGATCATCATCAAGCGTCATATGCGATCTATCGGCCTGATACCCGAAGAAGTCATGGATGAAGGGCAGCTCGCCTATTTGGAAGAGAAGAAAGCCAGGGCAATGGATGCTGATCCGGGGGACACCGGCTACCCAAAAAGCGCCACCCTATGCAAGGCATGCTCTGTAAAAGCAGTGATCATCGACGGTGGCTGCGCCACGTGTTTGAGTTGCGGTGACAGTAAGTGTAGTTAACACCTAGTAACTGGATACTTGTGTAAAGCCATCCACTGAACCATAAAAGCCCCTAAGCCCCAAAACTTAGGGGTTTTTTTGTGCTTGTGCATTAGAGTGTGGGTTTTCACGCTTTTTGGAAATTTATCACCTTAAATGAACCAAAAACTTAACCCGATTCCCTATAAATCAACGGGTTAAGTTTTTAACTTCTGTTTTTAGTCAGGTTTGGGGGAGTTTCCTTCCCGCTGACACAAGAAATCTTGCCTTCATTCGATTGGTCGCTTCCGACTGCAAACACTGCAATTCGAGAAACGACAACTCGCACCTTCGAAAGCGGGTTCTGGCGATGTCTCAAAACACCTCAAGGCGGTCTTTAGCGCCGTCAGAAAGATTTACCTTGCTACGAATAAGAGTATTCCCATTTTGGCGCGAAATTTGCGCTGGCCGAGCCGAGCTAATTTGATAGAGGTCATTTGCCTAAAAAATCTAAGTTCGGCGCCAAGACGCTACCTTACTCGCGGCGTGACTTGTGCTATGCGGCGTAATTTAAACACACTCATCGGTAACAATTACGCACGGGGAGATGTGTCAGAATTCTTTACACTTCCCGGCGATTTGCCGTCGTGTATTGGCTGAACACCTTACGGTACGTGGCTTGGTATAATTATTGCTTCGCTTTGGAAACAAAGTACTCACACCGTGAAAGAGAATTCATATGGCTAATTTAAAGAAGTGTTTTATTGCCGGAGCCTGTGCCGTGGCTTTATCGTTTGGACAAGCCAATGCAGGCATTATCGATTCCGATGATGTGAATGGTTTCGAAACGTTTTTAGATGAAATCACCGGGCTCACATGGCTCGACTTAGATAATTTTTTCGACTCGGCAACGGGTATAAGCGCGTTTACTCCAGCGGAACAGATTGCTGCTGCGGAGGAAGAAGGCTTTACAGTAGCCTCAACCGAAAAGATTGAGGAGCTGCTCGGAAGCCTTCCATTAACGGGCGGTCAATGGTCCACCTACGCCGGTATCATGGGCTTCGGTGACACGCGAGATTTGATTTGGGGTTCCTATGACGATGGCGACGAAAACCCAAACTTAGGATGGGCATATGCTTACTCTTTCGATAATGAGTGGATTTTCTCTCCAAATAGCGGCAACGTAGATCTTATTGCTGCAGGAAACGATCCGGGCTCCCAGGATTTGGGCCTGTGGGCGTTCGCTAGCCTTGGAGACAGAACCTCAGTGCCAGCCCCCGCGACACTCGCACTATTCGGTCTGGGCCTCGCTGGTCTTGGCTGGAAGCGGCGCATTACAGCGTAAGCAAAACACCCGATGCATTAGCCCACTCCGGTGGGCTTTTTATTGCGTGAGATTTGAGAATGCTAATGTCTCAAGGTAGGCGAAAGGGTCATCCCCATACGACTGTTTTCACCTCATAACGGTCATTCGGCGTGTCAATTTTTTTTACATCTGACATTCAGGTTTTATCCAATATGCGCTGCAGCCCTCGCGCCACCTATGTTGGTCTGCTTTTTGCTAAGGCATCATTATTATCGTATTTGTAGATGGAACTGGTGGAATGAAATTAGAGAAATTTGTTTTAGCAATCGTGATGGTAGCGTCTGCAACGGTTGCGAACGCTGGCTTACTAACTGTCGATACCTACGATATGCTGAATGGAGACGTCGGTTCATATTCCTATTGGGATGAAACCTATGACGGCTCTGGAGATGTTGGTGTGAGCCGCTCATCTTTGACTGGTGGAACTGGCGATCTTACGGATGGAATTATTGCTTCAGGCACCTGGAATGCAGTGGAGCCGGGGTCCGGCTTGCCGGGGGCACAATTGGGTGACAACGGTCCCTACGTCGGCTGGGTGAATTACAATCCGTTCATCACGTTTAACTTTGCGCAGACGGTTAATATCACAAGCGCTACAGTTTACGTGGACAATCAAGTTAACCAAGGGGGCGTTGGTGGCCCTGCCTCAGTTGCTTTCGACGGTTTAAGCTTCGCTAACTACATACCCAGAGTTAACGGAACCACCGCTGCTTTGAGCTTCGATTTCGACTTCACTGGTGACAGCCTTGGCGTAGAGTTGGTCAGAAGTAATTCATGGGTTTTTGTAAGTGAAGTGCAGTTCTTCGGCGACATCGTCGAGCAAGAGGATACGCAAGTGCCTGTGCCGACAACTCTAGCCCTCCTCGGGCTCGGCTTAGCTGGACTTGGGTGGAAGCGCCGTAAGCAAGCTTAAACATAGCTCCTGACGGAATGGCCCACTTCGGTGGGCTTTTTATTGCCTGAAATTGGATGGAGTTCGCAAATGTCTCAAAATAGGCGAAAGCGGTCTTTGTGGGTTAGCGGGTAAGCACAGGCAAATCCAATAATCGGCAGAAATCGTCGGTCGGCGAGATTCGTGATCGAGCATGTTCTGCAACTTGCTCTGAGAACCTACGGTTTGACGCAATCACCGTGAGAAATTGGCCTAGACTGCATCTGAGCCTGTAGGGGAAAAGTCCATCTCAACAGAGCGTTAAGCTCTCGCTTTTTGCTATGTGCGCTTATTCCCAACAGAAGAGTGTAGGGATTACCCCCCCAATAATCAGTAAATAGAAGTTTTTCGAATCATCGCGATGAGATTACTGATTTGAGCAAGTAACGTGAGAAATGCGTCTGGTTTGGTTCTCGCGGTAACTTAGTAAACCTGACTAAAAACAGAGCATTAGAGGTTTCGCGACTTTCTTGTAGTTTGAAAACCTACAATACGAACCTTCGCGGTCTTTGGCCGTGTACATCTTGGATGACGCCGTATAGTCGACCCAGCCGCCAGAACCGCTTACTCATGCATGGCAACCGGATTGTCCCTGACGTTTTGATGGATTCAGCCAAGTTTACAGTTGTCACTGACAACAAAGTTACACTTAGCATCTATTATGGAATCTGAAATACACAATATGTTGTTCAAAACCAATAGGTTAATGCCCTCTGGTTGTCACAACTTTACAGTTTCTATAGGTTTATACAAAGTGCTCCTAGGCAGCGACTTTGCCACCACTCTGCGGTTTTTTGTGTACCTTTAATGATTCCCTCAAAAAAAGAGCTCTCCAGAGGAGAGCCCCTCAGGGCATGGCATTGATCAGGGAGATCGTTCCCTCGCGTCGGGGGTCGACACCCCCCTCAAGCTCGCCGTCGTCATGACGGAGAATGACACTGAGGCCGGAGTTTTCTCCTGCCGATTCCTTGACCTGAAACCCAAAGGCTCGCATCGCCGCCAGCATCTCCTGCGATGCTCGGGCACTCTCCACGCGCACGGTGTCGCCGCGGGCAACCACGTTGGGCAGGTTCACGGCCTCCTGGGGCGTCAGTCCCCAGTCGATAACCCCCACCAGGGTTTTCAGCGTGTAGGCGATGATGGAATTGCCGCCGGGAGACCCCGTTGCCATCTCAAATTCACCGTCACCATTGAGCACGATGGTAGGTGACATGGACGAGCGCGGTCGTTTACCGGGCGCGGGATGGTTGGCCACCAGCACACCCGCTTCGTCCCGGGGCTGTTTGGCAAAATCTGTGAGCTGGTTGTTGAGAAACATGCCGCCGGCCATGCGCGTAGACCCAAAGATGCTTTCTACCGTGGCCGTCATGGATACCGCGTTACCCCATTGATCCACGACCACAAAGTGTGTGGTACCGGCGTAATCAATCGTCGTGTCCTTTCCGGGAAGCGCTGCTGTTCGCTTGGGCTCATAGGCCCAGGGGTCGCCGTGGAGCGCCTTTTCAATGGCAACGTCGGAGCTGATCAGCGCGGCGCGCTTTGCCAGATACTCGCGGTTGAGCATGCCGTCGAGAGGGACGGGCACAAAGTCATTGTCGGCCACATAAAAGTCCCGGTCGGCGTAAGCCAGGCGCTGGGCCTCGGTGAACAGGTTCCAGTCGGTCATTTCATCCCCGCTTGGGAAGGACGTTGCTTCGAGCATGCCCAGGGTCATGGCGACGGCGACCCACGATGAGGGCGGCGGAGGCCCGCAGAGCGTACGTCCGCGATAGTCCATGCACAGGGGCTCTACCTTTCGGGCCCGGTAGGCGGCGAGATCGTCCAGGCTCAGGGTCCCGGCGCGGGGCGCGTGATGGGCCGCTGCAACCATCTCCTCTGCGAGAGGGCCCCGATAAAAGTCATCGGGATCCCTGGCAATCATTGCCAGGGTGTCGGCGTACTCGGGGTTTTTGATGCGGTTCCGGAGGGCGCCAGTCTCGTCAAAAAAGTAATGATAGGCGTCCAGCGGTCCCTGATCCTCTGTTGTGGGGATCAGGCGCATGCCGTACTTCTCAAAGAATGAAGCCAGGCGAGGCGACACGGTGAAGCCTTCCAGCGCGAGTGCTCTCGCCGGTTCAAAAAGCCGGTTCCACGGCAGGCGTCCCCGCTCATCGTGAGCCAGGGAGAGGAGGGAGACCATGCCCGGGACGCCAATGGAAAGGCCGCTGTTCTTGGCCTCAAGGTAACCGTAGCGTTTGCCATCCTCCTTCAGGAACATATCGCTGTGGGCGCCCGCCGGTGCTTTTTCCCGTCCGTCGTACACCTCGATGCGCTTATCGGCGGCATGGTAATAGACCATAAAGCCACCGCCGCCAAGACCCGAGCTTTGGGGTTCGACCAGACTGAGAACGGACTCGATGGCGATGGCTGCGTCCACGGCGTTACCACCGGCGCGGAGTATTTCCTCACCGGCGCTCGTGGCGAGGGGGTTGGCGGTAACGACCATCGCGGCGTTTGAGCCTGCCATGGGCTTGCTCGTGCCCTCGGCGCCCGAGGGTGCGGGGGCGCAGCCTCCCGTCAGCGGTGAAAAAAGGGTGATCGCCAGGGGTGCGAAAACGAGAAAGGCGAGGGTCTTTGAGGTCGGAAACATAATAATATCGTCGCTGTGGGTTGTAGCAGCGCCGGAAAATCCAGCGGCAAACGTATGATACAACCTATAATACGCCGCGCTATCCACGTGCTGGCGTGTCAGGCCGTTCTAAACCGTATCAAGTCAGGAGAACAGAATGCGAAGCACCCCATGGCTGCTCGGTGTTTTATCCATACTGGCGCTTAGCGCCTGTGAGGATGCAGGAGTCCCTGCCGGGGAGCGCGCCAGCACCGTTTCTGCCGTGATGGTGGAAACAGAAATCGCCGAGCTTGCGCCCATCGCCCGGGATGCGGAGTCCGTGGGTACCCTGGTGGGCAATGAGTCCGTGGCGATTACGGCAAAGCTTACGGAGCAGGTCAGTGCCGTGCACTTTGAGGGGGGCGAGCTGGTCAAGGCCGGCGCGGTCCTCGTAGAGCTTATTGATGTAGAGCAGCTGGCGCTCCTGCGCGAGGCAGAAGCTAAATTAAGAGAGACCCAGCTGCAGCTCGACCGCTACCTGACCCTGGGTAAGGACATTGCCACCGCGGCGGAAATTGATGTGGCCCGAGCCCGTGTTGATGCCAATGCAGCCCTTCTGGAAGCGCTGCGCTCACGCATCGACGATCGTACGATCCGCGCGCCCTTTGACGGGGTGATCGGTCTGCGCCGCATCAGCGTGGGCGCACTCCTGACCCCGGGCACGGTCATCGCGGAGCTCGATGACATCAATCCCATGAAACTGGATTTCACCCTTCCCGAGCACTACCTGTCGCAGATCAGTATCGGTGATTCCGTGAACGCCGTAAGTACCGCCTGGGATGGTGAGGTATTTGCCGGTCAGGTAACGCAGATTGGCAGCCGGGTCGATCCGGCCACCCGGGCTTTTTCCGTTCGGGCGCTTATCGATAACGCCGAGGCGCGCCTGCGCCCCGGAATGCTCATGGCGGTGAACGTGTCTCTGGGGGAGGCGCCGGGAATCGTCGTATCCGAAACCGCGTTGGTGCAAAGCGGTGCCAAAAGCTCCGTGTTTGTAGTCGATGAAGAGTCCGTCGCCCGTCGAGTAACCGTCGAGATCGGGCGACGCATGCCCGGACTTATCGAAATTCGCTCGGGGCTTTCTCCGGGCGATCGCGTGGTCCGCAACGGGCAGATGACCCTGAGGCCCGGGGTCAAGGTGCGTGAGGCAGCGACGGACCCTGTGGCGGATTCTTTGGCGGACTCTCTCGCGGGCTCTCTCGCTGGCAACGGGGACTAGTCATGCGCTTACCTGAGATCTCTGTTCAGCGGCCGGTGTTCGCAACGGTTATCGCCCTGCTACTGGTGTCCTTTGGCGTGATGGCCTTTCTGCAGCTGTCGACGCGGGAGTATCCGGATATGTCGCCCGCCCAGGTATCCATCGTGACCAACTACGAGGGTGCCGCTTCGGATGTCGTGGAGACACGTATCACCCAGCCCATCGAAGATGAAATCGGTGGTATCGAAGGCATTCGCACCATTCGCAGCAGCAGCAGCGACGGGCGCTCCACCATCACCGTGGAGTTTGAACTGGGTCGCGACATTGATTCCGCAGCCAATGACGTTCGTGACAGGGTCTCCCGCGCCAGTCGTCGTTTGCCCGAAGAGGCAGAGCGTCCCCAGGTCACCAAGGCCGATAGTGAAACCACGCCCCTCGTCTACATGAGTGTGGGTGGTGAGGGCATGTCGCCCATGGATATCACCGACTACGCCGAGCGCTACATCGTTGATCGTTTTGCCGTGCTTCCGGGCGTGGCGTCTGTGCGCGTGTTTGGCGGCGCACCGCGCTCCATGCGCGTCTGGCTGGATCGGCAAAAGCTCAGCGCTCGCGAGCTGGCGGTGAGCGATGTACTCGCCGCCCTGCGCCAGGAAAACGTCGAGCTGCCTGCGGGACGGCTGGATTCCCAGTATATGGAACTGCCCGTGCGCGTGGAGCGCAGCTATCGCAGTGCCACGGATTTTCGCCGCCTGGTGGTGCGCCGCGGTGACGATGGTCACCTTGTGCGTCTCGCAGAGGTGGCGCGGGTTGAAGAGGGGCCCTCCACCCGCCGGCGCCTGTTCTTTTCCAACGGCGAAAACAGCGTTTCCGTGGGCGTGGTAAAGCAGTCTGACGCCAATACCGTGGAGGTCCTCGATGCGGTGCACAAGGAAATGCTCGCCGTGGAACGGGATCTCCCCGACGGTATGGGCATTGCCTCCTCCGGCGATGCGTCGGCCTTTATCCGCGCGGCGATCAACGGTGTTTACACCACCATCGCCTTGACCATTGTCCTGGTCTCCATCGTCATTCTCCTGTTTCTGGGAACGATCCGGGCGACGCTGATTCCCGTGGTCTGTATTCCCGTTTCTCTTCTGGGTGCGGTTATCGCCCTCCAGGCCATGGACTACTCCCTGAACCTGATTACTCTGCTCGCCATGGTCCTCGCCGTGGGGCTGGTGGTGGACGATGCCATCGTGGTTCTCGAGAACATATACCGTCGCGTGGAGGATGGTGAGCCGCCCCTCCTGGCAGCGGCGGGCGGCGCCCAGCAGGTGGGTTTTGCGGTGATCGCCACGACCGCCGTGCTCCTCGCGGTGTTCAGTCCCGTGATCTTTCTTCAGGACGCCTCGTCCCGATTGTTTGTGGAGTTGGCGGTCACTATCTCCGTAGCGGTGTGTATCTCCTCGGTGCTCGCCTTGTCGCTTGTGCCCATGCTGTGCAGCCAGGTGCTGCGTCGCAAGGAGTCCCACAGCGTGTTGGACCGGGCCGTGGAGACGGTGATGACCCGGTTGCGCTCAGCTTATGAGGCCAGCCTGCGGTATCTATTGAGTCACGCCTGGATGTCCCTGGTGATCGCGGCGCTGGCCCTGGTCATGCTGCCTTTGCTGTTTCAGCAGTTGAAGCAGGAGTATGTGCCCGTCGAGGATCAGGATTCGGTTATGGCCATCATCAACACCCAGGAAGGCACGAATATCGATTCCATGCGCGCCGTCATCGAGCAGTTGCAGCCACCGCTTCTGGAGCTGGAAAAAGCCGGGTCTCTTACCCGGGTATTGTTTGTCGCACCGTTTCGCAACTCTACATCGACATCCACGGCCTTCTCCCGCATTTCCATGGTGCCCTGGGATGAGCGGGACTACAGCGCCTTTGAGCTTCGGGATCAGATGGCTGCAACCTGGCGGGATGTGCCTGGGATTCGCGTCATGACTTTTGTCCCTGCAGGCCTCGGACAACGGGGGCCCAATACGCCGGTGCAGTTTGTGCTTCAGGGTCCCGACTACCAGACCCTCGCCGAGTGGCGGGATATCGTCATGGACAAAGCGCGGAGCAGCGGACTCTTCGGCATGCTCAACTCGGATCTCAAGGAGACCCAGCAGCAGGTGCACCTGCGCATAGACACCGCTCGCGCCGCCTCCCTGGGAGTAAGCGCCCGGGATGTGGCGGAGACCCTCCAGGCATTAATGACGGAGCAGGAGGTCACGACCTATTCCGTGGATCAGGAAGAGTACCCGGTCATCGTCCAGCTCCAGGATGACCAGCGTGCCACGCCCGGAGACATCGGCAACGTGAGGGTGCGCAGCGCCAGCGGTGAACTCATTCCCCTGTCAAACCTCCTGGAGGCCGACAACGTGGCGGGCATCGCCGAGCTTCAGCGCTACAACCGGCTCCGCGCGGTGACCATCAATGCCACCCTGGCTGCGGACGTCAGCCTGGGCGATGCCCTGGCGTTTCTGGAACAGACCGTGGATGACAATCTTCCTACCAATGCCAAGGTGGACTACAAGGGCCAGTCCCTCGATTACAAAGAGTCCTCCGGCGATATTTACTTTGCCTTTGGTCTGGCGCTGCTGGTGCTGTTTCTTGTCATGGCCGCACAGTTTGAGAGCTTTATCCATCCGGCGGTGATTATGGTGACCGTGCCTCTGGCCCTGGGTGGCGGCTTACTGGGCTTGTTTGTCACGGGGCAGAGCTTCAACCTGTTCAGCCAGATCGGGCTGCTCATGCTCATTGGTATCGCTACCAAGAACGGGATTCTTCTCGTGGAGTTTATCAACCAGGTCCGTGATGAGGGCTGGGCCTTTGGCGAGGCGATTGTCAAAGCCTCGGTGCTACGTCTGCGACCGGTGTTAATGACCGCGGTGTCCACGATTGTGGGCACCCTGCCGCTGGTACTCATGGAGGGGCCCGGGTCCACCAGCCGCAATGTATTGGGTATCGTGGTGCTCTTTGGCGTGAGCGTCGCGACGCTCTTTACTCTTTATCTGGTACCGGCTATCTACAGCATTGTGGCCCGGGGCACGGGGTCACCGGAATCCATTGCTCGGGAAATGCGCGAGCTGGAAGCGGGGCGCAGCGCAGCGCCTGCCGCCGAGGCTCAGAAAATTTCCTGAATGAGATCGTCGGTACCCGTGGGGCCGGTACCTTCTCCCTCTCCCTGCTCCGGGAGATTCTCTGCGCGGAAGTATTCAAAAATTGCGTCCCGCTGATCAGCGGGCGCGAGGAGCCCCGTGGCGGGGTCGATGCGCACGTGGATCACGCCCGGGGGGAGATCGCGGGGCTTTTCGGGCAGACCTGCCAGCGCCTCGCGCATGTAATTGATCCAGATGGGCAGGGCGGCGGTGCCACCAAACTCGCGACGACCCAGGGGCGTGTAATTATCAAAACCCACCCACGTTGTGGTGACCACGTCGGGGTTGTAGCCCGAAAACCAGGCGTCCATGGGTCCGTTGGTTGTACCGGTTTTTCCGGCGATGTCATCGCGCTTTAAGACCAGGGCCCGTCTGCCCGTGCCTTTTTTAATAACGTCCTGAAGAATACTGTCGATGATGAAGTTGACCCGTTCGTCCATCACCCGCTCTGGCCCAGGGAGAGCATTGGTCTCCTCGGCCGCGAGTATTTCCTCCATGGACAGTTCTTCGTTTTGGACCGACGCTTCTTCCTGTTGGCCACAGTCCCTGCACACGGTGGCAGGGCGGGCCTCAAAAACTGTCTCTCCCGCCAGGTTGTCGATGCGCTGGATCAGGAAGGGCTCAACCCGGTAACCACCGTTGGCGAGAATCGCATAGGCGCTGGCGATCTCAAGGGGATTCATGGCGTGGGTGCCCAGGGCCAGGGACAGATCCGGAGCAAAGTCCTCGGTATCAAAGCCCAGTTGGTCCGCGTAGTTGATGAAGCGACGTACTCCGAGCTGCTGCAGGAGGCGAATGGATACGAGGTTGCGGGACTTGGTCAGCGCCCAGCGCAATCGCGTGGGGCCAAAGAATTTGCCGCTGTCGTTTTCCGGACGCCACACGCCTTCGAGAGAACGGTCCTCCATGACAATCGGCGCGTCGTTGATGATGCTGGCCGCGGTGAACCCCGCATCCAGCGCCGCGCTGTACAAAAAGGGCTTGAGATTGGAGCCGGGCTGGCGCTGGGCCTGGGTGGCGCGGTTGAATTTGCTCTTCTCAAAGCCGATGCCGCCGACGAGGCTGACGATGGCACCATTATTGGGGTTGAGGGATACCAGGGCGGCCTGGGCATCGGGCACCTGCGCAAAGCGCCAGCGCTCATTATCGCTGAGCTTCACTCGGACGAGATCACCCGGGGCAGCGACGTCCGCCGGCGTTGCGGGCGATGAGCCCATGCGATTCTCGCTGAGGTAAGGCCGCGCCTGTCGGAGACCATCCTCCCACTCGACACGCACCTGCCGTTGGTCCCTGAGCAGCACCGTAATACCCGCGTCATCAACTCCCGTGACCACCGCGGGCTCCAGGCCAGCGATGACCGGGGTGTTCTCAAGAACCCCGAGCCATTCCTTCAGGGGGAGGGGCGCGTCGGGAGCGAGCGCCGCCCCAGGCAATTGCTCCTCGGGGCCGCGATACCCGTGGCGGGAGTCATAGGTCATGAGGCCGTCCACCACAGCCGCGCTGGCGACCTGCTGCAATTTGCTATCCAGGGTGGTGTAGACGCTATAGCCCTCGTTGTAAGCGGACATGCCGTAGCGCTGCACCATCTGACGCCGGGCCATCTCCGCAGCATACTGGGCTTCCAGGGAGATGCGCGCGCCATGCTGGGTGGCGGTCACAGGCAGTGCGACCGCCGCGTCATAGGTCGCCTGGTCGATGTAATCCAGGGACAGCATTCTTCCGAGAATCCAGTTGCGCCGGTCTTTGCCGGCCTTGGGTCCACTGAGGGGGTTATTCCGGGACGGTGATTTGGGAATGCCCGCCAGCATCGCGTGCTGGGCAAGATTCAGTTCACCAATGCCTTTGCCGTAATACACCTGGGAGGCGGCTTCAAAACCGTAGGAGCGGTGACCAAGGAACACACGGTTCACGTACAGCTCAAAAATTTCTTCCTTGGAGAGGCGCCGCTCGATTTCGATGGCAAGGAGTATCTCGTTGAATTTCCGCATGAACGTGCGATCGAGAGTCAGGAAGTAATTCCGCGCCACCTGCATGGTGAGCGTACTGCCCCCGGAGCCTTTTTCGCCCGTGAGCACAAGCTCTGACACAGCCCGCAGCAGCCCGCCGAAATCAATGCCGCCATGGGAGAAGAAGCCGTCGTCTTCCGCCGCCAGTAGCGCCAGCACAAACTGCTGTGGGATCTGATCGTAGGTCAGGGGGTTACGCTTCTGTTCACCAAACTGCCCGATGAGATCGCCGTCACGGGTATACACGCGCATGGGTGTTTGCAGGCGAACGTCGCGGAGGGTTTCGACATTCGGGAGATTGGGACTGAGATACAGATAGATGCCGGCAAATAGCCAGCAACCACCAAAAAAGCCCAACACCGTAAGGCGCAGGGGCCAGCGCAGCAATTTCACAGTGTCTCCGGAGTAAGGTTGCCCGCTCGTGTTCGCTGCGCAGCACCGCTATTGGCGGTGAATTCAGCGTATTTCGCGCGAGACTGTGGATGTTTGTTGATGGTAATTATATGCTTTTTTTGTGTTTTGATTGCATTGTAGGCTATCTTAACGCTTAATATTCAAGTATAAGAACACAAAGTAAAGCTAAGTCCGTGAAACTTATAGGAAAACGACTTGCTTGGGTTGCTAGGAAAACGTAAGCAGACGCCGCTGTTGGGGATCGATATCAGCTCCACGACGGTGAAACTGTTGGAGCTCAGTCGTACTGGGGATAAATACCGTGTAGAGAGTTACGCGGTGTGTTCGCTTCCCCAGGACGCGGTAGTTGAAAAAGCCATCAATGATGTGGATGGCGTGGCAAATGCTGTGCGCAGCGTCGTGGCCCAGTCCCGCTCCAAGTTAAAGCAAGTATCCGCCGCCGTCGCCGGCTCCTCCGTTATTACCAAATTGATCGATATGCCTGTGGGCCTATCCGACGACGAGATGGAGACGCAGCTCACCCTCGAGGCCGACCAGTACATTCCCTATCTCCTCGAAGAAGTCGCCCTGGATTTTGAAGTGCAGAATCCCTCGGCAGAGCGCGAGAATATGGTCGAAGTGCTGCTGGCCGCTTGCCGACGGGAAACTATTGATCTTCGCGTCGAGGCGATCGAAGGCGCCGATCTCGAAGCCAAGGTTATCGATGTAGAAGCCTACGCCATGGAGCGCGCCTACTCGCTCATCCGCGAACACCTCGAATTGAAGGAAGACAGCGTTGTAGCCATCGTCGACATCGGCGCCACCATGACAACGCTCAGTGTCCTCAAAGACGGCAACACCATTTACACCCGTGAGCAATTATTCGGCGGCAAACAGCTGACGGACGAAATCATGCGTCGCTACGGACTTCCCCTGGAAGAGGCCGGTCTTGCGAAAAAGCAGGGCGGTCTGCCCGATGACTACGAACCTGAGTTGCTGAATCCTTTCCGGGATGCCGTGGTACAGCAGGTGACCCGCTCGCTGCAGCTGTTTTTCTCATCGAGTCAGTACAACGACGTCGACTACATCATTATGGCCGGCGGTGTGTCCTTTATGGATGGCCTGTCGGAGCTGGTGCAGGAGCAGTTGGGAACCCCCACGGTGGTTGCCAATCCCTTCGCCGAAATGACCATCTCGCCCCGTGTTAACGCTGTGGCCCTGGGTAGTGATGCCCCCGCCATGATGATCGCCTGTGGTCTGGCCCTGCGGAGCTTCGATTAATGGCACGCATTAATTTACTCCCCTGGAGAGAGGCCCGGCGCGAGGAACTGAAGCGCGCTTTTCTGAGTATCCTGGGTCTGGTTGCCGCCGCTGCCGTGATTCTGGTGATGCTGGGCGACCGCTTCGTGAATTCGCAGATTGATGGCCAGCGAGCCCGCAACAATTACATCTCTTCCAATATCAGCGAACTCGACAAGCAGGTCGAAGAGATCAAGGACCTGCAGCGCAAGCGCAACCAGCTGATTGAGCGCATGCGGGTGATTCAGGAGTTGCAGGGCAACCGTCCGATTATCGTGCGTGTGCTGGATCAGTTGGTGCGCACTGTGCCCGACGGGGTGTTTTACACCAATGTCAGTGCCCGGGGCGTTGACCTGAGAGTCAATGGTGTTGCGGAATCCAACAACCGGGTGTCGAGTCTCATGCGTCGTCTGGATGCATCGGATTGGCTGAAAGACCCGAATCTTGATGCCGTTCGCGCCGCACCCACCTACGGCGATCAGGCCAACACTTTTGATCTGAGCGTCAAAGTGGATTTGCCCGCTAAAGACAATGAGTCGGGGGATTGATCGATGGCGTTAGATGACACGCTGCGCTCCCTCCGGGAATTTGATGTCAATGACATCAACCTCGATAACATCGGCACTTTGCCCGTGGTGGTCAAGGTCATCCTCTGTGCTCTGTTGTTTGCCCTGGTGCTTGTCGGGGGCTACTACTACCACATCAAGGATCTGCAGCTGCAGCTGGCCAGCGAGCAGAGCCGCGAGTCCACGCTCAAGCAGGACTACGAGAAGAAAGCTTTTCAGGTGGCCAACCTGGATGCCTACCGGCGTCAGATGGCTGAGATGGAAGAGTCCTTTGGCGCCCTGATCAGCCAGTTGCCCTCGGACACGGAAGTGCCGGGACTCCTGGAAGATATTACTAACAAGGGCCTGCTCAACGGCCTGGCGATCAGCAGCATCGATCTGCAACCTGAGGTCAGCCGCGAATTCTATGTGGAGCTCCCCATCGCGATTGTGGCGAGCGGCTCCTACCACGACCTCGGGGCTTTTGTGAGCGGCATGGCCGGTCTCCCGCGCATCGTCACCCTTCACGACTTCACCATCAGTGCCAGTAGCAGTAATTCCGCGGCTCTGAGCATGAACATCACCGCCAAGACCTATCGTTACAAGGACGGGGAGGGCTAATGATGAAAGCGACGAAGCATCTCGCGCTGCTCCTGCCGCTTTTCCTGCTGGTCGCCGGCTGCACCTCCCGGGACTTCTCTGATCTTGACAGTTTTATGGCGGAGAAGCGTGCCCGCCCCGGCGGCATCATTGCTCCCATACCGACTTTTAAGGCCTATGAGGCCTTCGCCTACAGCGCCACGCGTCTGCGCAGCCCCTTCGACCGGCCCATCGAGGTTCGGGAGATCACCCAGCTGCAGTCCATCAGCGCCATCAAGCCTGACGACAACCGCGCCAAAGAATTTCTTGAGCAATACACTTTTGACTCCCTTGCAATGGTGGGGTCTCTGGAGAGAGGAGCCAACAATTGGAGCCTCGTGAGGGATCCCGAAGGCGGGATTCATCGCGTGCAGGTGGGTAACTACCTGGGCCGTAACCACGGCAAGATTGTTGAGATGACAGATACCTATTTGGCCGTGGTGGAAATCGTTACGGACGGCACAAGCGACGGTTGGGTAGAGCGACCGCGCACCATAGAACTGAGCGGCTTGTAGGTCGCCCTGGGTGAAGACCATGAATGGAAATCAATCTGCGAGGGCTGAAATGGCCATGAACGCTGAGCGCGGGAACGCTGGCGTAATGGCATGGCGCAAGGTCCTGAGTCGATCCGCTCTGCGCGTTCTTGGGACGATGCTGGCGCTTTTAAGCTGCACTCAGGCCTTCGCTACGGCAGTTACGGATATCGAGTTCAGCTCGCGCCCCGGCAGCAAATTTGAAGTGCGCCTGGATTTTGATGAGGCGCCACCGTCAGAGTTGCAGTCCTACACTATTGAAAAGCCCGCGCGTATTTCCATCGATTTCCCCAACACAACTTCTCAGCTCGAGCGTCGTCGCTACAGCCTGCCCTACGGTAATGCCACGGGTGTTCTGGTGCTGGAATCCGGTGACCGCACGCGCCTGGTGTTGAATCTGGTGAAACTGGTTCCCTACGACACCCGTGTCGAGGGCAACAGTCTGTTTTTGACCGTGGGACAGGATGCGGACGCGGAGTACTTCAAACAGGAAAGCGATGCTAATTCGGTCAAAACCAGAATTGAGTCCGTTGCCGACGTGCGCTCCAGCATCTCCGATCTGCAGTTCCAGCGCTCCCCCGCGGGTGAGGGTCGCTTGATCCTTCAGCTCACGGATCCTTCCGTTGACGTCAACGTGTTCAGCGAGAGCGGCGATATCAAGGTCGAGTTTCTCGATACGGATATTCCCGAGCGCCTGCTGCGCCGCTATGACGTCACGGACTTTGCCACGCCCGTAAACAGCGTGGATGTGAACACCTCCGAGCGCGGCACGGCCCTGACCCTCAAAACCAGCGGGCCCTTTGATTACCTGGCCTATCAGACAGACAATGAGTATGTCGTCAGCATCAAGCCCCTGAGCAAGAAAGAGGCGGAGGAACGACGCAACGAGTTTGCCTACGTCGGTGATCGTATCTCCCTGAACTTCCAGGACATCGAAGTGCGCGCGGTACTTCAACTGATCGCTGATTTTACAGAGCTCAACCTGGTGGCCAGTGATACGGTATCCGGTCGCATCACCCTGCGGTTGAAGAACGTGCCCTGGGATCAGGCCCTCGAGCTGGTGCTCAAGACCAAGGGTCTGGATAAGCGTCAGATTGGCAACGTGTTAATGGTGGCGCCCGCGGCAGAGATTGCCGAGCGGGAGCGTCAGGAGATTGAAGCCAACAAGCAGATTGCAGAACTGGCGCCCCTCTCCAGTGAGTTCATCCGCATTCGCTATGCCAACGCCGCAGATATCGTGGGCCTCTTCCAGGCAGGGTCTGAGGATGGCGGAAGCCTCATCTCATCCCGCGGCTCGGTGATTGTCGAGGCGCGCACCAATTCCCTGATCGTTACGGAGACCTCCGCAAAACTGGCCGAGATTCGGGAGCTCATCGATCGCGTTGATATCCCCATCCGCCAGGTCATGATCGAGTCGCGTATTGTGATTGCGCAGTCCGATCTCGAGAAAGAACTGGGTATTCAGTGGGGTGGTGGTTACCTCGAGCCCGATGCCAATGGCAATATTCTGTCGGTTACGGGTGACGCTACGAATGCGGTGAACCTGAACAACTCGGTAATTAACGGTACGCAGCCGGATCTTTCTTACCCGGGTGCTCTGTTGGTGGACCTGGGATCCGGCTCCGCAACCAGCGGTTTTGCCGTCGGCTTTACCTCCAGCGAGCTGTTTTTGACGGCAGAGCTCTCCGCCCTTGAAGCGGCGGGCAAGAGTGAAGTGGTATCCCAGCCGAAGGTGATTACCGGTGACAAGCAGCCGGCGACGATCAAGTCCGGTACGGAGATTCCTTTCCAGCAGGCGGCAGCGAGTGGCGCCACCGCCGTGCAGTTTAAGGAAGCCGTGCTGAAGTTGGACGTTACGCCGAACATCACTCCCGATGACCGTATTCTTCTGGATCTGGTGATTAATCAGGATTCCGTGGGTGATCTTGTGCCGTCCGGTCAGGGGGGGCTGATTCCCGCTATCGATACCACCCAGCTGACGACGCAGGTACTGGTTGGCAACGGTGAGACCGTGGTCCTCGGTGGGGTGTTCCGCACGGAGAACCTGGAAACCACCTCCAAGGTGCCGTTTTTCGGCGACCTGCCCTACGTAGGCGCGCTGTTCCGAAATGAGTCCAGCCAGCGCACGAAGACCGAAACGCTGATCTTTATCACGCCAAGGATCCTCGCTGACACATTGCTCGATTAATGCAAGCCCGGTGCTGGCAGACTATGGCGGCACCGCGCTTGTGAGCGGTCTCCTTTGAGCAACCTCTTTTGAGTAACCTCTTTTGAGCAACTACAACCGCGTGTTTCTTGTGGGTCCCATGGGTGCGGGGAAAACAACCATCGGTAAGTTGCTGGCGCGGGGTCTCAAGCTGGGCTTTGCCGACAGTGACTCCGAGATCGAATCCCGCACCGGTGCCGACATCGCCTGGATTTTTGATGTCGAAGGGGAAGAGGGGTTCAGGAATAGGGAAGAATCCGTCATCGATGAAATGACGCTTCTCGATCACACCGTTCTGGCCACCGGTGGGGGCGTAGTGATGCGAAATGCCAATCGGCGGGTCCTGGCCTCGAGGGGCTTTGTTATCTACCTCCACGCGACCCTCGATGAACAGATCCGCAGAACCCGCGGAGACCGCAGCCGGCCGCTGCTCAATGGCAAGGATCCGGAAGCGACCCTCCGGGAGCTCTTTGCCCTTCGGGATCCCCTGTACCGGGAGATCGCGGATCACGTTATCGATACGGACAGCAGCAGCCCCAAGGTGATTGCACAGAGACTCCTTGCACAGTTACCTTAAGACGCCCAGTCCCAGCGCAGTTTTAGCCCCATGAGAACACTCAACGTCCAGCTCGAAGAGCGCAGCTACCCCATCTACATAGAAAGTGGCGTGCTGGATGACGCTGAGCGCCTGAACCGCCACATTAAGGGCAAGCAGGTGGTGATTATCAGCAATACCACCGTCGCGCCGCTGTACATGGAACGTCTGCTCGGGCACCTGGACGAGTCCCTGAAGGTTTCCCGGGTCTTACTCCCCGACGGCGAAGAGCACAAGACCCTGGCAACCCTCGAACAGATCTTTGACACCGCCCTTCGCGACAATCACAACCGCAGCACCAGCTTTATTGCCCTCGGTGGTGGCGTGGTGGGCGACATGGCCGGTTTTGCCGCGGCCAGCTATCAGCGCGGCGTGAACTTTATTCAGATACCTACGACGCTCCTGGCCCAGGTGGACTCCAGCGTCGGTGGTAAAACGGGCGTCAATCATCCCCTGGGCAAAAACATGATTGGCGCTTTTTACCAGCCCCAGGCGGTGTTTATCGACCCCGATGTGCTGGATAGTCTCCCGGCCCGTGAATATGCCGCGGGTCTTGCGGAGGTCATCAAGTACGGCCTGATCTGCGATCCCGCGTTTTATCAGTGGATGCATCAGCATCGCGATGATTTTGTCGCCCGTAAAAAAGTGGTGCTTGAAGAGGCCATTGAGCGCAGCTGCGCCGCGAAGGCGCGGGTGGTTGCCGAGGACGAGCGCGAGGGCGGCATCCGCGCAATCCTGAATCTGGGACACACCTTTGGTCATGCCATCGAGGCGGCTCAGGGCTATGGCCGCTGGCTCCATGGTGAGGCGGTCGCCGCCGGTATGGTCCTCGCCGCCCGGCTCTCGGCGCGTCGCGGCTGTATCAGCGATAGCGAGGTCGACGAACTCGTGGACTGGCTGGAGGCTATGGACCTGCCCACGACGCCACCGGAGGATATGTCCGTCGCTACCTGGACCCAGCATATGCTCCGTGACAAAAAGGTCGTCGATGGCAGGCTGCGCCTCGTCCTTCTCGATGCGGTGGGGAACGCGGCTATTGTCGATGATCTCCCCAGGGCCGAACTCGAGGCCTTTCTCGAGACCTTTTGCCCCGAATAAACAGGTTTGTTCCCGTTTTCCCAACTGTGTAAACTTGCTCCCCCCCGCCTGCAGTAAAAACCACGCAGCAGCAGGTACCGGCCGGTTTTTTTCGCGCCCATATCGCGCCTATATCGCGAACACTTATCGCGAACATATTGCGACCATGAGGATGGTTTACGGGTGAGGGCGGCCACAAGTAATTGTTTTTAAAGGAATACTATCAAGGTATGAGCGCAGGTCTGTACAGCCCTGAAGAAGTCCGCGACAACTGCGGTTTTGGTCTTATCGCGCACATGTCGGGCGATGCGAGCCACCGCCTGTTGCAGGTGGCCATTGAGTCCCTGACCTGCATGACCCATCGTGGCGGTATCGCATCCGACGGTCGCACCGGCGACGGCTGTGGCCTGCTCATGCAAATGCCCGAGGCCTTTATGCGGGCCCTGGCTAAAGAGCATTTTGATGTCGACTCCATCGGACGCCTCGCCATCGGACAGATATTCCTTAATCAGGATGAGGCTCTGGCCCAGGCGGGCCGGGACGCGTTGGAGACAGCCCTGGTGGATCGGGGGCTTACAGTACTGGGGTGGCGCGAAGTACCCATCGACACCAATGTCTGTGGTGAAATAGCGCTTGCGGGCCTGCCACGCATTGAACAGATCTTTATCGATGCGGGTGAACTGACCCAGGAACAGCTGTCCACCGCGCTGTTTGTTGTGCGCCGTAAGGCCGAAATGGCCACGGAGGGTGATCGGGAATTCTATATCTGCAGCCTGTCTTCCCGGGTGATTGCCTACAAGGGCCTTGTGATGCCCGTGGACCTGCCGCGCTTTTACCACGATCTGTCCGACGAGCGTCTGTGCACGGCGATCTGCGTGTTCCACCAGCGTTTTTCTACCAACACCATGCCCCGCTGGCCTCTGGCGCAGCCCTTCAGGCTCCTGGCTCACAATGGCGAGATCAACACCATTGAAGGCAACCGTAACTGGGCCACGGCGCGGGCTGCCTTGTTTGAAAACGACCGTCTGCCGGATATTGCCGACATAGCGCCCCTGGTCAATCGCAGCGGCTCCGACTCCTCCAGTCTGGACAATATGCTCGATGTGCTCCTTACCGGGGGCATCGATATGCCCCGGGCCCTGCGCATGTTGATTCCGCCGGCCTGGCAGAACATCGAGTCCATCGATCCGGATCTCAAGGCTTTTTACGAATACCACTCCATGCACATGGAGCCCTGGGACGGACCGGCCGGCATCGTGCTCACCGATGGTCGCTACGCGGTCTGTGTTCTCGACCGGAACGGCCTCCGCCCGGCGCGCTGGGTGCGCACCACCGATGGATTTATCACCGTCGCCTCGGAAGTGGGCACCCATGGTTATAAGAATGAAGACGTGGTTGCCAAGGGCCGTGTGGGCCCGGGGCAGCTGCTGGTCATCGATACGCACACCGGCGAATTTTTGCAGACGGAAGAAATCGACAACCGCCTCAAGTCCGCGCACCCCTATAAGCGCTGGCTGAAGGAGAGCTCCCAACGCATTGTGGGGAGCTTCCACGGCGAGGGCACCCAGGGCATCGACCCCGACGATCTCCAGTCCTACATGAAAATGTTCCAGGTCAGCTTTGAGGAACGGGAGCAGGTGCTGCGTCCCCTCGCTGAGTCCGGCAACGAGGCCGTGGGCTCCATGGGAGACGACACGCCTATGGCCGTGCTGTCTCTCAAGCAGCGCTCGCTCTACGATTACTTCCGTCAGAAGTTCGCCCAGGTCACGAACCCGCCCATCGATCCCCTGCGCGAAGCCATTGTCATGTCCCTCGAGACCGCCATCGGTGTCGAGCGGAATCTGTTTCACCTGGGGCCGGAGCACGCGGATCGCGTGATTCTCACCTCGCCGGTGCTGTCTCAGGGTAAATTCAACACCCTCATGAACCTGGATCGACCGGGCTTTCATGTCGCGGATATCGACTGCAGTTTTGATCCCCGGGAAACCGATCTGCACAGTGCCGTTGAGGCCCTGAAGCAGGAAGCCGAGGCGGCGGTTCGCGACGGCAATACCATCGTGCTGCTATCAGACCGACGCATCGAAGGCGGTCGATTGCCCGTGCACAGCCTCCTCGCCACCGGTGCCGTTCATCACCATCTGATACAGGTAGGCCTGCGCTGTAACGCTAACCTGGTGGTAGAGACCGCCAGCGCCCGGGACTCGCACCAGATCGCCTGCCTCCTCGGCTTTGGCGCTACAGCGGTGTACCCCTATCTGGCTTACTCGGTATTGGAAGAACTCCTGCGCAGCGGTGAGCTCCTGGGCGAGCCCGGTGTCTGCTACAAGAACTACCGACGCGGCCTGAACAAGGGCCTCCTGAAGATCATGTCCAAGATGGGAATCTCCGCGGTGAGTTCCTATCGCGGTGCCCAGCTGTTCGAAGCGGTGGGTCTATCCCGGGAGGTCATCGATACGGCCTTTTGTGGCGTAGCCAGTCGCATTGAGGGTGCGCGTTTTGTCGATCTTCAGGAAGATTCCGAAGCCCTGGCGCGCCTGGCCTGCAGTCAGCGCAAGGGCATCAGCCAGGGCGGTCTTCTCAAGTATGTTCACGGTCAGGAGTACCACGCCTTCAATCCTGATGTAGTGATGACGCTGCAGCAGGCCGTGTCCACGGGCAGTTACAGTCATTATCAAAGCTATGCCAAACTCGTGAACGAGCGCCCCGTCGCCACCCTTCGGGATTTGTTCACCCCCGTTGCCAGTGCTGGGCCCATTCCCATCGATGAGGTGGAACCCGTTGAAGCGATCATGCAGCGCTTTGATTCTGCCGGTATGTCCCTGGGTGCCCTGAGTCCCGAGGCCCACGAGGCTCTCGCGGCGGCCATGAACCGTGTGGGCGCGCGCTCAAATTCCGGTGAGGGCGGTGAGGATCCGGCGCGCTTTGGCACCGATCGCGTGTCGAAGATCAAGCAGATTGCCTCGGGTCGCTTCGGTGTGACTCCCCATTATCTGGTGAACGCGGAAGTCCTTCAGATCAAGGTGGCTCAGGGCGCCAAGCCCGGTGAGGGCGGACAGCTGCCCGGCGGTAAGGTCAACGAGCTCATTGCCCGATTGCGCTATTCTGTTCCCGGGGTAACGCTGATTTCGCCACCCCCTCACCACGACATCTATTCCATCGAAGATCTTGCCCAGTTGATTTTCGATCTCAAGCAGGTGAATCCCTCGGCGTTGGTTTCGGTGAAGCTGGTATCGGAGCCCGGTGTTGGAACCATCGCGGCGGGTGTTGCCAAGGCCTACGCAGACCTCATCACGATCAGTGGCTACGACGGTGGTACGGCGGCGAGCCCCCTTACCTCTATTCGCCATGCGGGTTCTCCCTGGGAGCTCGGCCTTGCGGAAGTTCAGCAAACGCTCCGGGGTAACGGTCTTCGCGGCAATGTGCGTCTTCAGGCGGATGGCGGTATGAAGACGGGGCTGGACGTGGTGAAAGCGGCCATTCTGGGGGCCGAGAGCTTTGGTTTTGGTACGGCGCCCATGGTGGCGCTGGGTTGTAAGTACTTACGTATCTGTCATCTCAACAACTGCGCTACAGGCGTTGCCACGCAGAACGAGTATCTTCGTGACGATCATTTCAACGGCACCGTAGAGATGGTGGTGCACTTCTTTACCTTTGTAGCTCAGGAGACCCGCGAGTGGTTGGCGAGCCTGGGTATGCGATCCCTGGAAGAGTTGATCGGCCGCACGGATCTCTTACACAGACTGCCCGGGGATACCGCAAGACAGCGGTCCCTGGATCTCGCGCCGATTCTCCACAAGTCCGAAGACGCCGAAGGGCAGCCGGAGTTTTGCATAGTCGCCTCCAACAACCCCTTTGATCGCGGGGAGAAAGCTGAGGCGATGCTCAAGGCAACCCTGTCTGCCATCGAGGCGGGCAGCGGAGGCGAGTTCGCTTTTACCGTCACCAACTGTGATCGTTCCATCGGGGCGCGACTGTCCGGCGAGATCGCCCGCCGTCACGGCAACATGGGCATGGAAGATGCGCCGATTACCCTCAGGCTTACGGGAACCGCGGGACAGAGCTTCGGCGTGTGGAATGCCGGTGGCCTGCATATGTACCTTGAAGGGGACAGCAACGATTACGTGGGCAAAGGTATGGCAGGCGGCAAGCTGGTTGTTTATCCGCCGGCGAACAGCAAATATGCCTCCCAGGAAACCACCATCATCGGCAACACCTGTCTCTACGGTGCGACGGGTGGCGCGCTCTACGCGGCGGGTATTGCCGGCGAGCGCTTTGCCGTGCGTAATTCAGGCGCCCATGCGGTGGTTGAAGGCGCGGGGGACCACTGTTGTGAATACATGACCGGCGGTTGCGTCACGGTTCTGGGCGACACCGGTGTGAATTTCGGTGCGGGCATGACCGGTGGGTTTGCCTACGTCCTTGATCAGCAGCGGCAGTTTATCGATCGTTACAACAGCGAACTGGTGGAGATTCACCGGGTCAGCTCCGAGTACATGGAAGCCTATCGAACCCACCTGCTGGATATCCTGGGACAGCATGTGGCTGAGACCGGCTCTGCCTGGGGCCGGGAGATCCAGGAAAACTTTGAAGACTACGTAGGCAAGTTCTGGCTGGTGAAACCCAAGGCCGCCGATCTTCAGCAATTGCTGAGCCGCCTGCGCGAAACAGACTAGGTAACACGCTGGAGCGACCTCTATGAGCGGACGCGTAACTAACAATTTTCAGTTTATTGATGTCGGACGTGCCGACCCCGATAAAAAGAATCTACCGTCTCGTAAAACCGAGTACGTCGAGATTTATGATCCTTTTACCAAGGCACAGGTAGAGGATCAGAGCGATCGCTGCCTCGAATGCGGTAATCCTTACTGCGAGTGGAAGTGTCCGGTACATAACTTCATCCCCAACTGGCTGAAGCTGGTCACCGACGGCAATCTCTTTGAGGCGGCGGAGCTGAGTCATCAGACCAACACCCTGCCCGAAGTCTGTGGTCGGGTCTGCCCTCAGGATCGCCTGTGTGAAGGGGCCTGTACCCTCAACGACGGCTTTGGTGCCGTGACCATCGGTTCTGCCGAGAAGTACATTACGGATACTGCCCTTGCCATGGGTTGGCGTCCGGATCTGTCCGACGTGGTCCCTACGGACAAGCGCGTTGCCATTATCGGTGCGGGCCCTGCGGGTCTCGGCTGTGCAGATATTCTCGTGCGTGCCGGCGTCAAGCCCGTGATTTTTGATCGCTATCCCGAGATCGGCGGCCTCCTGACCTTCGGCATTCCGGAGTTCAAGCTCGAAAAGCAGGTCATGATGCGTCGCCGCGAGATTTTCACGGACATGGGCATGGAATTCCGATTGAACACCGAGATCGGCCGCGATATCAGCATGGATACGCTGCTGGAGGAGTATGACGCGGTGTTTATGGGCATGGGCACCTACACGCCCATGAAAGGCAATTTCCCCGGCGAGAATCTACCTGGCGTTCACAAGGCGCTGGACTTTCTCATTGGCAATGTGAACCACAACCTGGGTTTTGAGCAGCATCCCGATGCCTATATCAACCTCAAGGGCAAGCGGGTTGTGGTCCTCGGTGGCGGTGATACCGCCATGGACTGTGTGCGTACGGCGGTTCGTCAGCAGGCCGAGCACGTGATCTGTGCCTATCGTCGCGATGAGGAGAACATGCCCGGCTCCCGCAAGGAAGTTGCCAACGCCCGGGAAGAGGGCGTGGAGTTTTTGTTCAATCGCCAGCCCGTCGAGGTGGTGGAATACTTTGGCGATGCCTGCGGTGTAAAAACCATCGAAACCCGTCTGGGTCCTCCGGGACCTGATGGGCGTCGGCGTCCCGAGCCCATTCCCGGCAGCGAAGAGGTCCTTGAGGCCGATACCATCATCATGGCCTTTGGTTTTCAGCCAAGCCCCGCGCCGTGGTTCGAGGATGCGGGTGTTCGGGTTAATGACTGGGGCGGCGTAGAGGCGGCGGAGCATCAAAAGTTCGGGTTCCAGACCAGTAACCCCAAGGTTTTCGCCGGTGGCGACATGGTGCGCGGTTCCGACCTGGTGGTTACCGCCATCTGGGAAGGGCGTCAGGCGGCCGAGGGTATTCTCGATTATCTTGAAGTCTGAGGTATCGGCTCCGCGCAACAACACATTACTGATTCAATGAGTCATCGGCCTGTTACGGCCGGTTGAGGGAAAAATAACGATGAGTGAACTCAAAAACGACCGTTTCCTGCGTGCCCTGATGCGTGAGCCCGTGGATCGCACGCCTCTGTGGATGATGCGTCAGGCCGGCCGTTATCTGCCTGAATACCGCGCCACGCGAGAGGAGGCGGGATCGTTTCTGGACCTGTGTAAAAACACCGAGCTTGCCTGCGAAGTCACCATGCAGCCCCTGCGACGCTACGCGATGGATGCAGCGATTTTGTTTTCGGACATTCTGACCATTCCCGACGCCCTGGGTCTGGGCCTGTATTTTGAAACCGGCGAAGGGCCGCGGTTTCGCAAGACCGTCCGCAGCGCCGAAGATCTCGCGGGACTTAACTCCTTTAAAGCGAGTGATGATCTCGGGTACGTGATGGATGCGGTGAGTGCTATTCGCAAGGAGCTCAATGGCTCCGTACCCCTCATTGGTTTTTCCGGTTCGCCCTGGACCCTGGCGACCTACATGGTCGAGGGCGGCTCTTCGAAGGATTTCTCCCGGGTCAAAACCATGGCCTACGATCAGCCCGAGCTCATGCACGAGCTGCTGACGGTGCTGGCGGACGCCGTAGCGGACTATCTGACAGCGCAGGTGGAAGCCGGGGCGCAGGCCTTGCAGATTTTTGATACCTGGGGCGGTAGCCTGAGTGCCGGCGCTTACAAGGAGTTCTCTCTCAAGTACATGCAGCGCATCGTATCGCGTCTACCCCGGGAGGCCGACGGCCGGCCCGTGCCGGTTATCGTCTTTACCAAGGGTGGCGGTCAGTGGCTATCAACGATTGCCGACTGCGGTGCCCAGGCAGTGGGCATCGATTGGACAACGGATATTGCCACCGCCAAGAAACTCGTCGGTGATCGAGTGGCGATCCAGGGCAATATGGATCCCATGATGCTGTTCGCATCCCCCGATCGAATCCGCGAAGAAGTGGCAGGCATTCTCGCCGGCTTCGGCCACGGCAGTGGCCACGTCTTCAACCTGGGCCATGGCATTACCCCCGGGGTGAACCCGGACCATGTGACGGCGTTTGTTGATGCGGTGATCGAGTTGTCACCCCAGTATCATCGGGATTAAGTGCGGACTCCGCTATACGCGCGGCCCTTGCCTGGTAGCGATTACGCGGACCGCCAAAAAGCGTCCTCCATGACAGGCTCGGCGATTGCCATCCATGGCAATCGACGTCCGCTTAAATCACCACCAGGCAAGGGCCGCGCTCTAAACGTGCTCGCGACACCTTAATCGTCGCAGCAAGGCCAGCTGTGATCCATATCGAGGGCTGGTTGATCTGAGTTGGGCTTGCCGACCACCTTGGCCGGTACGCCGGCGACGGTCGTATGCGGTGGCACCGGTTCCAGCACGACGCTGCCGGCACCTACCTTTGCCCCTTCACCCACACAGATATTCCCCAGAATCTTCGCGCCGGCGCTGATCAACACGCCGTCGCAGATCTTGGGGTGGCGATTGCCATCTTCCTTGCCGGTACCGCCCAGGGTCACAGACTGGAGTATGGACACGTTGTTGCCCACGCGCGCCGTTTCTCCAATCACCAGGCCCGTAGCGTGATCCAGCATGATGCCCCGGCCGATGCGCGCGGCGGGGTGAATATCGACGGCAAACTTGGTGCTGACGCGGTTTTGAAAAAACAGCGCCAGGGACTGTCGACCCTCGGTCCACAGCCAGTGTGACACGCGGTGAGCTTGCAGTGCATGAAAACCCTTGTAGTACAGAAAGGGTATGTAGAGTTCATGGGTCGCGGAATCCCGGTCAAGTACCGCCAGCAAATCCGCGCGGACTGCATCGAGAATGGTCGGATCCGCCTCAAAGGCTTCGAGCATGACCTCTCGCAGGAGCAGGGAGGACGCGGCGGGGCTGTCCAGTTGATTGGCAAGCAAAAAGCTTAAAGAGCGCTCGATCTTCTTATGGTTGAGGATCGTTGCGTGCAAGTAACTTGCAAGCATAGGCTCCTCCTGGGAGTGTTGGCGCGTCTCTTCGAGTATTCGTTGCCAGATCGGGTCGTCGATTGCGGGCATCATCATTTTGTTCCTCTAGTCATGGTGCCTAGGGTAGCGGATTGCCGCGTAGTCTTCATGTCCACTCTATACGACAGCTTCGTCCTGAGAGCTCACAAGATCTGCCGACAGTGACCAGAGTTCGTGACCACTCTTGCGGTACTTCTCCTCAAACAGGGTGAGCGCGGCGCCTTCGGTAGAGCTTATTGCCACGCGCGAGGGGTGTCCGAGGAGGGTGAGCGCCACGCCAAACTCCTCTACATACAGCCGCCAGTTGCTGCGCAGCTCCAGGTGACCACCGAGAGCCAAAAGCTCCGTAAATGCCGGGTGTCCGTGGATGCGACGACCCAGGTGGCCTGGCTTGGGCCAGGGATTGGGGTAGAGAATTGTATGGGCCAAAAGCCTTGTCCGTCGCTCCCTGAGATGTCGCCATACTGCCTCGCAGTGGGCCTGCAGGAGCAAGCCGTTCTCCGGCAGCTCGGGATGGCGATCCAGTCGGTGGGATGATTTGTCCACGCCGATGACCAGGGCATCCGGATAACGCCCGCAGAGAATGGCGGTGCTGTGTCCGGTGCCACAAAAAGAGTCCAGAACCACCGACCCCCGATGAGTCTCCAGGGCCGCATCCAGGGTATTCAGGGCCGGCTGATCGACGCTTTGGGGCGGTTTTTGCCACGGCTGCCGCTGATGTCGTCGAAGCAGCGCTGGCAGACCGGGGTGAACGCCGCGCTGACTGCTCTGTACCTGCCGGGACGATGACTGCATAGGAGAATTTGCATGGTTGCAAGCTGGCCGCGAATGATACGGTTAGCCCTCTTGCAGTCGCAAACCTATCGATCTTCTATGCGTGACGATCTGAGACCCTACTGGGTAAAAAAAGCCTACCTTCGATACCGTCGCTGGTACGTGGATTACTTTTTACGGCCCGAGTGCGCAAGCCTCGGTGACTACTCGACCTTCATGAAGCCGCGCTATGTGATTATCTCTGGTCCCAACATACATATCGGCGATTGTTTTACCGCGGTTGCCGAGCCCATGCATCGCGTGGAGATAGGCGTGTGGGGTCGTGAGGCGGGGGCGGGGACCATCCGTATTGGACGCGGCGTGCTTATGAGCCCGGGTTCCAGAATCAGCGCTTCGGACGAGATCACGATTGGCGATGGCGTGATGATGGCCAACGGTACCTACATCACGGACTCGGATTGGCATACGGTCTACGATCGCACCCAGCGCAGTGACCGCGTGACACCCGTGCACATCGGCAACAATGTCTGGCTTGGGGATCACGCGACGGTCCTGAAGGGCGTCACGATTGGCGACAACAGCGTGGTGGCGGCGCGGTCCGTAGTCACCAAAGACGTGCCCGCAAATGTGATCGTGGCGGGTAATCCGGCCAAAGTCGTGAGAGAGCTGGACCCGGATCGCGAGATGATTACTCGCCTTGACTACTTTGCCGACCCCGAGGGTCAGTTACGGTTTTTTGATGACGTCGATCGGATGGTGCTGGGGCAGAACAGTTTTTGGCGCTGGATCTGGAGTGTTTTATGTCCGGGGTCACGAAAGCGCTGACCAAACTGGGATCTCATAGCAACCGCAACACCGGCTCCTGCAGCCGGGAGAACTGTTCTCTCAGTTCCAGAATATGATCTGACCAGTAGCGCTCGGTGTTAAACCAGGGGAATGCCTTGGGAAAGGCCGGATCATCCCAGCGGCGAGCCAGCCAGGCGGCATAACGGATGATTCGCAGAGTGCGCAACGTCTCTATCCAGTGCAATTCTCTGGGATCAAATTCAAAAAATTCTTCATAACCTGCGATGACTTCGCCCAGCTGTATCTCCTGATCGTTGGACTCTCCGGATAAAAACATCCACAGATCCTGTATTGCCGGTGCGGTCATGCAGTCATCCAGGTCTACAAAGTTGGCGGTCTCATCCCGCCAGAGGATGTTGCCGCCATGGCAATCGCCATGGATACGAATGCCGCCGGCGGCTTCCATCTGCTGGATCTTTGGCGCCAACTCCTTTTCCAGATCATTCAGCAGAGTGACGTAGGCCGTTTTCAGTTCCGTCGGAATAAAGCTATCCGGCAAGAGCTTGCGGCTTTCTTCAATGATCGTCTGGCCCTCAAGTCTCGGCCGAAAGCTGAAGGGCTTTGTTGCGCCGATGGCATGGATGCGCCCGAGGGTCCTGCCGAGCACTAATAAGTTGTCGAGATTATCGAACTCCGGTGCATGACCGCCGCGGCGGGGAAACACGGTGTACAGCAGATTACCCCAGCGATGGACGGTCTCTCCCGTCTCGGATTTGATGGGGGCGACCACGGGTATTTCTGCCTCGACGAGCTCTTCGCTAAAACTGTGCTCCTCGCGAAGTTGCTCCTCGGTCCAGCGGCCGGGGCGGTAGAACTTCACGATCACCGGCGTGTCGTCTTCAACCCCCACCTGATAAACACGATTTTCGTAGCTGTTGAGCGCCAGAAGTCTCGCATCACTGACAAAACCGGCAGCCTCTACGGCATCGATGATCGCATCGGGAGTAAGCACATCAAAGGGATGACTGCTCATCGTGCGTCGCCCAGAAGGGCGGTGCTTTTAATCTGTGCAAACAATTGATCACCCGGTCTTAGTTTGAGGTCTTCCCTGGAGCGTCTCGTGACGCGCGCCAGCAGACATTGTTGTTTTAATTGAAGGCGCAGGAGGCAATGCGCCTTCGAGAGTTCGCGAATCTCCAGCAAAGTCACGGGCAGCACATTCTGAATACTGGTATCCACGGGCCGTTCGCGACAGACACTGACGTCCCGCGCGGGGACCCGCAGGCGGCGGAGGTTTCCGCGATCTTCGGATCCCGCCACCCAAAGAGACTGTCCGTCTACGCGAAGTTCCGTCAGGCCGAACTCCGGATCCTGAGCAAACACCTCCACGGCCAGCAAGCTCGCAGCAGATTCATCCTCGGCAAGCGCAGTGTTTACCTGGCTGGCGAGCTCCAACAACGGACCCTGCTCCGTAACTTTTCCATTCGCTATGAGCAGGATTTGGTCGGCGATGGTACTGAGTTCCTCGATCTGGTGACTCACGTAGATCATGGGCAACTCACGCTCCCGATGAATACGCCGGAGGCAGGCGAGGCACGCCGCAGCAGCGCTTCGATCCAGATTGGCGAGAGGCTCATCGAGGAGGAGCAGATCCGGGTCCCGCATGAGGGCGCGGGCGATAGCAACGCGGGCCTGCTGTCCCGCTGAGAGCGTTTCGGGGAATCGCTCCATCAAGGCCGTGATGTCCATGGCCGTCGCGATCTGCTCGGCGTCGGGAGCAGCGGTCGCGTGCTTGGCAGCAAACGCCAGATTTTGCGCGACGGTCATATGGGGGAACAGCCGCGCATCCTGAAAAACATAGCTCAGGGATCGCTTCCAGGGGGGCGTATGTTGCGAGCCTTCTTGCCAGTTTTTGCCGTTAAAAGCGATGGTGGCGTCGCTGATGTCAGGGCGCAGTCCCGCGATGGCATCGAGGATAGTGGTTTTGCCACTCCCGCTGGGGCCGAAGAGGGCAGTCACCCCGGTCAATGCCAGATCGGTGTGGATACTGAGGTGAAAGCCCTCGGCGTCGCGATGCTCGATGTTGAGTGACAGCTGTGTCATCGGCCGATACGCCAGCCGCGATCACGATACAGCCAGAACAGCAGGAGCAACGAGAATGCGACCAGTCCGATAGCGATCTGGTGCGCGCTGCCATAGTCCATGGCTTCGACGTGATCATATAAAGCGATGGACAGCACCTGGGTTTCGCCGGGGATATTGCCGCCGATCATCAATACCACGCCAAACTCCCCCACCGTGTGTGCAAAGCCCAGAGCGCCGGCGATCACAAAGCTGCGTTTACACAGGGGTAATGTGATAGCGCTGAACTGTGACATGGGAGATGCCCCCAGCGTCGCCGCGGCTTTCAGGAGGTTTTCGGGGACCCGGGCAAACGCCTGCTGCAGGGGCTGCACCACAAAAGGCAGGGAGTAGATCACGGAGCCGACCACCAACGCCGAAAAGCTAAAGGCCAGTTGCCTGCCCGTCACCGACTGCCAAAGCTGTCCGGGGAGGGCATCCGGCGCCAGTGTCAGCAGCAGGTAAAAGCCAAGGACTGTGGGCGGCAGCACCAGCGGTAGAGCAACCAGCGCCTCGACGAATGCGCCGAAAGATCCTCTCTGACGGGAAAGCCAGTAGGCCAGGGGTGTGCCCACAAGCAATAAGATTACGGTGCTCACTCCCGCCAGGCGAAGGGTCAGGGTAACGGCCTGCCACTCGGTTTCACTCAGGAGCATTGCTGGTATCCAAAGGCTGCGAGTACGGGTTCGCTGTCGGGCCCCAGGAGGTATTCAAGAAACCTGCGTGCCGTCGCGGGATTTTCCGAGCGGCCATTTAAAACAGCGTACTGTTCGATGGGCGGATGCCAGGCGTTGGGGACGGCGATGCCCGCCGTCGGGCTGAGGGAGCGGGCGACCAAAGCGAGGTCCGCGCCACCGCTGCTATAGAACTGCAGCGCCTGTTGCACGTTGCCGCCTCGGACGATTCGCCGCTTTGCGGCATTTGCGGGCTGGTAACGCGCCAGCACGGCTTCCGCCGCAATGCCGTAGGGTGCCGAGCGAGGATTGGCAATGGCGACGCTTTTGCTCTGATCCGAAAGCGCGGATTCCAGGTCCTTTGCGCCCAGGAGCACCAGTGAGCCCAGGGCATAGCACTCAGCAGGGCCCGGACTGCTTACATCGTCAACCAGAGACTGCGGGCGGGCTCGGTCCGCAGCCAGGAGAATGTCAAAGGGAGCGCCGCGGCGCATCTGGGCGGCAAGCACACCCGTTGATGCGCTGCTGATCTGCACGGGTATGCCGGTTTCATGGGTAAATTTGTTGGCCAGTTGCTCCGCTGCGGGCCGGAAATTGGCGGCAACGGCGATGGTGAGCGATGGGCTGTCGTCCGAGCGGCTTTGCATCGAGCCCAAAAATAACAGCGCCGCGAGGAGCACGGGCATGCATAGTTTTTTGTTGCCGCCTGAGGGACGTAAAACGGTCGTGTCGCAGGCGCGGGAGAAGCGCAAAAATCCGGCGGGAATAAGGGAGAGAAACATCGCTGCATTGTAGGTCAAGGCGACGGCGTTCGGGCAAGACAAATGAGGTGAACCTCTGATGCGCCTGCCTGTAAAAGCGCTGTCGCCATGGCATTGCCCGTCGCACCGGTCGTGCAAACGTCGTCAACGATACCGACCCTGCAGCCGCGCACGTCGCCTGTCACGGCAAAAGCATCCCGGAGATTGCTCAGTCGCTCCCGTCGGGAGGCCCGGGCCTGAGCTTTGGTGACCTTTTTGCGCTTGAGCTTCACATCCGCTGCCGTCCTGTCGTTGAGCTCCGGGTACAGCGCGCAGAGCGCCTGAAGCAAATCCTCGCTTTGATTGAAGCCGCGGCGTAACTGCCGACGCCAGTGGAGTGGGGTGGCAATCACCAAATCCGGATTTTTAAAGGTGATACCGGTATTTTTGAATATTTTAGCCGCCGTTAGCGACAGGTTGGCTTCGCCGAGATACTTCCAGCGATGTATGAAATAGGCGATCGCCGCATCATAAACAAAAGCTGCGGTGACGCTCTTGAGAGCAGGATCCCGCTCCAGGCAGCCGGGACAGAGTCGGGCACCCATGTCCGGGAGCGCGCAGCGGGGGCAGGCGCTATCGTTGAGGATCAGTGCGTCTTCGCACACTTCGCAGATTCTCTCCTGACGGTGGCTTGGCTGATCACAGTAGATACAGCGCTGGGGCGCCAGGTAGTCGAGGAGGTCGCGCACAAAGCCTTTGATCACACTGTTAACCATAGGCCGCTAAATGAGTTGACCGGGAATGTTGATGATTTACCATGACGATCATTCCAACGAGAGCCCTCCTATGAATCAGCCTCTGCCATCAAGCCTCACCTCTGAGTCCCTCCGCCACGATTGGCAGCGAGAGGAAGTGGCCGAGCTCTTTGCACTGCCGTTTAGCGATTTGCTGTTTCGGGCGCAGTCTGTGCATCGCCGGTATTTTGACCCCAACGAAGTGCAGGTCAGCACTTTGCTTTCGATCAAAACCGGCGCCTGTCCCGAGGATTGCGCTTACTGCCCCCAAAGTACGCGTTTCGATACCGGCCTGTCGGTGGAGGCGCTCATGGAAGTCAATCAGGTGCTGGAGCAGGCGCGAGCAGCGCGGCGATCCGGCGCCACACGGTTCTGCATGGGGGCGGCATGGCGTTCCCCCAAGGATCGTGATCTCCCTGCCCTGATCGCGATGATTGAGGGGGTGAAAGATCTTGGTCTGGAAACCTGCATGACCCTGGGAATGCTCAGTGATACCCAGGCCAAGACCCTCGCCGAGGCAGGTCTCGATTACTACAATCACAACCTTGATACCTCGCCGGAGTATTACGGCGATATCATCACGACGCGTACCTATAACGACCGCCTCGAAACCCTGGCGCACGTTCGCGACGCGGGAATGAAGGTTTGTAGCGGCGGCATTGTGGGTATGGGTGAGGAGCAAAGCGATCGCGTGGGTCTTTTGCAGCAGCTGGCGAACCTGCCCGAGCATCCGGAAAGCGTGCCCATCAATATGCTGGTCCGTGTGCCCGGTACGCCCCTGGCTGAGGAGGGTGACCTCGATCCTTTTGAGTTTGTGCGGACCATTGCCGTTGCTCGAATCCTCATGCCCGCATCTCATGTGCGCTTGTCTGCGGGCCGCGAGGATATGAACGATCAGACACAGGCCCTGGCGTTTTTAGCCGGTGCCAACTCGATTTTCTATGGTGAGAAATTGCTCACCACGGCCAATCCCGGTGCCAATACTGATCTTGCCCTGTTTGCTCGCCTGGGCATTAATCCCGAGGAGCGGGAGATGTCTGGAGACGAAGACGCCGATCCGCGGTTTTACAACGCTATGGAAGTTTAGATAGCGCTGTCTAAACCAAACCTTGATATGTAGGGCTCTATGGGTAAGTAAGCGCTAGCTTACAAGCACCTCTCCCGATACCCGCAAAGCCTTGCCCAGCTTTTGCCTCTCTCTGTGACCAGCTTATTGCGGGGGTGGTCACAAAAATATTCATGCAAGGTTGGATATTTTGACTATAATACCCGCCGAAGTTAACACTGAACACATCGGCCCAAGGCCTCGCAACGGACGAGCGTCACCGCCGACCTTCTGGGGAGAGAGTCATGCCAAGCTACAAGGCGCCGCTGCGCGATATCCAGTTTGTTATCAATGAGGTGCTGGACACCGAAAATCTTTACGCCGGCTTAAAAGGCTACGAAGAAGCCACGCCGGATCTGATGAATGCCATCATTGAAGAGGGCGCCAAGTTCGCCGAGAACGTGCTCTCTCCGCTTAACCAAAGCGGTGACGAAGAAGGCTGCGTCTGGTCCGAAGAAGGCGTAAAAACGCCCGAGGGTTTTGCCGAAGCGTACAAGCAGTACGTTGATAATGGCTGGCCCTCGTTGTCTGCCGAGCCCGAGTTTGGCGGTCAGGACATGCCCAACATGCTGGGTATTGTGATCAACGAGCTGGCGGGAACCGCCAATTGGTCCTGGCTCATGTATCCGGGCCTGTCCCACGGTTGCATCAAGACGCTGGAAGCCCACGGTTCTCCCGAGCAAAAGGCGCAGTACCTGCCCAAGCTGGTGGCGGGTAACTGGACCGGCACCATGTGCCTCACCGAGTCCCATTGTGGATCGGATCTCGGCCTCCTTCGCACCAAGGCGGAGCCTCAGGCGGACGGCAGCTATGCCATCACCGGCACCAAGATTTTTATCTCTGCCGGTGAGCACGACATGTCCGACAATATTGTGCACATCGTCATTGCGCGCATGCCCGATGCACCCGAGGGCACCAAAGGCATCTCCCTGTTTGTGGTTCCCAAGTTCAACGTCAATGAGGACGGTAGCCTTGGCGAGCGCAATGGCGTGCACTGCGCGTCCATCGAAAAGAAGATGGGTATCAAGGCATCGGCGACCTGCGTGATGAACTTTGACGGCGCAAAAGGCTACCTCATTGGTGAGCCCAATCGCGGTCTCAACATGATGTTCACCTTTATGAACACGGCGCGTATCGGCACCGCGATCCAAGGCCTCGCTCACGCTGAGCTCTCGTATCAGGGTTCTTTGGAATACGCCCGGGAGCGCCTGGCCATGCGCAGTCTTACGGGCCCTAAAAATCCCGATGGCCCTGCGGATCCGATCATTGTGCACCCCGATGTGCGCCGCATGCTGTTAACTCAGAAGGCCATCGCTGAGGGCAGCCGCGCCATGCTTTATTACCTGGCGCAGCTCGGTGACATTGTCGACCGCGGCGACGAAGAAGCTGCCAAGAAAGCGGATGACCTCATGGCAGTACTGACGCCCATCGCTAAAGCTTTTGTGACGGAAGCGGGACTTGAGGCGGCGAACCACGGCATCCAGATCTACGGCGGCCACGGCTTTATTCGCGAGTGGGGTATGGAGCAAATTGCCCGGGATGCCCGCATTGCAACGCTGTACGAAGGCACTACGGGGATTCAGGCATTGGATCTCATCGGACGCAAGGTACTGGGCTCCGGCGGTAAGTTGCTCATGGGCTTTACCGAAATGATGGGTGAGTTCGTTGAAGCCAACAGTGACGAGGCCTATGCCGAATTTACCGGTCCCCTCGCCACCTACAAGGACGAGTGGCTGACGATGTCTCTCGAGGTGGGTGGCAAGGCCATGGAGAATCCCGACGAGGCGGGTGCCGCTTCCGTGGACTATCTCATGTACTCAGGTTACGTCGTGCTGGCGTACTTCTGGGCGCAGATGGCCATTGTCGCGCAAAAGAAAATTGCTGCAGGCGAGGGCGATACGGCGTTTACGAAGCCAAGCTCATGACCGCGCGGTTCTATTTCGAGCGTATTCTGCCGCGAACCCTGTCTCACAAGCAGGCACTGTTGTCGGGTGCAGACAACCTCATGGCTATGCCCGAGGCGATGTTCGCTTTTTGATCATCTTCGAGACCCCCGGGTCGCCCGTGTTGGCGGTTCAGGGGTGCAATATCCAGCTGCGGGCGCGATAATTCGCGCCCGTTTTCGCTTCCAGGAGGCAATAGTATGTCTCAAGAGCAAGACAAGCCCGAGGCTCCGGCGGCAGGCGCCACCGAAGGCCCCGAGCGTCAGTTGTATCCTGAAGATCAGGCCAAGGTCGATGCGTTCCTGAAACGCGGCGTCAACTCCGTCGAACGAAAGCCCTTCAAGCCGCTGTATCTATTGGTCATGCTGATCGTGGTGGTTGGAGGTTTGAGTCTTTTCAGTCAGTGGCTGGCACATCAGGCTGGCGTGTACTGAGCAGCGCGTGCTGACTCGCGTGTACTGAAAAGACGAGTTTGCTATGATTTCGGCGCTCGAAAGAGCATAGTCGGTGTGTGGCGCAGCCTGGTAGCGCACTTCCTTCGGGAGGAAGGGGTCGGAGGTTCGAATCCTCTCACACCGACCATTCTACAAAGGGTCTGTACCGGAGACATCCTTTACAGTTCATACCGGACACATGGTTTACAGTTCCGGTTTAAAAGGATTCGGTGCGGGCTCAACCCGACCGACCTCCTCATCGAAGAATCCTAGATCATAATGCAAGAAGCTGACGAGCCAAATGTTGTCAGCGATTTCGCGTATTCCCACGGATTGTCCCGCGAACACCGTGCTGAGATTGATCTTGCGCCTGCCGATACAGATTCGTCCACACTGAGTCACTTTGATGGTGCGGTCGTGGTAGGGATAGTCGGGTGGTTCTGGTGAGCGATAAGCCCGCGTTGACGGTGTAAAGAGATCGCCAGGATAGCGCCCCTCTAACGCTTGGTGAGGCCGCTCGTTGTTGTAAACATCGATAAAGCTATCAAAGCGCTCCTGCTGTTGTAGGAAGTTGAAAGAGGCGGGTTTGGTGGCCTCCTTCTTGAGGGTGAGGTGCATACGTTCATGGCGTCCATTCTGCTCGGGATGGCCAGGCTTGATGCGCTCGATACGAATTCCCAGGCGTAACCACCAAATAGATAGGCGACTCAAACCGAACAGTGCATTGGGTGAGGCGAAGGGTGTGCCGTTATCGGTGCGAATCGCCTCAGGCACGCCAAACTCACGAAATACACGTTCAAACACGGTAATTGCGGTGGGAGTCTTAGTGGATTCCAGGCCTTCACAAGCCAACAAATAGCGAGAGAACTGATCGGTGATGGTCAATGGATAGCAGTACTGGCGGTTACCCAGCTGAAACTCCCCTTTGTAATCTGCGCACCAGAGCGTATTGGGAGCTGTAGCACGGGATAGTGGTGTCCCCTGTGCTTTATGGCGACGTCGCCGTCGGTGCTTCACGAGGCCATGGCGGTCGAGTACGGCGTGAATCGTACTTTTGGCGGGCGGTGGAATCACCGGATACTCGCGTATGAGCTTCTCGCGGATCTTCGGGGCGCCCCAGGAGGGATACTCGCGCTTGATCTGCAAAATGGTCCGCTCAACTTGAAAGGGCAACTTATTGCCATGCCTGTATGGCCGTCGACTGCGATCTTCGAGGCCTTCTAGTCCGCATTCTTTGTATCGATTGAGGATTTTGTAGCCTGTGGGCCGTGATATACCAAACTCGCGGCATAGGGCTGACATCGTCTCGCCTTCTAGGCAGCGAGCGACGAATCTAAGACGTTCGTCCATCGGTTTACACTCCTTCCAAGGCATGTGAGGTCCTCCCTCAAATGCCTAAATGTGTAAACCATGTACTCGGTATAGTCTGTAAGTGATGTCTCAGGTACTACAAAGGGTGCTTTCTTGGCACATCGGTAACACTTTTATACCGAACACATCGTTTACTCCTCTTTTTACTCCGTAAACCACAGGCGCTTTTGCCTCGCTATCTTGGAGAAGCGTCAGGTCATGAGGGAACCCACAGAAGCCGAGTTACCGGCAATAGAAAAGCTCCTGGTCGATTCTGGATTGCCTGCGGATGATCTCAGGGAGCAGGACCTATCGCTTTTTCGCGTTATGGCAACACCTCGCGGTATAGACGCTGTAGGTGGACTCCAGCGCTGCGGAGAAACGGCGCTCCTACGCTCTGTTGCAACGTCTCCCGCTTTAAGAGGACGGGGCATTGCGGGAAAGGTTATTCATGAACTCGAGAAACTCGCGGTGAGAAAGGGTCTTGAAAGCCTATACCTCCTCACCGAGTCCGCAGAGGCCTACTTTGAATCTAAAGGTTATTCACAGGCCTCTCGGTCCGATGTTCCTGATGCGATCAGAGCAAGTTGCCAGTTTTCATCTCTCTGCCCCGACAGTGCGAAAGTTATGCGCAAGCAAATTGTTGTGTAATGTGTATACCGGTCTTGAACACACTAAAAGGGATAAAAGATGCTTGGATACGTAACACTGGGATCAAATCAGTTTGATCAGGCTGCGTCGTTTTACGATGCACTTTTTGCGGTCTGTGGCGCCAAGCGCTTGATGGAGCTGGAGGGATTCATCCTCTGGGGCACGTCCATGGAAGCAGGTGCCATAGCTCTTACAAAACCCTTCAATCAGGAGCCAGCCTCCGTCGGAAACGGCGTTATGGCGGCTATCCGCGCCAACTCTAAAGAGATTGTCGACGCCATGCACAGCAAGGCTCTGGCACTCGGTGGTCAATGTGAAGGAGAGCCTGGTCCGCGGGACGATGGCTTTTATGCGAGCTATTTCCGGGACTTGGACGGCAACAAGCTTGCGGCATTTTTCATTGGCTGATGTGCGACGCGATCGTGGCTTGGAATCCAGGCCATTCAGGGTGACGCTTCTTTAGCGCCGGTTGTCGTAGTGAACCTTACCGGCGCGAAAGGGTAGATCGCTGTCATCGTAACCGGAAGCTGGTTCTTTAAGCTCGAACAGCGGCGCCCAGCAATTTGCGCTCTCCAGGGTCGTTTGTAATCGATCCTGATCCACTTGGGGAACTGCCCGTGCTTTGCGCTGCAGCTCTTCAAGGCACCATACGCGATACTGTGAGACCGGCACGTCGCGGTACTGCACGCCCAGAGTTGTCGGGTTAAACCGTTCCTGTCTTTGCTGCCAAGCCCGCGCATTATCGTTGAGATAGGGTAGATAGGCCGCTCCAACGTCTTTCAGAATCGGCATCAAATCTCCGGGAACAGCGTCGAGCCAGCGACTTGTACTGTTCCATCGCGCGTTCCACAAACGCGCCTGCCACTCGAACACCCCGGGGGCCTGCAGTCGCATAATGTCCGACGCCGTCGGGTCCTGACTGAAGTGGCGGAACATAGACGCGAAGAGCCCGAAGTCAGCAAGCGATGGTTTGTCGCCCAAAAGATATTCCCGCTGGGAGAGGACGTTTTCCAGACGCTCTAAGGTTTTAAGGTAAATGGATTCAACGTGATCCCAGGTGTCGCTACTCACGCCATCCTTCTTGACATACCTGCCCAGCTGACGCCGACGGATAACCGCACGCATAATCATCTTGGGCACGGGCATATCCGTCATGAACTCATCGACTATCTTTCGTGACAGGTGCAGGCGCGAGGGTTGATAGCTCCAGCGATAGTGCATGGCCGGTCGCCATAGCCATTCTTCAAAATAGTCCTCGAGAAGATGAGCGAGGAAAGCGAGGACCGGATCCTCCGGCACGACGGGGGTGTCGGGATACTGGGATTCAAACCAGGCGATCATGGGTGTTGTATCGGCCATGAAACGGCCATCGGGAAGCTCGATCGCCGGCATTTGCGCTGTACCGGTCTTTTCCTCAATACGCCGGAATCGGGCACGGTTGAGCGTGACAAAGTCATGCTCTATGCCCTTGTAGCGAAGGTAAGCCTCCATTTTTCCCGTGTAATAGGAGATTCTCAGTCCGTATAGCTTGATCTTTTCCATAGGGTCTACCGCGATTCGCTGCAGGCTATTCCTGGGGCTCGCCATCCATGCACTCTGCACCAATTGCCTGAGCGGCTTCCTTTATCTCGGCGAGTACGGGTGGTATCTCTGCGGCGTCAATTGATCGCACCAGCAGAGCGGCGCCGATGCGTCCCTGGCGGAAGAACGGATAAGACCCGATGGAGACCTCCGGGTGAGCGCTCTGAATTTGCTCCAGGCGCTCCGCCATTTCACTTTCCGGAGAGAACACGGTGACGGTTCCCGATTGCATCGGCGCAGCGCCTGCGAGCACGCCACGCAGTCCTTCAAGCATACCCCGCATAATCCCGGGAATGCCGGCCAGCATATAGACATTCCCTTTGCTCACACCGGGCGCGCCGCTCATGGGATTTTTAATGAGATCACCCCCTTCGGGCACCCGCGCCATGCGTTTGCGGGCTTCCGTCAGGCCCTCCTCACCATAGTATTTCCTGAGCATTTGCAGGGCTTCGTCGTGATACATCACCGCAACGCCCAGGGCGGCGGCGACGGCATCGACGGTAATGTCGTCGTGGGTCGGGCCGATACCACCTGTGGTAAAACAGTAGTCACAGCGATCTCGCAGGGTATTCACCGCTTCTCCGATAGCTGCGGGGTTATCGGCCACGATGCGCACTTCCTTCAGAATGACGCCCTCTTCGTTGAGCCATTTGGCAAGATAGGCAACGTTCGCATCTTGCGTGCGTCCCGATAGAATTTCGTCGCCGATGACGACAAGGCCTGCAGTGACACTTTGAGGTTTTGACATGCGGTAAATCGGTGGCTCCGGGGCTGTGACCAAGCTGTTAGTGTAGCGGTATCGGAAGGAGCTGCGTTAGCAACGAGGGGCAAATGCTTGCGCTAGCTGCTGACCACGGGGATGCAAGGTTTTGGGTCAATTGGTGGAGGAAGGAGAGGGGACTGAGGTGTCTGACGTTCAACTAAGGCTGCGCGAATTCCGCGCCGAAGATGCGTCTCGCGTTGCACAGCTTGTGGGGGATAAAGAGCTGTCGAAATGGACGTCAAGCATCCCCTATCCGTATTCATTGGAAGACGCCCAAGTGTGGATAGAGTCCATGAAGACCGATAGCTCCCGAAGCTCCTACGCGGTGGAGTGGGATGGGAAACTCGTCGCCTGCGTCGCACACTGGCCAGAGGAACCGGATGGGATTGAAGTCGGCTATTGGGTGGGCCGGGAGTATTGGGGAAAGGGTATTGGCTCCAAGGCATTGGGACTCTTACTGGTGAGCGGTCACATCTCACCCGAAACAGACATCTATGCCAAGGTGATGGCAGCAAACATCGGCTCCCGGCGCGTGTTGGAAAAATGCGGTTTTTCCTTTTACGAAAACGGCAGGATTCACAAAGCCGGCAATGATCTTGAGGCGAAGTTTTATATTCGCCGTGCCCGAGCCTCGTAGTGCCTTATCACCGTTTGTACTCGTCATAACGCCCACGGTTAAGGCTTGGCGTTATACTCTCGCCCCCGACAATTCTTCAGCAAAAGGATATCGATTAATGACTACAGGTAAACAGCTCTACAGCACCCTCGCCGACGGCAAACTCACCGTTGAGGTGGTAGAAAAAGAATTTGCGGCTCCCACGGGTAACTCCGTGCTGGTTCAGATGGAAGCGGCGCCCATTAATCCCTCGGATCTTGCGATCCTTACGAGCGCGGCTGACCTTGACAATGCCGAGTACTCACCGGGCAAATTTGTTGCCGATATGCCGGAGCCTTTTAACAGCGCGCAAAAAGCCCGCCATGGTCAGCGTCTGCCCGTGGGCAATGAAGGCGCCGGTACCGTTATCGCGGCAGGCGACACTGAAGCCGCACAAGCACTCATGGGCCAACGCGTAGCTTGTGTACCAGGCAATGCCTATTCTCAGTACTGCTACGCCGACGCCGGTATGTGTCTGCCTTTGGGCGATCTCACCGCGGAACAGGGTGCATCGGCTTTTGTGAACCCCATGACGGCACTCGGTTTTGTAGAAACCGCAAAAATGGAAAATCAGGGCGCCATTATTCATACCGCTGCGGCGTCAAATCTCGGCCAGATGCTGGTGAAAATCTGTCAGGAGGATGACATTCCCCTGGTGAACATCGTCCGTAAGGCTGAGCATGTAGAGCTGCTCAAGGGCCTGGGTGCGACCCACGTCATCAACTCATCCGACGATGATTACTTCAAGCAGCTAAAAAGCGCGATTGAGACTACCGATGCCTATTTCGGTTTTGATCCCATCGGCGGTGGCAATGCCGTCGATACCTGCTTTAAAGCCATGGAGCAGGTCGCCGTGAGCAAAATGACCGAGTACTCCCGCTATGGTTCCGATCAGGCGAAGAAGATGTACATCTACGGCCGCCTGGACTTTGGCCCCACGATGCTGACACCGGCCTATGGCTTTGGTTGGACGCTATCCGGCTGGCTGCTCACGCCGTTTCTGGCAAATGCCGGTCTGGAGACCATGGGCCGTATGCGCAAGCGCGTGTTGGAGGGTCTCACGTCTACCTTCGCGAGTTCTTACAAGAGCCGGGTAAATCTGGAAGAGATGCTGACCAAAGAGGCAGCTACTGATTACCGCACCATGAAGACCGGCGAGAAGTATCTCGTTACTCCTCATGCCTAAAACCCCGCGCCTAAACGCCCAGGCCTAAACACCAGGCATCGATCAGCGGTGGGTCTGCCTTTGGGCGGACTCCGCCGCGGTCAACTTGGGCCAGCGCCTGCTGAGTGCGTTGATGAGTTTCAGCGTGCGAAATCCGTCGAGCCACTGATGATACTGATCGATAAATGCGCCCTGGTCGGCGCATTGTTTTTTTGCGTGCTCCAAAAAGTTTTCCAGTCCCAAATGGATTACCGCAGTTAGCAGTTCGGGATGATTGTTAAGCTGCGCGGCAAGGTCCTCGACCTTGCTGCCGGGGAAACCATGGTCCTCCACGAAGCGAATAAGCGCAGCCAGGGCCTCAAAACATCGCGGGTCATAAAAGAGCGCGACGGACTCCGGCTGATCTGAAGACAATAGCCGAGCCATCGCGGGTCCCGTGCCAAAAGGCACCCGGCTCGACAGGCGGGCTGACAATCGCAGGGGCTCGCAATGCGGCGTGTGCACGCTGCCATGCTTTGCCACCTTGTTGAGAAGGTAAAAATCCTCGCCCGCCGCGCGGCGTGGAAAACCTCGCACCAATGCGTACGCATCGGTTTTAACGGCGATACAGCTGCCGATCGTGTGAAACGCATAGGGTGAGCGAGCCTTCCGGAGCCCCTCTACGTAGTGATGAAGATACGCTTCGTATAAAGCTATCGCCCGCCGCTCACGGGCATCTGCAGGGGGGATGTGCTCAAAGGGGTAGGTGAGCGCCACCATCTTGTTGTCCCCTTGTACCGCTCGCGCCGCTGCAAAATAGTCCGCTGGCAATATCGCGTCGGCATCGCTGCAGTGAATCCATGGGCTGGTGACGAATCCGCCTGCGCTCAGAGCCAGGGCGATATCGCAGCCGATTTTCCGGGCCAGACCCACACCTTCTTTCTGAGGCAGGGGCTCGGCTCTCTCCACGAGGAGGATGTGATTGCCGCTTCCCTCGTATTTTTCTGCGCTTTTTTCCTCGCCTCTTTCCTCGCTTCTTCCCTCGCCTCTTTTTTCACCGAACTCATAGAGCCTGCTGTTGGCCTGGGGGTAATGTCCCAGGGCCTTGAAACAGCTGAGGCTATTGCGAAGGGCATCGTTACAGTGAGGGTCAGCTTCCGTGTCGGGGCGATTCAGTACCAGGATTAACAAAAGCTGTGAAAACTGCTGGAGACTGTTGAGGAGTGCCGCGTTTTCTTTGTAGGCGGGGATAACAAGAACCTGTTGCCAGGGAGGTGACGTCGGTCCGTTCTGCGCCCCGGTGAGCGCTTCTAAAATCGCCGGCGCTTCAGGAGCGGCATAGCGCTCGAGATACTGCCGGACTACCTTCAATGCAAGGCGGCGCGCAGGGGCAGAGATCGCACAATCGCCGCCTCGTCTTCCAGTAACTCCTGCCAGCGTTCTGCAACGACGTCCTCGGGGAAGTATCGCTCCGCAAGTCCATAAAAAAGTTCGAAGTGCCGTTCTTCCGAGCGCGCAATCGCCCGATAAAACTTATGCAGGGGTCCGGACGCCAGAGCCTCCGCAACAAGGGCAAAGCGTTCGGCGCCTCTGGCTTCAATGATGCCTGCGGTGAGCAGGCGGTCTAATAGATATACCTCCTTACCATCGCGAATGGACTTTCGAAAACGACCGACGTAGGGATCTTTTTGATCGGGTGCCGTGCGTTGGCCCCGCTGGTGGATCCACTTGACGACTTCGCGATAGTGCGACAGTTCTTCAACGGCCAGATCCGCCATGGCTTCTACCAGTTCGGGGCGGTCAGGGTAATGGGAGAGCATGGAGACCGCCATGCCCGAGGCTTTTTTTTCAGCAGCGGCATGATCCAGCAGAAACTGATCAAAGTCTCCCATCACAACATCCACCCAGCCCCTGGGGGTGGGGAACAGTAGAGGAGTGATGAAAGGGGCGTCCTTCGGGGGCGATTCCCGTTGCGCCTGCGATGAGGCCATCAGTTGCTCGCGGCGATGGCCGAGTCGCCCGCCTCAAAGTCCCGGCGAAGGGCTTCTTCTAGACTCGCCATCATAGGCTCTCGGACGCGCGCCTTAGTGGCCTTGTGAGCGGCCATGTTTAAGGCGCTGAAACCCTCGGCGAGTTCCACCGCGCGATGGATGAGTTGATCGGCCTCCACCGCCTCGTCCAGATAGCCGGCACTCACGGCGCTGTCGGGGTCATAAACATGAGCGAGGCCCACGGCGTCGTTGATCTGCGTTTCGTCGAGGCGCGCCCGGGCCAACTCGATGCCAAACCATGGCAGGGTCATACCGATGGCGACCTCATTCAGGCCCAGCTTGTAATTCCCTTTCATGCCTACGCGATAGTCCGCTGACAGGCACAGGAGTGCGCCCATGGCCAAGGCATGGCCGCTCACCGCCAGCACCACGGGGGTGCTGAAAGACAGCAGGCGCACGGAGAGCTCTGCGCCGGTGCGCAGGAGTCTTATCATGGGCTCACCACCTGCGCCCATGACCGACAGGTCAAAGCCCGCAGAAAACTTGCCCGGTCGACCGGCGATGATCACCACTTTGCCCGTTGCCTCCGCAGTATCCAGGGCTGCATTCAGGGCGTCGAACATGTCAAAAGACAGGGCGTTTGCCTTGCCATCGTCCATGGTGATGAGGGTGTAGTGTTCGTTTTCCTGCGTGGTGACGAGTTCTGTCATGTCTGGAGTCCTTGGATTTATAGGTGTTGTAAAAGGATGTTGGCCTGATCAGGACATCACCAGACCCAGGAAAACGAGCAAGCCGCTCCCCGCCGCGATCAGCGTTCTGACTCGCAGGCGTGAGGAGGACAGGCCCAGCCACACGCCGCTCAGAATAATGAACAGCATGCCCGCCGCAAAAACTTTTTGAAACTCCCGATACATGGAGGGCCCATGACCAAAATGCAGTTCCTGCATGCGTTTTTGGAAGCTGGGCTCGTTGCGGCTGATGCTGACGCTATCACCATCAACAGTCAGTCCGTAGTAGGTGCGCGAGGTGGGACGGGTGTAGAGGGTGTCGCCACGGGTGATGACGTAGTCGAAGTTGAAGTCGTCGACGCCCGCCTCTGCCAATGCTTCCAGCACGGCTGCTTTACTGGGATCGGCCATCAAAGCCACACCACCATCGGTCTGTGCCACCGGTGTTGTGTCGAGGGAGCCTTTGACTCCCAGCAAATACATGCCGCCGGAGAAGGCGACGAGCACTACTACCGCAGCGAAAAATGACGACAGATACAGGTGGATGGAAATAAAAAGACTACGGCTCATGAAAAATGACTCCAAAACAAGGACTTGCTGTGTATTTGGAGCCGGATGCTACGCGATATCAGAGCCCGGGAAAAGTTGGGCATGGCAGCGGACCCCGCGCCGGAGCAAGAGCACTGGTAAGCCCTTTCTCAGCGATCAAAAATCGGCGTGACCACATCACTGAAAGACTCGGTCATTCGCTCGCGTATCAGCGTCGCCAGCGCCTGATAGAGGTGTCTGACCGGGCTTCCGTTGCGATATATCAGCGCGTGCTCCCGATAAAGCCGCGCCCCCTCGATGCGGATAACATCCAGCTCCTCGGGACGATGGATTTCCGAGCGGATGTACAGCGCCGGTAAAAAGGCGACGCCCATGCCCATAACGACCATTTGCCGCAAGGTGTCGAGGCTGGTGCCTTCGTAGTCGCGGTTCAGCACCGCGCCTGTGCGCTCGCATATGCGCTGGACTTCCTGGTGAAGTTGATGACGCTCGTCAAGGCTCAGAATACTCATGCCCGCCAGTTCCTGCTCCTGAAGCACGCCATCCACGGCCAGGCCTGACTCCTTTGAGGCAACCAGCAGCAGGGGCTCGCGAAACAATACGTCCACGGCCAGGCTGCTCGATCGCAGGGGCAGAGGCACTAGCGCCAGATCATGGCGTCCTTCCTTTACTCCCGCTTCCAGCTGGCTGGGAGGTTCTTCGCGCACGTAGAGCTTCAGGCGATCGAACTGTTTATGGATGGCCGGGACAATGTTCGGGAGTAGATAAGGGCCAAGCGTGGGAGGCACGCCCATACGATGGGTTGAGGCCGCGGTATCCGAGAGGGTGTGGGCGAGCTCCTGCATCTCGTGCCATTGACCGATGAGCTGCTTGGTCACCGGCAGCAGCTGTCGACCCGCAGGTGTGAGCTGGGTTATCCGGCGGCTGCGCTCAAAGAGGGTCACCCCAAGACTTTTCTCCAGGGCAGCGAGCTGGGTGGAGAGGGTCGGCTGGGCAATATCCAGTTTATCGGCGGCGCGGCGAATGGACTGCGTTTCCGCTACCGCCTGAAAATACTGAATCTGCTTGATTGTTGCCATTGGGAGCTGACCATAGGGGGCTGCTATATAGGTAAAAACTATAACAGAAAAGCTTAGCTTGCATTTGTTTTACGTTAAGCAGGGCTCATAGTACGTATATCAGGTAAAGGATTCCCAGGCAGTTTGGGGAAGGACCCGGAAATGCGATCGTTGTTAAAGTTTGATTTAAGCCACCTGCGCGGTGATGTGTACGGCGGATTGACCGCCGGTGTCGTTGCCATTCCCCTGGCGCTGGCCTTCGGTGTGGCCTCGGGACTCGGGCCCATTGCGGGCATGTATGGCGCCATCATCGTCGGTTTTTTTGCGGCGATGTTTGGCGGTACGCCCACGAACGTGTCAGGCCCCACGGGCCCCATGGTGGTGGTTCTCGCCGGTCTTTTTGCGAGCCTGTCGGGTGATGTGGGTCTGATCTTCACCGCCGTGATGCTCGCCGGTGTGTTTCAGATCATTTTTGGTGCCGTTGGCGCGGGAAACTACATTCGCCTCGTGCCCTATCCCGTGGTCTCGGGTTTTATGAGCGGCATCGGTGTGATCATTATCATTCTTCAGGCTAACGCCTTCTTCGGCCACGAATCGCCCTCCGGTACCCTGAACGCTCTGGCTCATTTACCCACCGTGCTTTCGGACATCAACTTTTCGGCGCTGGTCGTAGGCCTGATTACGCTGACCGTTGCTTACAAGTGGCCGACAAAGTGGGGCACCTACGTACCCGGCGCCCTCGCAGCGCTGGCAATTGGTACGCTGCTCAGCCTCTTTATGCCTGCAATGCCTATTCTGGGCGATATCCCCTCAGGTTTGCCGTCATTTCATATGCCGGTGTTTGATCAGTCAGCAATGGCGCTGGTTTTGGAAGCTGCCTTTATTCTTGCGGTGCTGGGGGCGATTGACAGCCTGCTGACGTCGCTGGTGGCAGATAACATGACCCGAACCCGCCACGACTCCAACAAGGAGCTCATCGGTCAGGGCGTGGGTAACGCGGTTGCCGGCATGTTCGGCGGTATCGCTGGTGCCGGTGCAACCATGCGTACGGTCATTAATATTCGCTCGGGGGGTGTCACACGCCTATCCGGGATGATCCACTCCGTGGTACTGGCTGCGGTTGTACTGGGTGTGGGCTCCGTTGCCTCCGTCATTCCCCATGCGGCTCTCGCAGGCGTGCTGGTGAAGGTGGGCATGGACATCATCGATTTCAGCTACCTCAAGCGTGCGCACCGCGGTCCCCGTTGGGATCTGGCGCTCATGGCGCTGGTTCTGGGGCTCACGGTGTTTGTTGACCTGATTACTGCGGTTGGTGCTGGCGTCGTACTTGCCGCACTCGCCTACGTGCAGCAGGTCGCCAAGATTCAGCTTGAGGAACTCGCCTCACGGCCGAACGCGCAGACCTCCGAAGAGGAACGAGAGTTGCTGGATCGTCTGGGTAACCAGGTAACTCTTTTTGAATTCGGTGGGCTCCTGAGTTTTGGCGCCGCGGCTGATGTGGGTCACCACGTTCGGGAGCGCTACAAAGAGGCCACACACTCCATCATCCTCGACTTTAACCGCGTGCCCTTCCTGGACGTGTCCGCCGCTCGAGCCGTCGAAACCATTGCCGATGACGCACATAAGGCTGGCAAGCGGGTGTACATCACCGGGATGGCGCAATCGATTCAAGACACCCTCAGCAGTCTCGGGTCCGATGAGAGCCTTCACGATGACGCTCACTTTGAAACCCGACTGGAGGCCCTGCAGGCGATTGCCGAGCGCTCGGGCATTGATTATCGCGGTCGCTCAGCGCGGTTGGTCTCGGCCGCTGCGGCCCATTGAGAATATTTTTATTACCCCTTTGTTGACACGTAAAGGAGATCAACATGACCGAAGTTAACGTAATGCAGTTTTTTCAGCGCTGGAACGATGCCCTGGCAACGGGCAACCCCGATGCGGTAACCGCCCTCTACGCCGAAGATGCGATTCTTCTGCCGACGGTGTCCAATCAGGTGCGCCACAATCACGAAGAGATTCGCGATTACTTCGTGAACTTCCTGGCGAAAGAGCCCAAGGGCGTTATCGACGAGGCGAACATCCGCTTCCTCGCGGATGACCTGGCGATCAACTCGGGTGTTTACACCTTTACCTTTGGCGATCAGTCTCAGGTGACAGCGCGCTACACCTACCTCTATCGCAGGATTGATGGCGACTGGAAGATTGTTGAGCACCACAGTTCTGCCATGCCCGAGGTAGCCAGCGTGTCAGATCAGGAGTCTGCCGCAGCCTGATAAATCAGTCTGGGTAACCGAAGGGGGCGTTCTGCGTGGCAGACCGCCCTTTTTTATGCCTGTCGTGTAAGTAAGTAATGAGAGCGGGCAATGGTGCGCGCAGCTAATGCTTCAGCCTACTGCCCCTGCATTTGCCGACCGATGTACCCGGGATAGATGACAATGTCATCGCCGTCCAGAGCATCAAAAATATCCTGAGCAGCGATGGCAGGATCTTCCCAATCCTGAGAAATGTCTGAACCCGGCTTCACCGCGGGGCCTTTCGTATGCTTTCCAATGTTGGTTTTCATGCCCGCGGGCGCCGCAATGATCACTTTGATGTTGTCCGCCTCAAGCTCCTTCGCCGCGGTTTGAAACAAACCCAGCAGAGCATGCTTGGTCGCGCCGTAGTGCCCATAGGTGGGCGGAGAGGGGCGCACTCCCAAAATGGAGGCGGTGTTCACAATCGTGCCGCCGCCTACGCTGCGCATGGGCTCAATAACGCGCTGCGCCAGATCGGCATAGGCCCAGTAGTTGACCTCGAAGATATGGTGGGCGTCGTCAAGGGACATACCCTCGAGACTGGCGAGATAGGCATAACCCGCGTTGTTAAACAAAAAGTCGATACGTCCAAAAGCCTCCAGGGCGCGCTCAATAATTTGCGGACGTTCTTCCGCGATGGCCAGATCAGCCTCCACGAAAATAGCCTCTCCACCCGCTGCGGTTATCTCGTCCACCAGTGCTTCCGAGGGTTCCGGTCGCATATCCACCAGTACCAGCTTCATCCCGCTATCTCGCGCGAGATGGCTCAGCTCCCGTCCAAGACCAAAGCTGCTCCCCGTAATAATCGCCACCTTGTTCTTGGCGTCCTCGATATCAATGGCAAAGAGTTTCGTGCTGAGGATGCTGCTACTCAGCACAACGCTAATAAGCAAAAGGCGTTTCAGGTTATTCATGTTTAGGTGCTCGTATAAAAAGGATTACCGTGTGAAGACAAAAAACTCGCCCTGCATCCATTTGCCCCGTTCTTTGCGAAGGTTGGCTTCCTCTTGGTGGATAAGCTTGAGACCAGCGTCTTCACCACAGCGCTGTACATACTCACTGGAGTGTGCGAAACGCCCGGACTTCCTGAGTTTGACCCCCTCGCCGTCCCACTTTTCGGTGCTTAGAATAAAACGCATGCCGGGATTCGAATGCAGCGCCACGCTTTTAAAGACCTCTTCAAGGGCGCCGACATAAACCAGCACATCACCGCAAACTATCAGATCGTACCGCGTGTCGGAGTCCCGCAGCACTTCAGATATGTCGCCCGCGACAAGATGGTCGTAAACCGCTTTTTCTTTAGCCTTGTCCAGCATGGCAGGCGCAATATCAACGCCGGTGAGGTGGTCACAATGAGCACGGACCTGCAGGCCGACAAGACCTGTGCCGCAACCGAGGTCAATCGCATGCTGGTACCAGGCATTCTCGCCATCTAATTCTTCCAGAATAGTAGGGATTTTTTGGGGAACGAGGTATTCGAGCGACTCCGTCAGATGTTTCTCGAAGTTCGCCGCGTAGCCCTGAAATACTTCTCGAGCATAGGCAGTATCTCCGCGTGTCAAATTGTCGCCGGTGACTGCGGCCAATAAATGTTTGGTTGGTCTATCCTCCGGATTTAGCCTCAATAAACGTTCAAGATACTGGATGGCATCCTTGTCACGCCCAAGGGCCAAAAGAGCGTTAGCTATACCGCTGAGGGTTCGCCTATCTTCGGGCTGCATTTCGATTAACTCTTGGTAGAGTGCAATTGCGAGTTGGGGTTTACCCATAGAGCTGTAGCTTAATGCGAGATTGAGAAGTGCCTTGCGGTGGCGCGGCTCAATGTTCAAGGCGCTCTCGTAGGCTTTTATCGCCTCTTCGTGCTTGCCCATGTCGTTGAGCAGGTTGCCAATGTCATTAAATGCGTCGGTGTAGAGGGGATTAATCTTCAACGCACGTCGAAGCGCCTCGAGGGCGTTTTCCTGTTGTCCTGCACCTCTCAGGGCTCTGGCGAGATTCGCATACACTTCGGCGTCAGCTTCACCACGATTCACCAGTTCCTGATAGCAGCCCAGGGCCTCTTTGTACTGCCCCAGATCCGTGTAGACCGTTGCAAGATTGTTGAGGGCCTCGGAGAAGGCCGGTTCCAGGGACAAGGCCGCCTTGTAGGCTTCCAGGGCATGCTCGGGCTCGGACAACCTGCTGAGCACCACGCCGCGAAGATTGTGAAGCGCCGGCTGTTCGGGATGAAGTCGACACAGTTTGTTGATATCGGCACGGGCCGCGTCTAACTTGCCCACGGAGATGAGCTGTGCCACCCGCTCGAAGTCCGCCGCCGTGAGGGGCGCCTTGCTGTTACCCCGGAGGGCCTTCAGGGACTTTTTGGCCTTCTTGTTGCCCGGTTCAACGTTAAGCACCTGCGCATAGAGACGCTTTGCTTCGTCGATATTGCCGGCTTTTTCCTGCGCTGCTGCCTGGCTCATCGCCTCGCTGCTGGTCATTTGTCTTGCCATAGAACTTTTGCCTGATTGCCCGTACTTGTAACTCAGAAACTATAGGTCAGCGTGACGGTGGGCCCGTCCAACTGTGCGTTAAGGTCGACGGTATCCGTGGCCCTCACGCGCTTTATGTCAATATCTGTGGATTGATAGCCGAGAGAAACGCCAAATTTTTCACCGATTCGATAAAACCCCCGAAGGTGTGCATAGACGAAGTCTCCCTCGTACTCGTCGACGTTGGCCGATAACCACCCGCCCACGAGGCTGACGTAAATACGGTCATTGAGCGCCCAACTCGCGGAGCCGCGTACATTGGGCACCGGTGCCAGCAGAGTGGTGCCGGCCGTTGCAACTTCGGCCGACTCACCGTTGATCTCAAGGCGCCCGCGAAGGCCAATCCCAAAGTCCAGAGCATGAAATCCCGCGCCCAACAGGACCTGGACGTTGTCGCTGCGATGGACGGTGTACAACAGATCGACCATATAGGTATCGATTTCAAGATCTGCCCGAACGCGGGTGTTGGCGGTGAACTCCGTGCCGTCAAAATTAAAGTCTCGTGACCATACATTCTCGCCACTCCCCGAAAAGGAATAGGCACCAGCGAACAGCGACCATCGCTCGCTAAATTTATAGCGGTAGTCAATGAAGTAGGAGTTATCACTGTTGCTGACACCCAGATCATCCAGGGTCAGCGGCGTCGGCTCAAAGTTCTCGGTGGTTGCAGCGATGGTAATTTCCGTGGTCTGGCGCGTCGCTCCGATGGAGAGCTTGTGTTTGTCATCAAAAAAACGGGACGCATAATCCACAGGGGCCTCAGCGTGGGCGAACCCGGCAAAAACACAAAAAACAGAAGGAAAAAGGGCAGTACGAGAGACGAAGGGGGCTATAGCTTTTGGCCGCATTGTTATTGTACTCCTGATCATCTGTCGGTCTTTGGGCGGTGCAGGGCCAAGTATACGCCCGGCCCGTCAGGATGGGGATTGCTACGCCTACCCCAGTTCCATGGTGTATTGCAGATCCTCTTCAGAATCCCCCGACGTAATCCGGCGCTATCTCACGTTTGCTGTCGGCTCCCGGAACCTCAACGGCAAGCTTTGGCACCAGATAGCCCGGACGTTTGCTGGCGAGCTGCCCCAGTATTTGCCGGGCACGGAGTTCGCTCACCTCAAAGTGGGCACTTCCCGCAACCTTGTCCAGCATATGCAGGTAATACGGCATGGCACCCGCAGCAAAGAGCTGGTCGCTTAGTTCCGCGAGAACGTCGGCGTCATCGTTGATCCCTTTCAGAAGCACCGACTGGTTTAATACGGTAACGCCACCATCGCGCAGGCGCTCGAGGGCACGCGCCGTGTCGTGATCAATCTCCCGGGGGTGATTGCTGTGCACGACGACCACGACCCGCTGTTCCCGGGGCATCAGGGCATCAATGAGCGATGCCGTCACGCGGTCCGGGATGACGATGGGCAGGCGCGTGTGAATGCGCAGAGTGATTCCTCGGGTATTGCCGCGAAGACGCCGGGCGATGGCAGCGAGACTCGCGTCCGGGAGGAGTAGCGGGTCCCCGCCGCTTAAGATTACCTCGCCGATCGAGGGATCTGCCAGCAGGGTATCGATGGCGGCGAGGCGCTCCTTACTGGATTGGCTGTTATCGCCGTAGGGATAACTGCGCCGGAAACAGTATCGGCAATTGACCGCGCACTGTCCGGTGGCGACCAGTAGCGCGCGTCCCTGATACTTTTGAATCACGCCGGGCGTATCGGCATAGAGGCTTGTCTCCCCCACGGGATCGTCACTGAAGCCCTCCGCCGGTAAATTCTCCTGGGGGACTGCCAGGACCTGCCGGAGCAGGGGATCCCACGCGTTGCCCTTTTCCATGCGGGCGACAAACGCGGCGGGTACCAGCAGGGGAAAAGCATCGTCCGCCGCAGCGGAGTAGGGCAGTTCCTCAAGGGTGAGTCCCAGCGCCGCAGACAGTTCCGAAGGTGTGCGAATCGCCTGTTGCAACTGCTCCTGCCAGCTATGGCGGCTGTGGAGCTGAAGTGTCTGGGGTGCAGCGCTCATCCCAGGCGATCCCGCAGGCTGTAATACAACATACCGACTACCAGGCCCGGCCAGCGCAGGAGTGTGCCGCCGGGAAACTTCGGTGTTGGCACGCTGGCCATGACGTCAAAACGCTCCGCGGTTCCGCTGATGCATTCTGCAAGGAGCTTGCCCGCGAGGGTAGCGATGGGCACGCCGTGTCCGGAGTAGCCGTGAGCATAGAGAATGCGGGGAGAGACATGGCCGAGGGCTGGCATGCGGTTGAGGGTGATTGCCAGGGTGCCGCCCCAGCCGTAATCGATTCTGCTGTTCTCAAGCTCGGGATAGATGCTCAGCATGTAGGGCCGCACAAAGGCCGGTATATCCTTCGGGAAGCGCGACGTGTAGGACTCACCTCCTCCGAAGAGCAGCCGCTTATCCGCGGACAGCTTCCAGTAGTTGATCACAAAGCGCGAATCCGACATGGAGCTGTCGTTGCGGATCAAACGCCGGGCTAAATCCTCGTCCAGGGGCTCGGTGGCCACCACATAGTTATTGATGGGCATGATTTGCCCTGCCACACGGGACTCGAGTTTCCCCAGGTAACCGTTACAGGCCAGTAAGAGATGCTCGCAATGAACCTGCCCTTGGGAGGTGTGTACCTTTACCCGGGTGTTCTCGTCGTAATGGGTGACGCGGCTGTCTTCGTGCATCACCACGCCCAGGGCCTCGGCGGCGCGGGCCAGGCCCAGGCAGTAGTTCAGGGGATGCAGGTGGCGCGCGCCGGTATCCAGCAGGGCGCCGTGAAACCCCTGGGCCGAGGTCATGGTGGTCAGCTCATCGCTGTCGACGTAGCGGATGTGCTCGTAGCTATAGTCCGTTTGTAGATGCGCGGCTTCTTCGCGCAGTTCCTCAGCGGCTTTCCTGGTGCAGGCCGTGTGGAGGTTGCCGGTTTTTAACTCACAGTCGATGGCAAACTCGTCGATGAGCTCGCAGACCGTTGCAACGCCCTCGAGTCCCAACTCCCACAGGTTCTTCGCCTGCTCCCTGCCCACAAGCTTTTCCAGGCTCTCCTGGTCGGCGCGCTGTCCCGTCCCTACATGACCACCATTGCGTCCCGAGGCGCCCCAGCCAAGGCGATGGGCTTCCAGCAGGGTGACGCTGTAACCCCGTTTGCGCAGGTGGATGGCGGCGGACAAGCCGGTGTAACCGCCGCCAACAATACAAACATCGGAGCTCGCGCTGCCCCTGAGAGGGGGGAAGCGCTTCTGGAAGTTAGCGGTGGCGGCATACCAGGAGTTCGTGTGACCTTCACTCATGTTGCTTGGCGGTGATCCCGATAAAAACCCTGAATGAGCCCATGGTAGCGCAGCGCCATTATCGTCGCGACACCGGGAATTGCCCGAATGTTGTGACAGCCTTCTTTAAAGCTGCCCTTTCGCGGGTATTGCTAGGTCGCCAAGGCTACTGCGATACTCTTTTGCAAACAGCAGGACAAACCCCATGAGCGCCAACCACAAGATTATCAGCGACTGGCTCAAACAGCAGCAGATATCCGAGATCGAATGCCTGGTACCGGATATGACAGGTAATGCACGGGGAAAGTTTATTCCGGCACACCAGTTCATTTCCCATGGCGACCCGCGGCTGCCAGAAAGCATTCTGGTGCAGACCGTCACCGGTGAGTACAGCGATGAGCACTGGGATTTTGTGGAGCCCACGGACACGGACATGTTGCTGCGCCCCGACGAATCCACCATGCGTCTTGTTCCCTGGGCGCGGGAGCCCACCGCGCAGATCATTCACGATTGCTACACCCAGGCGGGAGAGCTGCACCCTCTCGCATCACGCACGGTGTTACGCAAGGTGCTGGCAGCCTATGAGGAAGCGGGGATCCAGCCCGTGGTGGCGCCGGAGATGGAATTCTATCTGGTGGCCCGCAACGAGGATTCAGACTACGAGCTGGTCCCCCCCGTAGGGCGAAGCGGCCGGCGGGAGACGGCGCGGCTCTCCTACAGTATTGACGCCGTGGCGGAGTTCGAAGACTTCGTCGAGGACATGTACGACTATGCCGACGCCCAGGCTCTGGATGTGGATACGCTCATCCATGAAAACGGTGCGGCACAAATGGAGATTAATTTCCGTCATGGAGATCCCCTCTCCCTTGCGGATCAGGTCTTTGTCTTCAAACGCACGGTGCGGGAAACCGCTCACAAGCATGAGATGTACGCGACCTTTATGGCCAAGCCCATGAAGGGAGAGCCCGGGAGTGCCATGCACATCCACCAGAGTCTCCTTGATGCCTCGGGTAACAATCTTTTTGTTAACGAGCAGGGTGAGCATTCCGAGGCCTTCCTGAGCTATATCGCTGGTTTGCAGCAGTACACGCCGGAGCTGATCAGTCTCTATGCACCCAATGTAAACTCCTATCGTCGTCTCGCGCCGGAAATCGCTGCCCCCATCAACCTCAACTGGGGGCTGGACAACCGCACCTGCGCATTTCGCGTGCCCCAGAGCGATACGGCCGCCACGCGGGTTGAAAACCGCTTTCCCGGCGCGGATGCCAATCCCTATCTGGCGATTGCCGCTTCCCTGGCCAGTGGTCTCGTGGGTATGCAGAAAAACCTGAAACCTACAGAGCCTCACCGGGGGACAGCTAATGAGGATAGCGTTGAGGTGGCGCGAACCCTGGAGGAGGGTCTGCGAAACCTCGGAAGTACGCCGGAATTGTCCTCACTGTTTGGCGACCTGTTTTTACGGGCCTACGCCGCGGTCAAGCTTGACGAATTTGAGGAGTTCAACCGGGTGATCAGCTCCTGGGAGCGGGAGCACTTGCTTCTGCAGGTCTAAGGTCATGGAGGCCGGAGTCTTTGGAAGTGGTCTGCGTGGCCGTCTGTTCACGGCGGTCAAGTACCTGACGTATCTGCTTCTTTTGGGGAACGTCTTTCTGTTCCTCCATGAAGAAACCCAGTCCCTCGAGCACACTTTTAGCGGTGCCCTGTCCCTCAGTCAGTATGTGCAGGTGTTTGCCGCTACCCTGGATACCGCCGCCTGGGTGGTCCTGCTTCTGCTGTTCGAGCTCGAAACATCGGTGCTTGAGGATGAAAAAATTCGCGGCTCTGTCAAACGCGCCATTCACGGTGTGCGTATGCTCTGTGGTGCCGCTATCGTCTGGGCGTTTACCGGCTACTGTGCAGAGCTCATTACCTTGTACCAGGTGACCCTCCTGGAGGCCTGGAACGGCTGTGCGCAGCTCGGGGACGGCTGGTCCCTCCTTGAGCGCCTGGACGAATACGCGCCCCTGAGTGCCGAGAACTGTGCCGTGGTAGCCGATACGGCGATACGCATCAGTGATTTCAACATCGTGGCCGATGCAGAAACCCTCCGCGCTACCCGCTATCTCGCCTGGACCGATGTGATTAACGCCGGAGCCTGGATACTGGTGGTGGTGGTGCTGGAGATCGAAGTGCGATTACAGTTGCGAGGCAGTCTGACCGATGCTGTGGTTCAGGGTACCCGCTACCTGAAATACGGTTTGTATTCGACGCTTTTTATCGCCGCGGTGTACTGGGGTATTGCCGGCAAATTTCTGGATTTCTACGACGCCAGTCTGTGGCTGTTCGCGTTTATCTTCATTGAGCTGAATGTCTTCGACTGGCAGCGGGAGACGCAGGATGTCGAACAGCGCCTTTAAGTCTTTAAAGCGTGTTCTTGAAAGAGAGCTTTCAAACGGGTGATTTTTGATAAGTGCTTTTGGAAGCACTTTCGAAAAAGCGCTTTCGAAAAAGCGGCAAAAAAAAGCGATAGCTACAGAGGCCGCGCGTGAATACCGCGGAGCGGGGTGACGAATACCAGACACAGCGCCAGGCGCTGGCTCAGTAGTCGTCGAACTCCAGGTCGTAATCGCCGAGCTCTTCGCGAAGCCTGAGCTCCTCGATTCGCTGCTCCGCACGCCGGCGCTTTTCCGCCAGTTGGTGCTTCCCCGAAGGTTCCGAACTCAGACCCTCGTAGGCCTCCTCCGAAAACTCTCCGATCACGGGCTCGAACATTTCGTCCATACCGTCATTGACGGATTCCTGATTGCGATCTCCCACAAACCACCTCCTGATGATCACGGGCCATCCACAGCTGCCAATATCCGGCAGCGATGGGGGGGAGTCAATCTGTTCAGGCCCCTGATTTACATGAAAAATTACGATCAAAAAGTGTTAAAAACACCAAAAAGTTGACGGGCAATCCCGGGCTTCTTCCGTGAATTCACGCTGCACATCCCTGTGCCTGACCCGTAGGCTGCGTGTCCGGGAGCCTCGTCGTGCGTCCCCGGGGGAACACAAGGGAGGGTTTGCAAGGGCTATGCCACTGCTATCGAAGGGCGAAAAAGCCCTGATATGGCGGAAAACGGTGCTTTTTGGCGGCGCTGGGCACCCTGGGGCGGCGGGCGTTTGCAAGGCGGACGTGACTGGCGGTGTATCGCGAACGCGTTCGCCCCAGGATCACCGATGGTTTGAGCCTAGGAATACAGCTCCTGAACGATCAAAGCCGCAACAGCATCCGCACTGCCGCCCACGGCATCTACATTATGGGAGGCAAAGCGTTCGTAGAGAGGGGTCCGCTCGTTGTAGATATCCTCAAAGGTCTGGTTTGCACTGCTGGCAATGCCACGGTCGGGATTGGCCGCCACTCTCTGAATGAGCGTCGCCACATCGGCGCGCAGATAGACCACGGGACCCGCTGCGCGAAGACGCGCCATGATGGCTTCGCTGTAGATCACGCTGCCTCCCGTGGCCAGTACGCGACCCTTTATGGGCTCGCTGAGGAGGACCTCTTCTTCCACTTCGCGCAGTCGCAGGTGACCCTCGCTATCGATGATCTGCTGCAGGGTCTTGCCTTCCCGGGCCTGGATAGACAGATCGGTGTCGGTAAACTCCAGACCGATGAGCTTTGCCAGGATTACGCCCACGGTACTTTTGCCAACGCCGGGCATGCCAATGAGGCTGATGGTCTGAAACTGACTCCGGATATTGTTCATGCTGCTTTCCTTTTGTGGAGGTGCATTATCCTCACTTCCGGGGGAGGCTCAAAGTGCTTTAGCTGCGTGTTAAAGTGCGCCCCCTGACTTGCCAGGGAAAAGCGCCATGAGCCTCAAACACACGCCGCTGGACGGGCTTCACCGGGAACTGGGCGCACGCATGGTGCCCTTCGCGGGCTACGACATGCCCGTACAGTATCGCGATGGAATCATTGCGGAGCATCGCCATACCCGGGAACGTGCCGGTCTGTTTGATGTGTCACACATGGGGCAGTTTATTCTCGAAGGGCCGGGTATCACGACCACCCTGGAGTCTCTGGTGCCCGTTGATCTTGAGGCTCTGGGTGAGCATCGCCAGAGCTATGCACTCCTGACCAATGATGAGGGCGGCGTCCGCGACGATCTGATCATTACCCGCTGGGGTCCCGACACATTTTTTCTGGTGGTGAACGCCGCCTGCAAAGCCGAGGACCGCGCCTGGATCGAGTCTCAGCTCGCCCCGGGGCAGACGCTTCGGGAACTGGAAGGCCAGGGACTCCTTGCCGTACAGGGTCCGAAGGCCCGGGCGGTGCTGGCGGAGCTCCTGCCTTTCGCTGAGGATCTGACGTTTCTTCAGGGTGCTCATGGTGAATTGAACGGCGCGCCCATCTACGTCACCTGCTCGGGTTACACCGGAGAAGACGGCTATGAGTTGTCTGTGCCCGAGGCCCAGGTTGAGGCCGTGGCGCGGAGCTTACTGGCCCACGATGATGTGGCTCCCATCGGTCTCGGCGCCAGGGACTCCCTGCGACTGGAGTCGGGGCTGTGTCTCTACGGCCATGAGCTGTCGCCGGCTATTTCGCCTATCGAGGCAAAACTCAATTGGTCTATCAGCAAGTCCCGACGCTCCGGCGGCGCGAAGGCCGGTGGTTATCCGGGAGCAGAACGCATTGCCAGAGAGATGAGTGAGGGAACCTCCCGGGTGCGCGTCGGCATGCGGGTGTTGGGAAAGCGTCCCGTGCGCGAGGGGCAGAATGTACTCAATGCGGCAGGTGAGGTGATTGGCGCCGTAAGTTCCGGCGCTTTTGCCGCCACCGTGGATGCGCCCGTAGCCATGGCCTTTGTGGATAGTAGCTACGCCGCGTTGGATACAGAGCTCAGCGTTGATGTGCGGGGTAAAGCCTTAGCCGTGGTGGTGTGCAAACTCCCCCTGGTACCCCAGCGCTACTATCGCGGCTGAAGCGGGAGAATAATAGGGTCAGTGCGCCCAGTCCCGGGGCGCCTTGAATTGCTGGGACAGATACTGCATCTGATCTGCCAGGATGCGGTCCTTGGCCAGATAGTGCCACTCGTAGGTATTGGGTCTGAAAGGAATGGCGAGGAGGGGCATGCCCGCTTCTTCCGGCGTCTTGTTGTCCTTTTGCCAGTTGCAGCGTTTACAGGCCGCGACAACGTTTTCCCAGCGGTCGCGGCCACCGCGGGATACGGGGAGCACATGGTCCCGCGTTAAATCCGAGCGACCGTACTGGGTGCCGCAGTAGAGACAGCGGTGATCATCCCGCCGGAACAGCGTGCGGTTGCAAAGGGGCGGCGTGAAGCCCTGTACGATTCGGCCCTGAAGGGCAATGATGGGTTGGAGGTCGATACGGGAGCGTTCGCCGGAGAGTCTCTGGACACCCCCGAACACCGGCGGTAACACGTCCCCGATGCCGTAGACGACGTCGCCTCGGGCATAGGCCGATATGGCTTCATGCAGTGACAACCACCCGCGAGGTTGTCCTGCCAGGTCCAGCTTGAGGATCGCTTGCATGCGTTCCTACTCGTAGAGGTCTCCCCTAAGCTACTGCAATCTTCCGGCGCAAACAATCCCCGGCGCTAATTGCCTCGCTGGCCCCGTCAATCAGGCGCTATCCTTGGGTTTGTCCGATGCCGTTTTCTCGGTGTTTTTCCACACCAGGGCGATGAGCCGTTGAGGCTCCGTCTGATTGGCGAGAGTCTCGGGATCGTCGATGACCCGCAGTTTCTGCTTTTCACCGAGGCTGAACAGGGGTAGCAGTTTCGAGCCGCTTTCCCGCTTGTAATCCTCGAGACTGAAGTCCTCTCCAAGGCGGATGGTCTTCATTTCTGCGCCCCCCGCAAGCAGGCTGGCCAGCTTTTCGAAAGTGACATCGGTGGTGAACAGGCGGGGTGGGGCATATTCGTCGGCAATCCGGGAGCGATCCGTTTCCTTGCGATCTTCGCTGTTACGCAGGCTGAACACGCGCTGGGGACCGAATTCGCTGCGAAACTTCATACAGGCCAGGGTATTCCACCGGGAGCGGCGACTCACGGCAAACAGGCGCCCGATGCCCGAGAGCTCCAGAAACTGATCAGCATGGGAGGAGATGGGATCTCCGTAGTAGACCTCGAGGCCGGCCATGCGCGCGGCGCGAATTTCTTCGTAGGAGGTATCCGCCAGTTTGACGCGGTAGCCTTCCTCCTGCAGCGCCTTTCCCAAAGCCCGGGCAACGCTGTTGGCCCCCAGGAACAGCATGCCATTGGGCTCCGCCTCGGCCAGTCCCAGGGCTGCGGTCATACGCCGCGCCGTGAAGCTCTGGAGCACCACCGTCGCGAGAATCACCAGGAACGTCAGGGCAACAAGCGTTGATGCACCCTCGTGACCGGTTTCTTCCAGGCGAATGGCAAACAGAGACGATACGGCGGCGGCGACGATACCCCGGGGCGCAACCCAGGCGATCAATGCCTTCTGCTGCCAGCGATAACCGCTCCGTATGGTAGACAGCCACACCACGACGGGTCGGGCGGCAAGAATCACCAGGAGAACAATGATGCCCTGCCAGCCGGTCGCAATGATTTCTGCGGGATCCACCCGTGCGCCCAGCACCACAAACAGCATGGAGATAATGAGCACCGAGAGACTTTCTTTGAAGCTGAGGATTTCGTTGACGGCAACATTGCGCATATTGCCCAGGAGCACACCCATGATGGTGACAGCAAGCAAACCGGATTCGTGCACAAAGGCATCGCTTACCGCAAAAATCATCACCACCCAGGCGAGGGTTAGTACGTTCAGCAAATATTCCGGCACCCAATGGCGACGCAGCACCACGCCGAGACTGCCGGCGCCCGCAAGACCCAGAAGTGTGCCCGTGGCGACGCTTTCGGCAAAGAGCAGAAGGGAGTTCTGACCGGTGAGCAGATACTGAAAAACCAGCACGGCAATAAGAGCGCCCACGGGATCGATCATGATGCCTTCCCAGCGCAGGACCTGGCTCACGCTGTTCTCGGCACGCATGGTGCGCAGGAGGGGATTGATTACCGTGGGACCGGTGACGATCATCAGGGCAGCAAACAGCATGGCGATATCACCCGAGAGGCCCGCCAGATAATGGGCTCCCGCGGCGATGAGCAGCCAGTTGAGCACTGCGCCCCAGCTCACAAGGTTGGTGACCACTGCCCCATGTCCGCGTATGTCCCGGAATCTGAGGGTCATGCCGCCCTCGAAGAGGACCAGGGCGACGCCCAGAGAAACCATGGGAAAGAGAATGGGGCCGAACATCTCGTCGGGATTGAGGATCCCCGTGGCCGGTCCCGCAAGAATACCCAGGGCGAGGAGGGGAAGAATGGAGGGAAGCTTTAGCCGCCAGGCCAGCCACTGGGCGCCGACGCCGAGTACCAACACGGCGGCCATGGTGTAGAGAACTGATTGATCCATAGAGGGCTAAAGCTCACATGCAAAATAGCGGCTCAGCCTACTGTGATCGGGACCCGATGGAAAGGAAGGCGCTGGATCAAGGTCAACAAAACCCAGCGCCTGTGGGCATTAGTCGTAGCGGTCTTTGAGAACAAAGAACGCCAGAAACAGCAGCGCGATGCTGAAAGGCAGAGCGATGTAGATGCCATTGATACCCAGCAATGACTCGAGGGTCACTGCGCCGAAGTTCGCTGGTTGAATCAGCGTGGACTCCAGAAAGGGGAAGGCCAGAGAAAACAGAAATGCTCCCGCGAGGGCCCCCAGGAGGGTGAAAATGGCGTCTTTTTTGCCCTCTGCGCTGCCCACGACGCAGGTGCCGGGACAGTAACCCGCCACTGCCCAGCCAATGCCAAAGATGGCGCCGCCGGCGGCAATGCCCCAGAGATAAGCGGGTTTGACCGACATGTTCGCCAGACCCCCCATATCGAGGAGGTAGATGCCGAGAGAGCCCACGCCGATGGCCGTCATCATCAGCTTGATGATCCACATATCTTTTAGAAGCAGCGTTCCCAGAATACGACGGTAACTGGTTGCACCGCCCATATACAGAATAGCGCCAAAGGCGCAGCCGATGAGAAAGCCGATGATTAGCGTAGCCATCACACTCTCCCCCGATACAGGAATTTAGCCATGAGAATGGCGCTTCCAAATGTGATGACGCCGAAAATAAAGGAGCTGAGGGCAAGCTGGGAGATGCCGCTGATCATGTGACCACTGGTGCAGCCTCCCGCCAGTCGTGCGCCAAAAAGCAGCAGCACACCGCCGAAGAAAGAGGCCAGATAGCGCTTTGTCTGTGACGGGCCAAAGGTGTTTTTCCAAAGCTCGGGCATGGAGCCCTTGTCCGCCTGCGGCTGACGCCGGCGAAGGAGTATGGAGGTGACGCCGCCCCCGACTACCATGCCGAAAACCAGCATCCAGCCGTAACCCACGCCCCAGTTGTTTTCCTCTCCGTATTTCGAGAGATAGGTGTTGGACTCGGCAAATTGGGGAGCCACCTGATGTGCAACAATCCCGTCGGTGACTACAAACTGCGAGGAGACGCCCAGCGGTTTTACCAGGGCTGTCGCAATGATGAGTAGCAAACCCAGTGAAATGCCAGCGGCCTTCCACGAAATAATGAAGTCTTTGTTCAAAGCGCTCTCCCTGTTTATTTTATCGTTGTTGATGTAACGTCATTGAATATTAGCAAATTAAAATATTAAGTAAATCGACTATTTGGTGCCGCACCCATGCGTTCATTTAAATCGGGCTCAAGAACCCTCTCAGTTTTTCTCTGCCTGGCATTGCTGCTGATAGGGGGACGACAGCTTTGGGCTTCGGATACATCCCCTTTTTTGCCGGAGCTGGAGATCACCCGGGTGAGCGATACCGTGTTCTCCGCCATCGGCGCTACGGCCGCGCCCTCACGGGAGAATTTTGGTCACAACAACAACCTGACGTTCATCATCGCCGGGGACGGAGTGGTGGTAGTTAACGGGGGTGACAATGCCTTACTTGCTGCTGCATTGCACCGTGCCATCCGCGAACGCACGGACAAGCCCGTGCGTTACGTCATCAATGAAAATGGTCAGGGCCACGCATTTCTGGGCAACAGCTACTGGAGTGAGCTGGGTGTTCCGATCATTGCCCAGCGGCTTGCGATCGAAGAAATACAAGCCCACGGGGAGCGTTCCCTGGCGCAGATGCGTGAGCGCATGGGGGCTTCGGTAGATTCCGCAAAGGTCGTGTTGCCTGATATTGCCGTGGAGGATAGTTATATCCTGGATCTCGAGGGGCAGCGCATTGAACTGCGCCGTTTCGGTCGTGCCCACTCTCCCGGTGATCTATCTGTCTGGCTTCCTGAGCAGCGCCTATTGATTGCCGGCGATATCGCATTCCATGAACGCCTGCTGGGAATATTTCCTGATTCCGATGTCGATGCCTGGATTGATTCTTTTGACGTCATGGCGACCCTCGAACCTGAGAAAGTTATTCCGGGACACGGCGGGCCCACGGACATCGATACGATCCGCTACTACACTCAGGGCTATTTGAAGTTTTTGCGGGACGAGGTCGAGGCTATCCTGGATGATGACGGTGACCTCAGCGACGCTTACGAGATCGATCAGTCCGCTTACAGTGACCTGGATACCTTCGAGGAGCTTGCCCGAAAGAATGCCGGGCGCCTGTTCAGGCAGATGGAGGAGAAGCTCTTCTGATTCCGAACAAGGCTCTCTGGCCATGAATACGGCAGTAGCGGCATGAACGCGGCAAGCCGGCCCGATCCGCTGCACTCGCTGGGATGGGTGACGCTCGCTCCGCGAATCAGTCCAGCTTGCCTCGTTTCGGCGCGACGCGGCGCCTCACGCGTAACACGAAGGACAGCTGACGGTGTTTACGTAACGAGCGTCCCCCCCACTTAGCGAGTGGAGTAAGCAGCGTCAGCTGTCCAACTCTCAAACTCGCTGAGGGCCAAACGTGCTACCAGCTCCAGGAGAACTCGATCTCAAACTGATCCATGGTCAGGTCGATAGTCTGCGTAGGATCAAAGGCATTGGGCCCGCTGATTGTGTTCTCCGGCGCATACATAAATGCGACGCTGAACTCGTTGCCTGATTGGGTCTTGCGAGACACGCCAAAGGTGAAGTGCTGTTCCACCGTGCCTGGCGCAAGAATATTCAACACCACGGCGGATTCGTCGATGGGCTGTTCGCTGTAGTTATAGCCAAAGCGATAGGTGAAGGGCGCATCTCCGCGCACGTAGCTGCCACCGATTTTGTACGTAGTGACATCACTCCAGCCAAAGCCTGCGCCCTGGTTACCGCCAAAGCAGGCCTCGACATTGGTGCCACCCTGGCCCGCTGTGGGGCAGTCGAATATGCGCTGGAGCGGTGTCGCAATCGATTCAATCTCACCGTATTGCGCGTGTTCAATGTCGAGATGAAGTCTGAGGCGCTCCGTCGCCTGCCAGCTCATGCCGACGCGTCCTACAGCAGGAATATCGAAAGAGCCTCCCCTGGCAAATAGGTCCGAATAGTCATCGAACTCCTGCATCTCCATCCGGGACTGATAGGACACGGCAAAATCCAGGGTGTCCGTGGCATCCCATATGGCCCCAACCTTCAGTCCGTAACCCAGGGAGTAATCGGTGCCATTGTTGCTCAGGCCGGTGGGGGGTTGGGTGCCGCCGCTGGCTGCGAAGGTTTTGGTAAAGCCACCGAAGGCACTGACGCCCTCAATTTCAAAGGCCTGCATAGCGATTACCGGCCCGATGCCAAAGGCAAAATCGCCGGTCTTGAAGCTATAACCCAACTCCAGGAATGCCTGGTTGAGGTTCACGCCGGTATTGCCCGTACCAAAGGTGCCGGGCAGTGTCATAACCGGTGCGGGTCCGGGACCATCGGGATCAAAGGTGGCGCTGCCATCTTTATAGTCGGAGTTCATGCCGCCGCGACCGTAGAAAATCAGACTGAGAGCGCGATCGTTCTCCAGTGTCCAGCTTTTACCGATGTAGGGGATAGGGAAGTATTCGCTACCACTCTCTACGTTGTCAGCGTTTACAGTAAAGGAACCGAACTGGCCGTTCAGCTGGCTGTCCGAGGTGTTGTAGCTCCGCCTTGGTGAAAACAGGGCGATGCCCACATCAAGGCGATCACCCACCAAAACGCCCGATGCAATGTTATTGGCCGCATCGATAGACTGCTCCGGCGATGCTGTGCCGGCGCCGGCCTGCGCCTTATTGTGAGTGCCTATACCGTGGGTAAAGTAACCGTTCGTCGCGGCAGCGTTGCCGGAAATAAACAGTGCGGTTGCGATCGCACCACCCGCGAAGAGCTTGTTTGCTCGCATGGTTCGTTCCTTTTTGTATTTTATCGTTATTGTCCCCCGCAGCATCGACGTTGAGATCGCCGCGCTACATTCGAATATTACGATATTGTGATTTTCGCCTGGTGTAAACGACTATTTACAGGGTTTTTTCAGGCAGTCCCGTTTGAGCGTCGTATTTTTTTTCAAAGGGAACGAGGGCTAGCCGCCATCGTCAGCACAGTAAAGATCATAAAGAACGCCCACGACCTGCGCTATTTTCTGGTCCGTAATGAAGTAGTACATCGTCTGGGCTTCCCGGCGGCTGGCGACCACGCCTTCATGACGCATACGCGCCAGGTGCTGGGAAAGCGGTGACTGTTTGACGCCTAAATTGCGCGATAACTCTCCCACGGACTGCTCGCCGAACTTCAGCTGACAGAGCACCATGAGCCTGTCCGGATGCCCCAGAAGCTTCAGCAGATCGCTGACATCGGAGGCTGCACTGTGCATTTTTTCGAGATTCATAATCTTCCGGGTTTGTTATATGAGAAATTTATAATATATTAACGCTTGTGGGGATGTTGGTGAGTCTACTACCGACCGGCTCGCAGCACTAAATATAAGAAAGGTAGCCAAAATGCAAAAACAGCAGCAGCTGGATCAATGGGTCCGGGCCGTCGCCGAGTCCGGTGAAAAACTTAACGGCGCTGAACGACGGAGTTTTCTCAAGAACGGCCTCGCACTCCTTGGTGGGGCGGGACTGGCTGGTGCGGCCTCGGGCACGGCGGCGCAGGCTATGCCGCCGGGTATTCCATCGTGGACGCGCAGCCTGGGTTCCGCAGTTAACACCAACCCCTATGGTATGCCCTCGCCGCATGAGTCCAATGTTCAGCGCCGCACGGTGGAGTGGCTGACTGCGGACAAGATCGCGTCCGTGAGCTTTACCCCTCTGGCTGATCTCAAGGGCATCATTACACCCAGTGGCGTGGTGTTTGAGCGATATCACGCGGGCCTGCCCGACGTTGATCCCAATCAGCATCGCCTGATGATTCACGGCATGGTGGATCGTCCCCTGATCTTCAGCATGGAAGATCTCATGCGTTTTCCCTCGGTGAGCATGATTCGCTTTCTTGAGTGTCCCGCCAATGGTGGAATGGAGTGGCGCGCTGCGCAGATGGATCGATTACAGTTTTCCCACGGCATGTTGTCCTGTTGTGAGTGGACCGGTGTTCTGCTGTCGACGCTTTTGCAGGAGTGCGGTGTGCAAAAGGGTGCGAAGTGGATCCTGGCGGAAGGCAGTGATGGCTCTCATATGAGTCGCAGCATTCCCATGGAGAAAGCCATGGACGATGCCCTCATTGTCTATGCGCAGAATGGCGAGGCCCTGCGTCCTGAGCAGGGTTACCCGGTCCGACTGATTAACCCCGGTTGGGAAGGCAATACCTGTGTGAAGTGGCTCCGTCGTTTAGAAGTCGGTGATCAGCCCTGGTATCACCGCGAAGAGACCTCCAAGTACACCGATTTGCTGCCCAGTGGCAAAGCGAGAGAATTCACGTTTGTGCAGGAGGCCAACTCCGTACTGACCAATCCCTGCCCCGAAAAGCCGCTGACAAAACCCGGCAAGATCTGGGTAGAGGGCCTGGCCTGGTCCGGCAGAGGACGCATCAAACATGTCGACGTATCCTTTGACGGCGGCGTGAGTTGGCGCGAGGCGCGCTTTACCAGCGTTGTGGAACCTCGTGCCCTTACCCGCTTCGGTGTTGAGTGGGACTGGAATGGTAATCCGGCTCTGCTCCAGAGCCGTGCCGTAGACGAAACCGGCTACGTGCAGCCGACCTACGGGCAACTGCGTGATGCGCGGGGGTCCTCATCGATCTACCACAAAAATGCGATCCATACCTGGAAGCTCAACGGTGATGGGAGTGTCGTCAATGCGCAACTTGCTTAATCAATGCCGTGGGGCTGTTATCGCTGCAGCCAGTTTCTCCTGCCTGGTTGCCAGTACGGCGACATTGGCCGCGGATAATGAACGATTCGGCTACGGCAGCCCCGCCACGGCAGAACAGATAGCCGGCTGGGATATTGATGTGCGTGCCGATGGACAGGGCCTGCCGCCGGGGGAGGGCTCCGTCGAAGATGGCGAGTGGCTCTACGAGGAAAAATGCGCCCTCTGTCACGGTTCCTTTGGTGAAAGCGTAGGCGGGTATCCGGCGCTTGCCGGGGGAGAGGGGAGCCTGACGGACCCCCGACCCAAGAAGACCGTTGGCAGCTATTGGCGCTATACGAGCACACTCTGGGACTACATTCATCGGGCTATGCCCTTCACGCAGCCTGAGTCTTTAAGTGATGACGAGGTGTATGCGATTACCGCCTATGTGCTGCATCTCAATGATATCGTGGATTACGATTTCGTTTTGACGCGGGATAACCTCACGGACGTTCATTTGCCCAATGAGAACAATTTTATTCCCGATCAGCGTCCTGACACACGCAACAAGCGGTGCATGAAGCGCTGCAAAGATCCCGCCGACGTGAAGGTGGCTTCCGAAGCCGCGGCGTACATACCCGAAGGGGGGCCCGATGCCCTCTATAGCGAGGCAGAGGCTTTGGATGATGGTCTCGTGACAACGGTGACCGGTGGTGGTGTCTACGAGCGTCACTGTGCGCTGTGCCACGCCGAAGGTATCGGCGGCGCGCCCATGCTGGGAGATGCCGGCGCCTGGGCAGGGCGTATCGAACAGGGCGTCGACGTCCTGTATCGCCACGCCATAGAGGGGTACACCGGTGAAGATGGGATCATGCCGCCCAAAGGGGGGTTTGTGAATCTGCCCGACAATGAAGTCAGTCTGGCTGTGGACTATATTGTGGAGCAGAGTCAATGAAGGAGTGTCCCATGTCCGTACAGCAATCATCCATGCCGTTTTTACCGGCCGCCGCAGCTTTGATTATCGGGATTCTGGCGGTCGTCAATGGCGCTAGCGCTCAGGCTGCCGACAGCGCTTCTATTGCCGAGGGAAAAGAAATCTCGGCGGACCGTAATCGCGGCAACTGCTATTCCTGTCACATGGTCGAGGGCGCAGAGATGACCGGCAACGGTGGGCCACCGCTGATGCAGATGCGGCTGCGATTCCCCGACCGGGATGTGCTGAAAGCCCAGATTGCTGATCCGCGAAATCGAAATCCCAACACCGTGATGCCACCCTACGGCGCTCACGGCATTCTTACGGAGCGCGAGTTGGATCTCGTGACCGACTACATTCATTCACTTTAAGTAAGAAAACACACAGGAGTATCCCATGCAGGGAACATTGACTAGACGGCGTTTCGGTCAGGCGATAGTGGCCTTCGCCGCGCTTGCGACTTTGCCGCTACAGGTATTTGCGCGAAGCAGAGAGGCTTTCAAAGCCGTTAAATCAGACGAGGCGATCACCTCACTATTTGGTGACAAGCCGGTGACGGAGAGCGACGACTTTGAGTTTAAAGTGCCCGATATTGCGGAGGATGGATCTATTGTTCCCGTAACAGTTAGCACAGACATGGAGGGAGTGAAATCCATTGCCCTGCTGGTCGATGCCAACCCCAACCCCCTGTCGGCGCGTTTTCACTTTATGCCCGGTGCGGTGCCCGAGTTCAAAACTCGAATCAAGATGGGCGAGAGCTCCGATGTGCGCGCAGTGATCGAAACTGCTGATGCACTTTATGTGGCCACCAAGAACGTCAAGGTAACCCTTGGCGGTTGCGGCGGTTAAACAAGCACAGGACGGAGAAGTAACATGGACGTAAAACCAATTAAGATTCGCGGTCGTCTCAAAGGCGGCAAAGCATCGGTCAAATGCCTCATGCCCCATCCCATGGAAACCGGCGTGCGCAAAGACCTTGATGGCAACAAGATCCCCGCACACTTCATCGAGACGGTGACCTGTACGAAAAACGGCGAAGTCTTTATTGCTGCCGATTGGGGTGCATCAGTATCCAAGGACCCTTACTTCGGCTTTGTCGTCGCTGACGCAAAAGAGGGAGACGTTATTGAGGTGCGCTGGGAAGACAACCTGGGCAACACTTCCTCCGGTGACATTACTCTGTGAGACAGCGAGGGTTCTCTCCATGCCAGGTAACTTGAAGCAGGGTATTTACGCGGGATTAATTTTCGCGATGGGGGCTGCGGCTATCGCAGGTCCTGAAGAAGACCGCAGCGCGCTGCGCGCATTCTATGAGCAGCGCTTTCCCGGGGTAGAGCTTGATGCCCACGTTGACGGCGCCTATGCCCTTGATGCGGACAAGCGGGAGCAATGGCTGGAGATGGAGGATTTTCCTCCCTACGAGATCGCCATCGACGACGGTGCTGATCTCTATGAAACGCCCCTCGCCGATGGCAGCAGCTACGCCGAATGTCTCGGTGAGGGCGCGCCGGTGGTGAAGCAGCATTTCCCGCGCTTTGATGCACAGAGTGGTCAGGTAGAAACCCTGGAGCAGCGAATCAACAGCTGCCGTACTGCCGCGGGTGATGAGCCCTGGGACTATCTCGGTACCAGGATGAGTTCTCTCATGGCATTTATTGCCTATGAATCCCGCGATGAGACCCTTGCAATCGAAGTCCCTGATGACCCTCGGGCGCAGGCTGCCTATGAGGATGGAAAAGAGTTTTTCTATACCCGTCGGGGGCAGCTCAACTTCGCATGCAGCAGCTGTCACGTTTCCATGGTCGGGAACGCCCTTCGTGCAGAGCGTCTGAGTGCGGCCCTGGGGCACGCCACACACTGGCCCGTGTACCGGCTGAAGTGGAAGGAAGTTGGCCCCTTGCACAAGCGGTTTATCGAGTGCAACTCGCAGGTGCGGGCTGTTCCCCTGGAGGCCCAGAGCGAGTCTTACCGAAACCTTGAATATTTTCTGACGTATATGAGCAACGGTATGGCGCTCAATGGGCCGGCGTCACGGAAGTAGCGAGCTATAAAGAAAAGAGGCTGTAATGAATAAAACAATACATACAGTGATCAGACAGGGTTTGTTAGTGCCGTTACTGCTGAGCCCCGCCGTGGTGTTAGGCGATCCCGTGGAGACCCTTGCGCGGGCGATGGATATCCATCAGCAAGCCCTGGCTGAGGAGCATGGATGGGCCGTGACGGAGCCTCTCATGGAAGAGGCGAGGGCGGCGCTGGAAGCAGGGGACCCGGAGCAGGCCCAGATGCTTGCTGACCGCGCTCTGTTGGTCGCTGAGCAGTCGCTCAAGCAGGCTCAGAGCGAGAAGACCGCCTGGAAGACACGCGTGGTGGGTCGCTAAGGCAGCCTGGCCCCGTCCTTGTTCGGCGGCGCGCGTCTGCGCCGCTCCTAAGTCATTCCTTGAGGAGTCGCCCGTGAATCGACGAGAGTTTATCCAGCTATTGCTTCAGGGTGCCGCTGTCGCTGGAACCAGTGCCTATTTTGGCAGTGCCCAGGCCAGTGCCCGCGCCCTGTACGACCTGGAGAGTTTCGGCAGTGCGCGCATTTTGCATATGACAGACTGCCACGCGCAGTTGAACCCGATTTACTTTCGCGAACCCAATGTCAATATTGGCCTGGGGGAGGCGCATGGACGCTGGCCTCATGTGGTTGGCCGCAATCTGCTTAAAGAGCTCGGAGATATCTCCCCGCGGGATGCCCACGCTTTTACCTACCTCGACTTTGTGCAGGCAGCGGAGAAGTTCGGTCGGGTAGGTGGCTTTGCCCATCTCAAAACCCTGGTGGATCAGCTCCGGGGAGCGGTGGCCGATGGCGGCAGCTTGCTTCTTGATGGGGGGGATACCTGGCAGGGGTCCGGCACGGCGCTGTGGACCCGCGGGCGCGATATGGTGGAGGCCACAAACCTTCTCGGTGTCGACATCATGACGGGACACTGGGAGTTTACCTACCGGGAAGAGGAGATCCTCGAGAACATCGAGGCATTTAATGGCGAATTCCTGGCGCATAACACCTATGCCACAGAGGATGCGCTTTTTGATGGCGTGCCGGTCTACGATGAAGACACAGGTCACGTGTTCAAGCCCTACACGATTCGTGAGATGAATGGACGCCGCGTTGCGGTGATTGGCCAGGCGTTCCCTTACACACCCATCGCAAATCCCAAACGCTTTATCCCCAACTGGACCTTCGGTATCCGGGATGAGGAGTTGAGTCAGCTGGTGGACAGTATTCGCAGTTCAGAAAAACCAGACGCGGTGCTGCTGCTCTCGCACAATGGTATGGATGTTGATCTCAAGCTCGCAAGCCGCGTGTCGGGTATCGACTTTATCCTCGGTGGGCACACTCATGATGGTATGCCGCGTCCCATAGAGGTGGAAAACTCCGGGGGCAAAACCGTCGTGACCAACGCCGGGAGCAATGGAAAATTTGTCGCCGTGCTTGATCTGGAGTTTGGTAACGACGGGGTTAGCGGTTATCGCTACAAATTACTTCCGGTGTTTTCCGACTTGCTGGTACCCAATACCGCCATGCAGGCGCATATCAATGCTGTGCGCGCGCCCCACCGGGAGGTATTGGAAGAGGAGCTGGCGGTCGCGGACTCCCTGCTATACCGCCGGGGTAATTTCAACGGCAGCTTCGACCAGCTCATTGTGGATGCCATGCGCGAGGAGCTCGATGCGCAAATAGCCCTGTCTCCCGGTTTCCGCTGGGGGACCACGGTGATGCCCGGCGAGGCTATCACGATGGATCGACTGCTTGATCAAACCTGCATGACGTATCCGGAGACCTATGTGCGGGAGATGAGTGGTGCAGAGCTTAGGAACATTCTCGAGAGCGTCGCGGATAATCTCTTTAATGCCGACCCCTACTATCAGCAGGGGGGAGATATGGTGCGCACGGGCGGATTCAACTATCGCCTGGACCCTAAAGCTGCGATGGGAAGCCGGGTCTCAGACATGACCCTGGCTAACGGCAAGCGGATGCAGGATGGCGGATCTTATAAAGTCGCCGGCTGGGCCACCGTGGGCTCTGCGTCGACCGGTGATCCTGTCTGGGAGGTTGTGGCGAGGTATTTGCGCGCGCAAAAGTCCGTGCGAATCGAGCGCCTGGAGTCCCCTACGCTCATGAACGTCAGGGGGAACCCCGGAATAGCGGACTACCGCGGCACTTTCTCCTGACCTATCTTTACCCGCTGCCCCGTCGACGTCACTACCAGCTGAGGGTTCCGGCAATGATCTGTTCCAGAAGTTGGTGCACCGCCGCGTAATCGGCCTGCTCCAGTTCCGGGGCCCGAATACTCAGATTCACCGTGTCAGGGGTCTCGCTGAGCGTGTAAATAGAGATGCTGTAGGGACAGAGCGTGATGTTATGGGGGTTGCTCAGGGTCAGCTCGTAGGTAAGTTCTGCACTACAGAACAGAAGGGACTCGGCATTTTCATAGACCTGCTTTTTAGCGCCGGTGGCATCAGCGGTGCGCCTAAGCATGCTCGCCAGGTGGGCGGTATAAGAAATCACCAGCCCCTCATCCTGAATCGCCTGTACCAGATCATCGCGAACGTTGTGATAAAGCCCCTGGGTTTTGTAAACCCAGGACGACCCCACAACCTCGGGTTTGGGCAGCGTCTGCGTCCAGCCGGGGCTCGCCGGCAACACCAGGGTGCTTAATAACAATGCCGTTAGGAAGAAGGCGCCTTTGCCGGGCTTGGGAAGGTTCATAGGGCTATTTTCGCAGTCTTGATCATGGATCGCTCCGCATAAAGTCTATGGCAATCTCCACAAGTTCATCGGCGTAAAGATCGCGGAAAAAGTGATCAGCACCGTCTATCTCCTGTACCGATACCGTCGGCGCTCGTTCTGCCATCGCTGCAGCAAGTCCTGCGGCAATTTGATCATCACTTCCTGCAATGACAAGCATCGGCATGGGTAACTGCGCAAGAACCGTCGGGGTGTCACGGAGCGGATCCCTGCGGTAGTAGGACGCAAAGCTGGCAGCGGTCGCCTGCGTCTTATCACAATAGAGTAAGCCGACATTCCCGGGCATGGCTGTGTCACCTTTCCCCGCCGCAATCCGTGTCTCGGCCTCGGCGAGAAGATCCTCCAAAGCACCGTTATGACGTGTCATGTAGGCTCTTCGGGATTCCTCCCAGGACCACTGCGGTGGTGCAATGAGCACCAGTCGTTTCAGGTGATGATCTTCGCTGTCCTCTATATAACGCGCTAACTGATTGGCACCGCGGGAATGACCCACTGCGGTAATGTTCCTGGCGCCCTCGTTAAACAGCCATCGGGACCAGCGGGCGAGTTCCTGGCCCGCATCGTCTTCCCGGTGGGTGTGTAAACTGTCGCAGGCGAACGCGCCCCTGCGGTTGTCGATACCGAGACTCAGGTTTATGGCCAGGGTGCTGACACCCTCATCACCCAGAAGGGTTTCCAGGGATTGGATGATCTCCGTGTCTCTATGAGAAAGGGTTCCATGGAGGATCAGGGCGACGTCACCCTCAGGCCAGGTGGCACTGCGCAAAAGTCGTCCTGACAGCGTGGGTTGCAGATCCTTAAGCTGAATCTCTTCAGCAAAGGCAGCGGTGCCCTCAAAGCAGAGGACAAGGAGAGTGAAAAGCGCCGTCACTACGGTCCGGTAACTACTGGTTTTCATGGCAAACATCACCGATACTCGTAAGAGAAAGTCATTGTACGTACTGGGTGGCGTGGAACGCCAGCTGCGCAGCTACAGCACTTGTTATTAGTTGAATCAGGAGTTTTTGATGCGATCTTTTTTACGCAACGCCGTTGTTTTGCCTGTCCTCGTGTCCGCTGCTATGACGGTCAGTAATGCATGGTCCGCAGAGCCTACCCTCGGCCCCGTCGTGCCGAACTTCGGCCCCGTGATGGCGCCACCGGCAGGGTCCTTCAATCTTGATCCGAATGTGCACTACAAAGTGTCCATGGATATGTATACCACACCGGATTTTCCCGGCGATCAGAATCGACACCTGACATCCGCGGCACGATTTTTGAACATGCATGCCCGCAATGGCATACCGGCAGAGAACATCGAGTTTGCTCTCATCGTTCACGGAAAGGCAGCCAAGGATCTGTTGACCGATGAGGCCTATGAGGAGCGCTATAACGAACCGAACCCCAATACGGCATTGCTCGAAGAGCTGCACGCGGCGAACGTGCCCATTTATCTTTGCAGCCAAACCGCCGCTTTTCGAGGCATGGCACCGGAAGAGTTCAGCCCTACGGTCACCATGTCGCTCTCAGCGATGACGGCTCATGTGCGTTTGCAACAGGAAGGCTATACCCTCGTTCCGTTCTAGAAACCCCGGAAGGGGACTACCCGGGTTTTGGATTCAGGGTACCCGGAACCTGAGATCGTCCACGACGAATTGCCAGTAGTGCTCGGTTGCAAGCTGTAGCCGGGTAATTCCTTCGTAGTCGGCTTGAAAGTAAATCGGGGTTAGATGGCTGAGCCTTATGCTGTCTTCGGCGACGATCTCATCGCCACGCCAGGCCTTTACGTGCAAGGTCTCGCCTTCAGCGTTGTGCCAGGCTATAGAAAAGTAACCGCCTACAAAATCGAAAGTTTCACCGGCCTTTCTTGCGCTTATGGTGACCGGGTGACCGGAGCTGTTGTAGGCCACCATAGACCCGCTCATAAGCCCGTTGATGTAGCCCGGGCCCTTGTAAAACTGATTATCCACCGCCAGGAGGTAGTCCCAGGCAAGGCCGGCGTAACCCGAGGCAATCTTTTCTATGGGGGAACGGTCCAGATCATCGAAGCCTACGGTAGTCGCCGGGACTCCCGGCCCCCCAGTGCTTCCTGAGGGGACGGCGCTGCCCAGCACCACGGGCGCGTAGGCAAGATCAACCACTCTCTCGCCCCTCTTTCCCGTGCCGACCTCCGCTGTGGCGACCTCCCTTGGGGGCGACAAGCGCCAGATACCGGGGGACAGAGCTTCCTCAAATCCCCCTTCCCTGTTGAGGAAGATTTCCTGGCTTTCGCCCGTAGCTTTCCGGGCGGTAGCAGCGCGCTTACCCGCTCCATCCAAGGAGCCACGGACGGTCAGGGGTGGCGCCAGTCCGACGACCCCCGGCGGGTTTTCTGCGCCAATGCCGGCGATGGCTCCGGGCACGTCAATAAATGTTGTTGTCTGGGCGGCATTCTTCGTAGTGACCTCCCAGCCGGGCGGTGGCAGCAGCTTAAAGCGATAGTTCACGCCCGTTTGACGGATGTCGGCCTCATCGCCCCCTTTCTGCATACTGAAGTTGGTAAAACCATTGATATTGGAACGCTCAATACGCGTGCTCCCGTCGGGACGGGTGAGGCGCACGGCAATGCGGTGGAGAGGTTTATCGCCCAGATCAAAAATGCCATTCCGGTTTCGGTCACTAAAGGCAAAGACGGAGATGTTCAGTTTTGATGCCGTTTGTCGCTGCCAGTCTCGCGGTGCATAAAGCGCCGCATTGGCCTGCGCTTTGTCCGGAGCGATGAGTGCCCGAAGCTCCGGTTTTAACAGCAGCAGCGTAGCGGCGCTCCCCGCCGCAAAGGCGACTACCGTGGCCAGGGATAGAACGCGCTTCACGTCTTTTTATCGGCGCTCGCGTTTAAGATCTTGCGTACGGAGTCAGGCACCGGCATGGGTTTGCGGCTGTCGCGGTTCACAAACACCTGGATAAAACTCCCCTTCGCCAAAGCCTCGCCGTCGCTGACGCGGCGCATAGAGAACCCCAGAGTTGCGCTGGTGTTACCCAGTTTCTCGTAACCTACTTCCACTTCCACCTCGTCGCCGGCATGGCATTCATGGATGTAATCGCAGCTGGCGTTAACGGTAAACACATAGGAGGGAAGCTTGGCGGTGTCGCTCCAGTCAAAACCCAGTTCGCGCATGTAGTTACCCGCGACCTCATCGGCAAAGACCAGGTAGTTGGCAAAAAACATATGCCCCTGGGCGTCCGTGTCTCGAAAGCGAACACGCATGATTTCTTTGTAGCTGTCTATGTAAGCCGTGTGCACGGTCATTCCTTTTTCAATTGCTGGGCTAATTCCTGCAGGCGGCTGATCTGCCGGCTAATGGATTCCAACTCCTCGCCGAGTTCCTCGCGAAGCTGGTCCTGACCTGCGGCAATGCTGTCTCGGGCATCGAGCACTTCCTGTTCGGTGTAGTGTTCCACGGCGTCGACGATGATGCCAATAAACAGGTTGAGCATGGTGAAGGTCGTACCCAGTATGAATATGACAAAGAACAGCCAGGCCATGGGGCTGTGCTCCATGGCGGGTCGGGCGATCTGGGATGCCCAGCTTTCCAGGGTCATTACCTGAAAAAGAGTGAAGAAGGTTCGCCCCAGATTGCCAAACTCTGTGGGCATGTCAGTGCTGAAGAGCCCCGTCGCAATAACGGCGGCAACATAGTAAAGAATGATGAGAACCACGCCGATTGATGCCAGGCCCGGCAATGCGGAGAGGAGGGCGCCAACGACCTTGCGCATGGAGGGCGCAAGGGTCAGAAGTCGCAATACTCGTAAAACCCTCAGGGTTCTCAGTACGGCGAGGGGGCCCGTCGCGGGGATGAGTGCGATAGCAACCACAGCGAAGTCGAACACGCTCCAGGGATCACGCCAGAATTTTTTGCCATAGACAATGACCCTCGCGGCAATTTCCAGGACGAAAATAAATAATATGACGGTGTCTATTTCGTGAATCATCACCCCATAGCGCGTCATAAACTCCGGCGAGGTCTCAAGGCCCAGCACCACAGCGTTAATGATTATGAGCACGGTGATTACGCGTTGAAACAGGGGCTGCTCCAGGATACTGCGAAGCTTTGCCAGGGTTTGCTGGTCAGTCATACCGGCCTCCACGAGAAAGGTTCATCCGAGGTTCAATAAGTCACAAGGGACAGTGTAGATCCATCCTTCGGGCAAAGTCTCAGGGACTTTTCCTGACAGCAACGATAAAAAGCCGCGGTAATCGCAGCATCACATGACCATCACACAACCTCGGATATGCCCTTGTGATGGCCTCGAGGTAATCGGATTCAAAAGCATCGCGTTTACCGGCCGGCAGCTTATCCAAAAAAGGTTTCAGTCCCGTGGTCTTGAACCAGGCCACAATGTCCCGGGGTCCCGCGAGCAAATGCTGATACTGGGTTTCCCAGATGCGCTGGGATTCGCTGAAGGGCGAGAGGTATTCGTAGTACTCCCGGGGCGTCGGCAGCTCGCCGCGTTCTGATTGAAACCCCTCAAAGTAGGTCGCGTAATCCGGCGAGGTGGCAAGCTCGCGCATCAGCCGGTGACTCGCCTCGCCGAGATTATTGGGCATTTGCACTGCCAGCACTCCCCCGGGGCCTAGGGTCGCCATGAGCTTTGGAAGTAGTGCGCGGTGCTCGGGCAGCCAGTGGAGGCTGGCATTGGCAAAGAGCATGTCGGTCGCCTCTTCAGGGGTAAAGGAGCCAATGTTTCCCTCGCTGAAGCGGGCTTGGGGTACCCGCGTGGCAGCCCGAGCCAGCATCGCAGACGACTGATCAATACCTTGGACAGTCGCCTCAGGCCAGCGCTTTGCGAGGAGCGCCGTGGACAGACCCGACCCGCAGCCGAGGTCCACGATGCTTCGGGGCCGGGCGTCTGCCAGGGCAGCGATGAGATCTCTCACCGCCAGCTGCCGCTGGTCGGCAAAATAGTCGTAGTGCGCTGCGTTCCAATCGCTCACGGCTTGGACTCATGACTCGGGGAGTTAAAGACTGCCTTCAGATACCGCGGGCGTCCAGTGCGGCGCGAATGCGCCGATGCTCGGTCTCGTCTATGGGGAAACGCCACATCATGGCCACCGAGCAGAGTTTGAAGATAATGCTGGGCCCGGCGTAAAGCACCGCCAGGAGACGGACGTTGTCGGCAGAGTTTTCGATGGTGGCGTCAAAACCCGCCCACTCCAGTGCAGGAAAGATCAGGCCCACCGCCAGCGCGAAGGCCAGTTTGGATGCCGTGCCCCAGAGCGCAAAGAAGAGCCCGGGTCGACGCCGGTTGTTTTCCAACGCATCCCACTCAATAAGATCCCCGTTGATTGCCGTGGGTAGTGCCAGATCAGCACCGATCATCAGCCCCGTGCCAACGACAATCATGGTGTATAGGACTACGTCACCACTGCCGAGGAAGGGGGCCAGGGCAAAAAACGCACAGGAACCCAGGACTGCGATGCACCAGCTGCGGTGTTTCCCCAGACGCTTGGAAATGGCCACCCAGACGGGCACAGATATAGCGCTGCACACGAAGTAGCCAAAGAGCATGGGGCCTGCGATGCCCGGCTCTTCGAGAACATGGGTCACGTAGAGCAAAAACAGGGTGGCGGGGATAGCATTGCCCAGTCCGTTGAGCAAAAAGGCGAGGAGCAGGCGCCGAAAGGGGGAGGGACGCCCTAAAAGGTTCATGGCTTCGCGCAGGGAACTGCTCTGGCTGTCCACGATGGAACGGTCCGGCACCATTATGGCGGCGAGGGGCGTGCTAATCACAAGTCCCGCAATCGTCAGCACCGTGATAGCAAAGAGGGAGTCCGCGAGAGCGCTGTTGTCGCTGTTGTCCACAAGAAGCAGTGCGGCAAGGGTGCCCGCCAGGCCGAACACCACCCGGGCGCCGGAGATACGGCTGCGCTGATGATAGGACGCACTGAGCTCAGCACCCCAGGCATTCATGGGCACAATACTCATGGTGCCCGCGACGTAGATGGTCAAAGTAGCCAGCAGCAGAAAGGTGTTTCCGGCACTTTCCGGCGGATTAAACAATATCCAGACGGCGGCTGCGATCAGAGGCGCACTACCCACCACCCAGGCTTTGCGGCGTCCCCAGGCTGCGGGTGTGCGATCCGACAGATAACCCACCACGGGATCCGTAATCAGGTCCCAGAGTCGCGCTGCCAGGAGAATGCCTCCCACGGCGGACAGGCTCAGTCCCAGGGACTGGGCGTAGTAGGTGGGAACGATCACCTGCAGGGCAATAAATGCGCCGGCGATGGGAAAAGCCAGGGAACCGTAGGCGAAGAGAACGCCCAGGGACGGCACGGTACCGCTGTCTTGTGTGTTTGTGTTGTCCATGCGAGTTATACGCACCCGCGGCGAATTGGACCCTAGCGGAGGCTCAGATAGGGGTGTCCCGGATCCCGATCAAAGGCCTGGCCAAAGCTGCGTAATTTCAGCTTTGAACCCTCCACAGCCAGGAGATCATTGCTGATCGCGTCGGCATAGCTGATGTCGCCGATGAACAGTTGATCAAGGAGTGCCCGATCCAGTCGCAGGGTGACGTCGGCGTCGGCGGCCAGCACTGGTTGAATGTCGAGGATGCTGTTGCGCAGCTGCAGCGTGTAGACCTCGTTGGTGTCCGTCAGCTCGTAGGCAACACTGACGGTTTTACCCTCGGCAGCTTCGGCATCAACACGAAAGCGCAGGAGGCTCAGAAGCTGCGCGGTGTTCAGCTGTGACGGATTGAAACGTTTTTTCTGCAGGCCGATAAGTACCTCCCGGGGTACTACAGAGCCTTCAAGCTCCCTCGCTGCGGTGAGATAAAATCCCCGCCAGTTGGTGTTGGCGGTGTTGAAGCCAACGCGTCGCAGAGCAGCGGCTTTGAGATAACGGGCCTGCATGTCTTCGCGGTCCATACGCACAAGATAGGCCGTGAGCTCCGCGGCCCACTGATCGTCTTCTGCCTCAAAAGCCTTCTCGGCCTCAGCCAGTACGCGATCCCGGCCGCCCATGAGTTCCACCAGCCGCCGGGCTTTTTCCAGGCGGGGAAGGGGGTCGAGCTCGGCGGGATCACCATTCCACCAACTGATGTACGCCACGTAGAACTCCCGGACATTGTGTTTCACCGTGCCGTACATTTCCCGGGTCCAGGGGTCGCGATCCATGGACGGCGGTAGCGCAATGGCGTTGGCCAGATCGTCGGGCGTATAGCCTTTGTTGATCAGGCGCAGGGACTGATCATGGGTGTACTGGATGGCGTCCCGATAAATTGTCAGCACATCCTGAATGTCGTCCCGTCCCTCCACGGGCTGACCGTGGCTGGGTACCAGATATTGGGCGTCATAGGCCCGCATACGATCAATGGCGCTAATCCATTTCATGGCGTCCCGGGGTTTGGTTCCCCGAAGGGAGTGGAGGTTGGGGTAATTCGGCCCCTGAATTTCATCGCCCGAGAGCATCACCCGATAGTCCGGGAGCCACACCGCCAGATGGCTGGCGGACTCGCCACCGGTCTGAAAGAGTTCCATGCGGATACCCGCGATGGTGAGCTCCTGGCTTCCGCGGATAAAGTGATTCGGCGGTACGTAGGAGGCGAGCTCGCTGCCGAGCGTGTAGCCGCAGCAGGAGATATGGTAATCCCGACCATCGGTAACGGGATCGAGGAGCTGACCATACATATACAGGGCACGGACGCCCATAATCGGCGCCGTTACCTGGTTCTCGTCCTCAAGCTCCCGGAGAAAGTTCTCGGAGGCGATGACCTGCACGGCACCAGACTCGGCATCTTTCCTGTCGATAAATGCGCCAGCGCCACTGATGTGGTCCGCGTGATGATGGGTATAGATCACAGCCTTCACCGGTTTGTCAGAGATGTCGCGGAAGGCGCGTTCGGCGACGGCGGCGTGGGCCGTCGCTGTCGTGGTATCGATAATGATGAGACCGTCGTCCCCCTCGATCATGATGACGTTTCCAAAGCCTCGGTTGGGGGTGTTGTAGTCCCAGACCGGTGTGTCGCCAATCTGAAAGAGCTCTTCCTCAAGATAGCGGGCATGGGCTTTCAGATAATCCGGCGAGCTGAAGGGTACGGCGTAGGGATTTTCGCCATCGTTGACGGTAACCGCGACATCCGTTCCACCTTTTTCTTTGCCACAGCCGGTAAGCAGGAGAGAAAAAGCCAGCAGGCTGCTGATCGTCAGCTTTGGGGTGTTCATGCGTGGTACCTCGGATTCGGGTTGTTGTTAAGGTAATTGTTGTTGATATTGTTAGAGTTTTTGGCGTTATCGGCGTTACTGACGCGATGGTGTTCAGGCCGCGGTCGATGCCTGAATTTTCGCGCGCGCAACTCGTAATCGCGAGCTATACTTTTGCTTCTTTAGACCAACGATAACAGCTGGAGAATAGCTATGGATATTATGGAATTGGGCGCGTCAATGCTGTCCGAGAAGTTAGGTATTGACCTGGATCCCAGTGCCGTGGGTTCGGCGCTCAGCGGTTTGCTGTCGAATGCGGAAGGGCAGATCGACTTTGCAGGCATTGCCAGCAAGATGGCAAGTAGCGGCGATCTCGGCGCGATCGTCGGCTCCTGGTTGGGTGATGGTGAAAATTCACCGATCTCGGCGGAGAGTCTCTCGTCGATTTTTGGCAGTGACAAGCTCGCGGAGTTTGCAGACAGGCTGGGCACCGACGCAGAGACGGCCACCAGCGGTTTGGCGGATGTATTACCCCAGATGATGGATAAGTCCAGCAGTGGCGGGAGCCTTCTCGATATGGCCGGCGGTGCCGGTGGACTCCTGGGCGCTGCTAAGTCCCTGTTTGGCTAAACCTGCGTTGACGGTTTAGGGATATTGAGGCCGCCTTGCGCGAGTTTGGGCGGCAGGAAATCAAGAGTGCTTCGGTAGCCCGCTTCAAACAGTTCCGCTTTGAGCTCCGGCCCCAAGGTAAACGCGACCGGCGAAACGTCGCCGGTCTCCACAACAATGGTCGACAGCCAGAACGCCTCGTTGATGTACTCGTGAGACAGGGTGGTCATAAAGGTGTGGATGAGCATCGCCAGGTAGTTACTGAGGGGAATGACAGGCTTGCGGTCTTTGAGGTTAAGGCCGCCGGAACCCCGGAGCTTAAAAACAACGACCGGTGTTCCCGCCCCGGACCAGTCTCTGCGCAGCGCCTCTTCGGCGAGAATACTCCCGTCTGCCATCACCTGCTCCCCCAGGGTTTTGAAGCTGAAGAGCAGTGGGACTGACATGGAGTAGCGCACGGCCTCGGAAATCCGCATCTCAGGGCTGAGGTCTCTGTTGAAGATCACGGCCTTGCCTGAACGCACGTCCGTAGCTACTACGCTGAGGTCCATAGCCAGGTCACAGAATCGTCGCCCCTGCATCTTTTCATCCATCCAGCGTTCGAAGCGATCTCCGCTGGAAAGACCGCCGGTTCTCAGGAGCGAAATGAAGTTTTGCCCCAAAAACTGGGAGAAGTCCGTGTCATCGGAAATCTGTCGGATGTCAGCGAGGTCATAACCACCGGCAAACAGGGCGGCGACGATGCTCCCGCCGGATACCCCGACCATCTGCCTGAAATCAATCTTCAGTTCTTCAAGAGCCGTCAGGATACCGATGTGCGCGGGCAAGCGAGCCCCGCCGCCGGCCAGCACGGGTACGATGTGTGCGGTCGCGTTGCGGTCGGCGACGCGATCCTGAAGGTCCCGGATATCGCTGCCTTGCAATCCACTGCTTTGCTTGTCGATGGTATCTGCCATTGCCGATACACCTTGGCTTTGCACCGCATTACTATACTCTCAGTTCTTCATTGTTGAAGTGATCAGTAGGTGGATACGCGAGAGAGCGCACGAGAGAGCGCACGAGAGAGTGCAGGCAGTCAGTCAGCCATTGGCATCGTGAGTGATGGCAAACCGGGGCATCTCAATCAGAGCCTCGGTCTGGCAGATGCCTTGCAGCGTCTCTGCCCCGGCCTGGCGGTGCAGGAAATTGCCGCCATGTCTCCGGGGCAGGCCGTTGCCGAGTTCATCGCGCCGGGAAAACCAGCGCAGGCCCTGGGATTGCTTATCGCCGCGGGACATGCAACGCATCTCAGCCTCCTGGCTTTACGCCGTGCCCACGCCTGCCCTGTCATCGTGCTGATGCGACCCAGTCTTCCCGGAGCCTTCTTTGATTTGCGCATAGAGCCCCGCCACGATGGCGGTGTGGAAACACCCCGCTGTTGGATCAGCGAAGGCCCCCTGAACCGCATGCAGCCGGCAAACATTCGATCTGAAGAAGGGCTCATCCTTGTTGGCGGGCCCTCGCCGCATTTTCACTGGGATGACCGTACCATCGTGGATCAGGTGACGGCCCTGTGCGATGGCCGCCGCTCCTGGCAGCTGAGCGGGTCTCGCCGCACACCGGAATCCCTGATGAACGCTCTCCGTGACCTGACGCGACCGGGACTGACCGTGCATGAGGCCAGTGCCCTTCCCCCCGGGTGGCTTGCCGAGAATCTTCCCCGGGCGGCAGAATGCTGGGTGAGCCCCGATAGTGCGTCCATGGTCTATGAGGCCCTCACTGCCGGTTGCGCCGTGGGAGTTTTCAAGCTTTCTCCCTCGAAGAATAGTCGGGTGGTGAAGGCCATCGATGGCTTGCTCGCTCAGGAGAAACTCACGGCGTTTGAGGCATTTGCATCGGGCACCGTGCCGACGCCGCCGAACACCCCCTTTGCCGAAGCAGACCGCATGGCAAAGCGCATTCTTGACCGGGGCTGGCTATGACGGTGCTCATGGCCGTGCTCATTGTCCTGGCTCTGGTGTTCAGCCATCGCTACGCGTGGTGGCGCTCCAGCGTGGATTACCGGCGCCCCAGGATTCTCATGTATCACATGGTGAGTGAGCCGCGTCCGGGCGCCAAATTCAACAAGCTCCGGGTGACACCGGCAAATTTTGAGAGGCAGCTGTGCTGGCTCAGGAAAGAGGGATGGCATTTTGCCTTCATGAGCGATTTACAGCCTCCCGCCAGCCTCCCCGCGAAGACCGTGATTCTTACCTTCGACGACGGTTACGAAGACAACCTGCTCAACGCGGCGCCGGTGCTCGAGCGTCATGACGCCCGGGCAACGCTCTATGTGGTGGAGGATCGTTTTGATCGCGACTGGTCCACGAGCAAAAAGGCCCACCACGACAGTGGTGAGCTGATGCGCGAGGCCAAGTTAAGCGATGAGCAGCTGGAGCAGATGATTGCCAGTGGTCGCTGGGAGCTGGGCGGGCATACCCGCACCCACGCCAACCTCTCGACCCTCGATGCGGACCAGCGGAAAACGGAAATTGGAGCTGCCCGGGAATCCCTGGCCCGGCGTTTTGCGGTGCCCGTGGACAGCTTTGCCTATCCCTTCGGTATATACGGCGCTGAGGATGTGGCCGCGGCAAGGGCAGCAGGTTTCTCCACCGCGGTGACGACCGAGGAAGGGATTCCCGAGGATATCAGCGCCCAGGCCATGGAACTGCCGCGTATCAAGGTCAGCGGCAAGGACTCCATGCTGGCCTTTAAACTCCGTATGCGCACGGGGTTCCGCGGCCTCTAGGCATCGGGCCTAAATGATCCCCAGCTGTTTGGCCATGACGTTCAGCTCATTGGCAAAAGGGTCATGGTCTGCATCGCGGTGCCAGGTGTATTCCGTATAGCTGGCTGCGGTTTCTGCCGCCTCTTCACCGAAGAGCTTCTGAATAATTGCGAGGCTCATATCCATCCCCGCGGATACCCCCGATGAGGTAAAGAATTTGCCATCTTCCACCCATCGCGCGGCTTCTACCCAGTCCACCTTGTCTGACTGCATGCTGGCAATGGCAAACACCTGTTTGTTGGATGTTGCACGATGGCCATCGAGGAGGCCCGCTTTTGCGAGGAGGGCAGAACCGGTACACACTGAGCTGACCCATTGGGCTCTTTCTGACTGGAGGCGAAGGAACTCCAACATGGCGGGATTCTCCAGCTCCGTAAGCGTACCGCTCCCCCCGGGGATCAGGAGCACGTCAAAAGCGGGAGCATCCGCAAAGCTGTAGTCGGCAACCACCTTGGGGCCGACGGCGCCCTCGGAGCCGATGGCAGCCGCCACGGCGCCGGTATTTTCGGCGACGGTGTGTATGGTGATCAAGGAAGAACCCAGCACGGAAAACAGCTCCAGGGGCCCGAAGTAATCCAGCATTTCAAAGCCGGGGTAGAGGACCGCACCCAGCTGCAGGGGTTTTGCATTCATGGAGATAGCTCCTTGTTCTGGGCGTCGGGTTCAGCGGCGACCGGCGTCAGTGCCTGTTTGTCGATAAAAGACGCCGGCGGTGTCTTCTTCCAGCGTCTGTTGGTCCAGAGATAGGTCTCCGGTTGTTCTGCAATCGCTGCCTCGGCGGCAAGAACATATCGCTCCAGTATCACTTCGGGGTTCGCGTCATGGGGTGGCGCGCTGATCTCCTGAAACTCCACTTCATAACGTCCCTTCGCAACGCAGCGGCACTTGGCAAACATGACGGGGATATTCAGGGTTTGCGCCAACTTGTCAGCGCCACGGTAAAAACTGGCAGGACGATTCAGAAAGCTGCGCCAGTATCCTGATGCCCTGGGTCCCGCCTGGTCGGCAAGCATAACGATGAGGCGTTTGCGTTTGCGGCCCCGGATCACTTCGCGACCCACGCGATCAATCGCCATGGGGTTTGCACCAAAACGGGAACGCGCATCGAGCATGAACTGATCCCAAAAAAGGCTGTGGAGCGGCTTGTAGACGGGATCGACGGAGGTGTTCATCTGGTCCATGGCAGCGTGGAGCATCCACTCCCAGTTGCCCTGGTGGATGAGCAGCACCATGGCCTGTTTTTCAAAGTTCTCCGTAGCCTCGGCGAGAAGTTCCAGATTCGTAAAGTGGAAGCGCTCGGACATGGCTTCCTGGGCCATGCGCGATGAGAGCAGTATCTCCACAAAGAGGTGACACAGATGCCGGTAGGATTTCCGGGCGATGGTCTTTCGCTCCTCATTGCTTTTGTCGGGAAAGGCCCAGCGGAGATTGTCGTCCACGGTGCTCCGCCGGTAGCGAATCACATGGTAGAGCATCACATACAGCAGGCCCGCCAGTGCGTAGGCCACGGGCAAGGGAACAGACGCCAGTACCTTCAGGAACCCCTTCATGGCGAACTAGGCAGATGCCTTAGGTGGCTTCGGAAACAGGGGTGGCGTCGCTTTCCTGTAGGCCTGATAGGCCTCCTCATGGCCCCACTTCTTGAGGGCGTGAGCGTCCAGCATGGGGATGCCGCTGACTCTCGTAAGCAGCAGATAAACAAACACGGGGGATATGAGCGTTGCGTACTGCCAGCCCTGCAGGGCGGGCGCCGCAATAATCGCAATACCGCACCACAGTAAAATCTCACCAAAGTAGTTGGGGTGTCGCGACCAGGCCCAGAGTCCGTGCTGAATAAACCGCTCACTGTTTGCCGGGTCGCGCCGAAAATCGCGTTTCTGCTTGTCAGCAACCACCTCGATAGCGAAACCCGCAAGCCACAATCCCAGCCCTATAACCCCCGGGGCGCCGAGTTCGGGCGTGCTGCCGGAGGTCATGGCGGCGAGGGCTGCGGCCGCGGTCATCAGCACCCATAAGCCCTGGAGCGTCCAGGTCATCATAAAGCGGAAGAAGAACGGTTTGATTCTGTCAAAACGCCGGTCCGAGCCGGCGTCACGTATCCGCAGGAACAAAAAACTGCCAAGGCGCAGGGCCCAGATTGCCACGAGGGCCGCCAGGAGCAGGGATCGTGGGTCGTTATTGACGGTGACGGCACAGGCGACGACCGTGACATAGGTTACGGATCCCGTGAAGTCGTAGTAGCGTTCGGACTGGCTGAGATACGCGGGGATGAAGACCAGCCACTGGATCACAAAGGCCAGGGCCGCGATCAGTGCAAAAACCGGAAACCCGTGGAGTGCCTGCCCCTGGTAGCTACCGGCAAGGGCCATGCCGGCGGCAATAGCGACAGCGATGGCAATACCGATGAGAGATTTGCTGGCCGGTGGCCCCGGAACAGTCTCATTCATGACAGTGTCTCCCCCTAAAGGGGCGTTAGTCTAACGCAAGCGCAGGGCTCAGGCCTTTTTCCTTGCTTGCACTATAATGGAGTGGTCGATTGACGCGCTCGACAGAGGTCTCGACGGTTTGTCGCGGACCTTCGTTACTTTTCAGTGTGGCGATCAGTGTGTGCATCTACGCTCCCTGATACAGGGCGGTTTCTAATAAGGAGATTCTATGAATACGGCATTACCCGAACGCGCCACGTTTCATCATATGAAAGATGGCACTGCAGAAGACTGGCAGGCAATCATGAAGGAGTTCAAGGTGGCCGCGGCACAGTTGCCCGATCGCATGCTGGAGCACCTTCGCGTTCTGGACGGCGACTGCGGTGGGTTCCCGGTAGATCGCCTGACGCACTGCCTCCAGACGGCAACCCTGGCGCACAAGGATGGTAAGGACGAAGAGTACGTGGTCTGCGCGCTGCTCCACGACATCGGCGACACTCTGGGTCCCTACAATCACGCCGACATCGCGGCGACTTATCTGGAGCCTTTCGTAAGCGAGAAAAACTACTGGATGGTCAAGCATCACGCGATTTTCCAGGGCTACTACTTTTTCCACCATATCGGTCTGGACCGGGATCAGCACAAGCAGTTCGAGTCCCACCCCTATTACGATTACACCAAGGAGTTTATCGAGAAGTACGACGCTCCGGCCTTTGATCCGAAGGCTGAGACTTACTCCCTGGAGTTTTTCGAGCCTATGGTTCGTCGCGTATTTGCGGCGCCCAAAGCCTCTCTGTACAAGGCGGCGATGGAGTGAGCCTGATCGAAGTGATCAAAGGGATCGATGCCACGACGGGGGAGCAGTGCTCCCCCCGTTTCAGGCCGGTTTTCTGAGTCCCAGCATCTTGGCGATGGCCTTATCGAGGGTTCTCGCCGAGGCTACCCGCATCAGTAGTTTCTCCATCAGTGTTCCCTTCACCGCTGCATAGCGAACCTTGGGCTTTGCGATGGTGAGTGCCGTGCAGATCATCTCCCCCAGTAGTTCCGCCGGATAACCGTCGCGGCCCTGGCTGATAAACACCTTTTGGAAGCGCTGAAGCATGGGCAGGTAGGGAGAGGCGCCGTATTGCTCCATATCCACCTCCTCGGCTTTATCCCAGATCGCGGTTTTCACGGGCCCCGGTCCGATAACAATGACATCGATACCAAAGAGCATAAGCTCCCTGCGCAGAGACTCGGAGTATCCCTCCAGACCGAATTTGGAAGCCGAGTAGGGTCCCAGAAACGGCATGCCGCGGATCCCGGATACGGAGCTGATATTCACGATGCGTCCGGGTTCGCCCCGGAGTTCAGCATCGACGCCCAAAAGGGGCGCAAAGGCCTGAGTGACCAGGAACGGCCCCACAAGATTGACCTCCAGCTGCTTGCGATAATCTTCTTCTCGGACTTCCAGAAGCGGTCCCGACACGGCGATACCGGCGTTGTTCACCAGCCCCGCAAGGGTCTCGCCTTTCAGGGCTTCGCGAACGCAGTCGGCGGCCTCGGCGATTTTCTGGGCATCGTCCACATCGAAGATCAGCGGTGAAAAATGCTCTCCCAGCTCGCTCTGCACCCGCTGGGCATCCGCCTCGTTGCGCAGGGATCCAAAGACCCGGAAGCCCCGGGCGATCATGATCTTTGCGGCCGCGTAGCCGATGCCTGTGGATACGCCGGTGATGACAACAGTTTTCATCGTGTTAGGTCCTTTGGAATTGTTACGAAAGGAGTCGCCGGCGGTCGTGGGGATTCACTGGCCCGGGACAAGCTTGCACTGCTAAGCTCCCCAGCTTCTTCTTTGTACCGCACAGGCGTCAAGCTTCTTGGATAACTCAAGTAATACGGTCCGCGTGACCTTGGCCTGTTTCTTAGCCTATTTTGTGATGTCCGGGATGCTGGCGCCCATTGGCATTGTGCTGCCACCCCTGGCCGACTATCTCGGCGAGCCCGTGGCGGCGGTGGCACCGATCTTCAGTTGGCTCACCCTGGGCATACTCCTCGGGTCTGCCCTGGCGCTGCTGGTGTTTGATGTGCTGACCCTGCGCATCTGGATCCTGTTGGTATATCTCGCGGTCGTGATAGCGCTCCTCACCCTGCGTTTGAATGACTCTCTCCTTGCCCTCCGTCTTTCCCTGGGCGTGGTGGGGACCGCCTGTGGTATTGGCCTTGCCGCGGCAGCGAGCACCATTACCCAGCTCTATGCCGAGGATCATCGCGCATCGATGTTGGTGATTACCGATGGTTCTTTCAGCGTGGCGGGTATCGTTGTTTCAACGCTGGCTGTGTCTCTCGTAGCAGCGGACTTTCACTGGTCAGCTCCCTATCTGGCCGTCGCCGCGGTGGCGGCTGCTGTGGTGCTATTGGTGGCCACGGCGCGGTTTCCCGCTACCGGTGACCCGCAGCTGCAGCGAAGCGAGAAAGGCGCGTGGCCACTGCCCGTCTGGCTCTGCGTGTGCGCCCTGTTTCTTTACACTCTGGGGCAATACTCTCTTTTATGGTGGCTGCCCACCTATCTTGAGGCGTCATTAAATGCCCCGCGGGACGAGGCGGGCGCGGTGGTGGCGCGGTTCTGGACGGGGATGCTCATCGCGCAGCTGTTCGTGGCCTGGTGGGTGCTGCGCATCGGAGCCCGCCGCCTGGTATTGCTCTGCGTGAGCGGCGCTTTTTTGGGATCCCTGCCCCTGTGGCTAAGTGAATCCCTGAGTCTGCTGCCGTGGCTGTCCCTGCTCTGGGGTATTGCCAACCTGGGGCTCCTGAAGATTGTGATTTCCTTTGCGACCCTGGCGGTTCCCAACCCCAGCCCACGCCTGGTGGCTACCCTGCTCTTCGGTGCCACATCGGGTACGGCCATAAGTCCCACAGTCACCAGCCTCATTGCGACCGCGGCCGATGCCCGGGTAGTTCTTCAGTTTGGTTCCCTTTGCTATCTTGTGCTGGCAGCGCTGGTGTTTGGCGCCTGGTGGATCATGCAGCGCGGTGCAGAAAGAGCTCCTGCAACCGTGGCTTGATTAAACGATTTAGGGTGGAGGAGTTTTAGCTTGAGGAACTTTGGGTCATGACCGTCGCAGTGGTCGATATGTTCAGCGCCGAGGCCGAAATGGCGTTTGTGGAGACGCTCCGGCGCACCGGCTTTGCGGTCTTGCGAAACCCTCCTCTGGACGCCCGGCGCATGCTGAAAATGGCAGACGACTGGCGGGACTTCTTTTACGGTGAGGAGAAGTGGGAGTACCTGGCGGAGGAGACCCCTTCGGGAAACACCAGCGGCTATATTCCTCCGGACGTGTCAGAAACCGCTGTGGGCCACGATCGCAAAGATCTCAAAGAGTTTTTTCACATTGTGCCTGACACCATTCTGCCCGCGGCCCTTGCGGATGATGCCGAGGCGCACCTGGGGGAAGTCCAGGTGTTGGGTAGGCTGCTTCTGGGTTGGCTGGATATTCACATGGGCAGTGCCCTGGGCCCGGGCCTGCGCGGGCAACTGGCCGAGAGCCTGTCGCCGGCGGATAGCCTGCTGCGCATTCTTCACTATCCTCCCCTCACCGGTGATGAGCCCCCGGGGGCTGTGAGGGCCGCTGCTCACGAAGACATCAACCTGATTACCTTGCTGCCGGTTTCCTCGGAGCCGGGTCTTCAGGTGCTGGGTCGGGACGGGCAGTGGACCGATGTTCCCGGGATACCGGGGGACATCATCGTTAACTCCGGCGATATGCTCCAGGAAGCGTCCCGGCGGCAGCTACCCTCGACCTCCCACAGGGTAATTAATCCACCGGATGCGGACAGTAACCTCTCGCGGATTTCCATGCCCTATTTTTTGGCGCCGGACCTGGATATCCAGCTGTCTCCGCAACACACGGCGGGGAGCTATCTCCGCGAGCGATTAGATCTCCTGGCCCGCTAGGGCCAGTGTGTCGAGATAGAGCTTTTTCACAGCTGCTGCATCTACCGTGGTGCAGATGCGACAGTCGGGGCGCTCCAGCCAGGCGTCACTGGCGTAGCGCTCCGGGTGCAGTCCAAGAATGGTTTGGCCCATGGCAACGCCATCACAAACCACCCGGGTAGGTCCTGTCTCCACATGGTAATGCTCCGGCGCCAGAAGGTAGGCAACGGCGCTGGAATCATGAATCGGGCAGCTCCGCTCACTGTTGATGCTCTCGTAAAAATCAAAATAGAAGCGCGTAATGTCGTAAATAAAGCTTCCCGCTTCGCCCGCCTGCGCGCGGAGGCTGTCGATGAACGCCTCGTCCATGATCGTTTCCTCTGTGACATCAAGGCCTATAATGGTGACGGCCAGCCCGCTGCCCAGCACCCGGTCTGCTGCCGTGGGATCTCCCGCCATGTTCGCCTCGGCGACGGGGGAAACATTGCCCTGATGTCCCCGGCGCATAAATACCCCACCCATAACGACGACTTCCTTTAACAGCTCGGGCAGTCGCGGACAGAGGTCCAGGGCTTTGGCCAGATTGCTGAGACGCCCCACGGCCACCACGGTGATCTCACCGGGATAGGCCTCCGCCAGTTCGACGATAGCCTCGGCCGCGGATTGCAGCTCCGCGTCCTGCCGGGGGTCGGGGAACTGGATATCGCCCAGGCCATTCTTGCCGTGAACAAAGTCCGGATAGCCCTGGCCAAGGGCAGGGCCCAGGGGGCCCGAAGCGCCACGAAAGATGCGGGCATCGATGCCAAAGCGCTCCCGAACGTGGCAGGCGTTACGCGTTACATTGGCGATGCTGGCGTTCCCGGAGACCGTAGTGATAGCTTCGATGCGAACACCGGGTGCGTAGTGTAAGAACAGCAACGCCATGGCATCGTCGATGCCGATATCTGTGTCAAAAATGACCCGTTTCATGACAGTTTACGCACCTGTGTCTGCTTCTTGAGGGCTCGCCAGTTGCTGAGCGTGGGCCATAGTAACTGCTCCGTCGCCTGCTTTCCCCGCCTGACGACGGCATTCAGCCTGACCTTGCCCGGGCGCATATCCAGATCCGCGATGACGGTGGCAAAGACCAGCTCTTTTGCCGCTCCCAGGGGCGGTCCCGCCAGCGTGAGCTTGTCGCTGATGAGGACGCTGTCGATGTCGCCAAAGGCCAACAGGGTCGGTTTTGGCGAGGGCTTGTAGCGGCGCAGTCGCTTTCTTTTAGTCTGTCTCTGGATGTTTTCCCCAATGAGCCGGCCCATATCCAGCGCGTGGTAGGCCTGCTTGCTGATGGGGTTTTCCGGCTCTGCAGCATCACCGGCGACGTAGACATTGCGATAGCCAGGATGACTGAGAAAGGCATCCACCGGTGCCCAGCACTCTGCATCAGCCAGACCGGAGGACGCGAGCAGCGGTGGTGGCGCCGGACCGCCGGTCCAAATGGTGAGGTCCGAGCGCAGTCTGCGGCCGCTGGACAGGAGGACGGTTTTCGCCGTGATGCGCTCCACGGGGTCCGCCATAACACACTCCACTTCCCAATCCTCACAGTGTCTCGCGATAAGCTCACCGACGGCCTGTGGGCCGCCCGGCAACAGCTGATCCCGGGCTTCCACCAGGGTGAGTTTCAGGGGTGTGTCCCGATAACGGCGGAGCATTTCGCCGAGGGCCTCAATGCCCTCCAGGCCACCGCCGATAATGACGACCTTGCCCCCGCTCCTGCTTAAAGCGTTCAGGCGCTTGTGAATTGCCTGGCACTGGGCCACGGATTTAAAGCCGTAGCTATGCTGACTGACACCGGAAACACCGTAGTCAGCATCCTTGCTCCCGAGGGCGATCACCAGATAGTCGGCCTCATAGTGTTTTTGCGCCTCCAGGGTTACGCGCCGCGCATCGGGATCGATCGCCACGACATCCCCCTGCACGAAGCGATGCCCGGCGGCCCGGAGATTGCTTCGAAAGGGAAGCTGCACCTGCTTGGGTTTTTTTACGCCAGAGACAAGCTCGTGAATATTGGGAAGAAACTCAAAGCTGCTTTTTCGATCAATCAGCGTGACCGCAAAATCCTTCGATGGCAGCTCCCTGGCACAGGCAAGCCCGGCGAAACCGCCCCCCACGATGATCACGCTGGGTTTTTTCATTCGTCCTCGCGGCGCACGCTGGCGCTGAGACTGCCGTCGCTTTCACTCATCAGGGTAACCACCATGGGTTGGCAGCACACCTGACAATCCTCGATGTATTCCGCGTCGCTGTCCTCACTATCCAGGAGGATGGTGAGGGGCTCCCCACAGTAAGGGCAAAAAACCTGAGATTCCTGCAGCTCCATGGTTTAGCTCGCGAGGCGGATGATGCAGCGCTCGTTGGCAAGAAACGCGCGAGTCTCATCGTCCACCACAAAATCTTTTTTGTATTCCACCATGCGCTCCGTCATGTAACTGCGCAGGCGTCGTCGTCGCAGGGCGCTCGCGAAACGGCGAATATCTTCAACGCTCTCCAGTATGAGCGGCGGTACGACGGCTTTTTCGCCGCCCTGGCCTTTGGCCACCATGGTGAAATAGGAGGTATTGGTATGCACCACCGTCGCTGTCTGCACGTTCTCGGCAATCACCTTGATACCCACGACAATGGAACTTGAGCCCACATAGTTCACCGAGGCGATAAGCGATACCAGGTCTCCCACTTCGGCCGGTGCGAGAAAGTGCACGTTGTCCACGGACACGGTGACGCAGTAGTTGCCGGCGTGTTTGCTCGCGCAGACGTAGGCCACCTTATCCATGAGCGAGAGGAGGGTGCCGCCGTGTATCTTGCCGCCGAAGTTGGCGTAGGCGGGAATCATCAGCTCCGTGATAGTGGTTTGCGAGTAGCTGACCGTGTGCCCTTCGCTCAGTTGCGCCTCTGCCATGCGGTTTATCCCTCATCATCATTTTTTTGGTCTGACTCGGCTGCTCGAGCCCTGAAACCCTCGGTTGCTACGTCGGCAACGTCAGCAAAGCGTTCGTTGGGCACCAGGGCCGTCAACGAGTAGTGAGCAAGCTTCCACGCCTCATCTTCCCTGACCAGCACACCCGTGCCACGGAACCGTCCCCAGCGCTCGGAGACCATAATCTCATCAAACCAGGCACTGGCGCCCGCCGGCCCGAGAGTAATGTGGCGCTCCTCGGACACATAGCTCCAGCCCGTGCCTCCCGAGAAACGCTCTTTAACGTAGTCGCGAAACGCGGGCAGGGGCCAGCGTTCCCAGTCGTCCGTGCCCATAAATACGCCGTCGGCGCTGAAATGGCCCAGATAACGATCCTCGTCGGCATCAGCAGCGGCCTGATGGAAGTCATCCAGGAGGCTGTTGATGGCGTGCCGGGGGCTGTCCTCTGCCGGGGTGTCTCCCAGGGCGGGAAAGGCAAACAATGCACTGAGGACGCATAAGGCGCAGAGGGCATAAAGAATGCCAGGCATGAAATGAGTCCGAGGTGCCGTGATGGGTTTTTGCATAGGAGAATCCTGTTGGGGGTCTTGTGCGAAGAAATATACATCGCCAACATAGGCCTTATACCCATCTAGGAAAACCCCTCATGACCTCTGCAATGTTTTTTGCGGTATCCAAGCGTGGTGCGGTCCGCGCAGCGCTCCTGATCTTCAGCCTCGTTTTTGCACGGGCAGGTCTTGCTGATACGAACTGGCCCGCCGATGACTATGATCCTGCGATCCCCACCATAGAGGGTGTGCTGGGCTACAGCACCGGTGAGCGCATCACCTGGTCCCATGATGTGCGACGGTACTTTGATGCCCTGGCCATGGCGGCCCCGAAGCGCGTGCGCATTATCGACTACGGACGCAGCTGGGAAGGTCGTGAACTTTTTTACGTCGTGATTTCTTCACCGGACAACATCGCTGCCGCGGACGCCACGCGTGAGGGCATGCATGCCCTGCGAGATCCTCGAGGCACATCGTCGACCGAGGCAGAGCGTCTTATCAGCGAGCTGGCGCCCCCCGCATGGCTGGCCTATGGCGTACATGGCAACGAAATTTCCTCTACGGATGCCGCCATGATGACGGCTTATCATCTGCTTGCATCCCGGGAGGATCCCCGGGTCCCGGAGATTTTGAACAGCACCACGGTCATCCTCAATCCCATGCAGAATCCCGATGGTCGGGATCGCTTTATTCACCGCTTTGAGAGTGCCCTGGGGCTCGAGCCCAGCAGTGATCGCATTTCGGCGGAGCACAATGAACCCTGGCCCAGCGGGCGGACAAACCACTATCTCTTTGATTTGAATCGTGACTGGTTTATCCGCAGTCAGCCGGAAACCCGGGGCCATGCCGATGCGGTGTTTGAGTGGCTGCCCGTGGCTTTCGTGGATCTGCACGAGATGGGGTCGGATTCCACCTACTACTTTGCGCCGGAGGCCGTACCGTACAACCCCCATCTCGCCGCCGATCAGCGCGCGAGTCTCGAGCTTTTTGGCCGCACCAACGCCAAATGGTTTGATGAATTCGGTCTGGATTACTTTACCCGTGAGGTCTACGACGCTTTTTATCCCGGTTATGGCGCGAGCTGGCCGGCCTACTTCGGCAGCGTCGCCATGACCTATGAGCAGGCGTCTGCTCGGGGCCTTATCGTGCGCCAGTACGACGGGGTCGAACTGCCCTACGCGGATACGGTGAGAAATCACTTTTTGACCTCCCTGGGAACCCTGGAAACCGTCGCCAGCAATCGGGAAAAGCTCCTGCGGGACTTTTACAACTACCAACGCACGGCGGTGAGTGAAGGCTCCAGGGGCGAGGTGCAGGCCTATGTGGTGCCGGCGCAGAATGATCAGAATGCCGTAGACCGTCTGGGTGCGCTGCTGGCGTCCCAGGGGGTCGAGGTGGGGCGGGCCTCCGAGAGTTTTAAAGCCTGTGGCGCCGACTTTGACGCCAACTCCCTGGTGATCAATCTCGATCAACCGGCAAAGCGTTTTCTGCGCACGCTCATGGATAGAGAAACACCCATGGACCCACAGTTTGTTGTCGAGCAGGAACGTCTCAACGCAAAAAACCTCCCCGACGAGATGTATGACATCACGGCCTGGTCATTGCCGCTGCTTTTGAATATAGAGTCCGTAAGCTGCAAGGAGCGCGTGGCGGCCACGGTGGACATGATTGCCCCCGGCGCAGTGCCTACGCCGGATTTGCCCGCCAAGGCTAGCGTGTCCTATCTGGTGCCCTGGGGCGAGCGCAGCGCGATCCAGCTCCTGAGCCATGCCCTGCGCGATGGGCTGGCCGTTAAGAGCAGTGATAAGCCTTTTGTGCATGGCGGTGAGACCTATCCCGGCGGCACCCTCATCATCGATGTGGCCGACAACTCCGAGAACCTTCACGAGCATCTGGTCGATTACGTGAAGGCTACCCGGGCCCGCGTTGTCGCTGTAAACGACAGTTGGGTCACGGAAGGTCCCAGCTTTGGCAGTCGTAAAGTCGTTCGCATGAATGCGCCGCGCATTGCTCTTGCCTGGGACGAACCAACCAGCAGCTACTCCGCGGGTAATTTCCGTTTTGTGGTGGAGAGACAGTTTGGTTATCCCGTTACGGCGATCCGCTTTGAAGAGCTGCGTAAGGAGGATTTGTCGCGCTATCAGGTGCTGGTGCTGCCGGACACCTATGACGGATATGCCGACGCGCTGGGTGAGAGCGGCAAGGCGCATCTCCGAGATTGGGTCGAACGGGGCGGTGTGCTCATCAGCCTTGCGCGGGCTACGCGCCTGTTGGCAGATCCCGAGGCTGATTTGCTGGCAAGTCGTCGCGAATATCGCCTGGAGCTACTTCCCGAGGAAGAAACGCCGGATGGCGAGGAGGCCCGGGTGCCCGGAACCGCGCTGGACAAGGAGGCCTTCGAAACGGCTACCGAGTCCCGAGAGGCAGCGCCCGATGGTATTGGTGGTGCCCAGCTCCTTGCCAATGTGGATGGAGATCACTGGCTGGGAGCAGGGGTTGCGCCCCAGCTGCACGTGCTGGCAAGAACATCCGATGTCTACACGCCCCTTCGCTTGAATGAGGGGACCAATGTAGTGACCTTCGCCGACGCCGATGACATTCTCGCCAGCGGTCATCTTTGGGAACGCAATAAAAATCAGTTGGCCTACAAGCCTTTTGCGATGGCCCGAAAACTGGGCAAGGGGCAGGTGATTGCCTTTACCCAGGATCCTACGGTGCGCGCCTATCAGGAGGGGCTGAACGTGATTGTGGCCAATGCGATTTTCCGCGGCGCGGCCCACGCTCGGCCCCTTCGCTGACGATTCCGCGGTAATCCATCAGAGCAATTGTCACCAAGTTAACGGTGATTCCTGAAGGGAAGTTGGTATAAGGTTCTCTCATAAATAAAAAACCTTGAGAGAGCTTCCCATGCCATTTTGTTCTTTCCTTTTGAAGCTGCCCGCGTCTGCCCTGGGTCTTGCCGCGGTGCTCCTGTGCTTTGTCGGTTCCGTCAGCGCGGCGGACCGCCCCAATATTCTGGTGATATGGGGCGATGACATCGGCATGTGGAACATCAGCCGGTACAGCATGGGGCAGATGGGGTATCAGACCCCGAATATCGATCGTATTGCCAACGAGGGCATGGTTTTTACGGACTACTACGGTGAGCAGAGCTGCACCGCGGGGCGCTCTGCCTTTATCACCGGTCAGCATCCCGTGCGTACGGGACTCACCAAGGTCGGCATCCCGGGCTCGGATATCGGCATTCAGCCCGAAGACCCTACGCTGGCGGAACTGTTAAAGCCCCTGGGATACACCAGCGGCCAATTCGGCAAGAACCACCTCGGTGATAAAGATGAGTTTCTGCCGACGAATCACGGCTTTGATGAGTTCTTTGGCAATCTCTATCACCTCAATGCCGAGGAGAATCCCGAAGATCCGGATTGGCCAAAGGATCCCATGTTCAACCAGCTCCTCGGCCCTCGCGGCGTGATTCGATCATCGGCGGACGGACAGATAGTGGATTCGGGACCACTGACTAAAAAGCGCATGGAGACCGTGGATGAGGAGTTTCTGGGGGAAGCGCTGAAGTTCATCGACAAGGCCCACGGTGAAGGCAAGCCGTTCTTTGTCTGGTTTAACTCCACGCGTATGCACTATTACACCCATGTTAAGGATGAGCAGCTCGGCGCATCGGGGCAGGGGTTTTACAACGATGCCATGCTTGAGCACGACGGCCACGTGGGGCAACTCCTGGCGAAGCTCGACCAGCTTGGTATTGCGGACAATACGATTGTTGTTTACTCCACGGACAACGGCCCGCACTACAATCAATGGCCCGACGCCGCGATCACACCCTACCGCGGTGAGAAGAACACGAATTGGGAAGGCGGCTTCCGTGTGCCTGCCATGGTGCGCTGGCCGGGCAAAATTGCGCCCAACCAGATCAGTAACAAGGTCATGTCCCATTTGGATTGGGTGCCGACCCTCATGGCCGCGGCGGGAGAGCCGGGCATGGTTGATAAGCTGAAGGCAGGTCATCGCGCCGCCGGTAAGAACTTCAAGGTGCACCTCGATGGCTATGATTTTCTGCCCTATCTGACAGGAGAAGTCGCGGAGACCCCCCGCCGGGAGTTCTTTTACTTCAGTGATGACGGCGTGCTCGTGTCCGCGCGCATCGGCGACTGGAAAACGGTGTTTGCGGAGCAGCGGGCTAAACGTTTTGACGTATGGCGGGATCCCTTCGTCACCCTGCGTATTCCCAAGGTCTTTCATTTGCGTCGCGACCCCTTCGAGCGTGCCGACACGGATTCCAACAGCTATAACGTCTGGTGGGATCATAAAGTGGCGCCGGCAGCCGGCATGGCACGCATCGCGGTGACCCGCTTTGTGCAATCCTTGCAGGCGTTTCCGCCCCGGCAGCGTCCCGGTACCTTTACCGTGGATCAGGTCATGGAATCCCTCTACCGACCCAAGCCCGAGTAAAGCAACACAAGAGAGGCAGTGACGATGCAAAAGTACCCAAGCTCTTTGGCGGCCCTTGTGCTGCCTCTCGTTTTCTTGCTAGGCATGATTTTGTCGGCGGCTGTGACCGCCCAGGAGCTTTCCTGGCCCAAGGAAGTTACCGGGCCGGAAGGCACGCTGGTGATCTATCAGCCGCAACCGGAAGCTCTTAAAGGCGACAAGCTCAGTGCGCGAACGGCGATATCCATTGAGCTGCCAGACCGGGAGGAGCCGATTTTCGGTGCCATGTGGTTTGAGTCGCGCATAGCGACGGATCTGGATGCGGGCACCGTGGATATCCTGGACATCAGGGTGACCAAGGCGACCTGGCCTGACTCCAAAGATGCGGGGGAGCAGCGCCTCATGCAGGTTGTGCAGGAAGCCTTCCCTGATCACGGATTGACGTTGAGCTATGAGCGCCTGTCGGCCTCCCTGGAGACGGCGGATATCGAGCGGCAGAGTCTCGAAGACCTGAAGAACGATCCCCCGGTTATTTTGTTCTCCGAAGAACTCGCCGTACTCCTCATGTATGACGGAAATCCCCGTTTCGAGGCCGTAGAGAACTCCCCCTACGAGCGCGCCCTGAATACGCCGTTTTTAGTCGCCCGGGATAAGTCCGGAACCGCTTATCTCAGTGACGGAAGTTATTGGTACGCCGCCAAAGATCCCCTGGGGCCCTGGAACTTGACGGAGGCGCCGCCGAAGGATCTGGCCAAGGCCGTCGCGGAGAGCGGTGCTATGGATGACGCGCCAACGAGCGATCGCGTGCCTGCGATTGTTGCCGCCACGGAGCCTACGGAATTGGTGGTCACCGATGGCAAGCCCGACTGGCAGGCCCTGACCGGGGGCGAGATTCTCTACGTCAAGAATACCGAGACGCCGTGGCTCCGCGATCTTCCTACGAACAATATGTACCTACTGCTGTCGGGGCGCTGGTTCCGCTCCAAGTCTCAGGAAGGCCCCTGGACCTTTGTCCCCGCGACGGAGCTGCCTCCCGCCTTCGCAAAGATACCGCCGGACTCTGATATCGGTGGCCTTCGAAGTTCGGTGGCGGGCACCGACGAAGCAGAACAGGCCATGCTGGATGCGGCGATACCGCAAACCGCCGCTATTGTCCGCTCTGAAGCCAGTCTGACGGTGGAGTACGACGGGGACCCCAAATTTGAAAACATCAAAGGCACTGTCGTTGCCTACGCGGTGAATACCGGCGCGCAGGTACTACGCATCGATGGAAAGTATTACGCGGTGGACGACGGCGTCTGGTTTGTCGCCGCAACGCCCACGGGGCCCTGGACCGTTGCAGACAGCGTGCCCGAGAGCGAGATCGCCAAGATCCCGCCCAGCTCACCGGTTTATAACGTCACCCATGTCCACGTGTATGAGGCCACGCCGGAGGTAGTCTATGTGGGCTATACACCGGGCTATATGTGGTCCTATCCCTATTACGGAGTGCCCGTCTATGGCACCGGCTGGTATTACCCGCCGTACTGGGGTCGTTACTACTACCCCCGTCCGCCGACCTGGGGCCTCCATGTGGGCTACAACCCCTGGACCGGGTGGAACTTTGGCATGAGCTGGAGCAACGGCTTTATGAGCATCGGCATGAGCTGGGGTGGTGGTTACGGCGGTGCTTACCGGCCCTGGGGTTGCTGTGGAGGCTGGTACGGTGGCGGCTATCGGCGACCCGTGGTGATTAATACCGGTGATATCAACATCGGCAACAACATCAATATCGGCAATCGCACGGAGATTAAAAACCGCATAGGCGACAACAATCTGTCTCTGGGCGACCGGGGCGGAAAAAATAATCTCTATCAGCGCCCGGAGAATCGAGACCGTCTGGCCAACCAGCGCCAGCGGGATCAGCTGAAGCAGGCTCGACCGGCGACCCAGCGGGCGAACAATGTCTTTGCGGATCGGGAGGGTAATGTGGCCCGCCGCGTCGACAATGGCTGGGAGTCCCGGGACAAGGGGCAGTGGAATCGCGAGACTGCGGGCAAGGATCTGAGCACTAAGCTCGGCAGCACGGCGAACAACCGCAGTGATCGCAGTGGCTCGCGGGCAACATCGACGCGGGATATGACAAAGCAACGCAGTAGCTCAAGCAATAGCTTTAACCGACAGCAAATGGATCGTGCCCATCGTGCGCGGAACATGGGCGGGTCGCGAGAGCGAGCGCGTCGCGGACGACGGCGTTAGCGCTCATGCGGTGATGTCGGACGCTCCTACTCACGGTTTACGGTGGTCGCAGTGGGAGCCTCCGAGAGGGAGCCTTTGGGAGCGTCTTTGAGCGGGCGCCTAGGAGAGGGTAATCCCCTATTGGGATGGTGTCGTATACACATCGTCAATCACTTCAGACTTGGCACTGTGCAGTACATTAAAGCTAAAGAAATCAAAGGCTTCCCGGAAGGTCCCCACATTCTGGGGCTTCCGGGCCTACTTTTATTTTTGTGACATTCATCATTTAACAGGGAGTCATCGCGATGCGTAGTTCCCATGGTTTTGATCGAGAGGTGCTTCTGCGCCGCCTCGTTACGGCTATTGTCGTGGCGGGTCTGGCTCTGGCTCTCCTTGAGCTTCTCTAGGAGAAGGCGCTTCCTCGACGCCGTGCGCCCGGGAGGGGTCCGTCCCCTCCGGAGCGTTCTGCACCTTACGAATAAACCACCAGGCCTTATAAGTAAGCAATCCAAAAAACACGAAGGTCGCTCCGGCGACGATGATGATCAGGGGTGTATCCATACAGGGCTCCTCCCCGTCAGGCGTGACTTGGATTGAATCATAGCTGTCCTATACTCAGTCCATGAAGCGAATCTTAGTTCTTGCCCTTTTGCTGTCGCCGGTGCTTTCTGCGCAGACGGTTTATAAAACGGTGGAAGATGGCGTCACGACATTCAGTGATAGCCCTCCGGAAACCGGGCCTGCCGAAGTGATGACCATTGATGTGCCGCCCGCGGCAGAGGACGACGTGCTTGAGGAGCGCCTTGCGGCGATGCGTGACACCACCGATCGCATGGCGAATGATCGTCGGGAGCGGGAAAAGCACCGTGCGGAGATGAGGGAGCTTCAGCAGGCAGCTGCGCAAACCAGCGCTCCTCAGCCGGCCACGGGTTCTATGACTACCGGTTGGCAGAACAGTTACTGGCCTGGTTCTGGACGTCCTTTCTTACCCCGCCCGCGACCGCCACATCGGCCGGGTAAGCCGGTTCGTCCTACCCCTCTGCCAGAACCCCAAAGCGTCCCCGGCTGGTCCGTGATGCAGCCGGGTAACTCTCAGCTCATGCGACCCATTGTGTCGTCGCGGCGCTAGGAGTTTAGGGTGTATACCAGATCGGCGAGCTGTAGGCGCGCTCCTGAGTGATCAGGGGTACGCCCTCCGGCACCTCTACCCCAAAACGTACGGCATCGTAGGCAGTCCAGCGCGGCGTGGGTATTTCCAGCACCCGAAGGTAATAAAACGCAGCGTCCGAGGCGTCAAAGTCCGGGTCCTGCCAGACGGTGGAGAGCTCTCCGACGCCGATGCTGTTACTCCAGGTCGGAACGCTCAGATCAACGGTATTGCCGACGGGGGGTAGCTTGCCTTCATCATCCACCCTCCGGTCACCGCCCCAGGCGACGTTGTAGACCTTCTCCTGCGCTTCGCCGTCACTGTTTACCCAGCCTTTCACTACCTGCACGCGATCCAGATTGGCGCCCATGGGGTCGCGAAGGGCGGAAATCAAAAATCGCGGTGCATCACCGTCGGCTCTGGGCAGTTCGCTGCCCATGGGCACACCACCTGCGTAGCCCCTCCGGGCGAGATCCGGTGCTTTTGCGTCTTCTTCGTCGAAGTCCCAACCCGCAAAAAATCGCAGGGTGATGCGGGTGCCCGTGGTGGCATAAGTTTCCCGACGCTCCATGGCATCAAAAATCGCTGTTCGGCTGTTTTCGTCGGCCCATACCGCGGTCAGGCCTGCGGCGTTATACATGGCGCCAGTGTAACCCTCGATGCCGATATCGGGATTGCTGCTTCCAGCGTGGGTCATGCGCTCTCCATCGGGCTCCACAGTAGTGAATTTAGAAAAGAAATTATCCTCGCCGGTGGTGGAGAGACCCGTGTGAGTATCGGTGGCACCTTCAAAGCCGAACTGGTAGGGATTGACGCCCAGGGTTTGCTGGAGCTGCAGCCCCCGCAGAAGACCCGAGCGCGCGTATTCCCCCGGCAGCATGGCGTCGGTCTTTTTCTCGGATACATCCAGATTGCCGAAGTCCCAGGTTTCGAAGTCCGCGAATTCGTCATCGGGCGATAGCAAAGGGTGGGCCTCACCATCACCCTTGTATTGCGTGACTTCGTAGAGACGCTCCCAGGTCATGCGGCTCTTTGCGTAGGCGGCGTCAAGCTCCTTACCGTTGGCAAAATCATCCCGGAGCGGGAACATCATGCCGTTGGATAGATTGCCATTGTGGGGAATCGCCGTCACGTCGCCACCGGTTTCTTCTTCATAGGCGGCCATCCAGGCCCAGAGGTCTTGAGGGTTCTGGCTGCCGATGGGCGGCATCATGGTGAAGGGAACCACCTCCAGGGCCTTGTCGGCGTCATCGCGGAAAATCACATTGCGATGCAGATTGTTGCCTTTCACCAGCGAGGTCCATTCGTAGGCGATGAAGGTGGTGAATTGTCCGGGATCGTTGAATTCCTCGGCGGCCTGTACGAGGCGCTCCCAAACCGCCCGGTAAGCGGGAACGCCGGGCTGGTAGAGGAGTGCCGGCGGTGTTTCACCCTGGGCAAACTGCGCAATGAGACGGAACATGGCATCGGCGGCCTGCTGACCGCCGGCGTTAAAGTCCTCGTGGTAGGCCCGACCCGAGGGATCTTCCATGACATTGGGTGTGCCTTCCAATAGATCGGATATCAGCCCCATGCCATCAGAGTGGTCCGTGATCATAAAAAAGTCATAGGGACGTTTGAGCTTTACCGGCTGTCCGGTGTTGGAGCGCACTTCTTCACCCCGGGCAAAGCGGTAGGCATCTTCAGGCATAAGTCGCGTACCGGAGCCCCCGGCATCGGCGGACAGCCCCGTGTGCACGTGGGTATCGCCAAAATAGACCTGGCGCTGGGGGCTCTCGCTCACATAGGGGGAGTAGGGCGTATCAGCCTCGGCAGCGACGGTAAGCGCGCTCGTGGCAGCGCTGACTGCGCCGCAGAGAAGCACGGTGGCGAGGCGCCGTCGGGTCTTGGAAGCCGCTGAAATTCCTGGGGCCATGGTAGCTATCCTTTTTCTTGCGGCGCTGGTCCACGCCGCGGAATTCTTATTTTTTAGGAGGCGCCGCTCAGGGGATAAAAGCAGCAACCCGCTCGATGGTCCAGAACGCTGCAATGCTCCCGATACCGTAGCTGACAACGCGCTTTACCAGTGCCGATGGTACCTGCGCTACGCGGCTTAGCAAGGTGGCTGAGATCACAACGCCCCCGACAAACAAAAGCTGGCCTGCCTCGACGCCCACATTAAACATGAGGAGCGCGACGGGTATCGCAGTGTCGGGCAAGCCGATTTCCTGCAGGGCACCGGCAAAACCCAGGCCATGCAGAAGACCAAAGCCAAAGGCCACGATCCACGGCGACCGCGCCGTGATAGAGGCGCGCCCCTGCTGCTCATGGATGACTTCCGCAGCGACGAACACAATGGAGAGCGCAATCACCGCCTCCACGGGTGGGCCCGGCAGACGGATCCAACCCAGGGTCGCGCAGACCAGGGTGATGGAGTGCGCCACGGTAAAGGCCGTGATGGTCAAGACCAGGCGGCGCAGATTGCTGACCAGGAGCAGCAGTGCCAGCACAAAGAGCAGGTGATCGATGCCGCCGAGAATATGCTCGACGCCCAATAGGAAATAGGCCAGGGCTACCTCGCCCGGGCCCGGCGAAGCGGTCACCGTAAACCGCGGCTCAGCGGGCTGCAGTCGCTCGAGTTGCGTGGTGCCGTCCAGGCGCTCAATGCGTACGATGACGTCCGTGGCGCCACCAAGAATGCCATCGATGGTGATTTCTTGATCCGTGAGGCCCCCGGCGGCCTTGATCTCGTAGCGCTCTTCCCAGGCGTTATTGATAATGGCGCTACGTGACTCGCCGACGCGTTCCGTGTTTTTTGGAAACACGAGCCGCGCCGCCAGACGTCGATTGTCCGGAAGGGCCGGAACTCGCCATAGCACCTCATAGCGCTCGGCATCCAGCTGCGAGAGCTCGAGATAAGCAGGTCGGAAAATATCCGCAGCCGCCCCCTGGCTCAAAAGCAGAAAGCAGAGAACCATGAGCCCGCGTGCGAGTGTACCCGGCTTTGGTAATAGCGCCTGCGGCTCAAACAAAAGCGCCTGCGGCATAACAAAAAAAGTCGGCATGCAGCACTGCCACAAGTAAATGAGACTTGGGAGTCTAGCGGCTCCGCGCCTTGTCGTCAGCCCGGGTCTCGGTTCCTGTGCAGAGAAGACGTCGCCATCACGCTTTGTTAGTCTTGCGGGCCGAATTTCCGTAAGAGACCTTTTTCGGCATGAAGAAATTATTGAGTACCGTATTGAGCGTGGGCCTGAGCCTGTCCATGGCAGGGTCTGCTCTTGGCGCAGAGGGAGGTGCAGCGACATCGGCCTACGATGGCCTCGAATGGCGCAACATCGGACCGGGCTTTATGTCCGGCCGTATCGGCGATATCGCCCGTCACCCCACGGATTCCAGCACCTGGTACGTCGGTGTGGCTTCCGGTGGCGTCTGGAAGACCAGCAACGCCGGCGTCACCTTCACCCCGGTATTTGACGACGAGAGCGCCTACTCCATCGGCGCCCTGGCCATCGACCCCAGCAATCCGCACACGGTTTGGGTAGGCACCGGCGAAAACAACGGCGGTCGCCACATTGGCTTTGGTGACGGCATATACCGCTCCGACGACGGGGGAGAGACCTGGACAAATATGGGTCTTCCCGACTCCCAGCACATCTCCACCATCATCGTGCATCCCGAGGATTCCGATACCGTCTGGGCTGCCGTGCAGGGTCCCCTGTGGACCAAGGGCGGTGACCGAGGTCTGTACATGACCACCGACGGCGGCCAGACCTGGGAAAAGACTCTGGGTGGCGGAGAGTGGACCGGCGTTACCGATGTGGTGATCGATTCCCGGGATCCCGATGTTCTTTACGCCGCGACCTGGCAGCATCAGCGCACGGTCGCCGCCTATATGGGCGGTGGCCCTGAGAGCGGGCTTCATCGCTCCCTGGATGGGGGAAGAACCTGGACCAAACTGACTGAGGGGCTGCCCACGGGCAATATGGGCAAGATCGGTCTGGCTATCTCTCTGCAGAACCCCGACGTTGTCTATGCCGCTATCGAGCTGGATCGTCGCAAAGGCGGTGTATGGCGCTCCGAGGATCGCGGTGCAAGCTGGGTTAAGGGCGCCGACGCCGTGAGCGGCGGAACCGGGCCGCATTACTACCAGGAACTGACCGCCAGCATGCATCAGCATGACCGGCTGTATCTGGTCGGACCCACGGTGCTCAAGTCGGAAGACGGTGGTCTGAGCTTTGAGCCCATGCCCCATCCCACGCAACACGGTGACATGCACGCTATCGTGTTCGATCCCGAGGACCCCGACTACATCATGATGGGTACCGACGGCGGCGTGTATGAGAGCTTTGACCTGGGCGTGACCTGGCGCTACATGAGCAATCTGCCCGTGACCCAGTATTACAAGCTGGCCCTGGATGATGCGGAGCCGTTTTACAACATCTACGGTGGCACCCAGGACAACAACACCCAGGGCGGTCCGTCGCGCACGGATACGGTTAACGGCATTCGCAATGCGGATTGGGAAGTGGTGCTGGGCGGCGACGGCCATCAGCCGGCGACGGAGCCCGGAAACCCCGACATCATTTATGCCGAGTCCCAGCAGGGGCATCTCAGTCGTGTGGACATGAAAACCGGAGAAACCGTTTTTATCCAGCCTCAGCCGGCGCCCGGTGAACCCCCCGAGCGTTTTAACTGGGACTCGCCGATTCTCGTGAGCCCCCATAGCCCGACGCGGCTGTACTTCGCCTCCCAGCGTGTCTGGCGATCGGATAACCGTGGTGATGAGTGGACCGCGATCTCCGGCGATCTGACCCGCAATGAAGACCGCATGGTCATGCCGCTTATGGATCAGACCTGGAGCTGGGACGCGCCCTGGGACATGTTTGCCATGTCGGATTACAACACCATCACCTCCCTGGCCGAGTCGCCTTTGGAGGAGGGTCTGCTCTATGCCGCGACAGACGATGGTCTGATTCAGGTTTCCGAGAACGGTGGCGATAGCTGGCGACGGGTAGAGGTGGGTTCCCTGCCCGGCGTGCCCGAGACCGCTTTCGTCAACGATATCCGTGCGGACCTGCACGATGCAGACACCGTGTACGTCGCCATGGATAACCACAAGTACGGCGACTTCAAGCCCTACATTCTGGTCAGTCGCAACCGCGGTCGCAGCTGGACCAGCATCACCGATGGTATTCCTGACCGCCACCTCGTCTGGCGTCTCGTGCAGGATCACGAGCGTGCAGAGCTGATGTTTGCGGGCACGGAATTCGGCGTGTTTATGACGCTCAACGGCGGCAAGAGCTGGGAGAAGTTCAGTGCCGGCATGCCCACCATCCCCATTCGCGATATCCAGATTCAGCGTCGGGAGAATGATCTGGTGGCAGCGAGCTTCGGTCGCGGCTTTTTTGTCATGGATGATTATTCCGCCCTGCGCGAGGTGAGCGAAGATGCCCTGAGTCAGGAGGCGGCTCTGTTTGCGCCCCGCGATGCCGACTGGTACTTCCCCCGCAAGGTGCTGGGTGCCCGAAAGCGCGGCTCCCAGGGTGACTCCCTCTACGTCGCCGAGAATCCTCCCTTCGGTGCGGTGTTGACCTACCACCTGGCCGATGGCTTCAAAACGCTGGAGAAAACCCGTCAGGATGCTGAGAAGGAAGTCCTCAAAGCCGGTGGGCAGGTGAAGTTTGAAGGCTGGGATGCCGTGGAAGCGGAGCGGCGCGAAGCACCGCCCGCCCTGAAAATGGTGATCCGCGATGAGAGCGGCAATGTGATTCGTCGTCTCGATGCCCCCGCGGATAAGGGCTTCCATCGTCTCGCCTGGGATCTTCGTCATCCCTACTACGGTTCAGTAGAGACGCCGCCCAACTGGCAGGGGATTCCTCCCCGGGGCTTTATGGTACGACCCGGCACCTACAGCGCAGAGCTCGTGCTTCTCAAGAGCGGTGAGAGCCGGTTGCTGGACGAGCCCGTCACCTTTGAGGTTGAGCGCATGTATGAGCCCGCGCTCGCCGGTGCATCTATGGAAGAGGTCGACGCCTTCTGGAAAGAGTACTCCGCGGTTTACGGTCAGGTGAGTGGCGCTCGCTACGCCCTGGGCGATGCCATGGATACCATTGCAACGATGCAGCAGATGCTGGCGGCGACGGCGGTGGCTCCCGGTGAGCTGGATCAGCGTCTCCACAGTCTGCATCAGGAGCTCTATGACATTGATAAAGCCCTCAACGGCAACAAGTCTGTCCAGGCGGTGGGTAACTATGAAGTGCACCGTGTTACCAACTGGCTGAGCCACGCCTCACGCGGCGTATCCAGCTCCAGCTATGGCCCGACGCCAGAGCATCGACAGAGTCTTGAGTATGCAAAAGAGGTATTCGCGCCGGTTCGAGAGCGCCTCAAAGCGGTGATGGAATCGGAGATTCCGGCCCTCCGTGAGGAGCTGCAGGCCGCGGGTGCTCCCTGGGGTCCCGGCCAGCCCGTACCCGCTCTCTAAAGAAAAAAGCGAGCCCTCGCCGAGGGCCCTGCCTTGTCTTAAAGAGAGCCATTAGCCGCTCTTAAAGAAAGCCATTAGCTGTTCTTAGAGGGAGCCACCGGGAGACCGTTGGCTCCCTTTTAATATCTCCGCCAGCCAGGGTTTGTGCGTGGCGATTTCCGCCTCGCTCAGACCCGTTATCTCGTAGGGTAAAACCAGCCAGTCGTCGGTCTCGTGCAGATAGAAATCCGGCACGCGTCCCGTGCGGTTTTTGGCGGGCTTGTAGTAGGGCACGGCAATGCGGACATCATCGGGCATGTTGCGCTTGGATTTTGATCGCAGGCGCTGAATCACCGCTTCTATGTTCTGCCCACTGCTGAACACGTCGTCCACGATGAGCAGCCTGTCGTCTTTGTTCATGGTCTCGTAGAGATACTGGAGCCCGTGCACCCGGATGCGCTCAGGGTTTTCCACCGTGCTGATGTAGCTTTGCATGCCGCGGTAGGACGTTCGGATGGCAATGTGGTCAGTCTTCACGCCCAGGTACTGAAGACACTCCTGTACGTAGATACCCACGGTGGATCCACCGCGCCAAACACCCACGATAAAATCGGGACGAAAACCGCTGTCGTACACCGCCACCGCGAGGCGGTAGGCGTCCTGGAGAAGGGACTCTTCTTCCACAAAGGTTTTTTTGAGCGGGGCGGATTGCTCTGTCATTTTGTGAATTCTGCACTTAACTGAGGCGTTTGATATCGCGCACGGGACAAGGCGTCTCGAGCACTTAAGGGATCCCAAAGCGGTAAGCCCCGGGTGTGCGAGATTTCTTCGCCGCTAAAGGGTGGAATCACGCTCTCCGGTGGGTAGAAGGTGTCAAATATCCAATTAAAAACCTCGGCGAGCTTCTCGTCTGACAAGGGGACCTGTGAGGCTCCCGGTACGCGGGTGAGGTACGAGCGCCCTTCGGCCGTTTGCGCGAGCCAGTCCAGGTCATGGCGTAAATCCGGGACTTCGGGCAGGGTGCCTTCACCGTTTTCCAGGTGGCAGCCACCGCAATGCAGTAAATAGTTAGCCCGGGGGTCCGCTGAGGCCGCCCTGGCAAGCAGCGCAGTAAACAGGACAGCAAGCAGAACGGCCAAAAAAGAGGTGTTTAAAGGCAAAGCGCTGCAACTCAGCCTGCGTCGGCCTTGCCCACGACTCTTGCGAGGGTGCAGTGATAGGCGTGACTGTTGGAGCCAAAGCACCAGAGAATACTGTTGGATTTGGAGGGGAAATAAACCGGACGATCGCCCTCGGATCGATGGCAGCCACAGCGACCGCAGGCGGATTTACCGCAGCAGTCATTGTAAGAGATGAGATAGTCCTGACCGTCCAGGGGATTGTGGCAGGTGCCGACCCAGGCCACGCTGGCTGTTTCTGAGCCCGGAGGGCATTGGGTCATGCTGCCGCCGCAGCAGCTGCAAATCTGTCCGCTGAATGCACAGTAGCGCCAGTAATCGCAGCTTTGATTGTCGCCCATCTCGGGGATGGCGTCTTCCGTGCCGGCTGCCGGTGCCGCCAGGGCATTGCTGCCGCTCTCCGGCTGCATGGGTCCCGCATCCTCACGCGCCATGGGGAGCAATGGAAAGGCCCCCATACCCGTCGCCACGGCACCGAGCTTGCCTAAAAACGAGCGGCGGGACGTGCGCCCGGCAAAAAAGCGCACTGCGCCGGTTGTGGCGGCATCGATATCGTCAAGAAGCTGCTTCAGCAGGTGGTTCTGCGTGCTCATGAGGCTTGCTCCAATTGCTGTTCTTTTACGAGGTAGTCCTGGAGAGAGTCATAGCCACTCAGCATGGCTTCGACCAGGCTTTCTAAATGCTCCCGGCTGTTCACAAGACCTCTGGAACGCAGGACGCCCTCACGATCAATCAGCGCCGCATAGGGAAGCTTGCCTGCCGCAAACTTGAGACCAAGTTCTGAGGAGAGCAAATAGGAGTAGTCAGCGATGCCCATTTTTTCGATGTACTCAATATGCTGGGGTAATTCCCCCCCATCGCTGGCAAACAGCAGGCGAAGCTTCTCAGAGCGGGCCATGGAACAGGCCACGGGCACCAGTTCTTTGCAGATAGGACAGGAAGGTGAGACGAACAACAGCAGAGTCGCCGATGCCGTGGTACCCCCGATGGTGACCGCCGCACCGTCGATGTCTTGCAGCGACAGTTTGGGGGCTGGAGAGCCCACCTCCGGGCCCGCGGTATTCATGAGTGCTCCCGCCGGCGCCAGGCGGGTGTGAAGCACCCCGATTTGTCGTGCCAGCGCCAGCACTACGATGACGAGCAGCGCGACGACGACGCCCAGAACAAGTACCGCAACCGCCAGGGAATCAATGCTCATGGGGTTTCCAGCCCGTGAGGGCGCTCTGGTTTTGAAGGAGCTGGTCAATGGTCAGGTAACAGAGTCCCAGCAACGTAGTCAGAAAAATCATTGTCCCGACGTCCATTGCGCCTAGGGCTCGCTCCGTGGTCGGCAGCATCACAATAAGCGCCCCCGCAGCTAGCATGATGTTGCGAAAGACGAGCCAGTAGCTCAGGGGCTGCGGTGTGCCTCCGCAGCCGCAGTCAATATCCCGACGGCCACGAACAAGGTTTAGAAGCACGGCCAACGCGTACATCACCAGAAGCATCATGGCAGCAAAGGCTGCCGCACTGCGACTCAGGGGCACGAGCAGCGCAAGCGCCACAGCAAGCTCCAGCAGCGGCAGGCTCTTCGCAACAATGGGAGACAGGCTCGCCGGCAGCAATTTATAGGCGTCCAACTGCGCCTGAAATCGTCGCGCTTCCCAGCGTTTATGCTGACCGGCGCTGACAAACAGCAGGAACAGCGAAAGCGCGAGGGTCAGCTCAAGGAGCGGATCGATCACCACTTACTCCAGCCTTTGCAGCGTGCTGGCGTTGATCTCGGGCACGGTGCGAAGCAGGCGACTATTTAGGGCATCGTGAATGAGTAGCTCGCCCCCGTTCGCCGGTGCGATGAGCAACAGCGGCTCACCATCGGCAGTCAGTTCGACGGAACTGCCCTTGGTCTCCTCATCAAGCTCCAAAACATAGGCCCTGCGGCGCGTCTTTGTACTGAATGCCCAAACCTGTGTACCGGGGTCTTCAAAGGTTTCCTGGCCACCGCCCTGGTGCATGAGCGTGACCAGTAGACCGGCCTCGGCGTTATAGGCGAAAGGCTGTCGGCCACCGATGCGCCAATCGTCATCCGCGTCGATAGGCACACCGTTGAGGTCTACGGCATCTTCGGCATCCTGCGGATTGATAGACCAGGGTTGGCTGACCTGCACTTCGGAATTCGCCACCGTGACTTCATAAACCTGGCCCTCCAGGGAGAGGAACATCCATCCCTCCGGCGTCGGCACCGCGTAGTCAAAAACCGGATCCTCAGTCACAGAAAAGAAGGGCTCGCTACGTATGCGATCTACCTCTTCGCCAACGCTATCCAGGCGGATGTACTGAATGCGGCCGTCGCCACAGGCCATGAGGAAGCCCGCATCCACCGGATATACCCCGGCGCATCCCGGGGTGGATATCTCGCCCACAAAGCGATCGTCAGCGGTGTCTACGATGCTCACGGACATGGCGGGAGTGATGTTCCATACACCGATGAAACGCTCCTCCACCAGGCCGATCATGCCACCGTGTCCGATGCCCGCGGATTTTGGAGGAATCTCAATTTCTTTAATGGGGAGCGCATTTTCCAGATCGAAGACCAGCACGACATCCGTGCGATCACCATAGAAGGTGCGCGTGTAGAAGCTGCCGTAGGAGTAAATGCGGCCCGCATCGAGGTGAGGTTCAATCGCGGGCGAGAACATGGACAGGGTAAGGGTCGCTTCCACGCTGCCCTTGTCGCCATCGATGAGATAGGCGATTTGTTTGCCCCGGGCAGAGAACCAGTGGTCATTGGGTGTGCCGAGTTTCAGGGCATCACCGACGATAGAACCATAAGGCTGTGCTGCCAGGCCCTGCGTGACGCAGAGCAATACAGCGGCCAGGTAGTGTTTCATGCTACCTCCCAGTGAGGGATAAGCGGTCGGTGGCTTGCGGGATTGTAGTAGTAATATGTACCTTGCGACCGCGCGAGGGTTGTTTTGATCGTATACCAAGGGGCCGCAGCTGCGCAATGCGTTAAGCATCGATAGACTGTCGGGACGGCAAGGCCGCAGCATTGCCCCGGCCCAGGCGGAGGAGAAGCCCATGTCAGAAAAAGTGTATCTCGCCGCCCAGGAACTTCTGGAAGACTCCTTTCGCCTCGGTGCTGAGGTGGTAGCCAGTGGTTTTAAACCGACCATGATGATTGCCATCTGGCGTGGAGGTGCTCCCGTGGGCGTTGCCGTGCAGGAGATTCTCGCTTACTGCGGTATCGAGACGGACCACATCGCCATTCGCACCTCTCTCTACAAACCCGAGATCGACGGCCGCTCCTCGGAGATCCGTATCCATGGCATGAACTACCTCATCAAAAAGCTCACCCATGAGGACAGGCTCCTCATTGTCGATGACGTGTTCGATACGGGCAGCACCATCGACGCGGTGATTAACTACATTGAGGAGAAGGCGCGACTCAACACCCCCAGGGATATCCGCGTGGCCGTGCCCTACTTCAAGCCCGCGCGAAACCTCACGAATCGTGTCCCCGATTATTACCTCCACGAGACGGAGCAGTGGTTGAAGTATCCCCATTCCCTGGAGGGACTGAGCCCTGCGGAGGTGGCGAAGGAGCGACCGGCGCTCTACGAGATTATTGAGCCTTACCTGAACCGTTGAACAGGAGGTTCAGCGTCACCGCGCTCACGGCACCCAGGGTGATGGGATTGTTCAGGATGTCCGCGACGGCCTTGGGCAGGGCGGAAAAGTAAATGGGATTGGCGACGACGAGCATTGCCGCACTCAGGCTGATGCCCATGGTGAGCACATTCCCCGTATTTTCAAAGTCAACGCGGCGCAGGGTTTGAATCCCCGTGGCAGCGATGGAGCCAAAGAGCACCAGACCACAGCCACCGAGCACGGGAGTGGGAATGTTGGCGACCAGCGCCGCCGCCTTGGGTGCGAGGCTCAGGAGTATCAGCATTACGCCGGTGGCGGCGACGACATAGCGACTGCGCACGCCGGATACACGAATCACGCCGATGTTCTGGGAGAAGGTGGTAAAGGGAAAGGCGTTAAACAGTCCGCCAATGATGGTGCCCAGTCCCTCGGCGCGCAGCCCTGCTGCCAGACGTTTTTCGTCTACTTCCTGCTCGCAGACTTCACCGATGGCCAGATAGTCTCCCGTGGATTCCACCATGGTCACCAGCATGGTGACGGTCATCGCCGCACAGGCGGCGACGGTGAAGGTAGGGGGGCCGAAAGCGAAGGGCAGGGGAATACTTGCCCAGCTTGCGGTGCCGACGCCGCTGAAGTCAGACATGCCCATAAACGCGCCGGCAACGCCGCCGGCGATGAGTCCCACAAGTATCGATGTGCGCGCCAGAAAGTCGTGACCAAAGCGCATTACCAGTAGCACGAGCAACAGGGTGCCTAGACCCAGGCTGACTTCGGCCATGCTCGTGTCCTGGGCGCCAAAGCCCCGGCCACCGCTTAGCCACATGACGGCCACCGGCATGAGGCTGACGCCGATAACGGTGATGACCGTGCCCGTCACCAGAGGTGGAAAAAAGCGCAGGAGCTTGCTCCAGGACCCGGCAAGGGCCAGACATACGATGCCACCGACAATCGTGCCGCCAAACATGGCCGTGAGATCGCCATTGGCGCCGATGGCAATCAGGGGCGGTATGACCGCCACCGTGGTGCCCTGTACCACGGGCAGGCGCGTGCCAATGGGCAAGCCCGGTATGCCGAGGCACTGGATGAGCGTAGCGACGCCGCTGCCGAATAACCCCGAGGCCAATAAAAACGTGGTTTGCTCCTGGGGCCAGCCCAGGGCACTGGCGAGCACCAGGGGTGCGATGATGATGCTTGCGTAGGCTGCCAGGAGCTGCTGAAAGCCCAGGGGCAGAGTCCAGCGCAGGGGGAGCCATTCGTTGACCGGATGTCTTGCGTCGTTATCCTGCATATTCAGGCACCGCTTCGCTGGCGAAGATCACTCGCGCGTTCCCGAAGTTCTCCCAGCATGGCCGGGAGATCGAGCCCCTGAAGCACGCCGTTCTCCACCACCACTTGCCCGTCGACGATGGTGTGGACCACATCATCGGCGCGACTGGAATACACCAGAGCGGCTTGAGAATCGTAGCGGGGCGCGCAGTGGGCCTTGTTGATATCCACGACGATAATATCTGCAAGCTGCCCCGGGGCGAGGGTGCCGGCGTCATTCAGATGCATGGCGCGGGCGGCTTCCCGGGTGCTCATTTCCAGCATTTCGCTCACCGTTAACAGCTCCGGGTCCAGATTGTGGTTTTTATGGGTGATCGCGCCGAACTTCATCTCCTGGAACATATCCAGGGTGTTGTGACTCGCCGGACCGTCAGTGGCAAGCCCCACGGTCACCCCCGCCAATCGGAGCTTGCGGATGGGCATGATCCCCGAACACAGCTTGGCGTTACTGATGGGGCAGTGCGCAACTTTAACTTCCTGTGCGGCCATGAGCTCGATGTCATCGTCGGTGAGCGTTGTGCAGTGGGCGGCGGTAAGATGAGGACCCAGTAGGCCCATGCTGTGGAGCCAGGCCGTGGGCGTCTGGTCATAGTGGTCCGCGACAAACTGATGTTCCTGCAGTCCCTCGGAAAGATGGGTATGAATAGTGAGCTCGTGCTCTGCCGCCACCTCGGCGCAGCGGCGCCATAGCTTTTCCGTGCAGGAGTAGGTGGCGTGGGGCGACAGGGCAACGCGCAGACGGCCATCCAGGGTGTTGTGGTGGCGGTCGACGATGTCGCCAAAGCCATCCAGGGCCGCGAACGACCAGTCCGCAAGATCGCCGTAGAGACCAATATCCGCAAAGCCATAACCCAGCGTGGCGCGCAGGGGGATGGTGTTCAGAGCCGTGATTTCCGGCGTGACGGAGTAGGCATCAAAGTGTTCGTTAAAGCTGGTGATGCCCGACAGGGCCATCTCTGCAAGGCCTGCGAGACCGGCAAGACGGAGGGTCTCATGGTCGAAGTTCTGTTTGAGCCGCCACATGCTCTGGAGCCATTCAAAGAGCTTGGCATCCTCGTTGAGGCCCCGGAGTAGCACGTTGGAGCCAATATGGGTGTGACAGTTGCTGAAACCGGGCATCACTACCTGATCCCGGGCATCGATGGTTTTTGCGGCGGTGTAGGGTCCGATGGCTGTAGCGTCGCCCACGGCAAGTATTCGATTGCCGGAAACGAGGACGGTGCCGTCTGGCACCGCCAGGAAACCCGCCTCGGACGACGGGGTCATGGTCAGAATTTCGCCGCCGGTAATGGCGAGATCAGCCTCAATCATGGCGGCAAGCTTCCTCTGCTGGATTGCCCGTGCCGCCCGAGCGGCTCCTACAGCAAAGGAGCAATCACCAGGCTCACAATTGCCATTACGTTAATCAGGATATTCATGGACGGACCCGAAGTATCCTTGAAGGGGTCTCCCACGGTATCGCCCACCACGCAGGCAGAGTGCGTGGGTGAGCCTTTACCACCGTGATTTCCTTTCTCGACGTACTTCTTGGCGTTGTCCCAGGCGCCTCCGGCGTTTGCCATCATCAGAGCCATAAGCACGCAGCCTAGCAGCGCACCTCCGAGCATGCCACCCAGAGAGGCCGCGCCCAGACCCATGCCCACCACTACAGGCGCCGATACGGCGATGGCACCGGGTAAAATCATACGCCGCAGGGCTGCGGTGGTGGCGATGTCTACGCAGCGCGCCGTATCCGGCTCCGCTGTGCCCTCCAGCAGTCCGGGGATTTCGTGAAACTGGCGGCGGATCTCGTTGATCATGTCAAAGGCCGCATCACCCACCGCGGTCATGGTGATGGATGCGATAAGAAACGGAATGGTGCCGCCGATAAACAGTCCCACCAGGACCGTCGGATCTGAGAGCTCCAGAGAAAACCCCGGATTGTTGACCTGCACCGTCTGCACAAAGGCGGCGATAATCGCCAGGGCCGCAAGGGCGGCGGCACCAATGGCAAAGCCTTTGCCGATAGCCGCGGTGGTGTTGCCCACCTCATCCAGTCCATCGGTGATTTTGCGGGTGTCTTCGCCCATGCCCGCCATTTCGGCAATGCCCCCCGCATTGTCGGCGACGGGACCATAGGCGTCGATGGCCATGGTGATGCCTACGGTGGACAGCATGCCCACCGCGGCAATGCCCACACCGTAGAGGCCCGAAAGCTCCGTGGATACCCAGATGATGGCCGCCAGAAACAGCACCGGCAGCACCACGGATTCCATGCCCACGGCCAGGCCGCTGATCATTACCGTTGCCGCGCCCGTATCGCCCGCTTTGGCGATTTTGCGTACCGGCGACCCTCCCGTGTAGTACTCGGTGATGAGGCCGATGAGGACACCGCCCACAGCACCGGCGACCACGGACCACCAGATATTCATGTTCAGCCCCATGGCGTCCATCATCAGCCAGGCCATCCCGGCGAAGACCGCGGGAGCGATGAGGGTCCCTGTGCGGAGCGCCGCTTCGGGCGCGGCGCTGGAGCGTACGCGAACAATCAATATTCCCAGGAGGGATGCCAGCAGTCCGATGCTTGCCAGGGCCAGAGGCAGGAACATCATCTCCGCCTGCTTGTCGATGGCCATGGTGGACGCGATGGCGATGCAGGCGATCATGGAGCCGCAATAGGATTCGAAGATGTCCGAGCCCATACCCGCAATGTCACCCACATTGTCCCCCACGTTGTCGGCGATGACGCCGGGATTTCGCGGATCATCTTCGGGAATACCGGCTTCGACCTTTCCCACCAGGTCCGCACCGACATCGGCACTCTTGGTGAAGATGCCGCCACCCACGCGGGAAAACAGGGCGACTACGGACGCGCCCATGCCAAAACCGTGAATCGCATGCGCCGTTTCCGGGTCCCCTCCGAAGTAGTAGTACAGGCTGCCGAGTCCGATGAGGCCCAGGGAGGCCACACAGAGGCCCATGATAGAGCCGCCATAAAAAGCAATCGTCAATGCCTGGGCCTGGCCATGATTATGTGCTGCCACGGCGGTGCGCACATTGGCCTTGGTGGCCGCGAACATGCCCAGGAAGCCAGCGGTGGCCGAGGACATTGCGCCCGCGGTGAAGGCGATGGCGGTATCCGTACCCAGGGGGGATACAAAAATGCCCAGCAGCAGCACGGCGGCAAACATCGCCAGCATTTTGTATTCCCGCTGCATAAAGACCATCGCGCCGAGGTGGATCTGGTCGCCGATTTTCTTGACGGTACCGTCGCCGTGGTTATGGCGAATCATGATGTGGTAGATGATGAACGCGGCGACGAGTCCTGCAGCGCCGAGCATCGGGGGATAGAGCAAGTAGTCAAAAAACACGTTGCGTACTCCTTCTTATTGTTGTGATGCACTCTCAGTATAGGAAAGAAGAGGCCCGAGCGGAAAACTGATTCCCCTGTCCACTATTTATGAAGAAGCGCCATGAAGGGACGCGGTAAGAGTAGTTCGCGAATAAACAGCGCAAGAGCACGCCGCGAGAAGACGCTGTGGGGCGGCGCCGTCTGAAAAGACGACACCGTGAAAGTGATCCTAGGCGGCTGCGGCCGCGCCGCGATCCAGTTCCGGCACCACACGCTTGATAACGCTCCAGTAACCGTCGGCCACGGCTTCGGGATAGTCCGCATAAAAGCCACGCTGTGTGAGGGTGTCATGGAGTTTTTCCAGTTGCCACAGGGGCACGCTGGGCAGGAGGTGATGCTCAATGTGGAAGTTCACGTTGTGGGGGCAGAGGACAAGACGCTCCAGCCAGTTGGCGCGGGTGGTACGGGTATTGCCGCGAGGATCGGGCTCGTAAAGCGCCGTGACATTGCCATGCTCAGCCACCTGGCGGATGCGCGCAACCAGAGGGTAGCTGGTGAGATAGGCTGCGACCCACAGGAGGTAGAGCCATGACGCATTGCCCAGCCACAGCAGGCAAAATAGAACGCCGTTGGCGATGAGTCCCTGACGCAGGACGTTGTTACCCTCCCCCTTGCGCATCATGATGCGGTTGCCGGCACCGCTGAGGAGTCCGGTTAACTGTTTGATGCCCGTTTGTCCCGTGATGTCGCGAAGGAGTTTTCGTCGAAAACTGTCCGCGGCGATGGGGTACTTGCGGTAGTTGGGCAGATCGGGATCCTGATCCGTGCCCGCGAGGCGGTGATGCTCGCGGTGTGAGGCGCCGTAGGCGTTGCAGTCGCCGAGGACGGGGTAGGCACCCAGCCACTGTCCCAGAATCTGGTTCAGGCGCTGGTTTTTAAACAGTGTTTTGTGACCGGCTTCGTGCATGAGAATCGATAAACCCAGCTGCTGGCCGCCAAGCAATAAAATCGCGAGGACGATGGTCAGGGGATTGGTCCACAGCGCGGCCATGGCAAGCACTGCCGCGATTAACAGCCAGCTTTTAACAATCAGCCACAGGCCCATGGCGTCACTGCGGCGGGTGTAGCCCTGAATCTCTTCGCGGCTGAGATAATCCGATGCTTTCATGCTTGCGACCTCTTTTATCAAAAGTAACACAAAAATAAACAATGTGTAATTTTTTGTTATATTTATCGGTGCTAAGCTTCGCCCATGTTTGATCCGACAGACTATAAGTGGCCCACGCCCAAGCGCCTGGTGCTATCGCTGCTCAGCTCGCCTGAACTCAAGGAGATCGGCGCCCGGGAGTGTGTGAAGTGGGGCAGGCTCTTTGATATCGATCCCACGGCGATGCGGGTCGCTCTCGGGCGTCTGGTCAAGGCCGGTTTTCTGCGGAGCGTGGTTCGGGGTCGCTATGCCATTGGCGACCGGGGCAGGGTTCTCAGCGAAACCGCGCGGCGCTGGGTGTCCGCAGAGGAGCGGGTCGGCGCCTGGGATGGTCGCTGGTTGATGGTGCACACCGCGCATCTCGGGCGCCGCGATCAAAGCGCCTTAAAGCTCAGGGATAGAGCGTTGCAGCTTGTGGGATTTGCCGAGCTGCGCAGCGGCCTCTGGTGTCGCCCGGCAAATTATCGGGAGTCCTCGGCAGAAACCCGGGCGCGCCTTCGGGAGCTGGGGCTTGGAGAAGAGGCGATCATCCTGCGTGCAGACAGTCTGCTCCTGGAAACCCGGGAACTTGCGGCGCTCTGGCCCCGGCAGGCGCTCGAAGAGGCCTACGCAGTCCTTACCCAGGCCATGATAGACAGCATGGCCCGGGGCGACGCCGATGATACGGATGCCGGCAAAGAAGCTCTCGCTAGGGAGACCTTCCTCCTCGGCGAGGCGGTCATTCGCCAGATCAATGGCGACCCCCTGTTGCCCGATGCCATGGTGGATGTTGCCGCGCGACGAAAAATGCACGAAACGATGGTAGCGTATGAGGCCTTCGGGCGAGATGCCTGGGCACGCTTTCAGGCCCCCGGGGCTCAATGAGCTGTCGAGGGGAGCTGTCCGGGGTTCGCAGTTAAAGCTGAACCTAAAGCTAAAGTCTGCCGTCTCGAGAATCGAGGACGCTGAGCAGCGGTTTTCACGACAAACAGGATAAATCAAAGGGATACCCTCACATTATGAGCGATACGCAATACGAACCCCCCAAGGTCTGGACCTGGGACAGGGAAAGCGGCGGCAAATTTGCCAGCATCAATCGACCCATTGCGGGAGCGACCCATGACAAGGAATTGCCCGTGGGCGAGCATCCCTTTCAGCTCTACTCCCTGGCAACACCCAATGGCGTAAAAGTCACGGTAATGCTCGAAGAGCTCCTCCAGCTGGGAATCGCTGAGGCGGAATACGATGCCTGGCTCATCAATATCCAGGAGGGCGAGCAATTCGGCAGCGGCTTTGTCGACGTCAATCCCAATTCAAAAATTCCCGCGATGGTGGACCGCAGCGGGGACACGCCCGTGCGTCTTTTTGAGAGCGGCGCCATGCTCATGTACCTCGCCGAAAAATTTAATGCGTTTCTCCCGGACGATCTCGCCGCCCGGGCGGAGTGTTACTCCTGGCTCATGTGGCAGATGGGTAGCGCGCCTTTTCTGGGCGGTGGTTTCGGGCACTTTTACGCCTACGCTCCCGAGAAATACGAATACCCCATTAACCGCTACGCCATGGAAGTAAAGCGGCAGCTGGATGTGCTCGATCGCAATCTGTCGAACCGTGCGTATCTCTGCGGCGACGACTACACCATCGCGGATATTGCGACCTTTCCCTGGTACGGCGCCCTGGCCATGGGCAAGCTCTATGACGCGGCAGAGTTTCTGGATGTCTCGTCCTACAAACATGTGCTTCGCTGGGCCGAAGAGATTTTCGAGCGCCCCGGCGTTGTGAGGGGTCGCTGCGTTAACCGTGCCTGGGGTCCCGAAGAGGATCAGGTTCTCGAGCGGCACAGCGCCGCGGATATTAAGCGATGAAGCGAGCTCTTCCGATGCTTGTCCACGTACTGGCATTACTCTTCAGCATCACCTGGGCGGGCAGCGCACTGTCCGCTGAGTGGGAAACGCAGTTTGATGAAGGCGGCGTGCGCGTCGACACACGCGACGTCGATGAGTCTGCGTATCAGGCCTTCCGTGCTCAGGCCGTCGTGGCAGCATCTCCCGAAGCAGTGCTTGCGCGGCTTCGGGACACGGAGAGCTATCCCGATTGGTTTCCAAACACCATTGAGGCGCGGCGTCTTGAGGCGCAGGGCGATAGCTGGAGCCATTACGTGCGCACCGACGCGCCCTGGCCCGTAAAAGATCGCGATGCCATCTACACGCAGCGCCTGGAGCGTGATGGCGAGAACCTGCGCATTATTGTGGGAGTGTCTCCCGATGCGCTGCCAGAGTCCAAAGATGCCGTGCGTATTCAGGCCGCTGCGGGGCGCTGGGAGCTCGTCGCCAGTGATGGCGGTACTTCGATTCACTGGGAGTTCCATGCGGAGCCCGGCGGGAATCTGCCCGGCAGTCTGGTGAACGCCCGAGTCATCGGGACGCCCAAGGGCGCCCTCCAGGCGCTTCAGGCGCACTTCGCAAATAGGCGCTAAGCTTTCGAACAGGTGGCGTGACAGACACGCTAAACAAGCGTCCGGTTTTACCCGGCACATACACAGAAAAAGACGTACTCAGCGACAAGAGGCCTACCATGATCAGTCTGCGCGTAAACGGCGAGCACCGGGAGCTGGATGTTGACCCGGCCATGCCTTTGCTCTGGGCCCTTCGGGAAAACCTGGCTATGACGGGTACCAAATTTGGCTGCGGCATTGCCCAGTGCGGCGCCTGTACCGTGCATCTCAATGGCCGGGCCATACGAAGCTGTGTGACGCCCGTGTCCGCTGCGGAGGGTGGGGAAGTCACCACCATCGAGGGTCTGGCTGACCGGACACCCGGTGAGGGCCTCCACCCGCTGCAAACGGCCTGGATCGAAAAACAGGTACCCCAGTGCGGCTACTGTCAGTCGGGGCAGCTTATGAGTGCCGCCGCACTTTTGGACAGCAACCCCAATCCGGATGACGCCGCAATCGATGCTGCCATGGCGGGGAATGTCTGTCGCTGTGGCATGTACTCGCGCATCAAAAGCGCCATCAAGCACGCCGCCTCTCAGAATCGCGCCGTAGTGCAGAGTTTTGATCCCGGCGCTTCGGTCAATGCGGAAGACGATGTAGGGGAGAAAGCTCATGGGTAAGTGGACGAGACGGGCTTTTATCACCACGGGCGTACTGGCGGGGGGTGCCCTGGCCGTCGGCGTCGCGATTCGACCGGGTCACCGTGCACCAAAAGTTGCCGGAGAGGTGACGGAGGACGGCGAAGTTCTGGTGAGCATGTGGGTCAAGATCGATCCATCAAACAAAATCACGCTCATCGCACCCCACAGTGAAATGGGGCAGGGGGCGCAGAATGCCCTCACCCAGATGCTGGCGGATGAAATCGATGCCCGCTGGGAAGACACCGCCTTTATGGAAGCCCCGGCTATCGATGAGTACGCCAACTGGGCTTTGGGTAAGGGTTATCTCATTGGCGATGCGGATATCCCCGAGGTGCTGGTGCCCACCATCGATGGCGCCATGCTGCAGGTGGCCAAAGCCATGAAGATGCAGATTACCGGCGGTAGCCTATCGATTCGTACCACCGGCGTTTACGGCGTACGCGCCGCGGGCGCCGCCGCCCGCGAGCTGCTGATTAACGCCGCGAGCGAGGCCTGGGGCGTACCTGCTTCTCAGCTGGACGCCAGGGATACGCATATTGTTGATACCACGACGGGCAAGCGGGCGCCCTTCGCGGAGTTTGCCCTGGCGGCGTCGCAAACTGCGCCGTCGGCTTCTCCCACGCTCAAGACCCCGGATCAGTTCCGAATCATGGGCAAAAGCGCACCGCGGCGTGACATTCCCGCAAAAGTTGATGGCACGGCCGTCTTTGGCATAGACGCCCAGGTCCCGGGCATGAAGCATGCGGCGATTATGGCTGCCCCGGTTTTTGGCGCACAGCTCGTTTTCGTAGATGCCCGTAAAGCTGAGTCCATGGCCGGTGTTTCCCAGGTAGTGTCCCTTGAGGATGCCGTGGCCGTGGTGGCCGATGGCTATTGGCAGGCAAGCGAGGCCCTGAAAACCCTCAAGGTTCAGTGGTCTCAAACGGACTATGATGACGCGAGCAGTGAGTCTCTGTTTCAACAATTTGATCAGGATCTTGCCCGGGGCATTGAGGGCGGCAGCAGTAAGGCTGATGTCGATGATGGGGATGTGGAGGGAGCGCTGGCAAGCGCAGCCGCCACGCTCGATTCGACCTACCGGGTGCCTTATCTGGCCCATGCCTGCATGGAGCCTATGAACGCCACGGCCCGGGTCACCGACGACAGCTGTGAGGTTTGGATTGGCACACAGAATCCCCTAGGGTTTCGCTACGAAGTTGCCGACGCCCTGGATATGGATGTGGAGCAGGTGCAGATACACCAGCACCCCATGGGTGGTGGTTTCGGTCGGCGATCAAATTCAGATACTGCGGTGCAGGCCGCCAGGATTGCCCGGGCAGCGGGAGAGCCCGTAAAACTGATCTGGTCCCGGGAAGAGGATGTCCGTCACGATCACTACCGTCCTGCGGTGGCATCACGCTTCCGGGCGGCCCTGGACGACGGCGGCAACATCAGCGCCTGGGAAAATGTTTATCACGAGAAGCATGAACCCGTAGAGGCCCCCACCATTCCTTACACCGTAGGTGCCCAGAAAATTCATCATGTGGAGAGTCCCACCCACGTGCCGTTTGGCCCCTGGCGCAGCGTTGACCATTCGCAGCACGGATTTTTCACCGAAGCTTTTTTCGACGAGGTTGCCGTCGCCGCGGGTAAAGATCCCTACGAATACCGCATGGCCTTACTCAGGGACAGGCCCCGGCACCAAAAGGTGCTGCAAACCGCCGCAGAGCAAGCGGGCTGGGGTGAGACCTTGCCGAAAGGCAGGGGACGGGGAATCTCCCTGCAGGAGTCCTTTGGCTCCCTCGTGGCGCAGGTCGTTGATGTGACCGTGAGCGACGGCGCGATCAGCGTGGATCGGGTGGTCGTTGCCGTGGATGCGGGTTTTGCCGTCTCTCCCGATGGTTTGACGGCTCAGATGGAATCGGGAGTGAACTACGGTCTGACAGCGGCGCTCTACGGTGAAATCACCATCGAGGACGGTGCCGTAAAGCAAAGCAACTTCCATGATTACCCCATGGTGCGCATGGGCGACTCACCCCTTATCGAAACCTACATCATTAATAGCGGCGAAGCCTGGGGTGGAGCGGGGGAGCCTGGTACGCCGGGAATTGCCCCGGCCCTGGTTAATGCGGTGTTCGATGCCACGGGGCTGCGGGTGAGGGAGCTGCCCCTGTCGAAGCAGGACTTCAGTGACTTTTCTTAAGAGGCTGCTTATGCAGTGCCAGATTCACCGCTGGTAGGCAGCGGTGGAGCGACCATATCCCGCCACAGCCCCCTGTGCTGCCAGTTTTCTATCCACCCGGCGAGTGCCTTCGCCGGCATGGGTGCTGCGATTGCATAGCCCTGGCCGAAGTTGCACGCCATATTGACCAGGGCCTGGGCGTGAGCGGGAGTGCTGACACCTTCAGCGATGACCTGACGACCAAGGCCCCGGCACAGCCCCACCATGGCCGACACTATGGCGGTGTCTTCAGAGCTTTCGAGCATGTCTCTCACAAAGCTGGTATCAATTTTCACTGTGCTCACGGGAAGCCGGCGTAGATGGGTGAGGGAAGAGAAGCCCGTGCCAAAGTCGTCTAGCGCAAAAGAAACACCGAAGGCGTGGGCGTATTCGATAATTTTGGCGACGCGGGCAACATCATTGAGGGCGCTGGTTTCCAGAATTTCGATTTCCAGTGTTTTTGCCAGGAGGTCCGGATACCGGGCGATGGCCGAGCCGAGAGACTCGAGAAAATTACTCTGGAGCAGGTGAACACCCGCGATATTCACGCTGACCTGGGTGGCGATTTCCTGACCGCGCCATTGACGTATTTGCTCAACAGCTTCGCTAAGCACCCATTCTCCAAATTCAATCTGCAGGTTTTCTCGATCGATCAGGGGCAGGAACTCCGGGGGCTGAAGCAGTCCCCGATGGGGATGTCTCCATCGCGCCAGCGCTTCCACCCCGAGTAACTCGCCCGTTAGCATGTTGACCTTGGGCTGGTAGAAAAGCTCAAACTCCTCATCCGCCAGTGCCCGTCGAACGTCTCCGCTTGCCCCTTCGTTCCCCACCAGCCCCCGATCAAACACATAGAAGCGGTTCTTCCCCTGACGCTTCGCCTCATACATTGCCTGATCCGCGCAGCGCACCAGGGAGCCGGGCTCCAGACCGTCAAGGGGAAAGCGAGCAATGCCAATGCTGGCTGAGACCGGGATCTCTTGCCCCTCAAGCATCACCGGTTTGCTGGTGGCTTGGAGAAGGCGCTCCACCACCGGAGCGAACCCTTCGGGGTCATCGAGGTCGCTAATCAGAGCGATGAACTCATCACCGCCAATGCGAGCCAGGGTGTCCGTGTCACGCAGCGCCTCATTCATGTTGTCGGCGATTGCAATGAGATAGCGGTCACCCACCGCATGACCGAAGGAATCGTTCACGAGTTTAAAGCCATCGAGATCGATGTAAGCCAGCGCAAGGAAGGTCCCCTGACGCTCACTCGTTGCCACGGCCTGATAGAGCCTGTCTTCAAACAGCGAGCGATTGACGAGGCCCGTCAGGGGATCGAAATGAGCGATGGTCTCCAGCTCGCGCTCGTGCTCCTTTAAGGGAGTGATGTCAGAGTAAAGGCATACAAAGTGATGGGCTTCGCCCTGATCGTCGATCACTGCCGTAATACGACACAGCTCCGACCTTTTATGGCCTCTGGCGTCAAAGGTGGTGACTTCGCCGGAACAGGATCCCTCGCGGAGCAGGGTGTCCCACAAGGCCTCGAATTCGCCGCTATCGTCCCTTGCGTGCTTTGCGGCTTTTAAGGACTTCCCTAACACCTCTTCTCTGGAAAGGCCGGTGAAGCTTTCGAAGGTTTTGTTAGCATCCACGATCTCGTGGTTGCCGTTGAGAATCACAATGCTTTCCGCCGCATTGGCAAAAACACTGGTCACCAGAGCCTGACGGCGCTGGGCGTCTATCTCGGTGCTGACGTCCCTGGCGACGCCATACAAACCGAGAAGCCTGCCTTCCTGATCCAGAATCGGGTACTTTCGATTATCGACCCAGCCCCGTCTGCCATCGCGATGCGTGTAGGGCTGGATCGCCTTGGCCATGCCCTTGGCAGCGTAGACCTCGACCTCCAGCGCGTAATACATATCCGCCAGATGCTCAGGAAAAACATCGTAGTCCGCCTTACCGGCGAACTCCTCCCAGCGATCGATGCTCTGGCAGAGCGTTGCCATGCGCTCACTCCCTGCGAGGAGCATATGATGCGTGTCTTTAAAAAAGATGTAGTCGTCCGTGGAGGTCATGATCGTGCGGATCATGGCGTCGGGGAGTTCGTAGCGCGGTTTCTCGGTTTGTCGTGGGTCTATGAGTTCCAGGCGTTTATTGTCCTCGCCCCACCGGGCATCACCTGGGTGCAAGTTAGCGAGAAATATACGATAGCGGCCGCTGGCATCGCGCACACGAAGGTGAGTATCAGTATCCAGCGAAGACCCGGTATCGCCGACGATGAGTCTCTCAAAAAGGGCTTTGTCTTCGGGGTGCAGGGCCTTGAGGAAGGCTTCACCGTACTCGCCTGGCCCGTCGCCCTGCAAATCGAGACCCAGACTTACATCATCGCAAATCTCGTAAACCTGAAGCCGACTGTCTACTTGAAGATTGGCCGCTACCACGGAAGCCCTCAATCAAGGTAATAAACGAAAGTACTCACCACCCGAAGGCGTTTTTCGCGGCTGGAGGCGCTGTCGTAGGGGTTTCCGCCGGTGCCGCTGATCTGAATAATACCCTGATTGGCGCTTTTGAGACTCCCCAGGCTGGCGCCGGATTCCCGGGCAAATTTTTCCGCCTGGGCGCGGGCGTTTTCCGTGGCCGCCTTCAGCAGTGGTCCTTTGGCATCGTTAAAGGCGCGCAGGGCATACTGCGGGCCTCCGCCGAGATCCAACTGCACCCCGGCAGCAATGAGGGGGTCCGTCGCCAGGGCGGCGGAGGCGACGGCCTCTACCCGCTCACTTTTGACAATGACAAGAGCGGAACCACTGTAGCGGGTGGGACTGTTCGACGACGCATATTCCCGTGAGTAGGCGTCCGTGACCACCAAAGGACGAATTTCCATTTCTGTGCGGGTAAAGCCCAGTCCCTGGAGAAACTCCACAAGCTTGTCGCGGTCCGCCGCCAGGGATTTCTGCACCGCCTGAAAACTGTCCCCGGCGCGCCGTACCGTGAGCGGCCAGGTGACGTAATCGCTGTCGACGCTCTGCTCCGCCAAACCTTTGATGACAATGCTGCGATCCGCCATGCGAAAGCGTTCCAGGCCATCGCCAATCAATGCGCCTCCCATGACCAGTCCTGCGGCGATCACGATGGCGATGATGGTGTTGTTCATGGAGACCCCTTACTTAATCTGGTAACCCGGTGTTGATTGGGAAAGAGCGATTTCTTCGTCGGTCATGGTCTCGGCGATGCCCTCAAAAAGCGGTGTAGAGAGGTAACGCTCCCCCGTATCCGGAAGCATCACCAGAAAGACCGAGCCCTCCGGTGCACTCTCAGCTACCTCCATCGCGATGGCGACGGTAGACCCACCGGAGACACCCGTAAAAATACCTTCTTCCGCGGCCAGTCGTCGAGACCAGGCCATACCGTCGGCGCCGGAGACGGGCAGCAGTTTGTCGTAAAACCCCTTGTCAAGGCTCTCCTGGAGCACCAGGGGAATGAAGTCCGGGGTCCAGCCCTGAATAGGGTGGGGTTCAAAGGCGGGGTGACTGGCGGCCGGTGAGCCCTGGTCATCTCGTTCCTGGGCGATGCCGGATGCCACGATGGCAGCGTTGGCGGGTTCTGTGAGTATGATGTTGACCTCGGGACGTGCTGCGCGGAGCGCTCGCGCAACCCCGGTGACCGTACCTCCGGTCCCGTAGCCTGTGACCCAGTAATCCAGCTTCTTTCCCTCAAAATCCGCAAGAATTTCCTGTCCCGTGGTGTGCTCATGGATGTCCGCATTCGCAGACGTTTCGAACTGTCGGGCGAAAAACCAGCCGTTGGCCTCGGCAAGCTCCCGGGCCTTGTTGTACATGCCCAGACCCTTTTCTTCCTTGGGTGTCAGCACCACCTGAGCGCCCAGAAAGCGCATGAGCTTGCGACGCTCCACGGAAAAGCTCTCCGCCATGGTGATCACCAGGGGATAGCCTTTGGCGGCACAGACCATGGCCAAGCCGATGCCCGTGTTTCCTGAGGTGGCCTCGACAACGGTCTGGCCGGGTTTCAGGCGGCCCTCGCGCTCGGCTGCCTCAATGATATTGGTGGCCAGACGGTCTTTCACCGAGCCGCCGGGGTTAAAAGCTTCGACTTTGACGTACACATCCACATGCTTCGGTGCGATACGATTGAGGCGAATACAGGGCGTGTCGCCCACGGTATCGAGCACATTGTCATAGAGGTGGCCGCGGCCCCGGGTCTTTCGGATGTCCATCGAGAATCTCTCCCTGAGTCTGTAAGCTGTGCGCTCCAGCCAAGTTGCCGCCGCAAGCGGCGGGTCTTCTGCCCAAAGCCCGGAGCGAAGAAGTTGTTCAGAGCTTACAACAATGGGAAGCCCAGTGTGGCCCGGGGTCGACGATCCCGGTGGCCCCTGTGTCTGCTTCTTATTGCTCTCGGGACAGGCCACGAATCCAGGGCCCATCTCCCGGAATACTTCGGCCGCAAATATGTGCAGGTCATCGATGCTTTGACGCCACCGGCCGCCGCCTGTGAAAGCGCTGATCGCGACGCGCGCAAAACCGCCGATGCTCTAAAAGATCGTCTGGATGATGCGGTGCTCGATGCCGGTGCTTACAGTCCGAGCCTGGCGGATCCCATCGGCGAGTTGGGCAAGCTTTACAGCACCCTGTGCAATCATCCGGCGGCTCTCAAAGCCAACCGCGATGCTCTGCAGATCGTGCGTGTTAACGAGGGGCTTTTGAGCCCCGCGCAGATTCCCTATCTCCGTGCCCTTGCCGATGATTATCAGGCTATCGGTGACTTCGCCTCTGCGCAGCAGAGCCTCCGTTCTGTTTTCCGGGTTCACGGTATGGGACGGGGGAAGCTCAACGATGCCGCCCTGCGCGACAGTCTGGCGTACTTTGCCCGGGCGCGGGCTATCTTTATCGATCCGCGCTCCCGCGGTGAGCTCAGCCTTTTCTTTGAGGCATTCAATGACAACGAGGATATGCTTGAAGCGCAGCTCGAGCGCGATGACCTTGCCTACGCCACTCGCGAGGCTCTGTCCGTGAGTCATCTGCGCAACCTGTACCTGCTCCTGGGCACGGACTTTGCCGTGACGTCCAGTCTGTCCGCCGATGCCGCCAGTCCCGCTGCGGACTTTTTACAGCGTAGTCAGATGCTGACCTACGGCAAAGGACGGGTATTGCTCGAAGAGCTCATAGAAGAGGCCCAGAACGAACCTCCCCTGACCCGCGCCCGTCTGTATCTGCGGCTGGGAAACTGGCAGCAGTGGAATGCCAAGTGGGGCCAGGCCTGCGATAGCTATGCTCTGGCCTGGGAGTTCGCTACCGGCAAGGGCAGCGAGGCGCTGCGCAAGCAGCTGGCAAGACCCGCGCTGTTGCCGGAAGACACAGGTTTGTGGGCATCACTCCTGAACCCGGACATCGCCGTTAAGGCGAGCATCGTTGCGGGTTTTCGCGTATCCGCACGGGGAGATATTTCCCGGGTAGATGCGGTGATTGAGGACGAGGGCAGTAGTGGACTGGCAGGTCGTGTTGCCCGCTGGTTGCGGGATTCCCATGCACGACCTGGCATCGCAGACGGTGCCTGCGCGGCGGGAGAACTTCGTGGGCAACGTCTCCGGTTGCTGGACTAAGACCGCCTTAGCTTTTGACCAGGGATTGATTGCGTCCCGCAGCCACGGATGCGCTCAAGGCGCTTTCACTCCGCTGCGTCCATGTGTCAAAGCTCTCATCACCCCGAAAGGCTGTGAGCCCGACGCTAAAGCCTGGCGACGGATCCTCGGCACTGCCCAGGGAAACCCGGCGGATGTTTCGTCGGATCCGGTCGGCCACGGCTGCGGCGATAAACTCATTGGCGTCGTCGATCAGAATCGCAAAACGCAGTTCATCGACCCGCGCCAGGGTATCGGACTGGCGGATGCAGCCGCGCACCCGCTCGGTCACGGCGCGGAGCAAGCTGTCTTTATCAGGCCCCTCATTCAGCGCGGCAAGCTCATCGATGGTCCACAGCAGTAGCCAGAGTTCGCCGCCGTGCCGCAATAGGCGCGATAACCGTTGCGCCGCTCGTTGCATCCATCCCAGCGAGCGTCCGCATCAGCGTCCGGGATGGTGACTGTGCGGCGCGACTGTAAGGTTGCTTCACTGTACTGATGGGTGTTTCGGTGTTCGCGATGCCCGATGGTAAACAGGCTGTTGTCGCCCGGCGCTGCTGCTACGATTTCTGTGGTGGTGGGATAGGCGACCCGTGACAGGCTTTGCTCGGCCTCGGTGCTGTCTACAAGGAGCTCCACAGTAGACTGCCATTGCTCGATGTGAGGGCGGTCGGGGCGTGGATAAAGCATCGATAGTAAACCCCTAAAAAGCTATATTCGCAATTGCAGCTTAGTGCATTCAGCAAGCTACAGCGATATTCTAACCCTGTTTCTTATAGGGGCGGCCCCCTGGCACGGGGCCTCGTGGTCCGCATCAAAGGTCTCAAAGATGACAGCTACCAAAGCCTTGAGTTCGCTTGCGCGGCGCCACAAAATTCTGACTGCGGTGGTGATGGGATCCGCAATGTTCGCAGGCGCCGCTGAGCATGACGCTTCGGCGGAGTACAAACAGGCTTACTTTGGCGAACTGCACCTGCATACCTCTTACTCCCTGGATGCCTACATCGGCGGGACGCGCCTTACGCCCTCCATGGCCTATCGCTTTGCCAAGGGAGAAGCGATGAGCGTGAATGGCCAGCCGCATAGCATTGGGCGGCCTCTGGACTTTGCCGCCGTCACCGATCACGCGGAGTACCTCGGAGAAATGCAGGCGACGCAGGTAGCGGCGACACCCGGCTATGACAACGAAAAGCTCGACGAGCTGAGAAATCTCAGCTCCTATGAGGAGCAGGAAGCGTGGTTCCTTCGCGAGGTGGTGGCCAACTCCCGAGGCGGTCGGCCAAAGCACACCGCGTTCTATCCCGGTGAGCTCGCGGAGAAAAGCGCCTGGCAGCTGATGATCGATACCGCCAATGCGCACTATGAGCCCGGGTCCTTTACCACGCTGATTGCTTACGAGTGGTCCTCTGCGCCCCAGGGCGGCAACATGCATCGCAACGTCATCTTCCGGGATGACAAGGTCCCGGCTCTGCCTTTCTCCTCTATTGACTCACCGGACGAGGAAGACCTGTGGGCCTGGATGGGAGAGCAGGAGGCCCTGGGTTCGACTCTCCTGGCAATTCCCCATAACTCTAACGCCAGCAAGGGCTTTATGTTTGAGCCCGTGGATAACTCGGGTGACCCCATCGATGCCGAATATGCCCGTCTGCGCAGCCACTTCGAGCCGCTGATCGAGATGATGCAGATCAAGGGTAATTCCGAGGTGCATCGCAAATTCTGGCCGGCGGATGAGTTTGCTGATTTTGAGAATGGCGACAGCATTCAGACGCACAGTGAGCGCCGTTTTGAAAAATCAGGCTTTGTCCGGGCAGCGGTAATAGAGGGCCTGGGCTACGAGCAAAGCCTGGGCATCAATCCCTACAAACTGGGCTTTGTGGGAGGTACGGACAGTCACAACGGTACGCCGAGTGATGTGGCGGAGGATAGCTACGTCGGCAGCCACGGGGCAGCGGATGGCTCCGTTGAACGCCGCCAGGTGGAGGATATTCCCGGCTGGATCCTGGCGCGAGAATCCAGCCCCGGTTCCATCACTGGTGTGTACGCCACGGCCAATACACGCGAGGATATTTACGACGCCCTTCGGGCACGGGAAACCTTTGTTACCTCGGGGCCGAGGATAAAGCCCCGTTTCTATGGCGGCGCCAGCTTGCCGGTCGATCCGAGGGATGCGGGGGAGCTGGTGGCCCGAGGCTACGCCGACGGTCAGCCCATGGGTTCCACACTGTCGGCGCTGTCTAAGGCGCCGGTGTTTTACGTTCACGCCATGAAAGATCCTGAGGGGGCCAATCTCGATCGTATCCAGATTGTCAAAGGTTGGGTGGACGCCGAGGGAGTCACCCGGGAGCGCATCTACGATGTTGCGGTCTCCGATGATCGGCCCATCAATGACGATGGGCGCTGCACCGTAACCGTGGGCAACACCGTAGACCTCGCTACAGCGACCTACGCAAACACCATCGGTGCTTCCGAGCTCATGGCCCGATGGTCGGATCCTGACTTTGATCCCGCGCAGCCTGCGCTCTACTACACCCGCACCCTGGAAATTCCCACGCCGCGATGGACAAGCTACGACGCCGTGCGCTTTGGAAAAGCGCTGCTCGATGACGTGCCCTCGACGATACAGGAGCGGGCCTGGAGCTCTCCCATCTGGTATGTGCCCTGAGGTGCGCAAGATCGGGGTAGATCTCTGGCGATCCGCCGTGGTCGCCGTCGCAGTGTCAGCCTTGCAGGCCTGCTCCTCCTTTTCTTCTCTTCCACCTTTGCCGGCGGAGCCGAGGGCGGTTGAAACGGCGAGCCCTCCCGCGACGGCGCCGCTGTGGACCGAGGTGGAAGAAGTCCGCAGGGATAACTGGAACATCCTCCTCAACGATGGCGCAACGGCGCTGGACTGGCGCCTTACCGCCATCGATTCGGCGACGCAGAGTCTCGATCTCCAGACTTTCCTGTGGTCCCTGGATCGCGTGGGCTCTGCCATGCTGAATCATTTGTTGGCGGCGGCGGATCGTGGTGTGCGGGTCAGGCTCCTCGTGGATGATTCCTTCCTTCTGGGCGAGGACGATCTGCTCCTCGCCCTCGCGGAGCATCCGAACATCGCCTACCGCGTGTTTAATCCGTATAAAAGACGGCAGGACGGCTTTGCCACCCGGGAAGCGATGAACCTCGGTGATTTCGATCGCCTCAACCATCGCATGCACAACAAGGTCATGTTGGTAGATAACCGCGTCGCCATTGTTGGCGGCCGGAATCTGGCCGATGAGTACTTCGGTTTGCATGAGGAGGCGAATTTTCGTGATATGGAGCTGCTGGTGGGCGGTGACATCGTTCCTAGTTTGAGCGCGGTGTTCGATGACTACTGGAATGATCTCTGGTCCGTGCCCATCGAGGCGCTTGCCCACAGGGGGCCGAATTACGAACGTCTCTCCGATACGGTGCGTATTCGCGATCCGGAGCTTTTGGCGCATAGCGAGTCTGAGCAGCCTGCCTTGCTCCTCCGCTGGCGCACGGCGGTAAAAGACGCCCTGCCCGGGGAGCCGGAGCTTCTGGTGGATACGCCGCCACCTGCAGACATCACGGCAGAATCCAGTGCCCCGATGCAGCTGGCGCAGGAATTGATTGAGGTCTTTGACAGCGCCAGGGAGGAGGTCATCGTGATATCGGCCTACCTCATACCATCACCGGGGTTGGAAGCCGTCGTCGAGCGGGCTGCGCGTCGCGGCGTGCGCATCCGTATCCTCACTAACTCCATACGCTCAAACAATCACATCACGGCGCACAGTGCCTACCGCAATCATATTGGCGAGCTTATGGAAGACGGCGCGGAGCTCCACGAGGTGCGCATCGATGCGGGGAACCGAACACGCTATATGCTCTCGCCGGTGGACAAGAAGGCACTGGCGCTCCACGCAAAGGTTTTGGTGATTGATGGAGACCGGGTATTTGTGGGGAGCCCGAACCTGGATCCACGCTCCATGAGAATCAACACTGAGGTAGGTCTACTGGTCCGCAGCGAAGCGTTGAATGAGCGGATCAGAGAGAGTGTTGAGCCGGATCTGAGTCAGGCGAATGCCTGGAGTCTGCAGCTGGACGAGTCAAATCGCGTGGTGTGGGTTGCCGAGGGGCAGACGCTGTCCAAGCAGCCCGCTGCGAGCTTTATGCAGCGCCTTGAGGATTGGTTTTTTGCGCATCTGCCTATTGAGGGTCAGATGTAGTCGCGGCTGAGGAAGCCCCATTTGCAACACGATTGGTCGGGTCGGGGACTTGGCGCAAAATCAGGCAGACTCGAACTGGGGAGTGCTATGACAAAAAGAAAATGCGGGGCCCGGAGTGTGACTGCGCTGCTCATGATGCTGTCAACGCTGGTGACCCCACAGAGCCACGCCCAGGACCTCGATTGGCTTGTGGGCTGCTGGGAGTCTTTTGAGAATTACAGCAAGGAGGTTTGGGTGAAAAACCCGGACGGCACTCTCCTGGGTTTCAGTGCCTCCATCGAGCGTAACGACATCGCTTTCTATGAGCTCCTGTATATCCGTGAAGTTGGCGGCGTGTTGACCTACACGGCCCATCCCTCGGGTCAGAACCCTGCTGTATTCGTGATCAGTGACCGTGACGAGCAGCGACTGGTCTTCGAGAACCCGCAGCACGATTACCCCCAGCGTATCGTCTATGAACGGGAGGGCGATGCGCTCACCGCGGCGATTTCTCTTTTGAACGGCGGGAGACGACTGTCTTTTACCCAGGAAAGTTGCCGTTAGCAGTTGGAGCGGGTGATGGGAATCGAACCCACGTCATCAGCTTGGGAAGCTGAGGTTCTACCATTAAACTACACCCGCGCTGCCGAGTCAGACACCGACACAATAATCACAAGGCAGCTGTGAGTCTACCGATGAATAGCCGGGAGGCGAGAAGATGAAGCGCAAGCAATACGAGCACGAATTGCGTCAATTGCAGGCCGAACTGGTGGCGCTGCAGGAGTGGGTCAAGGATACCGCCCAGCGGGTCATCGTGGTCTTTGAGGGGCGTGATGCCGCAGGCAAGGGCGGGTGTATTCGAGCGCTCACGGAGCGTGTAAGCCCTCGGGTTTTTCGCGTGGTGGCCTTGCCCAAGCCCTCGGACCGCGAAAAAAGCCAGATCTATCTCCAACGTTACATCTCTCATTTTCCCGCGGCGGGGGAGATCGTGGTGTTCGATCGCAGTTGGTACAACCGCGCCGGTGTTGAGAGGGTCATGGGGTTCTGCACCGAGCAGGAATCCCAGCGTTTCTTACAGGAATGCCCGAATTTTGAGCGCAGCATGATCGTGGACAGCGGTGTGCTTTTCTTCAAATACTGGCTGGAGGTCAGCGAAGAGAAGCAGGAGCAGCGGTTTCAGGATCGCATTGATGACCCCGTCAAACAATGGAAACTGTCTCCCATGGACTTACCCTCCCGGGAGCGTTGGTATGAGTACTCCCGGGCACGGGACGACATGCTCCGGGCCACGGATACGGACTTCGCGCCGTGGAATATTCTCAACTCCGACGACAAGCGGCGGGCGCGTTTGAACATGATCCGCCACTTTTTGTCACAGGTGCCCTACGAGAAAGAAGATCGTCCACCCATTGATTTACCGCCGCGGGACATGAGTGATGCCTACGACGACAGCGCCAGCATCGCTGAACGACGCTGGGTGAAAGATCACTATGGCTAAGGTCGTATTAAGGCCAAAGGTCGTATTGAGAGCGCCTTAATTCAGGGTGATTTCGATGAGCGTTTCGCCATCCACCATGAACATGGATTCTTCGAAGTCCGGTTCCCCCAGCGTCCGCTGATAGTTGCTAAAGCCGTAACCCTCGCTGGGTATGCCCAGCATATTGGTATCCAGCTCGCCGTTGGTGTTCTCGTCGTGATACAGCTTGACGGCGTAGGGGCCCGGGCTCAGATCCGGAAAGACAAGACGGACTTTGGGCCCTGCAACGCTGTCTTTGGCGGTGGCGACGGGACCCTGGCTGTCTTCCCAGCCCTCGGGGGAGTTGAACACCGCTACCATCATCGCGCCGCCCATGCGCTTGATGCCGACCACATCGACGATCAACTGGTCTGCTCTGCCCGGGAGAGCCAACACAAGCCCCAGGCACAAAATTGCAATCGCCCATTTGTTTGTGTGCGTGCTGTCTGACATCCCTGGTCCTTTTGAAGCTTCCACAGACGACAAGGGTAGTATGCGCCGCCGTTTCATGCATCTTTTATCCGTCGACATGGAACCGGGGTTATGGCGACGCGCCTGGGGTTACAATCGCGCCATGACTTTTACGCGAAAAATCCTTCTTGGCCTGCTGGCCGGGGTGTTCCTTGGTCTGTTCTTTGGCGAAAGCGTCGGTGGCCTGTCCCTCGTGGGCGATGTGTATATCGGCCTCCTGCAAATGACCGTGCTGCCGTACATCATGCTGTCTCTCATTGCGAATCTCGGGCGTATCAGCTGGAGCGAGAGTCGCGGTCTCCTGACCAGTCTCTGCGCGGTGTTTTTGGTGTTTCTCCTCGGTGGCGGTGCGATTCTTATGCTCAGCCCCCTGGCGTTTCCTCCGGCGGATGCAGCCAGTTTTTTTAGCCGGACGCTCATCGAAGTGCCCGAGGCCATCGATTTTGTCGGCCTGTATGTGCCCGCGAACCCTTTTGCGGCCATGGCGAACAATCTGGTGCCGGCGGTGGTGCTGTTCAGTATTCTTCTGGGCATCGGACTCAGCGGTGCCGCGCACAGCGGGGGGCTGCTGAAGGGACTCGACGCCCTGACGGAAGCGCTCAATCGTGTCAACAAGCTGGTTATCAAGCTGACCCCGGCGGGTGTTTTTGCCATAGCAGCGGGAACCGCCGGCACCATGTCCCTTGATGAGCTGGGGAGATTGCAGGGATTTCTTATCAGCTACACCCTGCTCGTTGCAGCGGTGACCTTTGTTGCCCTGCCGTTACTGGTGAGCGCTGTTACGCCGTTTTCTGCAAAAGAGTTGCTGACGGTCCCCCGGGATTCATTGATCACCATTTTTGCCGCAGCAAAAATCATCGTGCTCATGCCCCAGCTCATTGAGAACGTGCAGGAGCTGTTTCGCCGGCACGATCTTCTGGATGAAGAAGTCGAGCATGGCACAGGCATCCTCATGCCCCTGGCTTATCCCTTTCCCAATCTCGGCACCTACCTGATCCTATCCTTCGTTGCTTTTGCCGGCTGGTATCTCGGCAGGCCCCTGGATTTTGCGGACACCCTGTCTCTGGAGGCGTCCTCGTTCTTTTCCAGCTTTGTGGCACCTATTGTCGGCATTCCATTTCTGCTGGATCTGCTTCAGCTGCCGGCGGATGTCATGGAGCTGTTTGTCGTGTCCACGGTGTATACGGATCGTATCCGTGTGGTCCTCGGCGCCATGCACCTGATCGCTTTGACCGTCGTGGTGATGGCCCTGCGCCGCAACGTTTTCCGTCCCGACTTCCGCAAACTGGCCATTGCCCTGGCGCTCACGGTGCTCGCCGTCGGCACCGCCCTGTTTGCGACGCGCTTCTGGCTGCAGGCGACGGTGGTGGGCAGCTACGACGGTGATCAGCAGCTCATGCAGATTCAGTGGATGGCGCGTCCCGTGGTGGCTCGCAGCTATAGCGACGAGCTTCCCAGCGTCTCGCCCGACGATGCGCCTCTGCGTCTGGAGCGTATCGCCGAGCGGGGCACCCTGCGTGTGGGTTATCTGCCGGATTCCCTGCCCTGGGCGTTTCGCAATCAACAGGGTATAGAAACCGGTTTTGATATGGAGATGGCCAATGCCCTCGCCCGGGATCTTGATGTCAGCCTGGAACTCGTGCGTTTGCGGGAGCCGGATATCGGCACCAGTCTTGCCCGGGGACATATTGATATCGTGATGTCGGGACTGGGACGAACAGCAGACCGCCTGAGAAACTACCGCTTTGCGGGAGAGCCTATTGAGCTCACCCTGGGTCTCCTGGTGCCGGACCATGAGCGAAAAGCCTTTGCCGATAGCGAGGCCTTGAGTGCCCGCCGGGCGCTCACCATTGGCGTGGTGCAGCGGGACCCCGCGTTTCAGCGACAGATCAAAGAGCTGTTGCCCCACGCGACTATCCAATCGGTGGAGAGTCCCCGGGCGTTTTTACGGGGCAATGCGCCGGAGCTGGATGCGGTTCTCTACTCCGCCGAGGGCGGTGCCGCCTGGACCCTCCTTTATCCCAACTTCTCCGTGGTCGTGCCGCAGCCGGTACTTGCCCGCCTTACCGGTGGTTATATGGTGCCTCCGGGGGATGACCCCTGGGCACGCTACGTGAACGAGTGGGTCAAACTGAAGCGCCGCGATGGCACGGTTGATGCCCTGTTTGAGCACTGGATCGGCGGCGGAGGGGCGGTGCCCGGCACACCGCGGTGGTCCATCGCCCGGGATGTGCTGGGATGGGAGCTTGATTAGATCGAGCAGGTGAGTTCGCCGAGGCGTTCCGTGAGTTTTTGATTTTCCCGATAGTCGATGGGAACCAGGATCAGGCTCGGCCCACGGTGTTCCCGGGCCGCCTGAAGAACTCCCGGCAGCTCACCGCCGGCTTCGACCTGCTGATAGTGCCAGCCAAAGGCTGCCGCCAGCTGACGCCAGTCCGGGTTGCCGAACGCCAGGTCCGTGTGGTGGCCAAATTCCTGGTCCTGCTTCCAGGCAATCAGTCCGTAGGCGTGATCCTCCCAGATCATGACGGTGATATTGCTCTCCAGACGTTTGGCGGTCTCCATTTCCTGCACGTTCATAAGAAACCCGGCGTCACCACAGATGCTGATGATGTCGCGTTCCGGGTCTACCATGGATGCTCCGATGGCACCGGGAAGGGCGAAGCCCATGGAGCAGAATCCGTTGGGAATAAGGCAACCGTTCGGCGTTCTGCAGTGATAGTGACGTGCAATCCACATTTTGTGGGCCCCCACGTCCGATAAAAGCAGACCGTCGTCGCCGTAGAGTTTTTCCACTTCGTGGAGCACTTTCTGTGGCTTAACGGGGCCTTCCCCATCGTTACTTGCGTGCTCCAAAAGCTCCGCCTGCATATCGCCGCGCGTAGCGGCTTGTTGGCGCAGATCAAAATCCGGCGCGGCCTCCTCTTTAAAGGCCTTTACCAGGGCTGCAATGTTGTCCGCGATGTCTCCCACGAGCTCGCATTGAGGATTGAAGTGCTCGTCGATCTCGGCGGGAAGAAAGTCGATGCTCACCACCGGCTTGTCACCCTCGGGGTTCCACAGGTGGGGGTGGTACTCCACCATGTCAAAACCAATGGCGATAACCAGGTCCGCGGCGTCGATGGCGCAGGTGCCGATGTCCTTTGTCCCCAGGCCGATGGTGTACAGGCACTCCGGCGCGTCGGGATCCACGGCGCCCTTGCCCATGAAGGTATTGAGCACGCCGATACCCGTGAGGCTCACCAGCTCCCGGAGCTCGTTGGATGCGCGTTTTCGCACGCAGCCGTTACCCGCAAGAATGACCGGCCGCCGGGCACGGCGAATGTGGTTCGCTAATTCTTCTACGGCCTCGGGCGCCGCTTGCGGACGTCGGTAGCGGATGGGTGAGATGGGCTTTGCCGCCGTGTCCCGTTTTGCGACGTCCTCCGGGAGCTCCACCAGCACCGCCCCGGGCTTTTCCGTGCGCGCTACCCGCACGGCCTTGCGGATGATTTCGGGAATGGTGTCAGCATGAACCACCGTCTCCGCCCATTTGGTGACCGGCTCAAACATCTTCACCACATCCATGATCTGGTGGGATTCTTTGTGCAGACGCTTTGTGCTTCCCTGGCCCGTGAGCACGAGCATGGGCGCACGGTCCATATTGGCGTCCGCGACCCCGGTAATCAGGTTGGTTGCCCCGGGGCCCAGGGTGCTGAGACAGGCCGCCGGCGTGCCCGTGAGACGACCGTAAACCTCTGCCATGAAGGCGGCGCCCTGCTCATGGCGGCAGAGAACGAAGCGCAGGTCCGAGGACTTCTCCAGGCTCATCATGAAGTCAGCGTTCTCTTCGCCGGGCACACCGAATATGTACTCGATCCCCTCCGTTTCAAGACATTTAACCAATAAGTCTGAAGCTTTCATTCCCTCTATTCTCCCAATGATGCCGTGGATGAGCTGTCCGCCCTGGGCGCGGGGCGGGGAGGGCGACGCGTTAACAGGCCGTCGCAGTTGGGGCAGATGGTATCGAAGTTGTCCGTGCAACTCCTACAAAAGGTGCATTCATAGGAACAGATGTAAGCCTCAGCCTTTTGCGCCAGAGCTTGCTGGCAGTTTTCACACGCGCTTTTCATTTCAAGCATGGTGGCTTCGCTTATACTGGAATCACGTCGTTAAGGAGGAAGTGTCATGCTCACGCCAGGCAAAGTCACGGATAAAGCCCTTTGGATTGCCATGCTGGGTATGCTTACTGCTTTGGCCTGCGCCGCTCCCCGGGCGGATTCCCTATACGTGGGTGCCGGTGCTTACTTTACCGATGTAGAGCTTTCCGTGGGTGGTGAGGACGATATCACGCCGGCGGGTTTTATCGGTTACCAGTTTCTGGACAGTAATGTGCTCATGCTGTCGGCAGAAGCGGGATACTATGACCTGGGTGCCTGGTCCGGGACTCTTGATGACGTCCGCTACTCCGTGGATGCCAGCGCGCTGACCGTGGCCGGTGTTGCCTATGTCCCCCTGGGGCCTTTTTTTGAGGTGTATGCAAAGGCAGGTTTTGCCGCGGTAGAGGTGAAGTCGCGTTTTGCCGATATACCCCGCACCGACGACGACACGGAAACCTTTATCGGCGCCGGCGTAGCGCTGGACTTTTTTGACACCGTCGACATCTACGCCGAGTATCTTCAGTTCGATAACACCATCAATTCCCAGATGGTGGGTGTGGGTATTCGCTTCGATTTCTTTTGAGGCACGGGGTGGTCGCCAGAGCGGTCGCGGCACTTTGAATGGCTGTGAGTGGCTACAGCAGATCCCCCCGGACGCTCTGATCCTCTTTCCTTCCCATTGTCATGCTCTGCCAGTAAAAAGCTGTTAGAGTTTTCGAATGGTAGCTCGCAGTTGCTTTGCACAACTGTCCGGCAGTTGGATGTCGCCCCAAAAAAAGAAAAGGCGCTTATCGACCCTCAAACTCCAAGCCTGGTTCTGTATGCATTCGCTGGCGGCGATGAAGTGCGAGGGCGTGGCCTTCGTGAGGGAGGTGCCCGGGGCAATCCCTGCCAGCTGAGCCTTCTCACCGCGGCGCCGACGGAAGCGCCCATCCCCGATTGTGACACCCGGTGCCTGAGTTGGCGCCTCGACGATGATGTCTGCGCGCTCCGATGCTGGTCTCCCGCTGATCGCGAAATCCAGCTCTGCGGTCACGGCATGTTGTGCAGTGGCGCCGCCTGGCTCCGCGAGGGTCAGACCCTGAGTCAGCTGGAAATGAACGGCCTGCGCACGGCCTTTCACGCCGACGAAGATAAGTATTGGATTGGCCTCCCCTCCATCAGCTGCGCGGCCTGCCGGGTTCCTCACTGGATTGGCGAGTTTTTCTCTGTTCCGCCCTGGCGGGCAGCGGAAGCGGGGGACGATGACGGCTATTTAATTCTCGAGTGGCCCGAGGGTTTTGATCTACGGAGTCTATCTGTTCCCCGCTACGCCTTGCATCGCCGCACCCGTCGCGCGCTCATTGTGACCGCAAGAGTCAGTGACCCTCACTTCGACATACAGTTGCGCTATTTCGCGCCTCAACATGGCGTGCCGGAAGATACCGCAACGGGTTCAGCCATGCGTGTGCTTGCCACTTACTGGAGAAATCGGGATTTGAGTGACCAGCTGAGGGCGCAGCAGTGCTCTCATTACGGTGGCGAGTTGCACAGCCGTATCCGCGGTGACCTCACCTGGGTGGGCGGACGGGTTACGGAACATGCGGGGGAGTCCCGGAGTGGGCAGTGAATCCATCACCGATCGCTTTGTGGCAACGCGGCAGCGATTCCTGGCCATTTGTGAGCCTTTAGAGGTCGAAGATTACGGTCTCCAGGCAGCGGCTTTTGCCAGTCCCCCCAAGTGGCACCTGGCCCACACGTCCTGGTTTTTTGAAACCTTTCTCCTCAAGCCCTTTGTTGCGGACTACGAGCCTTTGGAGCCTTTGTACGAAGTGCTTTTTAACTCTTATTACAACGGTATCGGTGATCAGCACCCCCGGGATCAGCGTGGTCTCCTGTCCCGCCCGACCCTGGATGAGGTGCTCGCCTATCGGGAGCACGTAGATCGGGCGATGCTGTCTTTGCTCAAGCGTGCCGACGGGGACGCCTCCGGGAAGGACATTCTAGCTAGAACCGTGCTGGGTATTGAGCATGAGCGGCAGCATCAGGAGCTGTTTTTTACCGATCTGAAATTTTCCCTCAGTGCTAATCCGCTGTATCCCGCTTATGTTCCGGCCGCAATCGAGGCACAGCAAACGTCGGCGCCTCTTTCCTGGACGCGCTTCGAAGAAGGGCTTGTGGAGGTCGGGCACAGCGGCGAGGAGTTTTGCTTTGATAACGAGCTGCCCCGGCACCGGGTTTTTCTCGAAGCTTTCGAACTGGCCAACAGGCTGGTGACCAATGGCGAGTATCAGGCCTTTGTGGACGACGGTGCCTACGAGCGTCCGGAGCTGTGGCTGGCGGATGGCTGGGCTGCGGTGCAGGAGAGCCATTGGTCGGGCCCTCTCCACTGGGTGGATCGTGACGGCGAGGCCCTGGAGTTCACGCTGGCGGGTTTGCAGCCGCGGCAGGCAGGGACACCGGTCAGTCACGTCAGTGGTTACGAGGCGGATGCCTACGCGCGCTGGGCGGGCGCGCGTCTGCCTCGGGAGGCTGAATGGGAACGGGTAGCCGCTAGCCGGGAAACAGCTGCGAATGCTTTCTCCATGGACTCGTTTCATCCCAAAGCCGCCGAAGGCGCCGAGCTGCAGCAGCTTTATGGTGCGTGTTGGCAGTGGACCCAGAGTGCCTACAGTCCCTATCCGGGCTTTGCGGCCTCGGCCGGCGCCATCGGTGAATACAACGGCAAGTTCATGAGCAATCAGTGGGTCCTGCGCGGGGGCTCCTGTGTCACGCCGCCGAGTCAGGCGCGGCCGACCTACCGCAACTTTTTTTATCCCCGGGATCGCTGGCAGTTCAGCGGTATTCGTCTCGCCAGATAGCGCTGACCTCGGAAGCAGAGCAAGGAACCACTGAACGTTATGAACGAACCGTTGGGCAAAGTAACTCGTGTGAGCTTTCGGGATGAGCATCCGGATCTCGGCGATGGCCGGGAGGAAATACTCAAAGGGCTGTCCCTCCCCCAGAAGAGCGTCAATCCCAAGTGGTTTTACGATCAGCGCGGCTCCGAGCTTTTTGACGAAATCACCCGCTTGCCCGAGTACTACCCCACGCGTACGGAAGTCCTGATTCTGGAAAAACACCGGGAGGCCATTGCCCGGATTTGCGGTTCCGATTGTGTGTTGATTGAGCCGGGCAGCGGGTCCAGTGAGAAGGTGCGTATTTTCCTGGATACGCTCAAACCCTCTGTCTATGTTCCCATCGATATCTCGGCATCTTTTCTCAAGGATTCCGCCGAGGCCCTGGGGGAAGAATATCCCTGGCTGGATATCCATGCGGTGTGCGCGGACTTCAACAGTGGTTGGGGTTTTCTCGATGAGCTGCCGCCGTCGCCGCGGGTGGTGTTTTATCCCGGCTCAACCATCGGCAATCTCGAGCCTGACATGGCGCAGCGCTTTCTAAAGAGTTTGCGGGACATGGTGGGGCCTGATGGGGGCGTGCTTATCGGCGTCGATACCCACAAGTCCACGGAGCGCCTCAACGCTGCCTACAACGATAGCGCGGGTGTCACCGCCGACTTCAATCTGAATATCCTCCGTCGCATGAACGAACTTCTGGATGCGGATTTCCATGAGTCCCGCTTTAGCCACCGTGCGTTCTATAACGAAAACCAGCGTCGCATAGAAATGCACCTGGTCAGCGATTGCGCCCAAGAGGTTAGCCATGCCAGCGGCAGCATTGACTTTCGCGAAGGCGAAAGCATCCACACGGAGTGTTCCTACAAATACAGTCTTGAGGGCTTTGCGGCCTTAGCAGGCTCAGGAGGTTTCGATATCGCTGAGACCTGGCAGGATGACGAGGCCTTGTTCAGTCTCCACTACCTGCGCGCGGCGGCTTAAACCCCGGAGTTGTTACCGACCCTTACCAGTGTCCGGTACCGGGCTCGCCTTTAAACGGTCCCACCAGGCGGTCGGTAATCCAGCCGCCGTAGAACTCCCCGGGTTGCGGCCGCACGCGCTCACCATCAACGCTGCATTGCACCTTTGATGGATAGAAGGACGCATGGCGATCGATGGCGGCAAAGCTTTTTGAGGGTCTGGCGTAGAGCCAGGCGACGGGAACTCCCCGGGGATCATCGGCGAGGGCGAAGTAGCTTGCCTGTCCCTTCCATTCACAGAAACTGCGGTGGGCTATCTCCCGGAGTTGGGACCAGTCGATGTCGTCCTCGGGCAAATAGTAGGTGGGTGGACTCGCAGTCTCCAGAACCCTGAGTGCCCTCCGGGATGTGGCAATAGGATTTTCCCTGCTGCTCACCTCAACAAGCTCATCGCTAGAGACAAGAATAGGCGGGCGGGGGTAGTCCCATACGGACTCCTGACCGGGGCCGGGCTCGATGGCGAAGTCAGGATGTTCACTGCCGGTATATTTCCACATGCGTCTACTCTAGCGCTTCTTTGCCGTCGCAGCGATGTTCCGGGATCCGGGATCGTTGCAGGACTAGAGGTGCAGACAGGGGCTTAGCCTTATCGGTTCCGCGTCCCCGGTATCGGCGCAGCTTGATTAGAATGGGAGTCCCCGAGCCTTAAGCTTGACGATGACAGCGCCTGATCAATGAATCATTCGCAATCTGTGCAACCGTCCCAATCTGCGCAAACCGAAAGCGGTCGTTTTTTTCAGTATCTGGCGTTTGCTTTGCTGGGCATTGTGGTGATCGGCTTTGCGCCGTCCTTCTTTTTACGCTTTTTTACTGAGGAAGCGCCGCTCCCTCTCTACCTGCACTTCCACGGAGCTTTGCTGACGGGTTGGTTTGTAATCCTCTGCCTCCAAGCTTCCTTAATCAGAGGCCAGCGTCGCGTCATTCATCAGAAACTGGGCCCTTATCTCATGGCCTATGCGGCGGTGGTGGCGGTGGCGGCCCTCATGGCGACGTTGAACTATGTGGGACGGGAGCTCGAACGGGGATTCACTCTCGCGTCGGATATGGGAGACGTGAACCCTCTGCAGGCCTCGGGCTTGCCCTTCGGGGAGTTCGCCGCAGCGCTGCTGTCCTTCAATATTGCGTCGGTGGTGGGCTTCGTTGTGCTCCTCGCTATGGCGGTTGTCTGGCGAGAGCGGCGAGAACATCACAAGCGCTATGTGATGTTTGCCTCCTTGTCGATTATTGCCCCGGGGCTGGCGCGAATTTCGCGTATGGTTCTGGAAACGGAGCAGGGCCCTCTCATTCCCCTGGGTCTGGCCGGGCTGGTGTTGGCGATCGTAGTTTATGACTTCCTCACGCTCCACAGGGCTCATCGCGCGACGGTCACCGCCATTGCCATACTTTTTGTACTTAACAGTATTGCCGGACTGGTCGCTCTGAGTCCTTTGGGGAAAGCCCTCGTAATCAGCCTGGCCTAAGGGTGCTAGTGCTGCCTGAAGCTCACGGGATAGGTGGGTAGATCGAGCATCTTCGCGGCTTCTGCGGGGGTGGCGATGGGACGCTCATAGCGCCTGGCAATTTCTACGACCTCCTTGACCAGTTCGACGTTGGTCGGAGTGCGCTCTCCCCCATAGGGCTCCAGACCCACCTGCACGTGTCCGCCCCGCGCAATGGCGGCCTCGGCGAGGCCGCAGCCTGCGCAGTCGTCGCCGAAACTCGATACCAGCCAGGGCACTTCCCAGTCGCCAAGCATGCCCAGATATGCGTCGAGACTCGTGGCCGTGGGCGGCATGCCAAAGGGCAGCTCATCGGAGGCGAAGTACAGCTTGATCATGCTGCCGCGGGGCAGTTTTCCTGCCCGATGATAGGCAAGGATGAATTTTAAAAAGCCCGGCTCAAAGATCGATACGCTCATGCCGATGTTGTGGCGCCTGCAGGCCTCTACGTAGTACCGGGAATCTGTCATGTCATTGCGATACAGGTACTCGCTGGGTGCAAAGAGACCTTCTTCATCAAGCAGGGAAAGATTAAAAGTGCCGGGATCCACCAGGCCCTGGGCCAGTAAGCCTTCCGTCGCCATTTCTTCCACGTGCTTGTAGCGGGTTTCCACGGGGACGCCTTCCTGGCCGACGGGCATGGTGGGGGTCAGAATCGCATCGGGCCGTAACGCCAGCAGTCTGCGCCAGGGCCGGGCGTAGCGCTCTGTGTCGAGCTCGCCGGAGCCGCCGATGATCGGTTCATCGCTGTGATTGTGGATCAGCGCCGCACCGGCTTCCATGCAGGCTACCGCGTCCGCAACGATTTCGTCGTCGCTATAGGGGACCGCAGGGTTCAGGGCCTTGCTGGCGGCGCCATTCAGGGAGGCTTCAATGATGAGCGGTTTTCCCGCTACCGAGGGGCTGGTCATAGGGCTTCCAGAGAGAATTTGTGAATGCCCAGTTTGCGTTACTCAGGCTGCGCGGGAAAGACCTGTGTTGCCGCCCGACGCCATTCTCAGGCGTAGTTTCTTGAACCATGAGAGGCGGTCCGTGAACAGAATCCCATCGAGGTGATCGACTTCGTGCTGTACGCACACGGCGTGAAGGTCATCGACGTCGAACTCACAAAGCTTGCCGTGAATATCCTGAGCGCGGAGCTTTACCCGTATGCAGCGCACGACATTACCTTCTATGCCGGGCACCGACAGACAGCTTTCTTCGACATAGCGGGACTTGGATCGCTTGAGGATTTCGGGATTGATATAGACCCGGGCCCCGAAATCATCATCGGGTACGTGAACAACGATGATGCGTTTGAAAATGCCCGTCTGAGGGGCGGAGAGGCCAATGGCGCCGGAGTGCCCCAGGGTTTCGAATAAGTCGTTGACCTGTTGTTGCAGGGCTTCGTCAAAGCGCGATACCGCCTCGGAGTGCTCACGCAGGCGCTCATCGGGTACCTCGATAATATCCAGGATGGCCATTTAGACGGCATGCTCCGCTGCACTTCCCTGTCTCACGGCAAAGCGCTCCTGGCGAAGCAGCGGGGCAATGAGAATCAGGGTGATAAGAAGTAATGCGATCTCAATGCCATAGACCGTCATGTAGCCACTGGCGCTGGCGCTGCTGGCACCGGCGCTCAGGGAGCCTGCCTCCAGGGTGTTGACCGTGTCACGAATAACGCCGCTCATCGCCACGCCGATACCCGCCGCTGTTGCCTGTACAGCGCCCCAGGCGCCCAGGGCCAAACCCGCTTGTTCCCGGGGGGCGCGACTCATGGTGGATGTCAGCGTGCCGTGGCCAAAGAGTGCGCCGCCAAAGCCCACGAGGAAATTGCCGATAACAAAAAGCCAGGGATTGAGTAGCGGGGCTGCGGTGATGACAAGGGCGAAGGCCGGGAGTCCGATGAAGGCCCCGATCCGCGTGGCCACATAAGGGTCCATGCCGTCGCCGATGGCTTTGGACGCGGCGCCAAAGCCCACGAGGCCACCCACGGCAAACAGCGCGGTGAGCAGGGTGGTGGAGCTCACGGAGAGGTTCAGAACATGGCCGCCAAAAGGCTCCAGGAGTATGTCCGCCATGCCAAAGGCCATGGTGCCCATGCCGACAATGGCGAGCCTGCGGTAGGTGTGCTCTCCCTCGCAGAACTTGAGCCACGCTTCTTTAAAGCTTGGGTCTGGCGCGACGGTAACGGCGCCGCGCTGGGGTCGTCGGGCTTCCTGCTTCCACACGGCGGTTACGTTGAGAACCAGGGTGAGGAGAGCGGCCATCTGGATCACCTGTACCAGGCGTCCGGGGCTGAAGTCGATGAGCACCGTGCCGAAGATCAGCGCACTGATCATCATGCCGACGAGGAGCATGACATACATAAGACCTACCACCCGGGGATGGGATTCTTCGGGCGTCAGGTCCGTGGCCAGGGCCAGCCCGGCCGTCTGCACGGTATGTATGCCGGCACCAACCAGTAAAAAGGAGGCTGCAGCTGCAACCTGGCCGACCCAGGGCGACACGCTGCCGGAGAGCCCCTCGCCAGCAAGCACCAGGAGGGCAAAGGGCATGATGGAAAAGCCGCCGAACTGTGCAAGGGATCCTTTCCAGACGAAGGGTACGCGGCGCCAACCCAGGGCACTCTGATGGTTATCTGAGCGAAAGCCGATGAGTGCCCGAAGGGGCGCAAAGATCAGGGGCATTGCCAGCATGACACCGACGATGGATGCGGGCACATTGAGTTCTACAATCATGACGCGATTGAGCGTGCCCACGAGAAGCACCATCGCCATGCCTACGGATATCTGAAACAGGGACAGTCTTAGAAGCCGCCGCAAGGGCAGGTCAGGCGTCGCGACATCTGCAAAGGGCATGCAGTGCGAGCCCAAGGAGGACCACAGAGAAATGAGTTTTCGGTCGAAGCGGTTCACCGTTACTCAATCCTTAGAAATAGTTCGGGGCGACCTGAGCCGCCCCGAAAGGTTTTGTTTAAAACCGCTCACGCGATCTCAGCCACCCCAATAGGCAGCAAACCAGGTTGTGTTGTTCAGGATGGCGAAATGCACGGTGAGTGCGATAACTGCCACGCCACCCAGCATCAGGGGGATTCCGACAGTCGGGTTCACCACAGTCCAAAGTTTTCCGTTATTCATGGTTTACTCCTTAGCCCAACCAGGGGGTTAGTGTGTATGCCAGGGCATGCGCTACCAATGCAATGACGAAAAATACACGCGTACCATCGATGATGTACTTGTGCACCTCTTCTGATTCCCTGATGGTCAAGCCGGTGGGGAACACCTTTTCTCCGTTTTCCACGTTTTGCTACCTCGTTACCTATCACAGTGATGGCGGGATCATTGCCCCGGAGGCAACTTTTCCCGTATCAATCAGACTAGGAAGTCGTTCATCTATTGTCAAGATTATTTGTCATATGTATGTGTAAAGATTGGCTTACACATTGACGCAGGGCTCAAGGCGTGGAACGGGTGCCTGGGGCGAACTTTCGGGCGGCAGCTGCTAGCAGCGTTGCGGCGCGGCTATTCGTCGCGATGCCGAAGAGCGCGATAGAGAAATAGACAGAGGCTAAGTGATTGAATATGCATAAAAAAAACCCGGAGTCAGAGAGAGCTCCGGGGTTGTTTTCAGCGATCGTGAGCGGACCATGACTGCCTTGTGTGCCGATCATGGATGCCGCAGGAAAGCCCGTCATAAAGGCCCCATGCAACTTTCTGTTGCGTTGCCGCTGTTAGCTGTACAGGTAATGATCCCGTTTGGAGAGCAGGGGGAGCCCCAGCATCGACGAGAGGGGGGTGTCGCTCTTGGATTGCAGTGGCAGTCCAAAGGAGCTGTTCTTGCCTTCCAGGCGATTGCTCTTCAGGGGCAGCTTCAACAGTGACGACAGGGGCGTGTCGCTGCTGCTCTTGATCTTCCAGCCGACCATGGAAGAAAAGGTGAAGTCCGACGCCAGGGGCTTGAACCAGCGGGACAGGTGACTGAGACCATCCTGCTTCAGGCTGAAACCCAGGGCCTCGGACATGGTGCCGTTCGCCAGGGTAGGCAGGCCCAGCATGTTGGACAGGGGAGTGGCCTGCTCGCTCAGGGGTACAAAGGGCTCGGGAGCCGGCACGTGGGAGTCCGGGAGCGGGTCGTGTTCATCCAGAATCACCTCGACCATACGCGATGCAATAAAGGGAGGCGTCGCGATCACCAGGGTGCGCCCTTCCGTGAGTCGGCTCATGTAAAACTCTGCGTGCTCGCCGAGCATGCTGCCCACACGTACCGCATGGCTTACCGCCCGGGTGTCCGGAGATGCTGCGGGAGCCTCCTCAGCGCTCGCTTCCCCCGTCATTTGCGGGGCGGCTTTGGGGCCTTCCATGACCGCAACGTCGTTGCTGCTATAACCAACTTCTACCAGAGCCTGTGCTGCAGCTCGTGCCCGACCTTCATCATCATACAAACGCGCTACTAACATCACCTGAATCCTCTTTTCGCAGGTTGTTTTGCCTTTCTAGAGAAGCATACGCCGGCTTTCAAAATTTGGACCGAAGTTGGACAAAAACTTTTTTTGCTTCCCACAGAAGATTAGCTCAGTAATTCAGGAAATAAAGTCGCGGCGTTTTTGCGAAGAATAGCGTCACGTATGGACGATCGCTGGGGGCTATCCGTGGTGATCAACACCTTGGCCAGGGTCGCGCCCAGGTGGTACCAGGGCCAGTCGGTGCCAAAGAGCAGGCGTTCCCCGCCCGTTTTTTTAATGATCCCATCCAGGCTCGTGACACCCTGGCCGTGGATCCCTATCCAGGCATTTTCATGTTTTGCTGCGAGATCGACCATGGCGTCACTGTCCCGTGCTCCTGCATGACCCAGAATCACCTGCAAGCGCGGAAAGTCTTCGAGTACCCGGGCATAGTGTCGCGGTACGGCAAAAGGCTGGCTGGACTCCGGCTCGATCCCTGCGCGCCCTCCATGAAAAAACACCACGATGCCGAGGCGCTGGGCTTCTTCACAAAAGGGGCATGAGGCTGGGATCATCGGGATAGAACTTTTGCACCGTCGGGTGCAGTTTCACGAGCTTTGAGCCCCCGGAGGCATAGCGACGCAACTGTTCCACGCGATCCTCATCGCGGGGATGTACGGAGCAGCCGGTGGTCAGACGATCACTCACCTCTGCCCGCGTAATGGCGTTTTGCCATTGTTCTGTCAGGTCGTCGCCAAAGGGCAGTCCCAGCTTAATGGGCAGGACAAAGGAATGCGCCACGCCCATGGCATCCATTTCTGCGATGAGATTGGGGATGGTGTGGCTGCGAACCACATCGTTGCCCCAGAGGCCCTGGGTGGTGAGTACTCTCTCGTTGTCCTTGAGCGCCTCCGGTGAGAAATTGCCGTTGATGTAGATATCCAGATCAAGCTCGCAGGGTGGGGTGCTCCCGTCGCAATCCAGCAGATGTCGCGTCCGCGGTGTCGCTGCCTGCAGGTCCAATTGAGGCTTGAAGAGAATCGACATGCCCAGGTGTGCGTGCACGTCGACGATGCCAGGGAGGCTGTCATCGATGCAGACAAGCTGCCCACGGTCGTCGATATCAAACCAGGGGAGCGTCGCCAGGCCGCGATACCCCGCATAGCGCTGTTCGCCATAGGGGCCTTTGCCTTTTTTCTCGGCTTCCTTTATTCGCTGCTTAGCGAGGAGGTCAATATCGGCCTGGGTGTAGCGCCCGGGAGGGATCGTATCGCTGCATCCCGGAACAAGGGACAGGGCAAACCCACCTGCGGTGGCGCCGAGAAATCGCCTGCGCGTCAGGTCCGCTGTGTTGGTCATTCCAGAGAGGTTCCCGTCAGCAACTCTGACAGCGACCAAAGTTTCTTCGCTTCGCCGGAGTCTATGGCATGGGCGTCGACACCGCTGAAACGCGCCTTATCACTGCCTTTTACGGTTTCGGCGGCGATGTTACAGTCTTCACAGTACACGCCGCCGTGGGCGTCTAACGCCGGCGCCGTAGCTGCCCAGACGCTGGTTGCGGCGCCTTGCTCGGGATTTTTGAAAATAGCGTTTACCGTGCCCTCTTCGTCGATCCAGCCCATGGCGATCATTTCTTCCCTGGGTAGATGACGCTGCAGAGGTGTCATGATCCCGCCGGGGTGAACGGCAAAGGCGCGGACGTCATCGCTCTTTCCCAGAGCGTCCAATTCCACCGCAAACAGACTATTGGCGGTTTTTGCCTGACCATAGGCAATCCATTTGTTGTACTCGTCTTCATCAAACATCAGGTCGTCCCAGCGGATAGGCGATAGTTTGTGTCCCGTGGACGACAGGGATACGACCCGCGCGCCGCCGCTGGCTTTGAGTGCAGGGTAGAGACGCATGGTCAGGGCGAAGTGCCCGAGGTGATTCGTTGCAAACTGCGCTTCGCGGTTCTGCGCGAGGCGAGTCTCGGGGCAGGCCATAATCGCGGCATTATTGATAAGCATGTCGATGCTTCTGCCGCGTTCCAAAAAGCGATTGGCAAAGTCTTGGACCGACTCAAGGTCGCCCAGATCGAGGATGTCGATCTCTATTTCGCCGGGCAGATCAGCGAAGGCCGCAAGCTCGGCCTTCGCGTGTTCCGGCCGTCGTGCCGGCACCAGCACTTTCGCGCCCGCCGTGGCCAGGGCGCGGGTCGTCTCCAGGCCGAGTCCGGAGTAGCCGCCGGTAACGACCGCCTGCTTGCCCGAGAGGTCTATGCCGTCGATGACCTCCAGCGCCGTGTTGTTGCCGTCAAAACCTGAGGCGATGGGCGTCTGGGCTGTAGTCATGCAAGGAATATCCTGTTTTTGGGGACTATGGCGAAGGCGGGGACACTAAGGACAGGGCTTCAATCAGGGATGCCGCAGCGGCCGTGTCCAGGTACTCCCGAAGGTTCTGCACCTTTCCGTCGACAACATCGGCGACCACGCAGACCCGCATATCCAGTGCGCTGCCATCGGGAAGCGTGGCGCGAACGCTGTGCTCCTCTACAAAGCCCGTATCCGTTGCAGAGCGTTTGGCATCTTCGTAGCGAAAGTTTTTCACGGCGCCCACGATCATCGCCGACAGGCCCAGGAGGCTGTCGAGATTCATGGCCGGGCCGTTGTTCTGTCGGGCTTTTAAGTCCGGCGCACAAAGGGCGCGGGCACGGTCCTGGTCGCCGCTTTCAAAAGCAGCAAACAGGGCTTCGCAGACTTCCGTATTTGTCACCTTGGCTCTCCGATGTCCGTTGTTTGCTCAGGCTGTTCTGTGATCCGGGTTCAGTCGGTCGCTGACGCCATCTCGCGCTCAGCCATATCGTTTCTTGCCTGCAGAATCACATAGGCACGGATTGATTCGATTTCTTCCTCGGTGAGGTGATCGGCAAAGGACACCATGCCCTTCTCTGCGAGAATTCCATCATGTACCACGCTTTTCCAGGCTTCGGCGTTGGTAGCGATGGGGGACCAGCGCAAATCAGGTAAAACGCCGGAGCTGATGGCGAAGGGGCCATGGCACACAGAGCAATTGCGCGCGTAGTGCACCAGACCTTCATTGATGGTCTCCTCGTCGCCGAAAGCAACCGCTGTCGTCATGCGGTCAACAAGGGGTAGGTCGGGGGCGGGTATCTCGCCTGTGCCGCCGAGCTTGAACGCGACGACTTTTCCGAGCTTGGCCGTTACTTTATCGTCATAGGCAAAGCCCGCGGTCAGACCGAAGGCAGAGCCCCAGCCCGTGGTGATCGCCACGTATTGCTCGCCATCAATGGCGTAGGTGCCTGGCCCGGCATTCGCACCCGACTGCAGGTTGTAGGACCAGAGCTCCTCACCGGTCGCTGCGTCGTAGGCAAAAAATTCTCCATCCAGGCGCGCCTGAAAGACCAATCCTCCTGCGGTGGACAGTACCCCGCCATTCCAGGCGTTGGCATGCTCCACGCTCCATCGGGGCTGCTGTGTTTTGGGATCCCAGGCAATGAGCCGACCTTTAAGGGTCGCTCTCGCCGCCTTGATATCTGTCGACCTCACTTCGGCCGGTACTAAGGCAGCGAAGTCTGCACCGGTGTTCCAGCCCGTAGTGTTGTTTGCGTAGCGCGAATCTGCACCGTAGGCCTGGGGGATTTCCTGAGCCGGGATGTATGCCAGACCCTCCGTCGGGTTAAATGCCATGGGATGCCAGTTATGCGCACCCAGCGGTCCCGGCAAAAGCACCACGGGATTTGCACCGTAGCGCGCACCCTCGGCTTCTATGGGACGTCCGGCCTCATCCAGGCCTGTCGCCCAGGTCATGGGGCCAAAAGCGCTGCCGGAAATGAACTGTCCGGTCTCGGCATTGACGACGTAGAAGAAGCCATTCTTGGGTGCCTGCATGGCGACCCGCAAGGGGGCTCCGGACTCACCGAGAGGTAGGTCTGCAAGGATGATTGATTGGGTTGCGGTGTAATCCCAGTTGTCGCCGGGAGTTGTCTGAAAGTGCCAGCGGTAGCGGCCTGTCTCGGCGTCGACAGCGACAATGGAGGACAGGAACAGGTTATCGCCGCCCGAGGGATCCCGGAAGTCGCGGTTCCATGGGGAGCCATTGCCGACACCAAAAATGATCTGATCGTTGACCTCATCGTAGACGATGGAGTCCCAGACAGTGCCGCCGCCGCCATCGGTCACCCAGTGACCCTCGTCGCCCCAGCTGTCATTGGCAAATCTGGCAAAGACCTCGTCAGAAATTTCGTTGTCCGGCTCTTTGTTGGGATTCGGTACCGTATAGAAACGCCAGATTTTCTCGCCGGAGTTTGCATCGTAAGCACTGAGATAGCCGCGCACACCCATCTCGGCGCCACCGTTACCGATGAGCACCTTGCCGTCGACTACGCGGGGTGCTCCGGTGATCGTATAGGGTTTGGACTGATCGACGGTGACGATGCTCCAGTTGCGTTCTCCCGTTTTGGCATCCAGCGCTTCGAGACGTCCGTCAATGACGCCTACAAATACCTGTCCCTCATACACCGCGACACCACGGTTAACGACGTCGCAGCAAGCGTTAACGCCCACGGCCTTGTCCACCTCGGGGTCATAGACCCAAAGCTCCTCTCCCGTTTCGGCATCCAGGGCGTATACCAGGGACCAGGCGGAGGTGACGTACATAACGCCGTCGACCACGATGGGCGTGGCCTCTACGCCGCGATTGGTTTTGAGTTCGTAGGTCCAGGCAACGCCCAGGTCCGCTACATTTTCACGATCAATATTCGTGAGTGATGAGTGGCGCTGTTCGTCGTAGCTGCCACCATAGGTCAGCCATTCCTCGCTGGCGCCGGTGTCGATGATGCGTTGGGTAGTGACATCTGCAAAGGCCTCAACGGGAGCCTCTGCGGGCGCAACGGCAACCTCCTCGCTCTGTTTACTACAGCCACCCATAACGATAAGCGGCAGAATCAGGGCGGCGGTTTTTGCGATGGATGAGCTTTGCTTGCCGGTGGAGGCCGAAGCACCCGGATTGGCAGCGGCGGATGGCGTTAACGGACAAAACATGGACATGGTGAAATCGACCTTATTGTTAGTTAGACCGCCAGTCTAGGATGACAATCGTCTCTTGAACAGTGCCATCTGCGGCCCTAAAAAAAACGCATCACGGCAATACCCAGGGTTGCGATGATGACCAGTGCAGAGCCGAGCTGTTTCCATTTCACGTCGCCAGATAGCAGACGCGGGAGTAACAGTCCGAGGATGCCCAGATCGAGAAGGAAAAACACCTGGGCCGCCTCCACACCAAGGTTGAATGCCAGAAGGCCCGTGACAAGAAAGTCGGCGGGAAGCCCGATGTCGCGCAGGGCTGACGCAAAGCCCAGTCCGTGGATGAGTCCGAAGAAAATGACCAGGGGATAGCGGGTGTGAGCTCTTGCGCGGCCCCGGAGATTAGCGATGGCCACCCAGAGAATGCTGAGCAGGATCAGGGGTTCGACGATGGCTGCCGGTGCGCTGAACCAACCCAGTGCCGTGAGGGCGAGGCTCAGGGAGTGCGCCAGGGTAAACAGCGTCACGATGCCCACGAGTCCCGCAAACGATGCGGACCCGAAAAACAGTGCAGCCACGAATAACAGATGATCCACACCGTCCGGGAAAATGTGCCGGAACCCGGTAACAAACAGATCGGTAAACACGGCTCGGGCTTCTGCAGCGTTGTCTGTCATATTGTTGGTGACCGTAGGCTCGGCTCCTGTCGCCTCGCTGTCCATGCTGGGAATCACAAAGGCGGGGGAGCGTTGACCCGTGACCAGCCACCGCGTTTGCTTACGACCACTCACCGCATCAATCAGCGTGTTCGCGATGGGCTCTTCAAATCGAAAGTTCTCGAGGTAAGTAATTCGCAGGGTGATCGGTGCCCGAACGGATTCGGGCAGGGTACCCACAAGCCGCAGTTGACTGCGCGGCCAGCCGAGGGGGTCGAGGAACTCTTCCCGGGAGGCATCGGGCAGTCGCAGTTCCGCAAGCGTGAGGCTGACGGGTTCGCCATTAGCGGTAAGCGCCAGGGCTGCCGGGAGGGGCGCCAGGGCTGCAGCGATGGTACTGTCGGCGAGGGGCTGGCTTTTCTGACTCCAGGACCAGTAGGACTCGCGACTGCCGGCGGTTGCCAGCAGGTCCAGGGTGAGCTCGGCGGTGATGCTGCCATCTGCCTCCAGGGACACCGAGGATCGGGACATGTTTAGCAGATGCGCTTGGGCATTGCCTGCTGCGAGAAGCAGAGCGAGCAATAGAGCAAGAGGTTGCCCCAGAAACGGGACCAGGCGCATCACCAGGCGACGGGGTGTGTCTCGCCGGTAGTGATGTTCACGAGTCCGCCGGGGTTATCGGCGTAGGGCGCTACCAATTGCCACTTCCAGGGCGATGCGGTTAAAAACGCAAAGCGCATGCGCTCCGGCAAACCCGGATTGCCGATCCACTCCATCTGATCAGCGGCATTGAAGAGCGCCTCTACTTCGGCGCCTACTTCCGTGACGGAGCGCTGGGAGACCAGGCCCGCAACTTCCAGACGAACCTTGGCGACGACAACACCATCGTGCACCAGCGCCCAGCCACCCTGCATCTCGGCGACGGTGTTTGCCGCCAACGCCATAGCCGCATCGTCATTGCCCAGGGCCCAGATGTTGTGAAGATCATGGGATTGGGAGCTGGCCAGGGCGGAGCGGGGAGAGACTGGTCCCACGTTACGCCAAAACATGGTGGAGAGTGCCGCATCGCCGTGATAGCGATCAATCATGGCGACTTTGCTGATGCCCCGTGAAGGGTCGGCGTGCAGTTCACCGTCGGTGACGGCGAGCGTGTCTTTGGGCAGCTCAGGTTTGAAGTAGAAAGGCTCAAGGACAGCGATATCCATCTCATCGCGATTCGACGGTGCAGGCATGGCAAAGTCCTTGGCGGTGAGTTTGCGACCCACGTTCATGGTGTTCGTTGCCCAGGACGGATACTCGATCTCGGGTACATCTAATAGGTACTTGCCGTTCTGCGCGGCCAGCTGCCCGCTGGCGTATACCGATTCCACGGCGACGGTATCGGGGTCCGTGAGGAGCACAATATCCGCGAAGCGCCCCGGCGCGATGCTGCCTACCAGGTGATCGATATGAAAGTGCCGGGCGGTATTGTAGCTACCCAGCTGATAGGCAATCTTTGTGGGAACGCCCGCTTTAATGGCCGAACGAATGTTGTAGTCCATGGATCCCAGCTGGGTGGTGGTGTGCACATCGCGATCATCGGTGGTGACAGAGATGTTGCTCCAGTCGCTGATGCCTTCCTTTATAAGGAAAGGGAACAAATCACGCATGGCGCGGACTTTCACTTCCAGAAACACACCGCGGCGAAGTTTCTCCAGCCCCTCGTCAGGTAGGCGAACCTCATGATCCGAGGACAACCCCGCCGCCGCAAAGGCGTTAATCTCCGCCGATGTCACAAGACCCGCACCGTGGCCTTCGACGACCCCCCGGTTCTGCCGGGTCGCCTGCATCATGCCCCAGATACGTTTGTGGCCGGGCGCCTCCAGTTCGCTGACGGCCGTCCAGTCCATGACTTCGCCTAAACCGACAACCCGCAGGTCGCGATCCATAAAAGCCGCCATCTCATCGTGACCGTAGTAGCCGCCGCCGGATTCATAGACCGTAGGTGGCGTTGCTGAGCCTACGGCCGGGAAGATCTTCAGGGGGCTCCCTGCATCCTCGGCGTAAAGCCAGAAGTCCACATTGTTCTTGCCCACGACATTGGAGATTTCGTGGGAGCCCTCTACGGTCCAGGTGCTGCCAAAGGGCACGACCAGCTCCGCTTCGTACTCCGGCGTGAGGTAGCTGCTCTCGATATGTTTATGGGATTCACCAAAGCCGGGAACGGCCCACAAGCCGCTGGCATCACGCGTGGCGAGAGCTTTGCCCGTAAAGTTGCCGCTATTACCCACCCAGGCGATGCGATCGCCCGCGATGGCGATGTCCTGTGCATTCTCCCAGTTGCCCGTGAAGACGTTCAGCAGGGTGACGTTGCGAATGAGTAAGTCTGCGGGGACGCGGCCCAGAGAAACCTGCAATAGCTGACGGCGCGTTTCTGATTCGGCCGAGAAAGCCGTAGTCTCTTCGCGAAACCCCGGCAGAGATTGCGCGAAGATCTGGCTGCTAAGCAGACAAAGAGTGACTAACAGAATTCGCATGGGATTCTCCGCGGTGGTGGGGTTTGGCGTGACCAATGATAGCCCAGGTGCCTGTCGCATCTTCAAGCCATAATCTCGAAGCAAAAAGGCCTGTAGTCTCCGTTCCGGCGATAGGCTATGGTTTGTCCTGACGCCTTTGCAGGCATCTTTTGTGGGGTTTCTCGGCGAGCTAAAACGGCGCAAAGTCTTTCGCGTGGCAGAGGGGCAGCGGATTCAGCGTGGTTGACGGGTTTTTTAAAAACAGTAGCCTCTGATACGGCTTGTCTCTTCTTTCATTTGCCCTGCTCCTGAGGACTCACCATGCGATTTGTGACTTCCTGTATGTTTTTTCTCGCCTTAGGTATTTCTTTGGCGACGGCGGGCGCCCAAGCCCAGCCCAACCCCGAATCACGCGTGATGACCATCGATGACCTCATGGCGATGGAGCGCGTACGGGATCCCCAGATCAGCCCCGATGGGCGCTGGGTGGCCTATACCGTTAGTCAGAAAGATCTTGAGGAAGACAAATCCCGCACCCGAATCTGGATGATGTCGACGGAGGGCGGTGAGCCCATTCCCATGACCTCGCCGGATAGCTCCGCAAGCCGCCCCCGCTGGAGCCCTGACAACAAGTATCTGAGCTTTACCGCATCGCGCGGTGAAAACGCCAGGACGCAGGTTTGGAGTCTCAACCGCCTGGGCGGTGAAGCTATGCAGGTCACGAACGTTAAGCAAGGCGTCAGCGACTTTGCCTGGTCGCCCGACGGAACTCGGCTTTTGCTCACGATCAAAGATCCCCGCCCCGCGGATTTGACCGAAGACAAAGACGATGACGATAAGCCGCTGCCTTACGTTATCGATCGCATGCAGTTTAAACAGGACTATCAGGGCTACCTGGATCGTCGGCGCGATCACCTTTATGTGTACACCCCGGGTGATGACGCGCCGGTGCAGATCACCTTTGGTGACTACGATGATGATGATCCGGTATGGAGTCCCGATGGCAAGTCTGTCGCCTTTGTCAGCGATCGCTCGGAAAATCCCGACCTTTACTACGGCAGCAATATCTGGGTTGTCGATGTTGATGATGAAAACCACCGCCTCAAAAAAATCACCAAGGACAGCGGACGGGAGCGGTCTCCAAGCTGGAGCCCTGACGGTAAGAGTATTGCTTACATCAGTTCCCTGGGGCCCGACGTGGGCGGCTCGGCGCTAACACCCACCCGACGTCTCGCTTTGGCGCGTCTGGACGGCGAGAAACGTCAGATCCTGACGCCGAAACTCGATCGTAACCTGTCGGATCCGCAATTCAGTGACGATGGGCGGCGAATCAGTTTTCGCCTCGAGGACGAGGGTCAGGTTCACCTTGCCTCCATCGGCACGGATGGAAAAAACTTCCGGCGCGATCTCGAAGGGCCGGTTACGGTGCGTGATGTCGCGCGCAGGGGCGATATGACCGTGGTCTTGGCTGAGAGCGCCGATCAGCCCGCCAATCTGTTTTCCCTCAGTGATGGATACCTCTCGACACTCACCTCGGTTAACGCGGAGCTCCTTGCGGATGTCTCTCGTCCCCAGGTTGAGAAGCGCGCTTTTGCCAGCGCCGATGGCACCGAAGTGGAAGCCTTTTATGTGAAGCCCGTGGGCTACGAAGAGGGCAAGCGCTACCCCACAATTTTATGGCTGCACGGCGGACCCGCCTCGCAGTTCTCCTATAGCTACCGCGATACGGCACAGCTTTTTGCCGCGAATGGTTACGCAGTGATCATGCCCAACCCCCGGGGTTCTGTCGGTTACGGCGAGGCCTTTGCCAAAGGCACTGTCGCCGCCTGGGGCGAAAAGGATGTTGAGGACGTACTTGCAGCGGTGGACCACGGAATAGAGATCGGTCTGGTCGATGGCGACCGCATGGGTGTGGGCGGCTGGTCTTACGGCGGGATTCTCACTAATTACGTGATTACCCAGAGCACGCGATTCAAGGCCGCGTCCTCCGGCGCGAGTTTGGGCCTGGTGCCCGCTAACTACGGCCATGATCAGTATCAGCTGATGTATGAACTGGAGTTTGGCCTGCCCTGGGAGAACCGCGAGCGCTGGGATGCCCTGTCGCCGTTTTGGAAGGTTGAAGACATCACTACGCCAACGTTGTGGATGGGCGGAGAAGTGGATTGGAACGTTCCCATCATTAATTCCGAGCAGATGTACATTGCCATGAAGCGTCTGGGTGTCGACACGCAGTTGGTCGTCTACCCGGATGAGCATCACGGGATTCGTCGACCGAGCTTTATCAAAGATCGCTACCAGCGCTGGCTTGCCTGGTTTGATCAATACCTGAAAGCACCCTAAAAACGCCGGGAGAGTTCCATGAGACTATTTGTTGGCTTCGTTGCCTTGATGCTGAGCCAGAGCCTGGCCTTTGCGCAGCCGCTGCTCACCGCCACCGCCGAGCGCATGCAGTCGCGCATCGAAGCCTTGGCTGCCTTTGGTGCCAATCCCGAGGGAGGTGTCAGCCGCGTCGCCTTTACCGATGCAGATTTAGCCGCCCGGGAATGGCTCAAGGCAGAGCTGCGTGAGTTGGGCCTGTCCGTGCGCACGGACACGGCAGGCAACATCATCGGTCGCCGCGAAGGCTCCCAGCCGGGCTTTCCGCCGATTATGTTTGGCTCGCACATCGACTCCGTGCCCGGCGGTGGCAACTACGACGGGCAGGTGGGGGTGGTGGGCGCCTTGGAAGTCATCAGCGTTTTGAATGACGCCGATATTACTACCCGTCACCCCCTGGAATTCGTCAGCTTTACCGACGAAGAGGGCGGTCTGGTGGGCAGCCGGGCCATGGTGGGTAAGCTCACCCAGGCCGGCATGGATGTTGTGTCCAACAGTGGCCTGGTTACCCGCGATGGCATCGCTCGCGTCGGTGGCGATCCCGAGCGCATCGCCGAGGCGGCTCGCAGCCCCGAGAGTCTCCGCGCCTTTTTTGAGCTGCACATCGAGCAGGGCGGGATTCTCGAGCAAAAGAATCTTCAGATCGGTGTCGTCGAGGGCATTGTGGGAATTCAGTGGTGGGACATCACCGTAAGCGGTGTGGCCAATCACGGCGGTACTACCCCCATGCCGCAACGCGTTGATGCTCTGGTGTCCGCCTCGGAACTGACCCTGGCGATTAATCGCATTGCCCTGGAGCTCGAAGGCCGTCAGGTGGCCACCGTGGGCCGCATAGAGGCCTTCCCCGGAGCGCCCAACGTCGTGCCGGGCAAGGTGGTGATGAGTCTGGAAGTACGGGATCTGAGCGAGAATAAAATTTGGGAGGTGTTCAGGCTCATTGAAGCCGAAGCAGCGCGCATCGCGACCGCCCGGGGCACGACCATCAGCTTTACGGAGTTGGACACGGCATCACCGCCGGCACCGACGGACACCGAGACGCGTGACATTATCGAAGCGGCGGCTAAGCGTCTGGGTTACAGCTACCAGCGTATGCCCTCGGGCGCGGGGCACGATGCCCAGGATCTTGCTCAGATAACGCCTACGGGTATGATTTTTGTGCCCAGCAAGGGTGGCATCAGTCATTCACCCTTTGAGTACACCTCACCCGAAGACATGGCGCGGGGCGCGTCGGTGCTCTTACAGGCGATTTTGGCAACGGATGATCAAAGCTAGGGTCGTAGAGCGCCGTAGTTGCGATGATGTGTCGAAGCTTCATGAGACATTGCCCCGTAGTTTGATCAGTAGTGCTGCGAGACCGAATGCGCTATCGTCAGTGCATCCGGTTTTGAGGTTAATGATGTGAGCTTTCTCGGCGAACTCAAGCGTCGTAATGTCTTTCGCGTAGCGGGCGTGTATGTGGTCGTCAGCTGGGTGATCGTGCAGGTTGCCGCCACGCTGGAAGAGGCCATCTCCTTACCAGCTTGGTTTGACGCCGTAGCCGTGTCCTTTCTCGCTATCGCATTCCCCATTGTTGTGGTGTTTGCCTGGGCATTTGAGCTGACCCCCGAGGGAATTCAGCGCACTTCCGCCGTATCAACCGAAGACAGTATTACGGAGCAGACGGCCTCTAAGCTCGATATGGTGCTGATTCTGGCGCTGCTAGTGTTTGCCGGGGCGATGGTGTTACCGCGGTTTCTTCCTCAAGAGACGGTTCCCGCCGCAGAGACTGTGGCGTCCGCGTCGACCTCAGACGAGGCGATGGTTGCGGCGGCTACGCCACCTGTTCAAGACGCATCTATTGCCGTATTACCTTTTGCTGATCTGTCGCCCGATGGTGATCAGGAATACTTTGCCGACGGTATCTCCGAAGAGCTGTTGAACGTACTGGCGCAGGTCGATGGCATGAAGGTGGCGGGTCGCACCTCGTCTTTTGCCTTCAAGGGTCGTAACGAAGATCTTCGCGAGATCGGCCAGGTGCTCAATGTGGCACATATTCTCGAGGGATCCGTGCGCAGCCAGGGCGATAAGGTGCGGGTGACCGCGCAGCTGATTCAGGTGAGCGATGGTTTCCATTTGTGGTCGCAAACCTACGACCGCGATCTCAGCGATATTTTTGCCGTGCAGGATGACATTGCGCAGCAGATTCTGGTCGCGATGACCGATGAGTTGATGTCGGATAAGGCACCGTCTATCGCGCCGGCCGCTCGCACAGACATCAGTGCTTTCAATTTGTTTTTGGAAGCTCGGGACCTGATTTCTACCCGTGACGAAGCCGCCATGCAGCGGGCGCTGGAATTACTCAATCAGGCGATAGAGATAGATCCGACCTATGCGCCGGCGTATGCATCCCGCGCCAAGGCCTACACGTTGCTCTCGGACCGGCCTGGGTCCTACGGGAGTATCCCGGCCAAAGAGGCGTTGGCGCATGCGCGTGCAAACGTCGACAAAGCGCTTGCGCTGGACTCAAAACTTGCTGACGCTTATGCAGTACAGGGTTTGATTAACGCTGATACGGGCAGACCGGATTTTGCGGTATCGAGCTTGCGGCGGGCGATAGAACTCAACCCTAACTCCTTGGATGCGCGCAACTGGCTAGGCCTGGCTCTTTCGTTTAATGGTCGGCTTCGGGACGTGGCAGATCAATTAAAGACCCTGGTTGACATTGATCCTCTCTACCGTCCAGGCGTGACCAATACAATTCTATATAACTATCGTATTGGCGATTTTGAAACCGCCAAGAAAGTAGGCGAGCGTTACATTCGCGCTAATCCGGGAAGAGCCGAGAGCATAAGACTTCAATCAGGACTTTTGAACCTTGATAATCAACCTGCCGAGAGCATTCTTCTGCAGGAAACCGTGCCGCTGGAAGAGTTCGACCGCCGAACCTCCGGGGAATTGCGGTCTCAATATTACGACCTCGGTATCAATGCCGAGTACAACGGGCCCCATAAGCTTCGACCGCTCTTTGAGCCCTACGGGGATTTTAAAGAGGGCAATGAATCTGAGGCGCTTGCCAAGGCCCGCAAAGCCGTTGCTGATTTTCCTGAGTACTACGCAGCACATACCATTTACATACGAGTGCTGTCTGAAACGAAATCTGATGCTGAGCTTGCCGGGCATTTCGCCTCGGCGTTTGATGGCAGCCTGGAGACTTACGCAACCAAATTGCGTCCATCGGTGACAGTGAACCCTCCGCCCTATTCCGAGTTGGCGCTGGCGCTGCGTACCGTCGGTGACAATGCCGGCTATGACGATGCAATGCAGCGCTGGCGCTTCACCATCGATATGTTTCGTGCGGGCGGCGACGTGTCTCCAGGGCGTGATCTTGATGAAGCGCTGTACCTGGCGATTGCCGGCGACGACGAGGCGAGCATCGATTTTTTGGAGTCAGCCTTTGCTAAGCGCCACCCCCTGGACGTGTTTTTGTTTAAATCTCGAGCCTTTAAGTCCTTGGAGCTTCACCCGCGCTTTGCGGCTCTTCGTCGCGCGAACCTCGTGCGCGTCAATGAAGAGCGCGCGATCCTTGGTTATCCGCCGTTGGATGAGAGCTACTACGGGATAGAGACTGCATCTACCTCTGACTAGCTTGCCCTCGGGAATTTGGTAGATTTGCTGCGCGCGACGTAACGAGTCCATAGCGCGATAGAACGCATACAGTAATCGTAAGACCCTACGCTACACTGCGCTTTTGTCGAGAGATTCTGCAAATGCTTCGCTCCCTCCTCGTTCCGGTCCTGTTCCTGCCTCTGGTTGGCTGTGTTTCCAGCGGTGTTCGCGATGTGGAAGTGACGCCGCCCAAGACCCTCGATACGCAAATAGGCAGCTCGCTTGTTTTGAATCTACCGGCGGGTGACTTCGTGGTGGAGTCCTCGGAAGATGACTTGCTGCACGTGGCTGTGCGGTTTTTCTGTAGCGCCGACGGTGAAACCTGTCGTAAAAACGCAGAGGAGGCGGGCATCGTGATAACCCAGCAGGGCGACAGGTCTACGCTGTCATTCAAGCCTTCTTCAGCCTATACAACGCGACACGCTGATTTGCGTTTTACCGTGCAGGTGCCAGAGATCGAAGATCTGGATATTGGTATGGATGCTGGGGCTTTGGCAGTCGACCTTCCCAGTGGTTGCCTGAATGTGAAAGCCGGCGCCGGCGATGTGAGCATCCGAGTTCCCGCCGCCAGCGTTGGCACCGTCAAGCTTGACGCCAACATTGGCGATGCCAACCTGCAAACACCAGGTAAGGAGGTCTTTGACGAGCGCAAACTCCTCGTAGGCTCCGAGGTGCTTTGGGAACAGGGCACCGGCAGCTGTACGCTTCGCGCAAAGCTTCAGGCCGGTAACCTGAGTGTGCGCTTAACAGATTAGTGGTGCCTTGCGGGTGACGCCTAAGGTTTTCTTTCCGCATTCATGAGTGCTGACCCTGTTCCCGATTCATTCAAAGCCGAGAAAAGTGGCAACGTCGTCGACGGGGCGTCGTTTTGACACGACGGCATTAGCCGGAAAGCTCTCGTCGGGGTAACCCAGCGCAATACTGATCAGGATCACCTGGTCTTCAGGAATATTGAGGTGCTCGCGTACCACCGGCGAGTGCATAACACCCTGACTGTTAATCACGGATCCAACGCCTCGGGACCAGGCGGCATTGACCAGCATGTTGCTCAGGGCGCCGCAGTCAAAGGGCGCAATATCGCCACCCTGCAATTGCTTATCGTAGGTGATCACCATCAACAGGGGTGCGTCGAAAATTCGAAAGCCCCGCATGGTCCAGTTATCCCGGCCGGCTTTGTCATCCCGCACAATACCCATGGCCTCAAAGAGCTGAACCGCGACTTCGATCTGACGTTTGCGATGGTCACCTTCATAGGCACCGGACTCCATACGTTCGAAGGACGGCGCGGTACCTGATGCGGTGCGCTCGGTACTGTCCCGACGAATCGCCTCTAATACATCACCGGCAGCAATATGCACATGCCAGGGCTGGGAGTTGTAAGAAGAGGGCGCGCGCGTTGCCAGGGACACAATTTCTTCGATCACAGGCTTTGGGATCGGGTCGGGTTTAAAACCGCGAATACTTCGCCGGCCTAAAACAACCTCATCGAATCCTCTTTCAAGATCTTCACTCACTCCACTTCACTCCCTTCTTTATGTATGTGTTCCGCAATCTTGGGCTCGGCTTTGCCCGACATGCGGGCCCGCCATTTTACATAGCTCGCAATGATCAAGAGAAAACCATTGTGCTATGGTCGCCTGCATATTTTTTGAGGACGCTCCGATTATGAAACTACCTCTTAAAGCCCTTACCACCGTAGTGCTCCTTGGCGGCTTATGGGGCTGCAACGAAGCGCCCATGGCGACCGCCGTGCCCGCTGCTGAGCAGCCCGCTTCGGGGCCTGCTTTCACCATTCGTTTTGACGAGGCCCTGGGGACGCAACCCCAGGACGGCCGCCTGCTCCTTATGCTCTCCAACACGGACCGCGACGAGCCCAGGTTTCTTGTTGATAACTCCCTGGACACCCAGCTGATTTACGGTCGCAATGTCAGCGATTGGGCACCGGGTGCCGACATGCTCATCGACGCTGCGCATATTGGCTTTCCCATTAACTCGCTGGCGGAACTCCCTCCGGGGCGCTACTTCGTTCAGGCGCTGTTGAATCGCTACCAGGACTTTACATTGAGCAACGGCAAAACCGTGAGCCTGCCGCCGGATCAGGGTGAGGGCCAGCAATGGAATCGCAAGCCCGGTAACTATCTGTCAGAGCCCGTAGCCCTCGATATCACCCCCGATGGTGTGTACGAGATTGTGCTGGATCAGCAGATTCCCCCCATAGAGCCGGCCCGGGACACGGAGTTTGTTAAGCATGTGCGCATGAAGAGTGAACTGTTGTCGGAGTTCTGGGGTGAGGATGTGTATCTGGGCGCGCACGTTTTGCTGCCCCACGGCTTCGAGGAGCATCCCGAGGCACGCTACCCCCTCATGGTGTTTCACGGGCATTTTCCCAGTGACTTTGGCGCCTTTCGTCCCGAGCCGCCGGACCCTGATCTCGAGCCGGTGTACAGCGAGCGCTTCAGCATGGAAGGCTACAACATTATCCAGCAACAGGAGGCGCACAATAACTACCTGCGTTGGATAGCCGATGACTTCCCGCGTTTTCTGGCCATCGAGATCCAGCATCCCACGCCCTATTACGACGATTCCTATGCCGTGAACTCTGCAAGCCAGGGCCCCTACGGTGACGCGATCAACTATGAGCTGATTCCCTTTATCGAAGAGCAGTTCCGCGGCATCGGCGAAGGCTGGGCGCGATTTACCTACGGCGGCTCCACGGGCGGCTGGGAGGCCATGGCTACGCAGATGTTTTACCCCGATGAGTTTAACGGGGCCTTTGTCGCCTGCCCCGATCCCATCGATTTTCGTGCCTACCTCACCATGAACATCTACGAAGACAGCAACGCCTACTACTACCCGAGTGATTTTCAGAAGATCCCCAGACCCGGGCGACGGGATTATCTGGGTAATGTCACGGCGAGCATCAAGGATCAGAATGACCTGGAGCGTGTGCTGGGCGATCGCAACCGCTCGGGGCAGCAGTTTGATATCTGGGAGGCGACCTTCTCGCCCATGGATGACGACGGTTACCCTGCGGATCTCTGGGATCCCGAGACGGGCGACATCGATCCGGAAATAGCGGCCTATTGGAAAGAGAATTTTGATCTTAGCTATATCCTGCGCCGTGATTGGGAAACTCTGGGTCCTAAACTTGAAGGCAAGCTACATATCTACACCGGTGACATGGATAACTACTATCTCAATAATGCCGTGTACCTCGTCGAAGAGTTTTTGGAGAGCACAACCGCGCCGTATTACGGCGGCGAAGTGGACTATGGTGATCGCGCGGAACACTGCTGGAATGGTGATCAGGAGAACGGCAACCACCTGTCTCGCCTGCGCTACAACTGGATGTACGTGCCCAGGATACTCAAGCGTATCGAGGAAAGTGCGCCCGAAGGCGCTGATGTGAGCAGCTGGAGATATTAAACTGGCCGTTGATCTTCAATCTTCAAGAAAAGGTAAATCAGTATGATGATAATGCGATGGTTTACGGTAATTTCTGCGGCTTTGCTTCTCCCTCAGGGTGTCCTGGCGGGGCCTGAAGACTTCCATTCCGACGGCCTGATCAAGGGCTATGGCCGGTTTGCCGATGTGCCCACGGCAAAACCTCTACCCGCCGATACGCGCTTTAAATTCGCCATTGATGTGGTGGATGGTGGGGTCACGGGCGAGGTGAACAACCGCTTTAAAATTGCTGCCGGCTTTATCAATCTTCAGCATGCCAACGGTATCCCCCCGGAGAACGTCGACATCGCGTTGGTGGTGCACGGCACGGCACACAGAGACCTGCTGAATGACGACGCTTACGGCGGCAAGAACCCCAATGCTGAGCTTTTGAGTATTCTCCAGGGCTACAACGTGAAGGTGCTGTACTGCGGTCAGAACGCAGTGGCCCGGGATATTTCCCCTGACGACCTGCTACCGGGTGTGGAGATGACGCATTCGGCGACCACGACGCACGTGCTGCTGCAGCAGCAGGGCTATGCGCTTCGCCCTTAGTCCACCGCTGGTAAGGAAAGCTTAAGCCGATGATGGCAAGGAAGGAGAACGGTGAATGACAACGGCGGATGAGTGGCTGGCGCGGGGCACGACGACCAAACTGCTGGGACACAACATTTTCTTTGTCGATGAAGCCGCCCGTGAGGAGTCCCGCGGCACCATTCTCCTTATTCACGGCTTTCCCACCTCGAGTTGGGATTGGTGGAAGATCTGGCCCGCCCTGAATCAGCACTATCGCCTGGTCGCCATGGACCTCCTGGGATTTGGTTTCAGCGCCAAGCCCTCACCGCACGATTACCGGATTATGGAACAGGCAGATCTTTGCGAGGCCCTGGCGGACCAGCTCGGTCTTAGGCAGTTTCATGTCCTGGCTCACGATTACGGAGACACCGTTGCCCAGGAAATGCTCGCACGGCAGAACGAGGAGCTGGGTGTGGGCCAGTGGCTGTCCTGCATGTTCCTCAACGGAGGCCTGTTCCCGGAAACGCACCACGCGGTGCTGGCCCAGAAACTCCTGAAAAGCCCCCTGGGTTTTATTTTCCGTCATGCCCTCACGAAGAAAAGCCTCAGCAAATCCTTTGATCATATCTTTGGCGAAACCAAGGCGAGCCAGGAAGAGATCGATACTTTCTTTGAGCTTTTTGATCGGGACGGTGGCCGGCGCAACGTGCATCGCCTGATCCATTACATGAGTGATCGCATCGAACATCGCGGGCGATGGGTGGGTGCCCTCGCTGCTGCAATGTGCCCCATCGGCCTGATTAACGGCAATCTGGATCCCGTATCGGGGAGCCACATGGTGAAGCGATTTGAAGAGTTGATCGGCAATGATCATTTTATTCACCATTTGCCGACGGTGGGTCACTATCCCCAGGTAGAGGCGCCCGATGACGTACTGGGCGCTTACGAAAACTTTCTGGCGACGCTCTAGCCCCGGGTGTCTTTGCTATCGCTGTTGTTTTCGCGGCTTTCTTCGCGGCTTTCTCCGGGACTTTCTCCAGGAGTTTCTTCGGGATTTTCTTTTTCCTCAAGCTCTTCGTGACCCTCGCTCTCTCCGGAATGCTCCAGTCGCGCCGTAGCCTCTTCTTGCAGGCGGGCTTGCTCGCCGGATAGTTGCTCCAGGGCCTGGGTGCCATCGTTCGGATACATGTGCACGCCGGACAAGGTGACGTAGGCGGGGGTGGCGCTGCGGGGGTGCAGGTAGCTGTACAGCCAGACGCTGAAGATTCCCAGGCCCAGGGCCGCCAGTACCGTGCCACCCAGAAGCAGAAGATAGGGAGGGCCGATCCGGGAAGCTTCGGGTGAGGGCCAGTCGATGACTGACACCTGCGGATATTTATCGACCTGGCGCACTTCGATTTGCACCTGCCGTGCCTGGGTTTCACGATTGAGTTCCTCCAGGCGCGCCAGGTCCTCAACCAATGCCTGGTGCGTGGCATAAATGGTGTTGAAGTCTGCGACCGCCTGTCGGTGCTCCTCCAGACGGTTCTTGAGATTAGCCACGGACTCCTGTGCCGCTGCATAGTCTCGCTGCGCGTTGTTCAGCTCTGCCTGAGTGCCCTCGGCGTAGGCGCTGGCCAGCTCGCTTTGAAGTTTTTCGACCTGGTCGGGTATTTCGCGCAGCCGGGGATCCTTGCGGATGTAGTCCTCGGTGTAACGGGCGCGCAGTTCGCCGAGTCGCGATTGAAGTTCCGCCAACTGTTGGGCCATGGCGGCCACGTCACTGCGATCGCCCGGGGGGACCACTTGCTCTCCCGCGGCCAGGGATGCCCGCAGGGTGTCCAGATAGGATTTGCTGCGAACTTCTTCTTCTACCGCGTTGTTCAGGGCGCTGTTCAGTCCATCGAGCTGCGCAAGGACAGCGTTTTCCTCGCGTTCCATGGAGATGATCTCATTCTCCGCGCGGTAGGCCTCCAGGGCCTCGCGGGCAGCGATGAGCTTGCTCCCCAGGCCATCCAATTCACTTTGCACTTCTGTAAGGGTCTGGGCTTTGCGACTTTCTATGTCCCTGGCGCGGACGCTGGTGTAGACCTCGATCCAGGTCTCCACCAGCGGTGGCAGGATCTCGGGCTCTGGTCCCTGGGCGCGTAGCTCCAGGAGGTTGGTCTCGGGTACGGCAATCACGTCTAAAATGCGACGGAGCTCCAGAGGGCTTCGCTCTGCGGAAAAATCCTCTGCCAGTCGATCTGAGAGGTCACGGGTGATTTCGCTGCCGGTGAGTGTGCGCCGCTGAATGGCGACACCCTGGATGTCTGCATCCAGCATTTGCTGATCAATCGCCGTGGGTGCGCTCATGAGCACCGTGGCACTGCTCTGATAGACCGCCGGTTGAAAGGCGGTGTAGAGCAGCCCTACAACAAGCACGGTTACCGAGCTCAGTAAGAAGATGCGTCTGCGGGCGCGACCATGGGAACCATCGTCGCCCTGCGGCTCCAGTCGTGGTGGTGACGGGTTAGCGCTGAATGCCATTAAGAGAGACCATTTACCATAGCGAAGCACAGTGTAGAGCAAGCATTCCCCTGTGCGAATAGCGTGATAGCTTTATACTTAGACTTCACCTGCTCGACGCCGCGCGAGATCCCTACCCATTGCTCGGATATTAAATTTTCCTATGAACATGGTTTTTCTTTTCTTCCGTCGTAGCGTTGCCCGTGGCTCTCGTCTGAGCCTGTTGCTGGCAATCTTTTTTGTTCAGGGAGCGCAGGTACATTCGGAAACACCAACGGCGGAGGATTACCCCGCACCGATAAAGTCCGTGATTGAGCAGCGCTGCATGGTCTGTCACGGTTGCTACGATGCGCCGTGCCAGCTCAAGATGGATGCCTGGATCGGGCTGCAGCGGGGCGCCAGTAAGGACAAGGTGTACAACGGCACCCGATTACTACCGGCCAATCTCACGCGTCTTTATGAGGATGCTCTTAGCATCGAGGAATGGCGGGAGAAGGATTTTTATCCGGTGCTGGATGATTCCGATCCTCACCAGGGCGTGATGTACCAGATGCTCAAGCTGAAACAGGAAAACCCATCGCCAAGCTCAGGAAAACTCCCGGACAGTTTTGATTTTAGTTTGGACCGTGATCAAAGCTGCCCGAAAGCGGAAGAGTTTGCCGAGTACCGCGAGGAGCGGCCGCTGCAGGGGATGCCCTACGGATTTCCCGGTCTGGACGCCGACAGGCAGGCCCTCCTGACGGAGTGGCTGGAGGCCGGTGCCCCCGGCACTCCGCTGCCTCCGCGCCCCGATGATGAGTTACGCGCCATCGATGCCTGGGAGACATTCCTCAACGCCCCCGACAATAAATCACGATTGATGAGTCGCTATATCTTCGAGCACCTGTTTATCGGTGATTTGTATTTTGAAGATCTCGGCGCCGACTCGGCCTGGTACAAGCTTGTTCGCTCGCGGACAGCACCGGGGCAGCCCATCGATTTGATCGCAACGCGACGGCCCTACGATAAGCCGGGCACGGACAGCTTCTACTACCGTCTCCAACCGCGCTATATCAGTCGACTGGCAAAGCGCCACATGCCCTATGCGCTCAGCGAAGCGCGTATGGAGCGCTGGAAAGCACTCTTTCTGGAGCCCGACTACGAGGTGACATCGCTGCCGGGCTATAAAGGCAAGCACGCTGCCAATCCCTTTATCAATTTTCAGCAGTTGCCCGTGGAAGCGCGTTACCGTTTTATGCTCGAGGAAGCGCATTTTACGATCATGGCCTACATCAAGGGCCCCGTCTGTCGCGGCCAGGTGGCCCTCAATGTCATCGACGATCATTTCTGGGTTGCCTTTGTCCGCCCCAACGCTGCTGACCCGGAGCAGAGGGCCGACTTTTTGGCGGCCGAGGCGCAGGAGATGCGTCTTCCCCAGGCGAAAGGTAGTTTGGCCATCACGGCCTTGCAGTGGCGGGGCTATGCCAAATCCCAGCAGAAGTTCTTGAAGGCGCAGGCAAAAGCGATAGCAAAGGTTGTGGATCAGCAGAGTCTTCAGCTGGATATGGACCTGATCTGGGATGGCGGTCCCGAAGAAAACGACAATGCGGCGTTGACCGTGTTCCGGCATTTTGACAGTGCCACGGTGGTTAAAGGCTTTGTGGGTCAGCAGCCCCAGACAATGTGGGTGATCGACTACTCCCTTCTGGAGCGCATTCATTATCTCCTCGTGGCAGGTTTTGATGTTTACGGTGCCGTTGGCCATCAACTCGAAAGCCGCCTTTACATGGACTTTTTGCGCATGGAGGGGGAACAGGCTTTTCTGTTGTTCCTCCCCGAGGGCGAGAGGGAAGCTGTGCGCAACCACTGGTACCGCGGTGCGACGGACGACGTCAAAAAATACATCATCTCCCCGAAGCTCCAGAAATTTGAGCGGCCCTCGGCCATCGAGTTTCAGACCGATGATCCCAAGTCCGAGCTCATGGCCATGTTTAAAGCACGTATTCCCGCGGGACGCAGAGACCGCTACGCGGTGAATCAAAAAGCGCTGGAGGCCCTTATGCAGGGGCAGGGTAGGGCTTTTAGCTTCATGCCCGAGGTATCGTTTCTCCGGATACTCAGTGCCCGCGGTGATGACGCTGTTTACAGCCTCATCGCCAACAGGGCTCACAGCAACAACGCCCAGCTTTTTGCCGAGGAGGATCGTCGCCTGCCTGAGGAAGATACCCTCACGGTGACCGAGGGCTTTGTGGGCGCCTATCCCAACATGTTTTTTCAGATTAACGAGTCCCAGTTACCGAAGTTCAGCGAGGCCCTTCGATCCCTCGCAAGCCTGGAGGATTACACCGCCCTGGTGGATGCGTTCGGGGTGCGACGCACGGCGCCGTGGTTCTGGAAGCTCAGCGACGACCTCACCGCGCAGTACAAAAGCAGCCATCCCCTGGAGGCCGGCCTGTTTGATCTCAACCGCTATCAGAATCGCTAGTCGGTATCTGGCCAGGGGACACCCTCAGACCTGAATGCCTCCGCAGGGCGGTATGACGGTAACAGGGTCGATGTACCACTGGGCGATTACAAAGCCTGCCATGATCCCCAGCAGTAGCACCGCCAGCGTATAGGCGTGATGGACTCTCTGCTTGCGTTTCAGGCGCGCAATCAGGGCGTCCAGCTCAGCGTGTTTTTCTTCCTGAGTTTCCATGGGACTAGTTTAGCGGGAGTTGGATGCTTTTGGCTGTGCCACTCTCCGCGGCTGTTTGATTGCGGGTAGATTGGCGGGTAGATCGGCGGGTGTCCGCTGTCAGGCGCCCTCAAGCCATTAAAGGGCTACCTCATTAATCGCAGCTTAGCCAACAGGACGATCACCGTCGGCCAAAAAACGGTGTTGAGCAAATCATGGGCGCTGGCGCCCCAGCGCAGATAGCCAAAGGATCGGGAGTCGTCATGGAGGTCAAGGGCTTCCATGACCGTGGCGACGGCAATCACAGGTATCAGGCTCAACCAGGAAATCCGGCCTCGCTGCCAGACAATGATGGTAATCAGAAATACCGCCATGCCCACGTAGATATGCACGGCGTCTTTTGACAGGTCCACAGCGTTCAGGATGTGGATCTTCATTAACTGATAGGAGCTGGTCTCTACGCGAGGCACTGTCTGTGTCTGCCTGATGTGCCTTCGCGCGACACGGGAAGGAGGGTCAGCATTGCCGCTCTCTAAGCTGTTGTCGACAGGCAATGTAAGCAGAAAATTTCTGCCAGGCAAAGCGTCGGCGTTCAGTGGGGGAGGAGCAAATAGTTTTTGGCAAAAAAAAGCGCCTTCCCGAGGGAAGACGCTTTAACTTGCGAAGGGTAGGCAGGGACCGTCAGAGATCCCTCACATTGCCAGCTTTCAGTTAGCAGCGACCATGCTGTCGCCACCCTTGAGGTCAAAGCGGTCAAGTTTCATGACTTTGCTCCAGGCGTCCACAAAGTCGTGGACAAAGACCTCTTCAGCACCTTCATAGGCGTAGACTTCAGCGATTGCGCGAAGCTCGGAATTGGAGCCAAACACCAGATCCACTTCCGTTGCTGACCAGCGCATCTCACCCGTGACACGATCCCGGCCTTCGTAGACGTAGGGATTGTCCTTGGTCGGACGCCACACGTTGCGCATATCCAACAGGTTGGTGAAGAAGTCGTTATCAAGCGCCTCGGTCTCGTCCGTAAGCACACCGTGCTCCGCCCCGTCGGCATTGGCGTCCAGAGTACGCAGGCCACCGATGAGAACCGTCATCTCCGCCACGGACAGGTCCAGCTGATCCGCTTTGTCCAGCAGAGCCTCGGCAGGCTTGCGGTAGGCCGCTTCGCTGTAGTAGTTCCGGAAACCATCAGCCTTGGGCTCGAGAACGGCAAAGCTGTTCACGTCCGTCTGCTTTTGCGTCGCATCCGTGCGACCGGGCGTGAAGGGCACCTCGACGTCATAGCCGGCGGTTTCCGCCGCCCGCTCTATCGCAGCGGCACCTGCCAGCACGATGAGGTCCGCCAGAGATACCTGCTTGTCGCCGCGCTGAGACTTGTTGAAGTCCTTCTGGATACGCTCCAGACGCTTGAGCACGCGGGCCAGTTCCTTAGGATCGTTGGCTTCCCAGTCCTTCTGGGGCGCAAGACGAATCCGCGCACCGTTGGCACCGCCACGCATGTCGCTGTCGCGATAGGTGGATGCCGACGCCCATGCGGTGCGCACAAGCTCTGCGGTGGTGAACTCCGACGACAGGATTTTCGCCTTGAGCTCCGCCACATCACCGGCGTCAATGAGATCGTGATCCACCGCAGGTACGGGATCCATCCACATCATCACTTCGTCAGGCACTTCGGAGCCGACGTAGCGCGCCCGGGGACCCATATCGCGGTGAGTCAGCTTGAACCAGGCCTTGGCAAACGCCAGCTCGAACTCCTCAGGATTTTTGAGGAAGCGCTGGGTGATCTTGCGGTAAGCAGGATCTTCCTTGAGTGCCAGATCGGTGGTGAACATGATGGGTTGATGACGCTTGCCTTCAATATGTGCGTCGGGAACGGTGTTAGCACCACCGTTGTCCTTGGGTACCCACTGAGTCGCGCCGGCAGGGCTCTTGGTCATCTCCCAGTCGTAGGAGTAGAGATTGCTGAGGTACATCATGGACCACTGGGTCGGCGCCGCCGTCCACGCACCTTCCAGTCCGCTGGTAATGGTGTCTTCTGCGTTGCCTTTACCACAGCTGTTATCCCAGCCCATGCCCTGGTTTTCCACGCCTTCGCCAGCCGGCTCCGGAGCAAGACAGCCTTCGGGGCTCTTCGCACCGTGAGCCTTACCAAAGGTGTGTCCGCCTGCGATGAGCGCAACGGTCTCTTCGTCATTCATCGCCATGCGACCAAAGGTCTCGCGAATATCGTGAGCCGCAAGCTTGGGATCCGGCTTGCCGTTGGGTCCTTCGGGGTTTACGTAGATCAGACCCATTTGCACCGCTGCCAGGGGCTTCTGAAGCTCCCGCTCGCCGGAATAACGCTCATCGGCCAGCATCACGGACTCGGGTCCCCAGTAAACCAGATCGGGCTCCCAGTCATCCTCGCGACCACCGGCAAAACCGAAGGTTTTAAAGCCCATGTTCTCCAGGGCAACGTTGCCCGTGAGAACCATCAGGTCTGCCCAGGAGAGGGCGTGGCCGTACTTTTGCTTTACGGGCCAGAGGAGTCGGCGAGCCTTGTCGAGGTTGGTGTTGTCGGGCCAACTGTTGAGGGGTTCGAAGCGCTGCTGTCCGCCACCGGCGCCGCCACGGCCATCCATGGTGCGATAGGTGCCGGCGCTGTGCCAGGCCATACGGATGAAGAATGGGCCGTAGTTGCCGTAGTCTGCGGGCCACCAGTCCTGGGACGTTGTCATGATGGCTTCGATGTCAGCTTTGACTGCTGCGAGATCAAGCTTCGCAAACGCAGCGGCGTAATCGAAGTTGGGTCCCATGGGGTTCGCGGTATTTTCGTTCTGATGCAAGGGGCGCAGATTCAGCGCCTGAGGCCACCAGTCCTGCACGGATTTAGGTTCGCCGCCATGGACGTAGTCAGCGCTTGCGGGCACCGTGGCGGTCAGCGTTGCTGCCATTGCCACACAAAGAGACAGTTTGTTCTTGAGCATATTCATAGGATCCTCGTCGTCTGTCTTGTTAGATAAAATCAGGCCTTATGCCCGACATGCCTACAGACTAGAAGATGCCTATTGAACAGTAAAATGAATTAAAAATTAAAATGCGATCTAAAAATACGATTAGCCTGTGCCTTACAGCGTCGCTGTCATCGATTTTTCCGGATCCGGCCGTTCTACGGTGACGCTTTGGACCCGGAGAATTTCGCAGGCACCGGGGCCCGTATCGCCTCTTGTGAGGCTGCTGGGTATGACACGCTTGTCGGCAAAGTGTAGGTCCACCAGTTCTCCCTCAAAACGCACGATGGCACCCTCGGGTATCTTCGATATCTCATGCAATATGCCGTCATTCGCGGGAATTATGTGCACGTTAGCCGACGATATGTTCACGGTGTTAATGTCTATCCGGGCATCATAGAGATGCCAGAACATGAATCGGTCGCCCTGGCCGACTTTGATGGGACGCAGAACGGCCTCATCGGATAGGGGCCCCCAACCCAGGGCAAAATCCCAGGGGGCAACTGCCGCGAGGTCATCCCAGCGGTAACGGCGCTTGCTCAACACCTTCGCGGTGATGTCGTAGCCCGCCCTTGGGGCGATCAGAAAATCTCTCAATGGGAAGGGCGCCGCATCAATGGCCCACTGGCGGGGCGGTTCGGGCGCCTGCACCCCGTCTTCCAGGATCACCCTGTCGCTGCAGGCAGAGACAGTGGTCACCAGTAGCAGGGTAAGCGCACAGCATCCTACGGCCAGCAGTTTCTCGCTGCGGTGCACCATTGCTCCTCTTCCTCGCTAACTGCCGGCTCAGGGCATTGCTTGGGTGCTGGTGGTGATGTCGCGATAAATCAGCCACTGGCCCTCGGCGTTTTGCTTCCATACGACGAGATAGTCGCCGGCGTCGCTGATCGGGGTGTCTGTATCGATACCCAGATTTACTTCATAGCGGCCGATCTCCATGACGAAGTCTTTGGAGCGAGTGACTTCTTCCGTGATCAGCCGCAAGGTGCTCTTCCCCAGAGAGAACTCAGCCTCAAACGACGCCCTGAGGTTTTTCAGGCCTTCGACACGCTCCCGGTGCGAGCTCATAAAAACAACGTCGTCCGTGTGGAGAGCGAGCAATTCGGGGAGGTCCTGCGCCTGAAAGGCGGCCTCGTATTCATTGTTTCTGTTCTGGATAAGCGTTTTTAGAGCTTTCGGCTCTGGGCGCGAGTCAAACACGCCGGAGACGGCAAGCTGTCTGGCGACCGAGAGCATATCGGTTTGTCGGGCGCTAAAGTCCAGTCCCGTGCCGTACCAGGCGATGACCAGGTCGCGGGCTGGATCGACGTAGAGTCCCTGACCGAGGTAACCACCTTTGTACAGGCCGCCGTCATCCCAAACCTGGTCCCACTGCCAGCCCGCGCGCCGCGGCAGGTCATCGCCGTGGTCACGTCTCAGCCATTCCAGCTGTTCTTCACTTCTGGCTATCCCGCCACCGGCCTTCAGATCGGCAATCATGGTGTCTGCGATATCCGGAAAATCTTTACCGTCAGTGAATACCAGACCAAAGCGGGCAAGATCCCGAAGTCGGGCCATGAGTCCCCCCGATGCGTAGGCATAGCCCTCATCGCTGACGGCCATGAGGGCGTCGGACTCCGCGCCGATGCGGCTCCAGATTCTCTCCTCTACGGCGTCAGCGTAGCTCTGCCCCGTGGTGCGCTCGATGACCAGCATCAATACATTGGTGTTCGCGGATACGTACTCGTTGCGTTCTCCCGGAGGACGCAGCCGCCCCATGCTTTTTACCAATGCCGTAAAGGACTCGTCGCGACCCGTGGGCGCTGTAATACCGAGGGCCTCCTCCATGCGGTACACACAGGTGGCGGTGTTCTGGTAGCCGTCGCTGTCCCGGCAATCGATGCCCGATGCCATGTTGGCAATATCGTAAACCGAGGTGCCGGCCCAGGCGGTGGACGCAAGCTCGGGCAGGTAGCGCTCGATGGGCGCGTCCATCGCTACCTTGCCCTCGGCCACCAGGGTGGCCAGCGCCGCTGAGGTGAGCACCTTGGTAACGGACCAGGCAAAATGCCGGTCCCGGGGTGTCATCCTCGGGTAGGCCTCGAAGGCGACTTTGCCGCCGTGAAGAACGATGACGCTGTCGAGGAGCTCATCATTCTTCGCATAATCGGCAAAACTGCGCTCGTCCCCATCGACCACCACGGTGACTGCTTCGAGTTCGGGCGTGTTTGTCCTCTCCAGTTCGCGGTGCGTCTCACCGCGGGCAATCGTGGTGGTGTGGAGATATGACTCCGCGTGGCGATGGAACTGCAAACTCACGGCCCCGCCTTCATCGAAGTTTTTGGCCGTGACGCCGGTAAAGCGCGCGTGAGGTTCCTCCGCGGCCAGAACGGATAGCGGCGCAAGGAGCAGGACGGTGCTTAATGACAGCATGGCTCCAAATGCCTTGGACGCTCTACAAAGCATCGTTCGCGATTTTCCCCGGTCAGTCCGTTGAGCTTTGCACATAGCGAGTCTCCAGCGATGAAGTCGGTATCTTATGCCGTCTGGAGGTCCCGAGGCTATTCGACCTACAATCCCTGACTTCTTAAGTTGGCATCGAACCCGTATGTACAGAATCCGCACCTATAACAGCATCTCCGTAAAAGGTCTGAACCGCTTTCCTCGGGAAGACTACGAAGTAGCGGGGGAGCTGCCCCATCCCGATGCCTTTCTGATTCGCAGTCAGAAGCTTCACGACATGGAGTTTCCCGATACCCTCAAAGCCGTGGGTCGCGCGGGTGCGGGTGTGAACAACGTTCCCCTGGATCGTTGCAGCGAAGAGGGGATCGTCGTTTTCAATGCCCCGGGTGCGAACGCTAATGCCGTGAAGGAACTGGTACTGGCGGGCATGCTCCTGGGTTCCCGGGATATCTACGAGGGCATGAAGTTTGTCGAGTCCCTGGAACCGCAAGACGGCCTGGATCCTCTCCTGGAAAAAGAAAAGAAGCGTTTTGCGGGCACGGAGCTCATCGGCAAGACCCTCGGCGTCGTGGGCCTGGGGAATATCGGTTCCCTGGTCGCCAATATGGGTCTTGCCCTGGGGATGAAGGTCATCGGCTATGACCCGGCAATCAGCGTGGAGGCCGCCTGGCGTCTCTCCAGTGATGTGGAAAAAATGGACAACCTCAGCAGCCTGTTCAGCCGTGCCGATTACATCAGTCTGCACCTGCCGGTGCTGGATGCCACACGGGCTCTGGTGAGCGACGGTCTCCTGGCCAACGTGAACCCCGGTCTGGTGCTGCTCAATTTTGCCCGGGGCGAAATCGTCGACAACGCTGCGGTAATGCGCGCCTTGCAGGAAGACCGCCTGCATCGCTATGTGTCGGACTTTCCCGCGAACGACACCCTCCGTCATCCGGGGATGCTGCAGATGCCGCACATTGGCGCAAGCACCGGGGAGGCCGAAGAAAACTGCGCCATCATGGTCGCTGATCAGCTCATGGATTTTCTGGAACACGGCAATATCAGCAATTCCGTCAACTTCCCTAATATCTCTTTGCCCCGGGCAACGCCCGTGAGGGTCACCATTACAAATCGCAACGTACCCAAGGTGCTGAATCAGATCACGGCGATTATCGCGGACCATGACATCAATATTGTGGATATGCTCAATAAGAGCCGCGCGGAAATCGCGTACAACATCATCGATCTGGAAGCCTGTCCCAGCGAAGACTCCCTGGAAGCCCTGCGATCCATTGAGGAAGTGATCAATGTTCGTGTGATAGGGTCCTGCAACCACTCCTGATGCAGGCCTATCAACTTGGCTGACGCTTTGGCTTACGACGCCGACTCCCGCACCCCCGTTGATCCCGCGCAGGCAGTGAGCGGGATGCAGATTGGCATCGTGCTCATCGGCATTTCCATCACCCTGCCATTGATGTACAGCGCCGGCGAGCTTGCCCGGGGCATGGGCCTGCGCGCTGCGATCATTGCCACCCTCCTGGGGGCGCTGTCCCTGAGTCTCATGTCGATTCCCGCCGCCATCGTGGGCGCCAGAACGCGGCTCTCAAGTTACATGATCATCGAGCACACCTTCGGCTATGTGGGCGCGAAGTTCATCAACTTTGGTTTTGGCGTTTTTCTCCTTGGCTGGTATGCCGTCACCGCGGAGCTCTTCGGGCGGACGCTGTTTCTGGCCGCGGGAGAGCTGACGACCCTGACGCTGCCGGAGTGGGCGTACACCCTGCTTTCCAGTCTTATCGTTACCGTGACTACCATCTACGGTTTTAAGGCCATCGACCGGCTGGCCCTGATTGCCGTGCCGTTTCTGCTCCTGTCCCTGGGGGGTGTCGTGGTCCTATCCCTTAAGCAGGTGGCGTTTACGGAGCTGCTGGAGCTGCCCGGCAGTGGCGCGATCGACCTGCCCACGGGCGTGTCCGCGGTGATCGGAGCGGCCATTGTCGGCGTTGTCCTGACACCGGATCTGACGCGCTATGCGCGAACGACGCGGGACTGTGTGGTGGCTTCCTTTGTGGGTCAGGGCGGTGGCATGTGCATCGCCTACATCGTGGGGTTGATCCCCGTGCTGGTTTGGGGAGAGCTCGAGCCCATGACCTATATGACGCTCATGGGCTTTGGTGGTCTGGCCCTGGCGGTGCTGGTGTTTGCCACCTGGACCACCAACGTGATCAACCTCTATTCCACAGCGCTGGCATCGCGGGCATCTGTACCTTTGGGGGACTACCGCTCCGTGGTGATTGCCATGGGCGTCCTCGGCACCCTCGCCGCCATCGTGGGGATTTCCGATCAGCTTATTGATTTCCTGATTCTCATGGGGCTGCTGGTGCCCCCCATAGCCGGGATCTATTTCGCGGACTTTTATATTTTTCGGCGACAGGACTTCTCCGAGGCGCACCTCCGGGAGCGACCCGCCATCAAGGTGAACGCCGTGCTCGTGGCATTGGGCTCCGGTCTTGTCTCTGCATGGCTGTACTACGCCGGGGCATCGGTGACGTCCATTGGCGCTCTCGATGCGCTGCTGTTATCGATGATGGCTTACTCCGGTGTGGAGCTTGCTATCGCCCGGAGCTGGCGGAGGCGCAAGCAGGATGATTAATAATAGGAGTTGGGTGAGCTGTCGGGATTGATCTCCCCCGCTACTTCATCGGGATCGATGCCCTGCTCGAGGAGACACTCGCGGACGAGCTGCACTTGCTCCAGCACGCGCTCGTAGCGATCTCCATATTCATACTTTGTCACTTCAATAGGTTGGGGCATGAAGGTAAAAGCGGTTTTTAGGGCAGTGAGTTCTGTCTCGGTCATAGCTGTTGTTTCCGACATGGATTTCCGTGCGATGGCAAGCCCTAAGCTTCGCACAGAATCATGCCCGCGCAAGGGGGAGCTCTGACAATGCGAATTGGTATCGACGTGGGCGGCACCCACACGGACGCCGTCATCCTTGATGGCCACAGGGTGGTAGCCTCCACCAAATTCCTGACCTCCGAAAATGTGCGCGATGGGGTTCTCGGTGCTCTTGATGTGATTCTCGCTGAGAGCGGCGCCACTCACGACGTCATCGAGGCGGTGATGATCGGAACAACGCAATTCACCAACGCGGTCATCGAGCGCCGTGAGCTCGCACCCACGGCGGTGATCCGCATTGCACTGCCCTCGGGGAAAATGATTCCACCCATGACGGACTGGCCCGAGGACATCGCCGATGCCATAGGACGGCACGGCTACATGATTCATGGGGGTTTTACCTACGATGGTTTTCCCATTGGTGATCTTGATGAAGAGGAGTTGGGCAGCGTCATTGACGATATCGCAGCCAGGGGTATTCGCCTGGTGGCCATATCCGGGGTTTTCTCGCCCTCAAACCCCGAGCAGGAATTGCTGGTAGCCGAGCGCCTGCGTCAGAAGATTCCCGATGTTGGCCTCACCCTGTCTCATCAGATCGGTGGTATGGGGCTTCTGGAGCGGGAAAACGCGGCGATCCTCAATACCAGTTTGCGGCCTCTCGCCGCGAGCGTGGTGCAGGCTTTTCGCGATGCCCTGACCGCGCGGGACATCCGCTGTCCGTTTTACATCAGTCAGAACGACGGCACCCTGATGTCCGCGGAGTTCGCTGCGGAGTTTCCCGCCCTGACCTTTGCCTCGGGCCCCACGAATTCTCTTCGCGGCGCCAGTCTCCTGACGCAGCTGCAGGACGCGGTGGTCGTGGATATCGGCGGCACAACCTCGGATATCGGCGTGCTCCAGGGGGGCTTTCCCCGGCAGTCGAATGTCGCGATCAAGGTCGGCGGCGTACGCACGAACTTCCGCATGCCGGATATTCAGGCCATTGGTCTTGGCGGAGGGAGCCTGGTGAGTGCCGATGGGGCCAGCATTGGACCCCGGAGTGTGGGCTATCGACTGGTGACCGAAGGCCGTGTCTTCGGCGGTGACACCCTGACGACGACCGATATTGCCGTTGCCGCCGGTGCGGCGGATATCGGCAGTGCCGATAAAATCGCGGATCTCCCGGAGAACGTGATTGAGATGGCGATGCAATGCATGCATGAGATTGTGGATGACGGGATTGATCAGATGAAGTCCAGTCGTGACCCTGTGCCGGTGATTCTCGTGGGCGGTGGTGCAGTGCTCATGTCCCGAACTCTGAACAACGCTTCGCAGCTCCTCAGGCCGGAACACGCCGGGGTGGCAAATGCCATTGGCGCTGCCAACGCACAGGTGGGGCGTGAGATGGAGCGCATCGTGTCCTATCGCGAGCATCCCCGGGATAGCGTGCTTGCCGAGCTCCGGGCGATACTTACGGACGAGCTCGTGGCTGCCGGTGCTTTAGCAAGCAGTATCAAGGTTGCGGACATCGAGGAGATAGCCATCGCCTATATGGCCGATGAATCAACGCGTCTGCGGGTGAAAATGATCGGCGATTTGAACTTCGCGGGGACTCAGTCATGAGCGTGACCATTAGCCATGAGGACATCGAAGCGCTGTGCATGGGCTCGGTATTTCTCGCCACGGGGGGCGGTGGCGATCCCTATATCGGCCAGCTCCTGGTTACGGAAGCACTTAAAAAGTACGGTCCCGTTACACTCTTTCCTCTGGAGACCTTGCCGGATGATGCCCTCGTGGTCGCCGTGGGGGAGGTGGGCGCCCCCTCCATCAGTCTCGAACATCTGCCCATCGGTAACGAGTGCCTGGAGGTGGTCGACCGGCTCGAGGCCTGGATGGGTCGATCCATCAGCCACCTGGTGTCCTTCGAAGTGGGCGGCGCTAATTCGGTGATTCCCTTGCTGGCAGCGGCGGCCAGAGGCATCCCCTTGATTGACGGTGACGGTATGGCACGGGCCCTGCCCGAGGCGCAAATGATGACTTTTGCCATCGAGGGGGTAAAACCCAGTCCCGCCGTTGCCGTGGATTACAGCGGCGGTGCGGTGTACTTCGATGTGGGAGATGCGGAGCTCTACGAGCGTCAGCTCCGCAATCTGTCCATGGCCATGGGCGGCATGGTTTTTACCGCTGAGCATCCCATGACCAGCGAAGAAGCGCGGCGGGCCATCATCCCCGGCACCATCAGCTTTGCCCTGAAGCTGGGGCAGCTGTTAAAGCAACACTCGGGTAATGCCGCACAGATTGAAACGCCTCTCAGCGCGCTCTTTGAGGCCTCGGACTACGGGCAGTTCAAGCGTCTCTACACCGGCAAGGTCGTGGATATTAATCGCAGGACCGTCGGGGGCTTTGATGTCGGCGAGGCGGTGCTGGAGTCCACGGTGGATGACTCGCCGCCCCTGCGTCTGGCCATCAAGAACGAGTTTCTCCTCGCCGAAATCGGTGATCGCGTGGTTGCCAGCGTGCCGGATCTGATCACCATGGTGGACCATGAAACCTCGGCGCCCATCAATGCGGAGCGGGTTCACTACGGTCAGCGTGTGACGGTCTTCGGTATCGGTTGTCCCGGTCATTACCGCAGTGAAAAAGCCCTCAAGGTCGTAGAGCCTCGGGTATTTGGTTTCGACATCGACTACGTGCCCATCGAAGACCTCTGAGGGCTGTGGTGCTAGGGGAGTGCAGCCTCTATCGCCTGTACCAGACGCTGCTGCGTGGATTCGCCCACCTGCGGTGCGCCGCCCTCGGCATCGGGCCAGCTCGACAGCATCACGATAAGCGTCTTGGATTCGGGCGCTACATGGATGAGCTGACCATGGACGCCCCGTGCCTGGATGGAACCGCGGCCATCGCCCAGACCCCACATAAAGGAGCGATAGTAAGGTCGGAAACCTTCTTCCACCGCATAGGGCCAACTCCGGCTGCCGTCTCTTGAAACAATGTCGTCTATCCACGCCGGGGAAAAAAGCCTCTCGTCACCCACCTGGCCGCGGTTGAGGATGAGCTGTCCGACGCGCCCGACGTCGCGAAGGGTGGCGTGTATGCCACCCGATGCCAGGGTGAAGCCACTGGTATCAACGGTAATACCGGCATCCTGTTCCGCGCCGATGCGTTTCCAGATGCGCTGGGAGACCAGGTCTGCAAATCGTTTATCCGTGGCGGCTTCCAACACCCAGGCCATCACATCCGTGGTGCCCGATTTGTAGACGAAGCTGCCCTGACGGTCGGGCATTCGACCCACCGTGGGTAGGAAACGATAGTTCCCCACGACGGGCACGCCCTCGCAGTCGGGCCCCGTGAGGAGTCCGTCGGCGCAGTCCTGTCGCCGAACGGTGCTGTCGGCAGCGGCGTAGTCCTCATTCCATTGTGAGCCGTCGCGCATGTCCAGCACATCCCGGAGCGTATCGGGGCCCCAGCCGCTATCGGCGAGTGCCGGTACGTAGTCGGCAACCGTTTTATCAAGATCAATGAGGCCGTCGGCCGCCACGCTGGCCGCCGTAAGACCGGTAATGGTTTTGCTCACGGACCACAGGAGATGGCTACGCTCTGGGGTAAGCGTGCCGGCATAGCGCTCGAACAGGACGCGGCCGTTTTTCATCACGAGGAGACCGTCGATGTATTGCTCCTCCATGAGCGCGGCAAGCTGTCGGGGCGCACCGTTCCAATCGACGGTCATATCGTTCGCTGCAGCCTTGAGACCCGGGAGCGGCCGGGGGCTACCCGTACCGTGGCGGATAGGCTTGCTGGGTAGCACCTCGCTCATGTGGGTGTAGGCCCAGCGGTTGAGGGGGCCAAATTGCCAGGTCGCGCCGTTGAGACCGGCGGGCCGCTCGTCCTCGATAGCCTCAGCAGTAACTGTGAGGGTGAGCATGGCTGCGCAGCCAATGAGGGAAAGGAAGGTGTTTGTGAAGCCTTGGCGCGTGGTCATCGTTCTTAAACGTCCGGTTGAGAAAGGGGGTTGCCAAACAATTCGTCCAGAGGTGGAGGATTGCACAGAGAGCGCATGGCATCATCCGGTACGGTCTCCGCCAAACCCAGATCGGTGTAGAGCGTATCCAGTTCTCGGAGAGTTTCGCAGGCCTCGTAGAGCTCATACACCATACTCGATACCACCACGGCTGCTCCTATGTAGGGTAGGGATTCTGCGGGAATGGCGGCGATGCCCCGAGCGGCAACGCGCTTGGTTCGCGCCGTCAGACTTCTGCCAAAGCCTTTTACCGAGGCGCTGCGACGCAGCTGTGTGCGCTTTAAGGTTTGCAGTTGCCGCTCGCTGCCGGCGAGTCTGGTGGAGAGCGCTGCACTTGCCGTGCGCACGCCCAGGGTTGTTGCCAGGGCCGTGGAGATGGCTGCGTTAAATGCGCTGCTGGTCAGCAGTAGGACATTGCTCGCCAGGAGCGTCACCAGGGTGATGAGGACGGCACTGTGCCGTAGTAGTCGCAGCATCGCTTGAAACTCCGCGCATTGTGCCCCGAGGGGCGATAGGCGAAGAATACGCGCGTAAGGCCTTTAACTGAATATGAGGGTCAAGGCAGCGGTTCCGGAAAATGGAACCCGCTGCCTCGGATGCTCGTGTCTAGGTCAGGGGGCCGCGATGCTTTAAAGGCTCAGATCAAGGTCGATATTGCCGACGACGTTCATCTGGGAAACTACGGTTTCCAGATGTGCGGGATCAATATCCCCGAGGATATTGATAAACACGGCTTCCTCCGGGTCCACGGCCATAATCATCAGGCCCTTGATGCGGTTGTCGCCCTGCTTCATGAATACGTGTACGCGCTCTCCCGCCTCCCTCACCCGAATAACCTGCTCCCACTCGGCATTCATGAGCTTGCCGCTCACCGCGTCCATACGTGACGCGGCGGCACTCGTGTTGCCTGCCGTGTCATAAACCTGAACCCGCACGGAATCCAGGTTCTTGAGCGTTTCGCTGGCGGCGGGATTGTCATGCTTTAAAGACGCCACAAGTCCCAGAATAGATCCACTTAGATTGATCGTTACCCGGGCTTCACCGTATTCGTCGGCCAGTGCGGAGAAGTCGACATACCCTGGCAGGTCTGCCGAAGCGACATCAGCAGAGTGGGCTGATGCGGGAGCGAGCAACAAGGATAAAACAAGTGCAAAAATCTTCATGACGGTGACCTTGATGGGGACTCTGAATGCACAGAGTGCGCAAGCCCGGGGCAAAGGTCACGGCTTTAGCGACGAGGTGAAGTCCAGGCGCGACGGAGCGCGTCAATCCAGAGCCCCTGCCTGTTTCGATGCAAGATCTTCCTCCACAAATCGCAGCAGTGCCTCAAAAAGGGCCTCCCGGGGAAAGTCGTTCTGGTCCGCGACGGTACTGCCGATAAACTTGTGATGGCGGGCAATGGGGGCAGCCACGGCCCAATGGTCGGCGTTGAGATATCCCAAGAGTCCGCTTCCCGGGATTAATTGATCGTAGAACAGCAGCTGCCCGTCATTGCGCCCGTCCACCAGGCTCAGGCGGTTGTAGCTCCCGGAGAGGGCGGTGGAGATCCGCGCCGGCTCCGGAAGGGTGGCCAGGGAGTAATAGGCAATACCGGGCGGCAGCGCGTTGTCTCTGAGTCACTGCTGGCGCACGCTGGGGCGGAGGGATTCGATGGCGCCGGCATCTCCCGCGGTGCACTCGGCGCCGGGCCAGTTTGTGATGAGTGACAGATGGGCCTGCTTGGCGTCCTCGGCCAGGGGCGAGCCGCCGATGGAGCCTGCCGCGCTGATAACCGCAACAATACGCTCCCGTATCTCGGGATAGCTCACCAGGGCCTCGAGGCTGTCATTGGCACCCTTGGAGTAGCCGATGAGCACGACGTTGCGGGTATCTGCCAGCGCGGGGTCCGACAGCAATGCGTCCCGGATCAGTGCGGCATTCCGGGTGCTGCTCGACAGGCCCTCAACCCGCAGCGTGGAAAGGCGATACCCAAACTGCTCCACATGGCCCGCCATGGTGTCGTGGGTATCCATCCACTCTTCAAAGCAATCCCAGCCCACGCCCGGAACAATAAGCGCGGTCAGTCCCGTGCGGCTTTGGCCGAGATCTACGGGGTCTCCCGATTCCGGGGGCTCTTTATTAACCCGCGTAAGCGTCTCCTCGCAGGGTCGATAGTCCGGCAGAGAGTCCTGCCGCTCATCGAGTATGGCGCAAAAGATTTCCCGAAACCGCGCCCGCTGATCACTGATGCCCACCCTGGTGGCGGGCATGAGCATCAGGGGTAAAGTCTCCCCGGTGCTGGTTCTGGGGAACGGACTCGTGCAGGCCGAGATGAGCGTCAGCAAGGCAATGCAAGTGCTTCGTGCGACGTTCATGGGCCGGGTCTGCTGATCAGGCTTCAAACACCGCCTGACCATCCAGATAGGTGGCCACGATAGGGATGTCCTTGATGGCATTGGGGTCGCTCTTGAGGGGATCGCGAGCCAGCAGGACAAAGTCCGCGAGCTTGCCGGGTGTCAGCGTGCCCTTATCGTGCTCCTCGAAAGAAGCATAGGCGCCGTTGACCGTGCAGACCGCCATGGCTTCCGCCGCCGTGATGCGCTGGTTTTCACCCCATGCCCGGCCCTGGGAATCCTGCCGTGTCACCATGCTCTGGAGCGCCATCATGGGTTCATAGGGGCCGGGCGTGAAGTCTGATGCCGGTGCGACCATGATGCCTGCGTCGATAAAGGAGCGGTGCGCGAACATGCTACGCATCTTCTCGGGACCGTAGTCGACCCACTTGTTACCGTGATAATAAGCATAGGTGTAGAAGGGCGTGGGGATGCTGCCCGTCGCTTTGATGCGTGTGAGAAGCCCTGGATTAACCAGGGAGCAGTGCTCGATGCGAAAACGCGGGTTGGCGCCGTCCCAGTTTTGCAGCACCCGCTCATAGGCCTTGAGCACCATATCGATGGTCACGTCACCATTGGCGTGAATGCCGATGCGAAAATCATTGGCGACGGCCTCGTCCACGGCCGCGTCGATCTGTTCTTGAGACATGGTAAGGATGCCGTAGTCGTCCGTACCCTCAAACGGTGTGCTCATGCGCATGGTACGTTCCGAGGCGCTGCCGTCGGCGGCATATTTGACAGCACCCACCCGCAGCATGGAATTCCCAAAACCCGAACGCATGCCCGTGGCCTTCATGGCTTCGTAAACCGGGGTGTTGCCGCGGGGCATAAAGGCAACGCGGGTGTACAGCTCTCCGGCGTCTAAGGCGTCCATATAGGATATCCAGCCTTCGAGGTCTCCCGCAGCGTCCGTGGTGCTCGTCAGTCCTGCCGCTGCCATGCGTCGGGTCATGAGACTTGCGCCTTTGCGATTGGTCTCACGGTCTACCGCTGGCCACTCGCCCACATCGTCAAAGATGTCCATGGCAAGCTCCGCGACCTTACCCGTGAGCTCACCATCCTCGCGGAAAAAACGTCCGCCTTCGGGGTCCGGCGTATCCTTGGTGATGCCCGCTATAGAGAAGGCTTTGGAGTTCACCACGGCGGTGTGCCCGCCGCGGTGTCGGACCATGACCGGCTGCGAGGGCACGACGGCATCGATGTCCTGCAGGGTGAGAGGGCGACCCTCCTCAAATTTGGTGTCGTCGTACATGTGGGCAAGGACCCACTGCCCCGGCGGCGTTCGCCGTGCCTGCTCCTTGAGGAGCGCCTGCACCTTTGAAATCTGCCGGACGTTGACGTCAACACTGATGGCCTCGTTCGCCAGCAAGGGATGGGAGTGGGCATCAATGAAGCCCGGTGTCACCGTCAGGCCTCGAGCATCGATACGCCGCGTCCCGGGACCGGCTAAAGCCTCGATATCGGCAATGGCCCCCACGGCGAGAATGCGATTGCCCCGCACGGCCATGGCCTCGGCGTTGGAGGTCGTGACATCCATGGTGTGAAACGTGCCGCCGGTGACAATGAGGTCTGCTTTTCCAAGTCCTGAGCCCGGTCCCAGCTGCCCCCAGCTTGGCCTGCTGAGGGCAGCGACCGTCGAGGCCGCTGTCAGCGCTTTGAGGAGATGTCGGCGTTTATTATCGATCGCTGCACTGCGCATGGTGGAACACCTTGAAAGGGGATATCTGAATTTCAGAGTACGTCTACGGTATGTTTCTGACAAGCGGCTGGCCTGGGGCCCATAGGCGATTCCCAAGAGTCCGGTAGCCCGTCGGCAGGCGTTCAGAAAAAGGTGCGTCCGGGGCGAAGTCTGTCGTAAAAGAAGTGCACACTCGTTAAGCTTTGGATCACTATTGAGCAGCACAGCCCCTGACCCGCCGCTCCTGCGTGACGCTCCCACTTTTTTCAGGTCCCAAGTGATATGAGTAACCCTTTTTTTGCACCGTCGGCGCCCCACGGCATACCGGATTTTCCTAACCTACGCTTCGAGCACTACCGGGAAGCTTTTGATAAAGGCTTTGCCGAGCAAGGGGAAGAGATTCAGAGGATTGTGGCGTCGGCCGAGGCGCCCACTTTTGAGAATACGCTTCTCGCTCTGGAAAACAGCGGCGCAACCCTCCGTCGTGTCGAAGACGTGTTCTGGAACCTGACGTCCTCGGATACCGATGAAAAACTCCAGGCGCTGGAATGCGAGATCGCCCCGGAGTCCAGTGCGCATCGCAGTGCTATCTATGGCAACCCGAAGCTCTTTAGCCGCGTACAGGCAGTCTACGACAGCGAAGAAGAGCTGAGCCCCGAGCAAAGGCAGCTCCTTGAGGAAACCCGGCAGCTGTTTGTCCGATCCGGAGCCGCCTTGGATGAGGCGGATCGTCATCGCGTGAGCGCCATCACGGAAAAGCTGGCGGTGCTCTGTACGCGCTTCGGGCAAAACGTCCTGGCAGACAGCAATGCCTATGCCCTGGTCCTCACTGACGAAAAGGATCTCGCGGGCCTCCCGGCATACGTGCGGGACATGGGGCGGGAGGAGGCGCGCAGTCGCGGTCATCTCGATGCCTGGGTATTCACTCTGTCGCGCTCATCGATCACGCCTTTTTTGCAATATGCGGATCAGCGCTCCTTGCGCGAAGCTATTTATAGGGGGTACACAGAGTGTGGAACAAGGACGGTGGATAACCGGCCGTTGATCCGTGAGATCGTTGCTCTGCGTCAGGAGCGGGCACAGCTTCTCGGCTTTGAAAGCCACGCCGACTTTATGCTCGATGACCGTATGGCCCGGACCACCGAGGCTGTGCGCGAACTCCTTGATCAGGTCTGGGACCCCTGCCAGGCCCAGGTCGCCCGGGAAGCGACGGCACTTTTGGAGTGTTCGGGACTTGCTGCGGGCGAGGAACTGGCGCCCTGGGACTGGTGGTACTACACGGAAAAGCTGCGCCGCCAACGCTTTGATCTGGACCCCGACGAGCTAAAACAGTATTTCACGCTCGAGAATGTGCGCGACGGCGTTTTTGCCGTGGCGAATAAGTTGTACGGCCTGGTGTTTAAAGAGCGACGGGATTTACCCGTTTATCATCCGGACGTTGTGCCCTACGAAGTCTGTGAGGCGGATGGAACGCGAGTCGGATTTTTCCTGTTTGATTTTTACTCGCGGCCGTCCAAGCGCAGCGGCGCGTGGATGTCGGAGTTCCGCGCCCAGAGTTACGATGGTCAGCGGGTGACCCCGGTGATTGTAAATTGCTGCAACTTCCCCAAGTCCACGCCCTGTCTTCTGGGTGTCGACGAAGTAAGAACGCTGTTTCACGAATTTGGGCACGGGCTTCACGGCCTGTTGAGCGACGTCCCCTACGCCAGCCTGGGCGGAACCAACGTCAAACAGGATTTTGTCGAGCTGCCCTCGCAGATCATGGAGCATTGGGCCATGGAGCCCCAGGTGCTCAAGTCCTATGCGCGCCACGTCGATAGCGGCGAGGTTATCCCGGATGCGCTCATCGCCAAACTCAAGGACTCGGAGCAGTTTAAACAGGGTTTTGCGACGACAGAGTATCTGGCTGCCTGCTATCTGGATCTTGCCTGGCATAGCGACCCAAGGGCTGCCGAAGGCGATGTGGAAGCTTTTGAAGCGCAGGCGATGGCGGCGATTGGCAAAACGCCAATGATTGATCCCCGCTATAAATCAACCTATTTCCAGCACATCTTCAGCGACGACGCCTATTCGGCGGGCTACTACGTCTATATCTGGGCGGAGGTATTGGACGCGGACGGTTATGAGGCCTTCAAGGAAAACGGTCTTTTTGATTCCAATACCGCCAGGGCGTTTCGAAGCCATGTGCTGGAGCGCGGTGGCTCTGCTGATCCCATGGCCCTCTACCGCGCATTTCGTGGTCGTGATCCCCGGGTGGAGCCTCTCCTGCGGAATCGCGGATTACTTTAGGTCGCCGGCTGGCTTTGATCGCCCGTTACGCGTAGGGTCCAAGGGGTATTGGAACCATCTATTGCCACAAATGCTTGTTGTACAGGATCAGTGATCAGGATCCCTGTCTTAACGGTCATCACCCTGAGTCGCGACTTTTTCACGACTTTTAGGACCTCTTTTTTGGACCTTTTTTTGCACCTTCTTCAGCACTTTTTTCAGCAACGACGAGGCTTAACATGAAGCTAGCAATACTCTCCTGCGCGCCCAACGCCTACAGCACGCGGCGCTTGAAAGAGGCCGCAGAGCAGCGCGGCCATGACGCTAAGGTGCTGAATACACTAAAGTTTGCCATTGATCTGGAGGAAGGCTCTCCGGAGCTTTACTACCGTCAGAAACGACTCAGCAGCTATGACGCGGTACTGCCAAGAATCGGTGCTTCCATTACCTATTACGGTACGGCGGTGGTGCGTCAGTTCCAGGAAATGGATGTCTTCTGTGCCAATACCGCCCATGGCATCGCAAACTCCCGGGACAAACTCCGCAGTCTGCAGATTCTCAGTCGTCATCACATCGGACTGCCCCGGACGACCTTTGTCCGCGATCGCAAGGACGTGCTGCCGGCGATCGAGCGCGTGGGGGGAGCCCCCATCGTTATCAAACTGATTGAGGGAACCCAGGGGATCGGTGTGCTCCTGGCGGAGTCCGTAAAACAGGCTGAATCCATCATTGAACTCCTCCAGAGCCAGAAGCAGAACGTGCTGATTCAAAAGTTTGTTGCCGAGAGCAAGGGCAAGGATATTCGCGCCTTTGTGGTGGGCGATCAGGTGGTGGCCGCCATGCGCCGGGTGGCCCAGGGTCAGGAGTTTCGCAGCAACGTCCACCGCGGCGGGGTCGCTGAGCCTGTAGAACTGGATGAGCGCTACCGTGAGACGGCCGTGCGCTGTGCGCAGATTCTCGGTCTTCGGGTCGCCGGTGTGGATATGCTGGAAGGAAAGGACGGCCCCCAGGTGATGGAGGTGAATTCGTCCCCAGGGCTTGAAGGCATCGAAACGGCAACGGAACTGGATATTGCCGGCGCGGTTGTGGATTACCTCGCAGCGCAGGTGGATTTTCCTGAAATCGACATCCGGCAGCGCCTGACGGTGAGCAAGGGTTATGGGGTCACGGAGCTGTATATCCCCGAGGGCTCAAAGTTTGTGGGGCAGACGATTCTTCAATCTACCGTGGAAGAAAAGGATCTCAACGTGCTCACCCTTTATCGCGGCGGCAAGGTTCTCCCTAACCCCCGGCGGGATCGGGTCCTGGAGCCCGGTGATAAATTGCTCTGCTACGGAAAGCTCGAGGCCATGCGAGATATGATTCCCGCGCGGACCCAGAAAAAGCGGCGACCCGAGGTGCAGGAACTCGATACGGCAATTACTGCGACGAACTCGGACTAGAAACAGGACACGGCTGCGGCAATTTGATCGCGGGCATTATTGGGGAATAGAACATTGGCAGCGGTGCTCAAGAATTCGGAACTGGTGATTGGCGGCGTGAGCATAGCGCCGGGCGAGCGGGAGCTCATCGATCTGCGCGTGGCGCCCATGTACACCCATGATGACCTCTCCATCAATGTGCAGGTGCTCCGCGGCCGCCGCCCGGGTCCGACGCTGTTTATCAGCGCCGCGATTCATGGTGACGAAATAAACGGCGTGGAAATTATCCGTCGCCTGCTTCAGCACAAGGCCCTGAAAAATCTTCGCGGCAACCTGCTGGCCATACCCATTGTGAATGTCTACGGCTTTTTGAATCACACGCGCTACCTACCTGATGGTCGTGACCTTAACCGTTCCTTTCCAGGCTCCTCCAAAGGCTCTCTCACGGGTCGCGTCGCTCATACCTTTGTAAAAGAGGTGGTGAAGCAGTGTACCCACGGCATCGACTTACACACGGGGGCAAGACATCGCAGCAATTTCCCGCAGATTCGTGCTGACCTCGATGATGAGCAGGCCGCGGAGATGACCCGCGCCTTTGGGGTTCCCCTGGCCATCGATGCAAAAATTCGCGATGGCTCCCTTCGCGACTGCGCCGGAGACTTGGGAATTCCCGTGATTCTTTACGAGGCGGGTGAGGCCCTGCGCTTTGAGGAGGTTTATATTCGGGCCGGTGTGCGGGGAATCATTAACGTCATGCGCAGCATCGGCATGCTGCCTGTGTCTCGCAGCCGAAAGGCACACCCCGAGCCGATTATCAGTAATGAAACAACCTGGGTGCGGGCGGGGGAGAGCGGCGTGCTGCGCACCTTTGCCGCCCTGGGCGACAAGGTGAGTGAGGGGCAAACCCTGGCAATCGTTGCGGACCCCCTGGGCGCCTCCGAGACTCCCATATTGGCGCCCTCCAGCGGCGTGGTGATTGGGCGAACCAACCTGCCACTGGTGTACGAGGGAGACGCCACCTTTCACATAGCTAACTACGGACGGCGCGCGAGTGCGGTGGAGCGCCATGTGGAGCAGTTTCAGGAGGCCCATGCAACCGATGAGCAAGCGCCCATGGATCCCGAGGATGCGCCCATAGTCTGAGGTGCCCGGGGGGCCGTGCGACGTTAGATTACGTCTGGAAAACTAAAGTCTGCCAAAAGAGGGAAAAGAGGGAAAAGAGGGAAAAGAGGGAAAAGAGGGAAAAGAGGGAAAAGAGGGAAAAGAGGGGAAGGTGGCGCGCCCGGAGAGATTCGAACTCCCGACCAACTGGTTCGAAGCCAGTTACTCTATCCAGCTGAGCTACGGGCGCCTTGAACGTGATTATACCGCGATTTGAACGCGTAATTCTCCGATTTTTTTGCTTCTGCGGTGAAGTTTTACCATTTCGTACTCCCCCAGCCGTCGCCGGACCAGGGGTTTTCAAACTGCTGTTCGCCCGGTTTACACGGGCGCAGTGCCGATATTAGGCGGCGGCTTCCTGCTCGACCTCTTCGCTGGTCTCGGACTCGTCGCTCTCCAGTGCCGCAAGCTTCTCTTCCAGGGCTTTCAGCTGCGCTTTGAGTTCGGCATTCTCGTTCTTGGTCTGTTTGTAGGACTTTTGCAGCAAATCATTAGCTGCCGTTTTCTCGGCAAGCTTCTTCTTGCTGGCATCGAGGTTCTTCTTCATTTTGGCGGGATCAAACTGCTTGAGCGTCGCTACTTCTTCGCGGACTTCAGACAGGTCAGACTGCAGTGCCTTGGCGCGTGTTTTTTGCTTGGCCACGTCTTCCAGAAGATTTTCACAGCGCTGATGAAGTTCGCGGTTGCGCTGCTCGACCTTTTTGTTTTTTGAAGCGTCTACCGACAGGGCTGAGATCTGCTCCAGCTGCTTCGCGATAACGGCTTTTTGATCTTCCGTTGCTTTTTCGAGTTTGCTGATCTCTTCTGCCTTTGCATCAAGTTGTACTTGATACTCGGCGCGGAGCTTCTCTTCGAGCTCCATAATCTTTTCCAGGTTTCTTGCAGTAAGCATTCAGTATGTCCGTTGAATTAGTGTTGTTGAGCTAAATTGCTAAATTCAAGCTGAGGCTTTTCAGCGCAAATTATCGAGCCAAAATCGTGCTTACCATGAAAAGCCCGGTGCTCTCATTACGCAACTGGCTTCTTGGCGCGGTGTGAATCTTGATGCGGCTTAGCTATGGGAACTGGCTGCCACACCGCGGTGCACTGGCTTGAGCGACGATCACTTGAGGCTCGCAACGGACCGTCGTTATCGGACGCTGGGTCGTGAGCCAGGGGATCCAAAAACCCGACCCAACTACGGGTCGACGATTTTTAGCGCGGCAAAGGGTATCCGTAGAACGTGCCAAGTGCAAGAAAACACAGAAAAAAAGTAGGGGGAATATCCGCAGCTCAGGAGGTGCTCGGCAGCACGCGGCTTCCGTGTAAACTGCACCTATGTTCACAAGCACCCTGACTATTGCCGCGGTATTGGCGGCCCTCATCGCTTTGTCTGAATGGCTGGCGACACGCACCTGGCTACGACATTTCGGGGCGGCACTTCTTGTGATTGTGCTGACGGCCATTGTCGCCAACCTGGGTGTTATTCCCACCTATGGGCCCGATACGCCGCTCTACGGCGCTATTTTTACCTATGTCGCGCCCCTGGGGATTTTCTGGCTTCTCCTGCTAGTGGATTTACGCAGTCTGGGACAGGTGGGGGGGCCAACGCTGCTGCTGTTCTTACTCGGGGCCTGTGGTACCGCCTTGGGAGCCGCCGCGGGGCATTGGGTTGTGGGCGGGGCCGACGCCCTGGGTGAGCAGCACGCGGCCCTGGCCGGTATGTTTACGGGTACCTATGTGGGGGGCAGCGTGAATTACAACGCCGTGGCCCTGGAATATGGCGTCATGGAAGACGCGGCGCTCTATGCGGGAGCGGCGGCGGTGGATAACGCCATGACTACGGTCTGGATGGTTGTCTGTGTGACCCTGCCTCGCCTCCTGGTAGGGTTTTGGCCCAAAGCTGAAAACCAGGAGGAGCGGGTGGCCCATGGCCCCATCGAAGACGATGGTGAGGTCATGCGAATTTTTGATCTCGCGGTGGTGATTGCCCTGGGTATCGCTGCCGTAAGTCTCTCGGATGTATTGGCGGACAGTTTGAAGGAGTCTGCAGGACTCGATATTCCCTCGGTGCTGATACTGTCGACACTCGCGCTCGTCCTGGCGCAGCTGCCCATGGTCCAGCGTATCAAGGGGGCCCGTTTGCTGGGGCTTCTTGCGGTGTATTTGTTTCTGGCGGTGATCGGTTCCCTCTGCGACGCTGAAGCACTCATGCGCATGGGTGAGCTGGCCCCGGTGCTGGGGGTGTTTGTGGTGGTGCTGGTGTCCGTGCATGGCACCGTCGTATTTGGCGCAGCGCGCTTGCTTAAGGCCGATCTGGAAACCGCATCCGTCGCATCCCAGGCAAATATCGGTGGTGGTACCTCGGCCCTGGCGCTGGCGCGCAGCCTCGGTCGCAGCGATCTGGAGCTCCCGGCGATTCTCGTAGGCTCGGCCGGTTTGGCCCTGGGCAACTATCTCGGCTTCACCATGGTTGGTCTGCTGGGGGGTTGATACCCCGGGTCTTGGGCTAGATCGCGTAGAGCGCAATGAGCAGCACAAAGCCGTAGCGCAGCCCCTTGCCGATGGCGACCAGCACCAGAAACGTGGGTAGGCGGACGTTCATTACCCCCGCAATCAGCGTTAAAGCATCGCCCCCGATGGGCAGCCAGGCAAACAGCAGAGACCAGACGCCGCGGTGCTGGAACCAATCCTGTGCCCGAGCGATTTGAGCGTCACTGAAGTAGAACCACCGCTTGCTTTGAAACCTGAGCAGCTGCTTGCCGATGCCCCAATTCACCACCGCCCCCAGGGTGTTCCCCAGCGTTGCCGTCAGTAACAGCATCACCGGGTCCGCGCCCTGCTGAAGACCCAGTACCAGTACGATCTCTGAATAGAAGGGCAGGATCGTCGCTGCAAGAAACGACGATCCGAAAAGTAGTAGGTAGTTTTCCAAGAGACTCCTTTGGCGTTCGCCCGGGGCGTATTTTGCGTTTTTGCAGCCTTTGGTGCACAACGACTGCGTCGACAATACGCTATGCTTAGGCAAAAGTATGGAGGTGATTGCGTGATTGAATTCAAGCTCAATGGTAAACAGGTTTCCACGGACTCCCCGGATGACACGCCCTTGCTCTGGGTGATTCGGGACGAACAGCAACTCAAGGGCACCAAGTTTGGTTGCGGTATCGCTCAGTGCGGGGCCTGCACGGTGCAGCGCGACGGCGTACCCGTCAGATCCTGCGTGCTCCCCGTCAGTGAAGTTGCGGGCACCGAGGTAACTACCATTGAAGGCCTCGCCAGTCCCGAGGGTTCTGCATTGCAAAGCGCCTGGGTCGAAGCGCAGGTGCCCCAGTGCGGCTACTGCCAGTCCGGCCAGATCGTCACCGCCGAAGCCTTTCTCAAATCCAACCCCAATCCTACAGAGGCGGAAATTACCCAGGCCATGACCGGTAATCTCTGCCGCTGCATGTCCTACACCCGGATACGCAAGGCCATCAAGGCTGCGGCGGATGGGGAGCTGAGCGCATGAAAAAGTTTGAGACGGGCGTTAGCCGACGGAGTTTTCTCGCGGGGAGTCTCGGTACGGGGTTGATCATGGGGCTGGGCGTGGTGCTGCCTGGCTGCTCCGGCGAAGACGTCGCGAGTGAGATGAGTGCCACGGGTGGCAGTCAGCAGTTTTCCCCCGTCGTATGGTTTGAAATCGACGAAGCGGGTCAGGTCCTGGTCAATATTGCCAAGGCAGAAATGGGCCAGCACGTGGGCACGGCGCTGGCGCGCATCGTGGCTGAAGAACTGGGCGCGGATTGGGAGAGCGTCAGCCTGGAACATGTGGACAGTGACCCGAAGTGGGGTTACATGGTTACCGGTGGCTCCTGGTCGGTGGTGACCAGCTTTGAAATGCTCTCCCGTGCGGGAGCTGCAGGGCGCACGGTGCTTATCGACGCAGCCGCAAAGCTTCTGGGCGTAGACGCTTCCGAGCTCAGCGCCGCAAAGGGTGTGGTGTCGGGCGCGGGTCAATCCCTGAGCTTTGCAGAGATTGTGTCCCGGGGTGATATCAGTCGGAGTTTCAGCGATGAGGAGCTGGCGGCCCTGCCCATCAAGCCCCCATCGGCGCGGACGCTCATCGGTAAAGCGACCAATGCGCTGGATGTACCGGCGAAGTCTCGAGGCGATGCGGTCTATGGGCTGGATGCTGAACTGCCCGGCATGGTTTACGCGCACCCCATTGTGGCGCCCACACGCTATGGCAGCGTGGTCAAGTCTGTTGATGACAGCGCCGCGAAAGCCATCGCGGGTTATCAGCAGACCCTGACTATTGAGGATCCCTCAGGATTTGTTCAGGGCATGGCCCTGGTTATCGCCGACAGTTTTCCCGCCGCCATGAAGGCTACGGAGGCGGTGAAGGTAGAGTGGGATGCAGGGGATACCGCCTCCGTCAGCGAGGAGGATATTCTGGCTGAGGGGCAGTCCCTGGTCGATGATCCCGAGTCCGGCGTGCTTTTTGTGAACGCCGGTGACGCTGATGCCGCCATCTCGGCCGCCAGCGATACCTTGTCGTCCACTTATCGCACCAGCACGGCGCTGCACTTTACCCTGGAGCCCCAGAACGCCCTGGTGGAGTTCCGCGACGGTCAGTGCCATGTGCATGCGGGAAACCAGTGGCAGTCCCTCATTATTCCCGTCCTGGCCCAGTCCCTGGATATGGAAGAGAAAGACATTGTCCTCCACACCTACTATCTGGGTGGAGGATTTGGTCGTCGTTTGTTTGGCGATCAGATGATTCCCGCAGCGCATGCGGCGCGGACCTTGGGTAAACCCGTAAAACTGATCATGACGCGGCCGGTGGACAGTCTCTTTGACTGCGCGCGATCACCCTCGGTGGCCCGTCTTGATGCGGCCTTTGCCGAAGACGGCAGCCTCAGTGCCATAGACCATGCTGCGGCGGCGGGCTGGCCAACGCTGTCCATGGCACCCGGGTTTCTCGGTGAGGCCGTTGATGGTGAGGGTAAGTTTGACGGATTCTCCATCAACGGTGCCGATCACTGGTACTCGTTGCCAAACCACCGCGTGCGGGCCATCAACAATAAATTGGCCCAGGACACATTCCTCCCGGGTTGGCTGCGGGCCGTGGGTCCCGGCTGGATCGGTTGGGGGGTGGAGTCTTTTATGGATGAAATCGCCCACAAACTTGGCATGGATCCTCTGGAGTACCGCTTATCGCTTCTGGATGCCGAAGGCCGACAAGCGGGTAGTGGGCCAAAGCAGGTCGGAGGCGCATCCCGCCTTGCAGCTGTCCTGAAAGATGTGCAGCGGCGTTCGAACTGGGGAGCGTCGCTTCCTGAGGGCGAGGCCCTGGGCGTTGCTGTGGCTCACGGTCAGGAACGGGCCATGCCTACCTGGTCCGCCTGCGTGGCGCATGTGGCTGTTAAAGGCAAAGATGTCACGGTGAAAAAGCTCTGGCAGACCCTGGATTGCGGTACCGTCGTGCATCCGGACGGCGCCCTGGCACAGGCCGAGGGCGCGACGCTTTGGGGCTTGAGTCTTGCGCTTCACGAGGGCACGGCTTTTGAAAACGGGCAGGTGAGAGATCGCAATCTCGATAGCTACACGCCTTTGCGTATGGAAGATGTCCCGGAGATGGATATCAAGTTCATGGACAGCGATGAGTTTCCCATGGGTCTTGGGGAGCCACCCCTCATCGCCGTGGCGCCGGCGATTGGCAATGCGATCTTCGCCGCCACGGGCCAGCGTGTGAGGGATCTGCCCATCAGACTCTAGGTCCTGGGACTCAGGACGCCGCCGGTCTCTGCCGGTACAGTCGCGGCGTCATCCCGGTCCAGCGTTTGAAGGCTTTTCGGAATGCCGCGGCATCGTGATACCCCAGCGATGCCGCGACGCCCTCGACGGTCTGTCGGGGCTCCTGGAGATAGCGGCGCGCCAGCTCTGCAAGAAACTGATCTTTTAGCGCTCGGTAGCTCGTTCCCTCTTTTTCCAGTCGCCGCGCGAGGGTGCGTTTGGATACGAACAGTGCCCGGGCGATATCCGGTTCGGCAATAGAGTCTATGGGTCGCAGAAGCATCAGTGTCCGCACTCTGTCAGCCATGGAGCTGCTCGATCGCGGTGTTTGCTCCAACAGGGAGTTGCACAACTGTTGCGTCAATCGATAGGAGGCATTGTCGCTGGTGGCATTTGCGGCATTGGCTAACTCTCCCGGAAGAACATAGCTGGTCTGCCCCTTGCCGAAACGGTAGGGCGCGTGGAGGAATTTGTCGTAGAACTTTTCATGCGGCGGCGGTCGGTGGGCAAAGCTTATGATCGCTTCCGTTGCGGGGCGGCGGAGCACCGCCTCCACAAAAGACTGCAGCACCATGGCAAAGCATTCCGCAACGGTTACCTGCGCAAAGGCATTGTCATCGATGGACATCTGCAGCCTGAGTTCACAATGGATCCTTTCCCGGGAGACGGCGATGTCCACCGCGACCCAGGGCATGCGCAGGGGCAGATAATCCCGCAGGGCGAAAAGAGCGCTGATAAGGTCCGGGCTGCACAGGGCGAGATAACCGAGGGGGCCGTGCGCCGATGGCTGCAGCTGCTCTCCCAGGCGGAGTCCAAAATCAGCGGAGCCCAGCAGTTCTCTGCCGTTCTTCATAATCTGTAGCTGCTGATCACCCGAGATAAAGGTCTCGTCCCCGGGCATGAGGATAGCTTCGGGTAGGCCTGTGCCCATAAGTAGCTTTCCCAGATCCCGCTCCTGCAGCCGGGCCACCCTGGCAATGATCCGGGAGTAGGTACTGGGGAGCAAAAAGGCATGGGCGTCCTGACCGGGGGTCGCAGCAATCATTTATGGCAACTTTTAACCCTGTATTGGCAGATAATAACCCCTTTTGCCCCGTACTGTTCAGTAAAGTGTTTTGCATAACTACATTACTGAGAAAAAAGCATGCCTAAAGTCACGCTGATCGAGCACAACGGTGCGAGCCACACCATCGATGCCGAGGTGGGTAAATCCCTGATGATGAACGCCATTGACAATGGCGTACCGGGCATTGATGCCGATTGTGGCGGTGCCTGCGCCTGCGGTACCTGCCATTGTTTTGTTGAAGAACCCTGGGCGGCGGTGACCGGCGGTGTCGAAATGCTGGAAGAGTCCATGCTGGGTATGCGGCCCGATCGCGCTGAAAATTCTCGCCTGAGCTGCCAGATTGAAGTGTCCGACGACATGGATGGTCTGGTGGTGCGGCTTCCCGAATATCAAATGTAAGCGAGAATAAAAATTATGAATGTAGCTCAGGACTTACCCCATCCCAGCGACCTTGCCCTGGAAGACATCGACGTCAGTGATTCCCGAATCTATCAGCAGGACGCCTGGCGACCTTACTTTGAACGCCTCCGCAAAGAGGACCCCGTGCACTACGTGGCCGACAGTCAGTTTGGGCCCTTCTGGTCCATTACCCGCTGGGAGGACATTGTCGCTGTGGACAGTAATTTCGAGGATTTTTCCTCGGAACCTGCCATTGTGATCGGCGATAACAGCGAAGAATTACCCATCGCCAACTTCATTTCCATGGACCCTCCCAAGCACGATGTGCAGCGTCGTGCGGTGCAGGGCGTTGTCGCGCCAAAAAACCTGGCTGAGATGGAGGCTCTGATCCGCTCCCGGGTCGTGGAGATTCTCGATGGCCTGCCCGTGGGTGAGACCTTTAACTGGGTCGACCGGGTGTCGATCAATCTCACGACGCAGATGCTGGCAACGCTCTTTGACTTTCCCTTTGAGGAGCGTTTCAAACTCACCTACTGGTCTGACCTGGGTGCCGGTTCTCCGGAGATCGCCGGGGGTGATGTGGATCCCGAAGAGCGCCTGGCCGGCCTCCACGACTGTTTGGAGACCTTTACGCGTATCTGGCACGAGCGAAAGGATGACGGCGTGGAGACCCTGGATCTCATACGCATGCTCCAACGCGATCCCAACACCAAAGACATGGTGGACGACCCCATGGAGTACCTGGGCAATCTCCTTCTCCTGATTATCGGTGGTAATGACACTACAAGAAACTCGGCCAGTGCCGGTGTCTTAGCGCTGAACCAGAATCCTGCGGAGTACGAAAAGTTGCGTGCGAACCCGGCGCTGATCCCTTCCATGGTGTCGGAAGTGATTCGCTGGCAGACACCGCTCATGCACATGCGTCGCACGGCGAACAAGGATGTGGAGTTTCAGGGTAAGCAGATTCGCAAGGGCGACAAGGTGGTCATGTGGTATCTCTCCGGGAATCACGACGAGACTGCCATCGAAAATCCCAACAGCTTTATCATTGACCGGGAGAATCCGCGCAAGCACATGTCCTTTGGGTTTGGAGTCCATCGCTGCATGGGGAATCGCCTGGCAGAAATGCAGCTTCGGGTGCTATGGGAAGAGATCATGCAGCGCTTCAGCAAGGTTGAGGTGGTCGGTGAACCCGAGCGTGTGAAGTCCAATTTCGTGCGGGGCATCAGCAATCTGCCCGTGCGGGTGCATCCCCTTTAAGTCTGCTACCGTCGGCCTTCCGGCTTTGCAGAGAGACGGCAGGCGCTCATGAGTGGGACACCCTGTCTCTGTGATAGCGGCCGTGACATCGATGCGTGCTGTGGGCCTTTTCTGGACGGTGTCGCTATTCCAGAAACAGCGGCGCAGCTTATGCGTTCCCGATACAGTGCCTTCGTGGCCTGCGATGAGGCCTATCTCCTCGCGACCTGGCATCCCAAAACCCGTCCCAGCCGCGTGCGCCTCGATGAGGCTCAGCGATGGCTAGGGCTGAAAATCCGGGGAGGTGCTGCCGGAGGGGCGATGGACGATAGGGGCACGGTGGAGTTTGTCGCGCGATACAAGATCGCCGGCAAAGGCCACAGGCTCCATGAGGTGAGCGATTTCGAAAAAATTGACGGGCGCTGGTACTACCTCAAAGGCAAGCACCTCTGAACACCTCCGGCTCAGTCAATCTCCAGCAAGCGGTCCATGGACTGCTCGATTAAAGCGTCGGTGTCGAGACTGGCGTCGTTACACATCATCGCCAGCGCAAGGTGCCTGCCGGGCAGTCGGGCGTAGTAAGTGCTGGTGCCCAGCCAGCCGCCGCTGTGTTCAAAGATCCTGTCTTTACCGCTCCCGCGAATATTCTGCCCGTTGGCATAGCGTCGCCCGTCGGATCGGTGCTCGCTGTTGGGGGTGTTCATAAGCGCCATGAGTTTTGCCGGATCTCGCCCCAGCTTGGGCGCGTAAAAGTGACTGTCCCAGATCAGCATGTCGTCCAGATTGGTATGCAGGCCACCGTCGCCGACCCAGAACAGGTTGGTCATGTCATTGACGTACAGGCCCTCATCGTTCTTTTTATAGCCGTCGGCGCGCTGGTAAACGATCTCTACGGGGTCGTCACTGAAAAAGCTGTTATGCATACCCAGGGGCGCAAAGATGCGTCGCTCAGCGTAATCCCGGAGACTTTCGCCAGAGACATCCTCCACCAGCATGGCCAGGATGACGTAGGCGATATTGCTGTACAGAAAACCCTGCTCCGGCGATTGAGCGAGGGGCAATTGCTCAACAACCGCGTAAAACTCTTCGATGGTCAGGTAGTCCTCATTACCGAGACGAAACTCACCGCCCGCGGCCGACCGGAGATCGATGGCGTTGTCAGCCTTCGGGCCCTCGTAGGAGCCTGCCACTAAATCGTAGTCCCCCATGCCCGAAACATGGCCGAGCATGGCGTTGATCGTGACCCGGGCACCATAGGGTTTTAATCGCGGGAGATAGTCCCGTACGTCGGCATCGAGATCGATCTTTCCCTCGTCGGCCAGTAACAACACCGCCATGGCAGTGAACTGTTTGGAGACCGAGGCCATGCGATGTACGTGGCTGCCATCCAGAGGTACAGCCAGTTCCATGTTGGCGAGGCCATAACCCGTTTTGAGCAGCCACTCCCCGTCCTGTGCAACGCCCACGCTGCATCCCGGGCCATCATCGGGAATACCCGAGAAAATCGCATCTATGTCTGCGGCAATGTCGGCCCACACGAGCTGCGAGGACATCAGCGCCATAAAGACAGATCGCTTCAGTGCGACGAGGGTGAATCTGGCCATGGCAATGTTCCTCTGGGTTGAAAGCAGAACATCGTTTTACACAGCGCCGTGGTCCCGGTAAAGCGCTGATGGGTTGTTAAGTTTGGTGCGTGAGGCTTACGTCACTTCACAAGACATTTTGGGTCAGTGCAAGGATAGGGCCGCAAATACCTCTTGCCTCTTCCGTAGCTGAGCAGCAATATTCCGAAAACGTTATGCATACCCGAGGTGAATGTATGTACAGGCTGGTAAAAGTTGGGCTGATGGCTACCGCTGCCTGGTGGGCCATCAGTGCCGCGCTATACAACTTAAGTCATTGGACCGAGTCCCTGAGCTATGTCGAGGCAGTGACAACCATGTCTCTGTTTGAGGGCGGTACCGATCGCTGGCAGGCCACTTCCAACCCGATCGTCATCTGGGCTGGGCTATTGTTCATCTTCGGCGGTAAGGTCGCGGCGGCGATCATGTGCAGCATGGGAACCTGGCGTATGTGGAAGGCCCACGATGCAGACCCTGAAACTTTTGTCGAAGCACGCCAAATTGGCATGGCAGGATGTGGCATTGCGGTGATCATGTTGTTTGGCGGATTCATTGGGATCGCAGAAAACTTTTTTGAGCTATGGAGATCGCCAGACATTGGCGGCTCGGTGCTCAGCGGTGCGTACCGATATGGTGGCGTGATGGCGCTGATCGGCATTCTGGTAGGCGCGACCGACGATTACTAGGCGTCGCGTAACAGTCATGCCCAGGGGCACATGGAAGTAATTTAAAAAGCGCAGTCGGCCAACGGCTGCCCGCTCGAAGATCCAAATAGCACTTAAGTGAAGACCGCTTGAATTCGCTGGTGAAGCGTCAGTTAACCACGAATCAACTGGCTCAAATGCGAGACAACTTTTGCCTGAGGCATGCCCTGGGTATGTTTGGCGAGATCCCTGCTGCTGGGGCGTTTTGTCATGATGCGATCCCTGTCTCGCGCATAGTAAAAACAGCTGTCGCTGCGCAAATCGTCAAAGCGCGTTTTGAGCGGGTCCAGAAGGCGGTCGGGCCCACCCCAGGCATACCAGGCCCAGGGGTAGTGTTGCTTTTCTTCGGGGTAGGGCGGTGCCCGGCGAATAGTGGCAAGAGATCGTTTGGCCTGACTCAAATCGCGATCGCACAGATAGAACAGATTGAGAACCCGCACATAGGCACCCGAGGGGACGGGCGCTCCCGCCGCTGCATAGGCTTTGCGCACGACAGAGAGCACCGTAGGCAGAAACTTGTCGCCATCAAGGACAATAGGGGTGGGCTGCGCTGTGCGTTTTGCGGGCGTGGCTGAGCCGGGATTCTTGCCGATGATGCAACCGAGAACCCGGTCACCGTCGTCGGGGCTGACCGTTGGCTCCAGATAAATGCGTGTATCAATGCGAAAGCGGTTTCCGCCGAGGGTCTTGAAGCGGGCCCAGTAGTGACTCAATTGTCCCGAGGCTTGTCTTTCTCTGGGGGATCTTCGTGTTTTTCCCGGCATTCCCGATGCACTTCCTTGATACACGCCGATTTGTTCGCGCGGCGGTTACAGCGCTGTTCCTCCACCAGCAACTCATACTCACAGTACTCTATGGCAGCGTTTTTTGCTTCGGTTTCGATTTCGCCGCCGTAGTAACTGTAGGGCTCCGTTTGCGAGCGCGCGGAGGCGGCCGCCAATGAGGCGGCAAACAGACAAAGTACGAACCTTAGAGAATAATCCCGAGAAAAACGCTGACGCCCCAATGAGGCGCCACCGTAATTTGCCTGCGGCTGTTTCAACGTCCGCTCAGAGCGATCATATCCATGCCCTTGGCTTTGATCTGCTCGTTCAGCGAGGGCACACCCTGATCCCAGACTTCCTGAAGAGTCGTCAGCTGCGCTTCGATGGTCTCCGTGATCTCGGCCTTGAAGGCCAGGGCCTGACTCGTGGGCGCGGCGTCACCCGTGGCTACCATCCGCATAAGACTGACCAGTTTGTTATTCAGTCGAATGGGGAAGTTGAGGGGGTCCTGGCGGCTCTGGTTTTTAGTTTGATACAGGGCCTCTTCAACGCTGGTGATGGTTTCACCCATGGCCAGAATTTCGCCGAGCAGTGCTGAGGGATCCTCTACGCTGTCGCCTTCGTCGATGAGGCGTGCCTCCAGGGCATCGAGCTGCGACCGGAAGCTTCGTATATCCGCAATTTCCTCGTGCATGCGCGACAGCAGATCCCGGGTTTCGAGCACAAACTCAAACTGTGCGGCAAAGTCTTCGGGGGTCGCAGTGGAACGTGGATCCGGAATTACCTCAAAGGGCACGCTCTGGCTCTCACCGTCGACGGTAAGCTCGGCGCGGTACTGTCCGGGAATCGCACGGGGTCCGGTTTTCATGTCCGACCATAGAATCAGTCCGTCAAAGCGCTTCATGCCCGGGTAATCGAGATCCCAGACATAGCGGTTGAGGCCTCCATCCGTGCTCAGCACCCGCGTGTTCGGCTCGTCGCCACTGGCGTCTTCATCGTCGGGGCCGGGCTCTCGGGTCCAGGTCCAGATTGCGTCGTCATCTCCCTCTTTGAAGACCGACAGCTCGACGCTTGCCTCATCACCCAGATCGTCCGGGAGGGTGTAGTAAAGCGCCACGCCTTCCTCAGGATTAGTGCCCGCAGGACCCGTGGATCGATCCCAGCCTTTGGACAAAATGCGGTAGGAGGGGCGGGGCGTGTACAGATGCACCGCACCGGCGTGGTCCTCATCGAGCTGTCGCAAGGTGCTCAGGTCGTCCATGATCCAGAAACCGCGGCCCTGGGTTGCGGCAATGAGATCACCGTTTTTAATTTTCATATCGGTAACGGGAACAATGGGCAGGTTCAGCTGTATAGGCTCCCAGTTCTTACCGTTATTCAACGAGTAATAGGCGCCACGTTCGGTACCCGCAAAGAGCAGTCCTTCGCGCTCGGGGTCCGCTCGGACCACGCGGGTGAAGTGATCGTCCGGGATGTCACCGTTGATACGCTTCCAGCTTTTACCCCAGTTATCCGTGTAAAACAGATAGGGCTTGAAGTCGTCCATCTTGTAACGGGTGGCTGCAAGATAGGCACCGCCTTCGTTGAAGGGGTCGATATCAATGCTGTTCACCATCGCCCACTCCGGGAGGGCGGAGGGCGTAACGTCTACCCAGTTTTCGCCACCGTCACGGGTCACATGAACGAGGCCGTCGTCACTGCCCGCCCAGAGAACACCGGGTTCGTGGTGGGACTCCGTGAGCACAAAGACCGTGCCGTAGTACTCAACACCGGTGTCGTCCTTGGTGATGGGGCCGCCGGACTTGCCCATGCGGCTCTTGTCATTGACCGTGAGGTCCGGGCTGATCTGGGTCCAGTTGTAACCCAGGTCATCACTGCGGAAGACTGCGTTGGCCGCCACAAACAGTACATCGGGGTCGTGCTGGGAAAAGCTGATGGGGTAGTTCCACTGGAAGCGGTATTTTACCTCTGCCGCTCCCCAGCCCATGGGGTTGTCGGGCCATACATCCAGGGCACGGCGTTCCCCCGTGCGGTGATTCACCAGACGCATCAGGCCGCCGTAGGATCCACCCACGACGACGTCGGGATCATCAGGTTTTGCAGCAATATGACCGCTTTCGCCGCCGGCGGTGGCCTCCCAGTCGCGAACACCGATGGATGAGCCCATGGCTGATCGCGATCGGATGCGCACGGCGGAGTTGTCCTGCTGGCCGCCCAGGAGGCGATAGGGGAAGTCGTTGTCCGTGGCAACCCGATAGAACTGTACCGTGGGCTGATTGGCCTGGGTCGACCAGGTTTCTCCGCCGTCGTAGGAGACATTGGCGCCGCCATCATTGGACTGGATCATGCGCAGGGGGTCCGCGGGGTCGATCCACAGGTCATGGTTATCGCCGTGGGGTGTATCGATTTCGCTGAAGGTTTTGCCGCCATCCTTGGAGTAGTGGAAACGCACGTTGGCCACGTATACCGCTTCTTCGTCCATGGGGTCGGCAAAGATGCGTGTGTAGTACCAGGCCCGCTGACGGAGATTGCGGTTCTCGCTGGTTTTCGTCCAGGTCTTGCCACCATCGCGGGAGCGGAACACGCCACCGTCCTCAGCTTCGATAATGGCGTAGATATTCTTGTTGTTGCTGGGCGATACGGTGATACCGCTGATGCCAATGGTCCCTCGGGGAAGGCCTTCGTTGCGGGTCAGCTCCGTCCAGTTGTCACCACCGTCGACGCTTTTAAAAAGCCCCGAACCTTCACCGCCGCTTTCCAGAGAATAGGGCGTGCGTTTTACCCGCCAGAAACTGGCGTAGAGAATTCTCGGGTTGCTCGGATCCATGGCGAGGTCAACGGCACCGACTTCGTCGTTGACGAACAGTACCTTTTCCCAGGTGGCGCCGCCGTCGGTGGTGCGAAATACGCCGCGCTGTTCATTGGGTCCGAAAAGGTGGCCCATAACTGCGGCATAGGCCGTATCGGGATCCGTGGGGTGGATGCGAATCCGGGAGATGTGCTGAGAGTCTTCAAGTCCGATGCGCGTCCAGGTGTCTCCCGCATCCATGGACTTCCACATACCGTCGCCCGGGGATACGTTGCCTCGGACGGTTTTTTCCCCGGTGCCCACATAGATCACGTTGGGGTCCCATTCAGAGACCGCTACGGCACCGATGGAGCCGCCAAAGTACCCATCGGAGATGTTCTCCCAGGAGGTGCCGCCGTTGTCCGTCATCCAGACGCCGCCACCGGTGGAGCCGAAGTAGTACTTGTCGCGATCACCCGGAAGTCCCGCGACCGCCGCAGAGCGCCCGCCGCGGAAGGGACCGATTTCACGCCATTCGAGGGCGCGTATCTCGGGGGCAAAGCTGTCGGGATCAATATCGGCGCTGACGCTGCTGGCGCCCAGGGTTGACGCGATGGCAAGACTCGCCGCCGCAAAAAACGGCCTGCGCAGCCAGGCAAGGCAACGTGTCGCCCGGGTCGTTAGCGTGTCTGTTGGCGACGCTGTTGTCGAAGAAAAAGGTAAGGAAAAAGGTAAGAATGACGGCATGAAAACTCCTGTTTGCGTACCGGGAACGAGTTTTTATCGGACGGAAACCCTACCACAGCTTCGGCCGGAACTTTACTATGCTGGTAGGACCAGTGATCCAATAACAGACCCTGCATGCAATCTTCAAAGCAGCAGCAATAAAAGGAGTACCCCGGTATGTCGGATGCCGCCGCCAACAATGACGCACCGCTAATGGAATCAAGCCACAATAATGTGCGGTGGATGACTCTCAACCGAGAAAAGCAGCGCAACCCCCTGTCGCTGCAGATGCTGAACGCGCTTATCGACGCCCTGGATCGGGCGAACAATGATCCCGACGTGCGTGCCATTGTCATTGCCGCCAGGGGACCGGTTTTTTCCGCGGGACATGACTTGCGGGAAATGAGTAAACAGGAGGGTGAGGACCGCAGCGCCCAGCTTCAGCGTATGCGGCTCATTCTCGATACCTGCTCGCGAATGATGCTGGGTATTGTGAACTCTCCCAAAGCCATCATCGCCTGTGTTCAAGGCACGGCCACCGCCGCGGGCTGCCAGTTGGTGTCCGCCTGCGATCTCGCCGTGTCGGCGGATACGGCCTCATTCTGCACACCGGGCGTCAATATGGGCGGTTTCTGCACAACGCCCCTCGTGGGCATTGGCCGCAACGTGCACCGCAAACACGCCATGGCCATGGCGCTCACGGGCGATGCCTTCAGTGCGGAAGACGCTGTGCGCTTTGGTCTCATCAATGAATGCGTGCCCGCGGATCAGTTGCTGGAGCGGACCACTGCGCTGGCGGAACGCATTGCCGCGAAATCGGCTCAGGGTATCCGCCACGGTAAGGCTGATTTTTACCGCCAGGTGGATATGCCCATTGAGGATGCTTTTGCCTATGCCAACGAGGCCATGGTGCGGGCCATGACCTCAGAAGACGCCGAAGAGGGTAAAGCCGCATTTTTTGAAAAACGCCCGCCGGTTTGGGGCGACGCCTAGGCCATGCCCCTGATCAGTGATACAGAAATCGCCCGCGTTCTGGGGTCCGTAAAGACCATTGCTCTTCTGGGTGCGAGCCCCAAAGCCGAGCGCCCCAGCCACGAGGTGATGGGCTTTCTGCTGGCGAAAGGGTACGAGGTGTATCCCGTCAACCCCGGTCTCGCAGGCTCGGAGTTATTGGGGAGGGAGGTCTATGCTTCCCTCGGGGATATCCCCCTGATCGTCGATATGGTGGATGTGTTTCGCAATGCGAGCTTTCTGCCGCAGATTGTGGACGAGGTTCTGGCCTGCGGCCCCCAAACGCTGTGGACGCAGCTTGGCGTTGTCGATGCGGCAGCGGCGCAGCGGGCAGAGGCCGGGGGCGTGGAGGTAGTCATGGATCGCTGTCCCGCCATCGAGTGGCCCAGACTCCGCGCCGCGGGCTTGCTCTAGGGACTGCGCTTCCCGGGCAAAACCCAAATGCACAAAAACCTTGCCCCCGGGAATGCCCCGAAGCACCGGCGAAGTACTTCGTGACATCTTTACAAGATTGCAGTGAAATAAAGTATCAGCTGTGAGCGAGCTTCGATGGTGAGCGTCGTTATCGCCACGCTTCATCACGAGGGAGAACCTACGGTGCAAACAACAATAAAAACCATGAATGCAATCCTTGAGCAGCAAAAAGCGGCTTTTCAGAAAAACCCCATGCCGACGCTCAAAGAGCGTACAGAGTGGTTGGATGCCATCATCGCCATGATGCTGGAGTATCGGCCAAAGATTCTGGACGCTCTCAACACGGACTTTGGTACCCACCCCACCCTGCAGGGAGATTTCATCGAGGTCTTCGGTATGTTGGCTCGCGCCGAATACAACAAAACGAAGCTCGACGAGTGGATGCAGCCCTCCCTGCGGGAAACGGACCCGTCGATGCACGGAGAGAGTTCGGCCTATGTACTTCGACAGCCCAAGGGCGTGATCGGAAACATGAGCCCCTGGAACTTTCCCTTCGATCTCACCATCGGTCCCCTCTGCGACATGCTGGCGGCGGGAAACCGCGTCATGATCAAACCCTCGGAGATATCCTCCGCGTGTTCAGAGCTCCTTCTCGAGATGATCAACGCCACCTTTAACGAGGACCATGTGGCCGTGGTGCTTGGCGATCTCGATGTGGCGAAGGCCTTCCCTGCTCTGCCTTTTGATCACCTCTTGTACACGGGCAATCCCGGGGTTGCCCGGCAGGTTGCTGCGGCTGCGGCTCCCAATCTCACTCCCCTGACCCTGGAGTTGGGCGGTAAATCACCCACGGTGTTTACGCCGGGCGGCGTCACCGCAGCCAACGTGGCCGATTGCCTGCGTATCAAAATGATCAAAAACGGGCAGATGTGTGTTTCCCCCGACTACGCGTTGGTGCCCCGCGCTGATCTGGAAAACTTTGTATCGCTTGCGAAGGCGTTTATTAGCAAAGAGGCGCCGGACTATGTCGCTGGCGATGACATCACCGGCATTATCAATGATCGGCATTACGCCAGGATCGAATCTATTCTTGATGACGCCCGCACTCGTGAGTCTCAGATTGAGCAGCTAACGGGTGAGAGCGATGCCGCTGCCCGACGCATGGCCCTCTCGCTGGTGGTCAACCCATCAGAGGACAGCCTTGTGATGACCGAGGAGATCTTTGGTCCGATTATGGCGGTCGTTCCCTATGACAGCCTCGACGAGGGAATTGCGTACATCAACGCCCGGGAGCGACCTCTCGGCTTATATGTATACGGTAGCGATAAAGCCCTGTGCGATGAAGTCATCAACCGCACGAGCTCCGGAGGCGTCACGGTCAACGGTGCCGCCTTGCATGCGTCTTTGCCCGGCATGGGCTTTGGCGGCACAGGTAACAGTGGCTACGGCCGGCACCACGGTATTGAGGGTTTCATGGAGTTTACTAATCCCCGGGGCATCATGAATGTCGACCCCGCGGCCATGGCCATCGAAATAGCTCCACCCTACGGTGAGACGGCAAAGGCGATCCATCAGTCTATGATTGAGGGCTGAGGGCTTAGTCCGTTGGTGAGGTGATACGTTGCTTCTCGCCTGTAAACGCCTCAAAGAGACTGACGTGCGCCTGCCGGGAGCAGCTGTCGTTGCGCTGTGGATAGTCCCGGATCCAGTCCAGGAGCATGTCGAGGTTGGCATCCTGCGCTTCCTTGCTGGGGTATTTGTGGGGCTCCCAGGGGCGGGACTTCGCGTGGGCGATGCAGTCCTCCACCGGTAGATCCAGAAAGATCAGTTGGTCAGCAAGAGGGAATGTCAGGGCAATGAGGTCTGCATAGCAGCCCTCGATCACCCAGTTTTCGTGCTCGCCCGTAAAAGCCAGAATCGCGGCTTCGGAGACCTCCAGGGGCTTGCGCTGAGGTGGCGTAGTGGGCTCCCAGGCCAGGGTATCCAGATCCAGATGTCCCAGACCCTTGTCTCGGGCCATGCGTTTGGCGAGGGTGGATTTGCCCGAGCCGGAGTTGCCAAAAATGACAGCGTTGGTCATGAACGGCTCTCCGGGGGTGTGGTGCAGATAGCGTCTGCCTCTATTTCTACCAGGTACTCGTCACCCACAAGGTCAGCCCGCACCAGGGTGTTGGCGGGCTGGATGTGAGCAAAACGAGCGCCATGAACTTTGGACACGGCCTCCCAGTCATCCATGTTGCGGATAAAAATCCGCGTGCGCACAACGCTCTCCAGGCTTGCCCCCAGGGATTGCAATGCGCCCTCGAGCTTGTCGATAACAAAGTCTGTCTGAGCCGTGGGGTCTCCGGCGCCGATAATGCGATCCCCGTGGGTAGCGGTGGTGCCCGAAACGCAGATGGTGTTGCCTTTGCGCACGGCGCGGGAAAATCCCGCCAGGTCCTCCCAGATAGTGCCACTCAATGCCAGCGTCTGCCCGTCGCCACCGGACACCGTGGGGTAGGGGGGCGGCAGGGCATCGATATGGTGACTGAGGTCGCCGGAGGCTGTCAGGAAGGGCGGCTTGCGGTACTCATCACCACAGTCTCCGTGAATGGGAGTCAGCTTTTTCAGGGCCTCGCCGATGGTATCCCTGGCTTCGTCCTCAAGAGAAAAACTGAGAAGCTCCTGGGTATTCTCGATGTGTTCGCTTTGCCCCAGACGGGCGCCGATAATCACTGCCCCCACGCCGGGTTTTTCCAGAATGTAGCGGCTTGCAATGTTGGCCACGGAGGCGCCCTGTTCTCGGGCTATGGCTTCCAATACTTTTAAGAGGTCCTGAAAGCATGACCAGCCACCGGACTCATCGATGTAGCGCTTGTACTTCATCTGCGACCAGGTGCTCAGCGCTGTGGCATCGGGTTCCGGCGAGTCGATCCAGCGCTCGGATAAAAAGCCTCCCGCCAGGGTGCCAAAAGCCAGCAGCTTGACGTTTTTCTCCTGGCACAGCGCCAGCATGGCGCCGCTAGCGCGCTGATCGAGTAGGGAAAAGCAGACCTGGTTGGACACGATGTCGATGCCTGACGCAAGCACCACCCGGAGATGGGCGGTATCGAAATTGGTCAGACCCAGATGGGCGATGAGGCCCTCGTCCTGCAATTCCTTGAGGTAACTAAGATCGTCAAGATAGCTTGGGTCGGCGTAATTCCAGGCGTGATATTGCAGGAGCTGTACCTGATCTGCGTGGAGGCGCTCCAGCGCCCGCTCCACGGCCTCCCGAACGGTCTGGCGGCTGGAGCCACCCGGTTTGGGGACCCATTTGGTCAGCAGCTGGACCTTGTCACGATCAATGTAGCGGCTGGCGAAGTGACCGGCGATCTCTTCGGAGGAGCCGTAGTGATCCGCCATGTCAAAGGTCGTAAGTCCAACATCCGTGTAGGCCTGCATGCTTCTGGCGCCGGCGTCCCGATCCACGGTGCTTCCGTCTCTCTCCATGTCCGCGATTTGCCAGAGGCCGGTTATTACGCGGGAGATGCGCAGATCCGCGGCGAGCTCCGTATAGCGTTCTCGCGAGTTCATGGTTACTCCGGGGGTAGTTGTCTGAAAAGTTTGTTGAGCTCGGTGCCGCTTTTCTGAAGCTTGTTTCGCTCCCAAAAGTAAATGCTACTCCCCAGGGCCATAACGATGAGCCAAATCGGGGTGGAGTGAAAGTACCAGGCCGACAGTTCCGAGCTGAGGTCCTTGCGCAGGTGAATCAGCAGAAACCCCGCAAGCATTATCAGGCCCAGCCAGGCCAGAATCAGCTGGCTGGGTCGATGACTGAGTACGGATACTTTGTTGGCCAGGGCCGGATTAATCCGCGGAAGGGTGATCACCGTCAGACACATGAGCATGAAGTTCACGAGCATAGAGGTCACCATGATGTCGATGCCCAGGAAAAAATCGCTGGCGAAGTGACTGCCCAATATGCCGAAGGTAGCCATGACGCCGCTCGCAATAATCGCGGTTTGCGGGGTGTGGCGACGGGGGTGCACCTCCTTGAGAGCTTTGGGAAAGATGCCGTCTTTAGCCCAGGCAAACATCAGGCGTGAGACCGCCAGGAGCATGGCGGGCAGGTCGTTGAGCAGCGCAATTGCCGCGCCGGCGATAATCGCCACGGCCCAGACCTCAGGTAGAACGTAGCTGAGTAAGCCCGGCGCGGTCACGTCCCGCTGTAAGGACTCTTGCGCCACGATCTGCCAGGGGACCGTGTGATACACCGCCGCGGTAAACAAAAAGTAAAAAGAGCCCACGCTGAGCATGGCGATGGCTATCGCCAGGGGGAGGTTACGTCGGGGTTTTCGCGCCTCACCTCCCGCCTGGGCGATGGAGTCAAAGCCGATAAAGCTGGAGAACAGGATGGCCGCCGCGGCTAAAAAAGTACCCAGATCAAATTCCGGATTTGCCGTGATCACCAGGGCCCGTTCATCCCGCATCATCAAGCCTGCCACAAAGTCGCCCGGATCGTGGGAGAAGCCGGCAAATACCACGATGGCGCCCAGGCTGAACATCAGGAGCATCAGGGGGATCAGCGTGCGGGCATAAAACCGTGAACCGAGGAGGTTGGTGCCGACAAAGGTCCAGAGCATCAGCAGGGCGAGTCCCACACGCACCGCCCCGTTTTCCAGCAGCGCGGCGGTTTCCGTCCATTGCAGCGCCAGGGCAACGTCCCGAAGGAAGGGGACGATGATGTAGGCGATGACGCCGATGACGATGGACAGGCCAAACCACTGGGAAAAGCTCGCAACAAAGCCAAGATAGGGGCTGAGCCCCCGGCTGGCGTAGAGATAGCTGCCGCCGGCGCGGGGCATCGCCGACGCCAACATGGCATAGGCCAGCGCGGCAAGGATTGCCGGGAGTGCCGCGAACAAAAAGGCGGGGAGCACCCAGGCACCGATGCCCGGTACATTGCGCTGAATCATGAAGGGCACCACATATACCGAAGCCCCGAGCATGGAACAGATGCCCGTGGCCGCCAGGGCTCCAAGACCGAGCTCGCGTTTCAGCGCACCCTCGGCGGTGTTCTTCGTATGTTCTTCGGTCATTGCGCGGGCGGTTTGCTTTTGCGATGACTGGCGCGAAACAGGGGGTCCGCAGCCTGGAGTATCTTCATGCGCAGCTGTGGGTTGTAGTCGGGCCGGTCTTCCAGGAAATCCCGCACGATCCCCGCGACTTCCGTGGTGCTATGTGTTCCAAGGGTACGATTGAGCCAGGCACTGGGGAAAAAGATATCCCCCGTCACCTGAATCTCCTCAAGAAGCTCCAGGCTGGGAAGCACATAGCGGGCCGAATGCTCGAGACGTGTGGGATCGTGCAATCGTCTGAGGGCATCACTCACCCAGACCTCCGTCGCCCGATTGGCAGGCTCCTTCAGGGCATTAAAAAACGCGTCGCGAGTATCCACGTCCGGGGACAGCGCCGGCGCCAGATAGTCGAAACGCCGCAGGCGATCGGGATTCTGTGTCTCCTCGCGCTGCGCGGCGATGATGGCCTCAGCCTGATCCGGCAGGCGCACGGCGAGTATTTCGGCGAGGCGAATTTTCTCAGCTTCCTGCAGGCTGAGCGTAGCAATGCTCTCCTCGCCACTCCAAAGCAAGCGTACTTGCTCGAGGGCAGATGACGATAACGCCACCGCGCTGTAAATCTCGAAGAAAAGTTTGGCTTTGCTGGGACTGTCCTGGGAGGCCAGGGTTTTCCAGAGCTTATCCTCCAGGTCCGTGCTGCGTGCGTCGCGCTCCTCCTCCGTGAGCAGGCTGAAGTACACGTGATACAACTGGCTGGCGGCCAGTTCGATGAGCAGCTCATTACTCTCCGTCGTGACTATCTCTACGAGCCTGCCGAAGTAGGCCAGCGCATCTTTTTCGCGGCGGGCCAGGAGGTCCTCATAGGCCGACACCAACAGCACACCGCGTTGCAGCGGCGTCAGAGATTGCCACGCGTCAAAGAGCGCATCACTGACCGGGAACCGGCCATAACCCAGGCCATTGGCATTCAGGAGCAAATCCGCCTGAGGCGCTCCTTGCACGGATTCCGGGAGTGGGGCGCTCCGGGCAGCGAGCATGTCGGTTTCGGATGCTCCTCTCAGGGACAGCACGGAAAACTGCTGGGGCCATTCGCGATCCTCACCCCGGGGATCCGTCTGCTCCAGTAACCACGATGACTCCTCTACCCCTGCTTTACGTAGCGCGAAGTCCGGCATGCCCGGTGTGTTGACCCAAACCTCACTCCAGCTGCCGAGATCGATGGGGGTTTTTTCATCGAGAATCTCAATGAGGGCGGGCCAGGTGGCGTTGCCATAGCTGAAACGGGTCAGATACGTACGCAGGCCATCCCGAAAGGCGGTCTTACCCAGCAGAAGTTCCAGCTGGCGCATCATGATGGGCGCCTTGTGATAAATGATGGGGCCGTACATTTGCCCCGCCAGGTTCAGATTGTCGAGCTGTTGCCGGATGGGATTGGCGCCCTCGCTGCGATCCACGCCATAGGCCTGAGGGTAGTGGCTGACAAGAAAATTGAGTGCGTGATCCGTATCAGGAAACTGTGGGTTCACGACCTTGTCCGCCATGAAGTTGGCAAAGACCTCCTTGGTCCAGACATCGTTGAACCAGCGCATGGTCACCAGGTTGCCAAACCACATATGCGCCGTTTCATGGGCAATAAGCTGCGCGCGGTTGAGGAGTTGATTCTCCGAAGGCGATTCCTCCAACAATAGAGACGATGCGCGATAGGCGATGGCACCGACATGTTCCATGCCGCCGTAGGGAAAATCCGGTATGAGCGCAAAGGCAAACTTATCAAAGGGGTAGTCGATGGCCGTGTACTCTTCCAGCCAGTCGAGGGCGTCAGCATGAGTCTCAAAGATGCTGTCGAGGTTTCGCGCGAGCTTCTCACCATCGGTTTCCCGATGGAGGAGTGTCATCTCCCGACCGCGGACCGACTGGCTGACGACTTCAAACTCACCGGCCACAAAGGCGAACAGATAGGAGGGAATGGCCCGGGTTTCTCTGAAGCGGAACATCCGGCGTCCATTACGCTCTTCAACACCTGCCAGTCGCCCATTGCCAAGGGCTGTCCAGGATTTGGGTACCTCCAGGGTCAGGCTATAGCGTGCTTTGAGGTCTGGCTGGTCGAACAGGGGAAACACTGTGCGGGCGCGGTCGGGTACAAACAAGGTGAAGAGATAATCCGGGTTACGGTTGACGGCGTCCTGGGGAGCGATGAAGTCCAGGGTCAGCACGTTGTCTCCCTCTCGCAGCGCGGCGGTCGGGATAATCAGGTGTTCCTTGTCGAAATCATAGGCAACCGGGGCGCCAGAGCTGCTGACGGACAATACGCTGTCCGCACCCTGGGCAAAGTCGATCGCCAGGGGGCTGTCATTTCCGGCGAGATTAAAGCGAAGGATAGCGCGGCCTGCGAGGGGCCGTGTGCGATCACCCGGCACGGAAAACTGCAGCTCGTAGCTCAGCCTGGAAATGCGCTCTGCGCGGTCCTTTGCCAGGGACGCGGAGACGCCCGCTTCCACAGAAAAAGCCATCAGTTCACCATCGTGCAAAGCCTGTGTAGCCGTGCCTCCCTCGCTGATGGACTCTTTGCCTTGACTGCCTTGACTGCCTTGACTGCTTCGGTCGCAGGCCGCCAGCGTGCAGCACAACATTACCGTGGCCGCGAGGAGGAGTCTTGTCACGCTCATGCCCCATGCTCATAAAAGGGGGACGATACCTGATTGGCGACGCGATGGCGCGCCAGCCTGCGGCACTCCCCAAAACCCCGCAGCATCTGCTAATCTTCGCGGCTAATTTTATCTACGGCTACTGTTCTGATTATGCGTTATCGCTCATTGCTACTGTCTCTGGGAATCCTCATGGCGGGCCTCGCACCGCTGTCTTCCACCGCCAATGCCCAGGAGGTCATAGGCTCCGGTGCCAAGGCTTTTGGTTCATCGCGCCTTTCCGGGAAAAGCGGATTTAATCTTGAGGAAGAAATAATCACTATCACGATATCCGTAGGCCATTCGTTTGATGACCTTGATGCGGTTATTCACACCTTCCAGCACGCTCGTATTTAGCGGGTAAACAGCACTGGCAATAATGCCCTCGGCATACGGTTTCAGGTTCTTTGCAAAGCGCCTGAGCGGCTCAATCCCACTTGCCAGAGCCTGGTTGTACCAATGCGTCCAACGCCACCGAGCGGCTCTTTCGTTCTTGGCATACCAAAGCTGCTTTAGCTGGCTCTTCATCAAATATGTGATCATCAAGGGTCGGTTAATCGCCAGGAGCTCGTTGAGATCCGCCGCCTGCCGTTCATCTAGATTCTCCGGGTTGCGCAGTAGTAGCCATCTAGATTGCTTCACCGCTCGACGAGCCGGCTTGTCCTGCCGTAACGCATTCGCCTGATCGACTCGCACACGATCAATGACTTCACGGCCGAACTTGGCCATCACGTGGAAGAGGTCGTAGACCACGCGCGCCTGCGGACAGTGCGCCTGCACTTCTAGATCCATGGCGGTATTTTGGTCCATCGCAACGGCTTCGATGTGCTGGCAATGCTCACCCAGCCAGACAAAGAAGGGCCTGACCGCTTCGCGAGAATGGCCTTCGCCGACCCACAGTACTTGCCGCCGTTCGGCGTCCATCACAACACTGGCGTAACGATGCCCCTTGAATAACGCGAACTCGTCCATCACCAGATAACGCACACGGCTCAGGTCTGGGGCCGTCAACTCGCGTCCCAGTCGTGCTTTATCAATCGCCTTAAGCGTATGCCAATGCAGACCTGTGAGCTCGGTGACATGCTTGATCGGCAGCAGTCGTAGCAGCACCTCCGCGTGAAGACGCATGCGCTCCGTCATGCGAGCACGGGGCGCTAACCAGGAAAGCCGTTCGCGGCCCACACCACAGCGCCGGCAGCGCACGCGCCTGACAGGCACATCTAACCATACGCGATAGTCGAACAGATCGCGGTCTCTCACCCGTCGATACTGCGTATCGTGAACCTTTGGACACAAGGCCCCGCACTGCGCGCACGCCGGAGCTTGCGCTGGATCGGGAGCGAGATGGATAACACAAGTGCTGGAGCCCAGAGTCTTCGAGGAGATAGGAACAAACCCTTCCCAGGCGAGGCCAGGAAACGTAGCATCAAGCATGGCGGCGGTCCTTCGGTCGGCTGTTTGGTTGCACTTACAACCTAAACCGATTGGCTGTCCGCCTCTACTACTTGCTATATCCCGCTAATACGCGATGAACCAGGCTTTTGCCCAGCTTGGGCAGGAACTGCCATCGCCCAATGTCTATCGCACGGCGTCCGGCGCTCCGGGCCACGCCTATTGGCAGCAACAGGCGGATTACGATATTGATGCGCGTCTCGACGCTGACGCGCGACGCATCGATGCCACTGCCCGGATTGTGTACACCAATAATTCGCCGGATGCTCTGCGCTACCTGTGGCTGCAACTGGACCAAAACCGCTTCAAGAGAGACTCCCTGGATCGGCGCTCCCGCACCGTCAGCTCCGATCGCGTGTCCTACCGCAATCTGCGCGACCATCAGGCGGTGTCCATTGGCGACTACGGCTACCGCAATCTGAGTTTTACCGGGGATTCCGGCAAGGATCTGCCCTTTACCGTGGTCGACACCATGGTGCGGGTGGATTTACCCGAGCCCCTGGCGTCCGGCGAGTACGTCAGCTTCAACGTGGAATGGACCTTTGACATTATCGAGCGCGACACGGTTCGCAGCCGCGGTGGCTACGAGCAGTTTTACGAGTCCGACACCCAGATCTTCTTTTTATCCCAGTGGTTCCCGCGCCTTGCGGCCTACAGCGACTATGACGGCTGGCACAACAAGGCCTTTTTAGGCAGCGGTGAGTTCACCCTGGAGTTCGGCGACTACGATGTGTCTCTCACCGTGCCGGACAATCACGTGGTGTCGTCTACCGGTGCCCTGGCAAACGCCAGTGACGTGCTCAGCAGTGAGCAGCAGAAACGCCTGGCCAGCGCGGGTTCTGACAAGCCGCGTTTTATTGTCACCCCCGAAGAAGCCCTGGAGAACGAAAAGTCTGAGCCTTCCGGTACCCGAACCTGGCGTTTTGAAGCCGAAAACGTGCGCGATTTTGCCTGGGCCAGCTCCAGCAAATTTATCTGGGATGCCATGGTCCACGAGCAGCCGGGTGCCGAGCACGAGCGCGTTCTCGCCATGTCTTTTTACCCCAACGAAGCCGAGCCCGTGTGGTCCAAGTACTCGACCCAGGCCGTCGTGCACACCATGGACGTGTACAGCCGCTTCTCCTTTGATTATCCCTATCCCACGGCGCAGTCGGTGAACACCTGGGAAGGCGGCGGCATGGAATACCCCATGATCACCTTTAACGGCTATCGTCCTGACCCGCCCCGCGCCAAGCCAGACGATCCCGACTCTGCCGAGTCCCGGGCGGCTGCGGAGCTGGCCTATTCCCGTCGCATCAAGTACGGCCTTATCGGCGTTGTGATTCATGAGGTGGGACACATCTACTTCCCCATGGTGGTGAATTCCGACGAGCGTCAGTGGACGTGGATGGATGAGGGGCTCAATACCTTCCTGGAATACGTGGCGGAGCTGGAGTGGGAAGAAGATTTCCCCGCTTTCCGTCGCATCTCCAACTCGCTCATCAACGAGACCAACGTCCTCGATATGATCCCCGAGTACATGATGTCGCCGAATCAGGTGCCGGTTATGACCCAGTCAGATTCTGTACTGCGACTGGGCCCCAATGCTTACAGCAAGCCTGCCGCGGCGCTGACGGTGCTCCGAGAGACTGTCATGGGACGCGAGCTTTTTGATTTTGCCTTCCGGGAATATGCCCGGCGCTGGAAGTTCAAGCGCCCGACCCCGGCGGACTTTTTCCGCACCATGGAAGATGCATCCGGCGTCGATCTGGACTGGTTCTGGCGCGCGTGGTTTTACACCACGGACTATGTGGATATGGCGATCACAGATGTTCGTGCCTACCGTCTCAAGACCGGTGATCCCGACGTGGATTACCCCCTGGATCGGGAGGAGCATAACCGCGACAACCCCGTACCCGTGAACATTGAGCGCAACCAGGCTGCAGGCATCGTGCCCCGGGAAGAGCGATTTGAAGATCTCAAGGACCTGTACAGTGACAACGATCGCTATACGGTGACGAACAAGGATCGCAACGATGCGGCGGACAAGTTCAAAAAGCTCGAGCCCTGGGAGCAGCGGGCGTTTAATCAGGCGATTGAAGACGACGATATCTTCTACTTCCTTGATTTTGAAAATCTCGGTGGAGTGCCCTCGCCTCTGATGCTGCATATTCAGTACGAGGACGGCTCCAGCCGGGAGCTGGAACTGGCAGCGGAAATCTGGCGAAAGAATGCCGTGAAGGTGACCCATCGGCTGATAGAAGAAAAGCCCATTGCCTACATTGAAGTGGATAGACGGCACCAGACGGCGGATGCAGACTACAGTAACAACCGCTTCCCGTCGGTGATTCATCAATCACGCCTCGCGGCTTACAAGTCAAAGCCCAAGAAGCGCAATCTCATGGCCGATATGCTCCATGAGCTGAAAGACAGCGCCAAAACTGATACCGAGAATGGCAAGGCAGCGCCGCTGAAACCTGCGAACGGTGGCTAAGACGGGAGACTTCTCTCACGCAGCCACGTCGACAGTATTGCGCTGGGTCACCAGTGCAATACTGCTCGTCTGCCTGGCTCCCGCAAATGCGCACCGGGGTCATGCAGTGTGGACCGATATCACCTGGGCCGGTGAGAGCTTTGAGATCGTGCACCGTATGCATCTGGCGGATGCCATTGTCGTCAATCGCTACATGGGTGGCACCCTGCCCATCGAAGAGCTTCGCAGTCTGGCCCTCGTCGCTTTATATGTAGACGAACGTTTCAAGCTGCTCTCAGGGTTGCCTGCCAATGATCAGGGTGACACAGCGGGGTCCGGGGGCGACATTGAGCTTCTCACCATCGGCGCCGAAATTGAGGACGACTTCCTGCTTGTGTATCAGGAGTGGGTGACGCCTCTGCCCGAGCGTTTCCCCGTTATCGATAATTTCGTGTTGCAGGATGTGGAACCCGAATCCCAGGCCTTTATTAAGATCAAAGGTCCCGGACTGGACGAAGAGCGGGAACGCTAGGCGCGCTCCCGTCTCCTGGACGCGGCTTACTGCTGTCTAGGAATAAGGGTGATTTCCGTTTGCCGTCCATCCAGATAGCGTACGGTCTCACCGTCAAAAAACGCGTCTTCCTCGGTCATAAAACGCACCTGTTGATCGCCCCATTCGGGTACCGGAGCCTCGGCATTGAGTTCAATGGACCAGGCGGTATTCGGTCGCAGGGGGTAGACACCTCGCGCGCCCTTCATGGGCCCCTGGTTATCCCACATGCCGATGCCCGGCCCGGCGCCATGGCCGTGGAGACCCAGGGGATGGGTGTAGATCGTCCCTTTGATGCCCTGAGCCTCGATGGTTCTACGCGCCTCGGCGAGCATCTCATTGCCGGAGCGGCCACTCTTGAAGGTCGCCAGGAGGGCATCCTGAACCTTGTTGGCTGCCGCCAAGCCATCCCTCAGACCCTTGGGCGCTTCGGTCTCGCCGGGACGTAAAATGTAGGCGTGGTGCTGGGTATCGGTATTCAGCCGGAGATAGGTGATCCCGAAGTCCACATGGAGAAAATCGCCGGGCATCACCACATCGCCTTCATCGAGGCTCATGTTGGCAATGGAGAAGGCCGACTGGGAGGCTCGCTGGACATGGACCGAGGGATGAAACCAGGTATCCAGCCCCAGGTCAGACACATGCTGTCTCAGGTGCCAGCGCAGATCTTCCGTGGTGGTGATGCCGGGAGTGATGGTGGCTTCGGAAAACATCTGGGCAATGATCGCGTGGGCAATGCGCACAAGCTGGGGGTAGGCGGCCATCTCGGATTCCGTGCGCGTCTCAAGCCAGCCGATGGCCAGATTATGGTTCTCAACGACTCTTTCCGTGAGGGAGCCCAGGGCCCGTTCAAGCTTGCGCCGCATGCCGGCGCTCAGTCCGTCAGCGAGGGGGAAGTCTTCGGAGGTGTTGATGGCGACGGCCTTGGGATTGCGCTCACGGATGATCTCGGCCACACGTTCCCACTGGTCGGGCTGCTCTTCGGGATTCCAGGCAGCGGGAAACAGATCCGCCACCGGATAGCGGGCCACGGCCATGCGTTCTACGCCGGCTTCCTCGCCGCGGTCATGAAAAATCATGATGGTCGTGCGCCGTGCGGCCAGCCAGGTGGCGGGCAGCATGGTTTTGACCACCGGGTCCTCGTCGTATTCACCGGCAACGAGGATCCACATATCCACACCCTCGCGCCGCATAAGGGGCGCTATCAGGGTGTCCAGGCGCTCTCTCAGCCAGCGATCGATGGTCGCGGCGCGATCATCAAGATCCAGGATTTGCGGCATCGTCGGGTCCGTGAGTTCCTGAGCCTGGGTCAGCCCACTCAGGCTGCTCCCAAAAGTAAGGGCCAGCGCCAGGGCGCCCAGGGATCTGCGCAGGGGTGCACGGAGGGGGGTATGGAGAGGTGTAGGGTTCTTTCCTGAAAGGTGTTCGAGGGTTTTCATGCTTTAGTCTCTTTGCCAGCCGTAGTCTTTTGCCATGCGCGTGAAGCGCTCGATGTTGTCCTGAATCTGTTGTTCGGTCTGCTCTGAGCAATCGCCGATAATCGGCAGAGTGCGAAGAATCTTGCTGTCGGGGTCGATGAGCACGCGGGCCCCCTCGGGCACTGCGAGGCTTTGGGGGCCCGACGACATATCTGTAATAACCCGCTCGCCGTCAATACTCACCTCCACGGGCATGGGGAAGTCACGATCCCCTGGCACCTCCCAGGCGAGGCTGAGTTTGCCCTCGTCCCGGCTTGTGATCAGCTCCGGCATCCCCGCTTCACGAAGATAAGTTTCGACGATCCAGCTCACATCCTCGCCCGCCTCGTCGGACATGATGGCGATAAAGTCTTCCGTGGAGCGATAGCGGAATTGAATGGGGTAACTGAGAGACCAGGGTTCCGCCGTGTCATAGATCAGACGTCGGGTACCGGCCCAGAAAGCGTCTTCGCCAATGTAGCGGCGGAGGCTGTGAAGCATCCAGGAGCCCTTCGTATAGATATCCCGGTTGTCAAAAGCCTCTCCGGCATCCATCACCTCGGGATTGGCCACAGGCAGACAGTGCTCGTTGTTGGTGTAGGCACCGTACATGTGGTCAAAGTAGCCCATGGCTCCGACGGTCTCTTCGGCGTAGACCGCCTGCATGTAGGCCCCATAACCCTCATGCAGCCAGGCGTCCTCCGGGCGGGCGTGGGTCATAACATTGCCAAACCATTCGTGGGCGAGCTCGTGATGGAGGAGCCAGTCATAGCCATAGCGACCACGCTTGTACTGCTCGCCATAGCCATTGATGGTCTGGTGCTCCATGCCCAGGTGGGGCGTTTCCACAAAACCGGCTTTTTCATCCCCCCAGGGGTAGGGTCCCAGGAGTCGCTCGAAGAATTCGAGGTCGGGGATGACGTCAGAGTTTACAAGGTCGCGGGCTTTGTCAGCGTTTTCTTTCAGGGCCCAGAACTGAATGGGATAGCGGCTACCGCTGACGCCGGTGTACTCATCCTCCACCAGTTCATAGGGGCCGCCGTTAATCGCTACGGCATAACCTGAATAGGGATGTCGGGAGCTCCAGTGCCAGGTATCAAAGCCATCATCACCTTCGTCAACGGAGCGCAATACACCCACGGAGGCAATCTTGACGCCCCTGGGTGCCGAGATGGCGAGATCAATGCCCTCATCGGGCTTATCCGCGAAGTTGTCCTTGCAGGGCCACCACAGATCGCAGCCGTCGCCCTGTACGGCGGTGGCAAACCAGGGTGTGCCGTCTACCTCGGACCAGACAAAGCCCCCAAACCAGGGGGGGGCCAGGGCCACATGGGGCTTGCCACCGTAAGCCACAGAGATTGTGGCGCTGGCGCCCGCAGCGAGCGTTGAGGGCAGGGTGACAAAAAAGGAGCCCGCCTCGCGACGGACGCTCAGGGCGGTGTCCCCAAGGGTGACTTCTTTAATCGATAGCCGTGGGTCGAGATCCAGTTGCACTGTATCCAGGGCTTCGAGAGCATCAAAGCGAACATCCACGCGCCCGTCGATGGAGCGGGTCTCGGGCATCACCTTGAGGCTGAGCGTGTAGTGCTGCACGTCAAAGGCAGCTTGCGTCGGCGTCATGGCTTTTCCGGATCTGGCAGTGTCCGGATGAAGATCATCGGGGTGCGGCTCGCCCCGGGCGGCGGCTTCCAGAGCGGCGATCACGGCTGCGGGTGCCATCTCGCTGTTGTCCGCCAGCTGGTTGCTGCAGCCGCTGACGGCCAGGGAAAGGATTGAGCCAAGTCCCAAAAAGCGGGTGGTGGCCGAGGTAAAGGTCGCTAGGGTCACGCAGTATCACTCCCAAAAATTAGAATCTGAACGGAGGCGACAGGGCTCAAGTGGACAAGCAGAACCTCTGTGCGTCTGAGGGCTGCCGTTTAAACGCCAGCTTGAGTTAAAGGGCCCGGGTCATTTCGGGCTTCAGTGTAACCTTCAGCGCTGATTTTTGCCTCGCTGCGGCATGCCTTCCCGGGGCTGCAGATAGCGATCAAAGTGCTGCAGCATCTTTCCAAACAGATAGCGCGAATAATGCGCTTCGCGGCTCCAGCTGTGGGTGGCCCCGGGGGCAAAAGCAAAGTCGAAGTCTTTTCCTTCTCTGATGAGGACATCGGCAAGGGCGGCGGTGGTTTTGAAGGGTACGACCTGATCCTGCATGCCGTGGATGATCAGGAGATGGTCCTCGAGATTTTTGGCATAGCGCGCGGCGCTGTTGAGGAATATCCCGGGGTGCGTATCCGGGCGACGGACAATAGCCACGTCATCGGTACCGAAGAAGTGCGGATCCACCGCCGCTGCCGCAGCCACGCCCGCACGGAAAAGCCCGGGTTTTTTCAATAGTGTGTAGATAGATAGGGTGCCGCCGTAGCTGCTTCCCCAGATGCCCATGCGATCAGTGTCCATGTGGGCTTCGGATTTCAGATACTCAACGGTACTGACGATGTCCTCAATATCATCGCCGGCAAAATCCACGAGAAACTCCTCGCGAAAATCCCGCCCGTAACCGGTACTGCCGCGCATATCCACCTGCACAACGATGTAGCCCTTCTGCACCAACAGCTGCTGGATGCGGCTATATCGACCACTCCAGCGGTTACGCACCGTATTGGAGTACATGGGGCCGAAGAGCACGGGGTATTGTTTGCCGGGCTCGAGAACCGGCGGTTCCAGGATGCGTGCATGGAGTGTGTAGTCATCAATCAGACTGGGAAAGCTGACATAGCGTGTGCGAGCCCAGGTCTGCTCACTGAAGGCCGCTCCCTGGGAGTGCGTGACGCGCTGCGCGTCTCCGCCTGCGGTGGCAACGCTATAAAGCTCCGGCGGCCGGGCAGCCTCGCTGTGGAGAAATGCGAGGTGCTTGCCATCGGGGGAGGGGTAGGGCGTGTTGTATCCGGGTAGTTGTGTAATCTGTGTGGGTTGTGTGAGTCGCTCTGGCGTTCCATCATCCGGACCCACGCGGAACACCTGGCTTTCGGCGGCCGAGGGGGCATTGGCGGCATAGATGATCTGTCCCGAGGCGGTGATCTGCGGGGCAGAGAGCACATCCATGCGCGGATCGCTGAGTAGCCTGGGTGACTTTTCCAGCGACTCTCCCAACGACTCCTCCGACGCATCTTCCAACGCCTCTTTCGACGACTCTTCCATCGACAGGGCGTTGATGCGATACAGCCCGTAGCGATCATCAAGGTCACTGAGGAACACAATATTTTGCCCGTCGGCGTCCCATGCCGAGGCGAAGCCGGTGTAGATGCGGCTCTCGCGGTGGCTATGCCAGATCGTCTCCAGTTGCATGTCGTCGACCCGGTACAGCCAGCGATCCTCTGCCGTATCCGAGGCGATATCCACGAGGAGCACTCCATCGACAGACCAGGAAAAACCAATCACCTGGCGGGCTTTGGGGCTCTCTAGGGGCAACAGCTGCATCTTTCCGCTGCTCACATTGATCAGGCCTACCTGGCGGGACTCGTTGGCGTCTCCGGGATAGGCTCTGCGAATCTCATTGGGGCTGGTCTCGGGCGATAGGTAGTCAGGGAAAGGCACCTTGGGCAGATGCCGGCGATCGACCAGGTGCACGGCGATGGTGCCGCTGTCCGGTGACCACGCATAGGTGGGGCCACCCCAGATGCCCGGGCCGATTTCCCGCTCCGGCCGGTTATAGCGACCGATCGATAATGCCGACAAGCCCGCGATACCCACATTGCTCAGCGCCTGTGAGGTCTTGCTCTCAAGATCAAAGATCCATAGATCGCCCTCTTTGAGAAAGGCCACTTTGCTGCCGTCGGGGGCGAGGCCAAGGTTGGATGCGCCCTTGCCGAGCACCCCTAATCGCTGCGATGACCGATCGCTGATACTCAGTTGCCACAACTCACTGCCCAAAACCACGAGGAGGGCCTGGCTGTCGCCGTGCCAGATGAAGTCCGAAAGAGCGTCCGATGCTTCGGGAAGCTGCAGCTCCTCCAGCTCTTCGCCGTCTGCCGATGCCAACCACAGTCCCCGCTCGGGCAGCCCTTCGTCATTCCAGCTAAAAGCGAAATGCTGGCTGTCCGGCGCCCACTTCGGGGCCGACGGCGGGGTGCCAAACATATTGGGGGAGGCAAAAACATCGTCCAGGGTGATGGCCTCGGCCTGCGCGCCGAGGAGTGTGGGCGTGAGCAGTACGAGTGACGCCCACCCAAGGATCCCCCGGAGTTTGCCGGCCTTGCTCTGCTGTGACGATTTTGGGGGGAGTTTAAAGAGCGCGCCTGAAAACATGGATTATCAGCCTTGGGTGACACGGGGTTTGTTGCCGTGGATTCTGACATATACTTTCGGGGTTACGGAATTGCGTTATCAACACACATCTTTTGAAGGGCCAGATATGAAGCCAGCGCTGTTTTTCGCCTGTTTGAGCATGATTTTTACCGCCATTGTTCCGGCTGCCATGAGTGCAGAGGACGATCGCGATTTCTTTGATGGGATTGAGGCGCGCAACGTCGGCCCCTTCCGTGGCGGACGGGCTACGGTCGCCGTAGGTGTTCGGCAGAACCCCCACGTCTATTACATGGGCACCACCGGTGGGGTGTGGAAAACCGAAAACGCCGGGGCCAGCTGGCATCCCGTCTCCGATGACGATATTGGCTCTTCCGCTGTGGGCGCTATCGCGGTAGCCGCCTCTGACCCCAATGTTGTTGTCGTCGGTATGGGGGAATCACCTTTTCGGAATATCGCCTCTTCCCAGGGCGACGGCGTGTATAAATCTACCGATGCCGGCAAAAGCTGGACGCACATCGGCTTCGAGAATGTCCGCCAGATTGGTGAGATTCGCATTCACCCCCAGGATCCTGACACCATCTGGGTCGCTGCCCAGGGCAACACCTACGCCCCCGCCGATGATGGGGGCGTGTTCAAAACCACCGATGGCGGCGCGACCTGGCGCCGCGTTCTGACCCCTCTCAACGAAAGCACCGGCGCGGTGGATCTGGCTATTGACCCCGGCAATCCGCGTATCCTTTTTGCCGCCATGTGGGATAACCAGCGCACGCCCTGGAAGCTTCGCTCCGGCGGCGAGGGCAGTGGCCTCTGGCGCTCCACGGACGGCGGTGAGAGCTGGGAGCGCCTGGTTGACGATCTGCCCGAGGGCATGGGCAAGCTCGGTGTCGCCGTATCCGGTGCAAAATCCGGTCGCGTCTGGGCGATTATCGAAGCTGAGGGCGACGAGGGGGGACTCTACCGTTCTGATGACGGCGGTGATAGCTGGAGCCAGCTGAACAGTGAACGCATCCTGCGGGCACGTTCCTGGTACTACATGCACATTTTTGCGGACCCCAATGATGAGAACACCGTGTACGTGCTCAACGCACCGTTCATGAAGTCCATCGATGGCGGCAAGACCTTTAACCAGGTGCAGACGCCCCATGGCGATAACCACTACCTATGGATCAATCCCGATAACTCAGACTGGATGGTGAACGCCAATGACGGCGGCGCCAACGTCTCCTTTGATGGCGCCGAGAGCTGGTCTCGCCAGGACAATCAACCCACGGCGCAGTTTTATCGCGTTAACACCGACAATGCCTTTGAGTACCGGATTTATGGCGGGCAGCAGGATAACTCCACGGTCGCCATTCGCAGCCGCTCCCGGGATGGCGAGATTGGCCGTGACGACTGGGAGGTGCACGGTGGTTGCGAAAGTGCCTATGTGGCCATGGATCCCAATAATCCCCGTTACACCTATGCCGGCTGTTATCTCGGGCTTATCGATGAGTTCGATACGGAGACGCGCACAAGCCGTTCCGTAAAAGCCTACTCCGAAACCGGTCTCGGCCAGCTGGCCACGGATTCCAGATATCGCTTTAACTGGAACTCGCCGATCCATGTGTCTCTGCACGATCCCAAAGTGGTCTACCACGGTAGCAATGTACTCCTGAAGTCGGAAAATCGCGGCTATGACTGGATGGAAGTCAGCCCCGATCTGACCCGCGATGAAGCGGACAAGCAGGGCGAGGGTATGGGCCCTTACACCAATGAGAACATCGAGCAGTACAACACCATCTTCTCCCTTGCGGAGAGCCCACATGACCCCGATACCCTGTGGGTGGGGAGCGATGACGGCCTGGTACACGTCACTCGGGATGGCGGCGAGAACTGGAAGAATGTAACGCCTAAAAACGCCGGTCGGGGTCTCATCAACGCCATTGAGGTGTCTCCTCACGATCCTTCCGTGGCCTATGTTGTCGTGATGAAGTACAAGGAGGGCGACAACAAACCCTACGTTTACCGCACGTCCAACTACGGTCGCAGCTGGTCGTCTATTATGGACGGACTGCCCGATGAGCACTTTGTACGAGTAGTACGTGAGGATCCGAAACGGGCGGGTCTTTTGTATGCCGGTATGGAGCGCGGTCTCTTTATCTCCTTTAACAACGGAAAAGACTGGCAGGCGTTTCAGGGCACGCTACCCATTGTGCCCATCACGGATCTCATGGTGCGCCGGAATGATCTGGTGCTGGCGACCCAGGGTCGGGCCTTCTGGGTTATCGATGACATTTCACCCCTGCGACAGTTTGACGAGGCTCAGGCATCGGCTGCGGTGCATCTGTATGCGCCCATGCCAGCGGTTCGCCTGACACCTACCGAGGGACGCGCCGGTGGCGGAGAGAGCGTTGCGCCGAGTGCGCCCGATGGTGCCGTGCTCTACTACGCATTGAGCGACGCCCTTGATCTTGAGGAGCAGACGTTGACCCTGGAGGTGCTCAACGAAGAGGGTGAGCTCATTCGCAGCTTTGAGACCGATGCGGAAAAGGGTATCGAAGGGGGACGAGGCGTGATCCCCGCGGAGCAGGGGCTGAACCGCTTTATCTGGGACCTGCGCACGGATTCCACTGAGACCCTGAACTACGACGTGGTGTATGGCGCCCGCGCCGACAAGTCCATTGCCGGCTATGCGGTAGCACCGGGGACCTACATCGTGCGTCTAACCCTTGGGGACGAGGTTCAGGAACAGACCGTTGAGGTGAGCTGGGATCCCATCAACAGCTACGATGGCGATGCCATTGCAGAGCAGCAGGTCTTTGTGGACGAGGTCTTTGCCATGATCGACGCGATCTACACGCGGGTGAGCAGTCTGCAAAGCATTCAGGAGCAGGTAACCCTGCGTCATTCCCTGGCGAAAAACGCCGGTGACGATGCGGTGGCAGAAGCGGCTGAGGACCTGCTCGACAAGCTCGAGGCCTGGCAAAAATCAGTGACAACACCCCAGCGGGAGACTTTTCAGGATGTCTTGAACTTTCATCCGCGCATTGATGCCTTTCTCATCGACGTCTATCAGCAGGCCGACAGAGCGGTGCTGGGGCTCACCCGTGGTCAGCGGGATCGTCTGAATGATCTTCGACCGCAATGGCAGGAAGCCATGTCCGCATGGGAAACCCTGGTGAGCGAGGATGTCGCAGCCTTTAACGCCGTGGCGGGCCCCGCCGTGGCGGCACCCGACTGGGATTAATCGTGCCCGCCTCGCTTGCTTACCAGCTCAGCGCCTGACCTGGCACATAGGGCGCCCCGGCATCTCGCAGGGCGGCCTTGATACCGGCGAGGCGATCATTCCGTAAGGCCGTCGCTCTTCGAGTGATGTCGCTCATCCACAGCTTGCCCAGGCGCAAATCCTCCCGTTGGGTTGCCGTGGGGGGCATGCGCGTATTCATGGCCTGAGCCGCAGAGCTGATGCGTCGGGCAGCGCTGTGCGTCAGGGCTTCGCTCAGTCGGTTGCGTGCAGGATTACCGCGTAACAGGGTCTTGAGATCGGCAATCTCGGCTTCCAAGGCATCAATAGACTGGTGCAGCGCGGGATCGCTTTGGGGCGAGGCATTTACCGCGGCGCGAAGATAGGCGGACTCCCGGGCGACTTCCTTGAGAGCCTCGTCCACTGCATGGAGCTGCCGCTGGGCGTCGCTCAGCTCCTTCTGGAACGCTACCGTTGCAAGGTAGTCCGTGCCCTCGGGCAGGGTCGGCAGCGCCCTCAACTCAAAGCTTTGCGTGCTTCCCAGCCGTTCCACAGCCCGGGGGCCGACCTTCAGCAATTGGGCGCTGTAAGCACCGGGCGCCAGAAGCGGTCCCTGGGGATCGCTCATCCAGGGTGCCCGGAAGCTGCCGTCGGGAAAACTGATGGGATCGGGGGCATCGCCGCGCATGTCCCAAGTCAGGCGTTGGAGCCCCTCGGTGTCTTCAAGGCCGATGCGGCGCACGGGACTGTCGTCGCCATCCCGGATCTCAAGGAAGTAACGGGTTTTCCCCGCTGTGGCCTCATTCTTAAGCGCATCCCAACCGGGGAAGGGAGCATCCTTCCCGGCGGCGGCCAGCTCTTGTTCCCGCTCCCGGCGTTGTTCCTTCGGCGTTTGATCAAGGGCTGGGAGATAGACGCTGAACAAAGGCCCGGGCTCGGGATTGGGAGTCTTGTAGGCGGTGCTTCCCTGGCTGGGAATGCCCGCTGCCTGACCGGGCTTCGAAGGGAGATACCACCAGGCGTCCCGCACGGGGAACAAGGCAATATCATCGCCGGGAGCCGCATCGCCCCCGGTTCTCACTTTGGCTGCCAGGGCGCGCAGGGGGCGATAGTCGTCGAGGATGTAAACACCCCGTCCGAAGCTTGCCCCTACGAGATCGTTGTCGCGACGCTGGAGCTTGAGATCCCGGAAGGGCACCGTAGGAACGCCGGCACCGAGAATGTGCCACTGCTCACCACCATCGAGGGTCACATAGAGCCCGTTTTCTGCGGCGAGAAACAATAGCTCCGGTTCGATGTGATCCTGCTGGATGGCCCAGACAATGATGTCCTCCGGCAGGTCGCCGCTGATATCGCGCCAGCTCTTTCCGCCATTGTTGGTGCTAAAGAGCAGGGGCCTGTAGTCGCCGGTCTTGTGATTGTCCGCGACTACGAAAGCGCCGTTGTCATTGTGCTGGGAGGCTTCTATGTCGTTGATAAAGGCGCCGTCGGGGAGCGCCGGTGGCGTGACCCGATTCCAATTTCTGCCGCCATCGCTGGTGCTGTGCACCAATCCGTCATCGCTTCCGGTCCAGAGGTTCGTTTCCTGCAGGGGCGACTGAGAGATCGCCGTGAGCGTGGCATAACCGGACATGGCGCCGAGATCCCAGAGTGCGTCGGTACTGCGCACCCGTCCATCCACGGGCAAGGTGAAGCGGTTTGTCCCCGAGGTGAGATCGCCGCTGATCGCCGTCCAGGAGTTGCCGCGGTCATCACTTTGCCACAGCCGCTGGGAACCGAAGAAGATCCGACCCGCCTTATGCGGGCTGACTTCCAGGGGCGAGTCCCAGTTCCAGCGCTCGGGCGCTTCGCCAGCAGCGGGTTGCGGGCGGATGCTGGTGTTTTCCTTGCTGGGCGAGTGATGTCTGATGAGGTTGCCTTTCTGGCTCATCTGATAAAACACGTCGTTATCAAAGAGATCAAAGGCCACGCCGTAACCGTCAGCACCGTAGGGAACGTACCAGTCCTGATTTCGAATGCCTTCGACATTGGTGGTGCGTGACGGACCGTGGAGGGTGCCAAGATCCTGAGCGCCTACCAGTACGTTGTAGTATGGGCTGTGATCGCTGACCGCGACTTTGTAGAACTGACTGATGGGGAGATTGGGAAAGTGTCGCCAGGTGGCGCCGTCATCAAAGCTCTCATAGAGCCCCCCATCGGTGCCCGCAAGAAGATGGGTGGGCGCCGTTGGATCAATCCAGAGGGCGTGATTGTCACTGTGCTTGGCGCGCCCCGTTCCCAAAACCGTGAAAGTGTTCCCGCCATCGGTCGTGGCGTGGAGGAAAACGTCCATCTGATAAACGCGATCGGCGTCGACCGGTGAGGCCTCTATCTCCTGATAGTAATGAGGTCCCGTACCTCCGGAAATGTAGTCGCTTCGGCGCTCCCAGCTCTCGCCGCGATCATGGCTTACAAAAAATCCCTGTTCGCCGTCATTCGCTTCGATGGTTGCATAGACGCGGTCCGGCGCTGCCGGTGTGACGGCGAGGCCGATCTTACCGACCTCCAGGGTATCGTTGGCGCTAGGCAGTCCACGGGTGATCTCCCGCCAGGTGGCGCCACCGTCCGTGGACTTCCAGAATCCGGAGCCGGGGCCGCCGGCGAGAAAGGACCACACGGTGCGTCGGCGCTCATAGGTGGCGGCGTAGACGATGGATGGATCGTCGGGATGAAACTCCAGGTCCGTGGCGCCGGTTTTGTCATCTACGCTGAGCACCGCCGCCCAGGTTTCGCCGCCGTCGGTGCTGCGATAGACACCTCGCTGTCCCCCGGAAGACCACAGAGGGCCCTCCGCCGCGACGAGTATGTGATCGGAGTTGTCGGGATCTACCAGAATGCGACCGATGTGCTCGGAATTCTCAAGCCCCATGGATGTCCAGGTCGTGCCACCGTCCAGGCTGCGATAGACCCCGTCGCCCCAGCCCACGTGGCGGCCACTGACGTTTTCGCCGGTGCCCACCCAGACGGTGTTGGGGTTCTGTGGGTCCAGCGTGACTTCGCCGATGGAGTAGGACTTTTGCTCATCAAAGACAGGGCTCCAGGTGATGCCGGCATTGTCGGTCTTCCACACGCCGCCGGAGCCCACGGCGATGTACCAGGTGCTGGGCGATTTTGGATTCACTTCGATATCTGCGATACGACCGCCCATTATTGCGGGGCCGATGGCCCGCAGGGTCAGGCCCTCTATTACCGTGTCAACGGGCGCTATTTCTTCCGCCGCCAGGGTCGCCGGTCCGGCGCTTAGCAGCAGGATGGGTAGCATGGCGGCGGGAATGCGGGCGCAAAAATTTCCGAAAGAGCAGCGTCGGGCTTGTTCCGTGACAGGTCGGGTTTTAACCATGACTGAAGGTACCTTGATAAAAATTGACGGAGAGCAGGTTTAGCGCTTGACTGTACTGTGTCCCGTCACGGGGGCCAACCCTGGCAAAACCTCGGATAAGAGGCGGCAGCACTCGGGACGGGCCCTGGTGGCCTGAAACGCTCTCCAACATTGCGGAGACCCGCTTGTTATGAAAACCGTTGCCCCCTACCTCTGTGTTCGCGATGGCGCTGCTGCCATAGCGTTCTATAAAAAAGCCTTTGCGGCAGAGGAGGTGGCACGCTACGAACACGAAGGCAAGCTGGGCCATGCGACGCTGCGCATCAACGACCACATGCTGATGCTGGCAGATGAGTTTCCCGATTTAGAGGCGGTGGTCGGGAATGTCGCCCCGGAAACCCTCGGCGGCCGCACGACCTTTACCATCAACCTGGAGGTTGACGACGCCGACGCCTGGTTTGATCGCGCGATTGCCGCCGGGGCAACCGCTATCAGGCCCGTTACGGATGAGTTCTTCGGGCGCCACGGCAAACTCCGGGATCCCTTTGGCCACGTCTGGAGCGTGGTGACTCAAAAGTCCGAGTAAGCAAACATCCACCACCGCTCAGCTGAGGCAATGCTGCGCTAATCGCTATCAGCAGCCAGGAGGCTGGCGTTGCCGCCAGCGGCGGTGGTGTCGATGCAGGTGTGACGCTCGTGCACGCAATAACTATCGAGATCGTCTTCCGTCACGAGGGGGATAAGCGCACCGTCGCGGGCTGCCAATGCCCGCCGTGCTTCCCGCAGGTCCTTGTCATCGCTCCACAGGGCAACGACGGCGATGTTGCTCAGGGTGGTCAGGGCCTCGCGGGCTAGCTTGCCATCAATACCCTGGCTGCTATCCACACCCGGTGCGACCATCAGCGCGGGGCAACCCATACGGCGAGCGGTTCCCGCCTGCATGGCCGCTTCCTGAGCCGTGGGACCCAGGCAGAGCACCAGACCTCGCGGCCACAGTGCCAGCCGGTTCGCCTCTCCCGTGGGCCCGGGCATGTCCCGCACCTCCAGGGGCTGGGCCTCGTGCCAGTCGAGGGCATCGATAGCGGACTGTACCGCCTGGGCGTCGGCCATCGCCGTATCGCTGTCTTCAAGCGCCAGGTCCGGAGCGCCCAGGGGCTGCTGAAAACGTTGCACGTAGCGGGGTCCTCCCGCCTTGGGTCCCGTGCCGGACAGGCCCTCGCCACCAAAGGGTTGGGACTCCACCACGGCGCCGATCTGGTTGCGATTGACGTAAAGGTTGCCGGCGTGAACGGCGGAGGAGACCTCTTTCACGCGCTCATCAATGCGGGTGTGCAAACCAAAGGTTAAACCGTAGCCGCTGTTGTTGATGTCATCGATGATCTTGTCGAAGTCATCGGCGGCAAACCTGGCGATATGGAGCACGGGGCCGAATATTTCGTTTTCGATATCAGCGATGCCCGATACCTCTACCACCGCGGGCCCGACAAAATAGCCCGTACCCGGTGCTTTTAGCTGTTTGAGAAGTCGCCCTTCGTCCTTCGCCTTATCGACGTAGGCCTGGATGGAGGCCTGGGCCTGGGGATTGATGACCGGTCCGATATCCGTTGCCAGGGACCAGGGGGTACCCAGGTCCAGTTCGTCCATGGCGCCAAAGAGCATGTCGAGAAGCACATCGGCCACATCTTCCTGGATGTAGAGGACACGCAATGCGGAGCAGCGCTGGCCTGCGGACTGGAACGACGAGGCGAGAGCGTCGCGGATTGCCTGCTCGGGGAGCGCGGTGGAATCGACAATGCCCGCATTGATGCCGCCGGTCTCTGCAATCAGCGGTGCCGATGGAGAAAGTTTGGCAGCCATGGTCCGATTGATGGATTTGGCGGTCGCCGTTGATCCGGTGAAGCACACCCCGGCTACCTCCGGTGAGGATGTAAGCGCCGTGCCGGCGGTAGCGCCGTCTCCCGGCAGGTATTGCAACACGTCACGGGGTACTCCGGCGGCGTGCATCAGTCGCACCGCCGCGGCGGCAATGAGAGGTGTGGATTCCGCAGACTTTGCGAGCACGGCATTACCGGCCACCAGGGCCGCGGCGATCTGACCCGTGAAAATCGCCAGGGGGAAATTCCAGGGTGAGATACAGGTAATAATGCCCCGGGCAGGCTGCTGGGAAAGCTCCTCACCGCGGTTGGCGTAATAGCGAAGAAAATCGACGGCCTCCCGAAGCTCCGCGACGGCATCCGGGGCGCACTTGCCCGCCTCTCTCGCCAACAGTGCCATGAGTTCACCGGCGTTCAGCTCAAACAAATCGGCCGCTCGACGCAGGGCAAAGGCGCGCTGCTGTGCCCCGGCGTTGTGCCAGTCCTGGGCAGAGGCCAGGGCGCTTTCGCAATCACTGACGGAGGCGTCAAAACACTCGCCCACCACCTCCTGAGGATTACCGGGGTTGGTGATATCTCTCCCCACGCGCGTATCCGACGGCGCGATGTCTCGAGCCAGTATCGGTGCAGCCTGCCAGCGGTGATTCAGAAAACGCTCCCTGGCCAGGTCCAATTCCTGCACCACAAGGTCGTTGGTGAGATCCCAGCCTCGGGCGGCTTTCCGCTCCGGCGCGTATATATCGGCGGGGTCGCACAGCGCCGCGGGGCGCGCCGCATGGAGTCTGTCCAGATTGGAGAAAGGGTCTGAGGCCAGGGACAGGGGCGTGTAGGCGGGATCCACTACCTTATGTACAAAGGATGAATTGGCGCCGTTTTCCAGGAGTCGCCGCACGAGATAGGCCAGAAGGTCTTTGTGGGGACCCACGGGCGCGTAGATGCGGCAGTTGGCGCCATCTTTAATGAGCTGGTTGAACAGCGTTTCGCCCATGCCATGGAGGCGTTGGAATTCGTAGTCTTTGCGCTCTCCCGCCAGCTCTATGATTGTTGCGGCGGTTTGTGCGTTGTGGGTGGCGAACTGGGGGTAGATACGGTCCGTCATGCTGAGCAGCTTCGAGGCACAGCAAATGTAGGACACGTCCGTGGCCGTGCGTCGGGTAAACACGGGATAGTCCGTCACGCCCTCCACCTGGGCTTGCTTAATCTCCGAATCCCAGTAGGCGCCCTTCACCAGACGCACCATGATTTTTCTGTCCAGGGCCGTGGCAAGCTGGTGCAGCCAGTCGATGACCGCGCCGGCGCGCTTCTGATAAGCCTGCACGACCACGCCAAAACCGTCCCAGCCCGCAAGCTCCTCATCAGACAAGGCGGCCTTGACGACGTGGAGGAAGGGCTCAAGGCGCTGGGATTCCTCAGCGTCGACGTTTAGTCCGAGATTGACCTCTTTTGCCAGGCGAGCGAGGGCATTGAGTCGTGGCGCCAGCTCCGTTTCCAGGCGAGCGCTCTTGGCATATTCGAAGCGCGGATGGAGTGCCGAGAGCTTGACCGAGATACCCGGACGCTCGTGCATGGCGCCGCCTTTGGCAGACTTGCCGATGGCGCGTATGGCATCGGAGTAGGCTTCAAAGTAGGCGTCGGCATCGGCCTGAGTGAGCGCCGCCTCGCCCAGCATGTCAAAGGAATAGCGGAAGCCGCGGCGGGTCTCGCCTTCGGCGCGCTTGATCGCTTCCTCAATGGTTTGTCCGAGAACGAACTGATTACCCATCTCCCTCATGGCACGTTTTACGGCCATGCGTACGACGGGCTCGCCCAGTCGTTTGACCGTGCGGTTGAGGAGACCCGAGACGCTGGCTGAGTTGTCATCGTCCAGCACCCGGCCCGTCATCATCAAGGCCACGGTGGAGGCGTTGACTACCGCAGAACCCGATTTGCCGCTGTGCTCACTCCAGTCATAGGGGGTGATCTTGTCTTCAATGAGCGTGTCGATGGTGCCGGGATCGGGCACTCGCAGAAGGGCTTCCGCCAGGCACATGAGGGCGATGCCCTCATTGGTGGAAAGACCGTACTCCGCCAGGAACATTTCCATGAGCCCCGGCTGACCCGCGCTGCGAATGCGCTCGATAAGATCCACCGCTCGGGCCTGAGCCCGCTGGCGCAGATCCAGGTCAATGGCAACGCCTCCTACGAGGGCGGCGAGGACCTCCCGCTCGTCGGCGACATGCAGCGCCCGGATGGACTCAAGTTCGTGTTGATCCCTTGCAGACATCGCAGGACTCTCTGGCGTAAAAACCTGGTTCATTCTCGGTTCCTTATTTCGGTGAATCAAGCGCTACCGGGGGCGGGGGCGTCGCGTCCCGCCATGGTCAGGTCGATACTGTCATGGCGTCGACCGATAGCGCGTTTGGGCCGTTCGTCCAGCAGGCTCACGCTGGTGGCTGCGCCCATGCTGAGGACGAATCCCGGCACAATTTCGTAGAGATGTTCAGACAGCGTCCGGCCGTCAATCTCGATGGGGGCATAGATCCAGAAGAGCACCGTCACGGCGCCGACAATCATTCCCGCCAGTGCGCCGTTGCGGGTTAGACGCTTCCAGAACAGGCTGAGGAGGATGATAGGACCAAAGGCGGCACCAAAGCCTGCCCAGGCGTTACTTACCAGGGAAAGAATAGACGCCGATCGATCGAAGGCGAGGAGGATGGCGATGATGGACACCGCGAAGACGGAGATCCGGCCGATGAGCACCAACTCTTTCTGGCTGGCATCCCGGCGCACGAAGGTCTTGTAAAAATCTTCCGTGAGAGAGCTCGATGAGACCAGGAGCTGGGAAGAAATAGTGCTCATGATGGCGGCCAGAATCGCCGCCAGAAGGAAGCCGCCCACCAGGGGGTGGAACAGCACCTGAGACAGGAGGATGAACACCGTCTCCGGGTCCTCAAGAACGGTTTTAGTACCTGCGACGTAGGCGATGCCGGCAATGCCCGTACCGACGGCACCCAGCACCGTCACCAGCATCCAGCTCATGCCGATATGTCTCGCCGTGGCGACGTCCTTGAGGGTCCGAATCGCCATAAAGCGCACAATGATATGGGGCTGGCCGAAGTAACCCAGTCCCCAGGACAGGCTCGAAATCAGTGCAAGCCCGGAAACCCCGGTGAACCAGGTGAGCAGGTCGGGATTGACGCCTCGCACCTCGCTGGCGGTTGCCTCGATGCCACCGAGCTGAAAGATCGCGACGACCGGCACCATGATCAGGGCGACGAACATAATGGCGCCCTGCACAAAGTCCGTGAGACTGACGGCGAGAAATCCGCCGAACAGGGTGTAGGCGACCACCACGCCCGCGGTGAGAAACAGCCCCAACTCGTAGCTGAGGCCGAAGGAGGACTCGAAGAGCTTGCCACCGGCTACGACGCCGGAAGAGGTGTAGAGGGTAAAGAAGATAACAATGACCACGGAGGAGATCACGCGCAGGGCATGGGAGCGGTCGTCAAAACGTTTTTCGAAAAAGTCGGGAATGGTGATGGCGTCGTCCGCCACCTCGGTGTACACGCGCAGCCGCGGTGCCACGAGGAGATAATTAAGGTAGGCACCTGCCACCAGACCCACAGCGATCCACACCGCGGAAAAACCTGACAGGTAAATCGCGCCGGGCAGCCCCATGAGCATCCAGCCGCTCATGTCCGACGCGCCCGCCGAGAGCGCGCCCACAGCGGGGTGAAGCTGCCGCCCTCCCAGCATGTATTCTGATACATCACTGGTGGAGTTGCGGTAGGCGTACACGCCGATACCCATCATCAGCGCAAAGTAGCCAAGTAGTGATACTAAGGTGTAGACGGACATAGTATTAACTCCGTGTCTGACCGTTGCCCCGGACCTGGTATTTGAAGCTGGTGAGTTGCTCGAGTCCCACGGGGCCGCGAGCGTGCATCTTGCCCGTAGCGATACCTATTTCAGCGCCCATGCCAAATTCTCCGCCATCAGAAAACTGCGTTGATGCGTTGTGCATCACCACCGCTGAATCAATGGCGTTAAGAAAATACTCCGCCGCGGTTGCTTCCTCGGTGAGGATTGCTTCCGTATGACCTGACGAATGCTGATTGATGAAGTCGCAGGCCTCTTTCAGCTCGGCGACGACCCTGATGGACAGCACGGCGTCCAGGTATTCCTCGTCCCAGTCGGAGGCACTCGCCGGATTCACACGAGCGTCACAGGCCTGCGCCGTTTCATCGCCGCGAAGTTCGCAGTTCTCCAGGCCGTCGGCCAGGAGCGGGATGAATTGCTTTGCCACGGCCTCATCCACAACAAGGCTTTCGGTGGCACCGCAGATGCCGGTGCGCCGAAGTTTGGCGTTGCGTATAACGCTCACGGCTTTCTCAAGGTCGGCGCCGCTGTGTACGTAGCTATGGCAGTTGCCATCGAGGTGAAGGAGGGTGGGGACCCGCGCTTCGTCGCGTACCCGCTCCACCAGGCTTCGCCCGCCGCGGGGTATTACCAGGTCCACGTGTTCCGCGCAGCCCAGAAGTGCGCCCACGGCCGCCCGATCCGGGCTGTCGACGAGTTGCACGGCATCGGCGGGGAGGCCGGCCGCCTCGAGTCCATGACGCATGGCTTCAACAATGATGCGTGTCGAATTCAGGCTTTCGGAACCGCCGCGAAGAATGACGGCGTTTCCTGATTTGAGGCAGAGGGCGCCGGCGTCGGCACCCACATTGGGGCGCGATTCGTAGATCATGCCGATGACGCCGATGGGTGTTGCCACCCGCTTGATGCTGAGACCATTGGGGCGTGTCGTGTCCATCAGTTCACGGCCCACGGGATCCGGCAGTTCAGCGATTTGCTCCAGCGCTGCGGCCATGCCTTCGATGCGCTCTTCGTTGAGCCGCAGACGATCGATGAAGGAGTCAGGACGTTCGGCCCCCTGCGCCATCTTCACATCTATCTCATTGGCAGCGATAAGAGCCGCTGATGCCTCGCGAAGAGCGATGGCTGCAGTCTGCAGCGCGGCATTTTTCTTGTCCGTAGTGGCCTGAGCCAACAGGTGTGCAGCCCTGCTTGCCCGGGCCCCCAGATCAGCGATGTACTGCTGAGGGTCCTTCGCAGCTGGGTCGGCCTGCTCTAAGGCACTGTCTGTCGTGCTGTTATCAATCGTGCTGCTGATATCCGTGGTCACGTTTTAACTTCCTGTAGTGAATGCTTGTGGATACTTCTTTACTGCAATCGGTCGTAACGACAACCGCAGATCATCCCCGGTGAAACAAGCTGCAGCGCACAAACGTCGACAATCACACGACGGTGCAATGGACGGCGTGCTGCTGACTTAAAAGGAGTGAATGCTTCGTAGTATAAATATTTTTAGGGTAAACAATCAATCTTCGTTTATTTTTGCCAAAGCCGTGTCCAAGCTAAAACACTGAAAATTATCAATTTAATGACATTTTTATGACGATGTTTTGAGCTTTTGGCAATTTTGCCGCTAGGTTGAAGGCTAAAATTACTTTATACTCTAAGCAATTCACGAGGCGGCGTGGGCGAGCTCCCGCTGCTTTTTTATGGGCATTCCTTTTACAGGCTGCCCTTTTAAAGGCTCCCGTAAGCAGAGCGAAGCAGCGTGAAGTTTTGTTTCCACCATTCACTACGAACTAACACCAACTGAGAGGATCAACAGCATGAATGCCACAGAGACCGACGCCGCAGGCTTCGGCCAGGTAATGACGGGTGATAAGCCGCGAATCGTAGTAAAGGTAGGTTCGAGCCTACTGGCCAACACGCCTGACTTACGACCACGTTATGCATTCATGCATGGATTACTCAGCGACATCGCAACTTTGCGCGACAAGGGCTACGAAGTTGTTCTGGCCTCCTCAGGTTCCGTCGCTCTGGGTCTCAATGTCCTCAACACCGATGGTGAGGAGGCGGGTGTGCAGGAGAAGCAGGCGGCCGCCGCCTGCGGGCAACCGGTGCTATTAAACGCCTACAAGCAAATTGCCCAGGAACATGGTTTTGACATTGCGCAGGTGTTGGTCACCCTGGAAGATCTCGAGGACAGCCGCCGCTTCCTTAATACCAAAAACACTGTGCACAAGCTCCTGGAGTTGGGTGTGCTGCCTGTCGTGAATGAAAACGACACCATTACCACGGAGGAAATTCGTGTGGGTGATAACGATAGGCTGGCGGCAAAAGTGGCGCAGATGATTCAGGCCCAGGACCTGGTCATTCTCACCAGCGTCGATGGTCTTTACGATCGCAATCCCGACGAGGAAGGGGCCGAGCTCATCGCAACTGTCGATGATGTCAGCGAGTACCTTGCGGTGACCAGCGGCACCAACAGCCTGGGAACCGGCGGCATGTTCACAAAAATGCAGGCGGCCAACATGGCGCAGAATGCCGGCTGCGAGACGATTATCTCCCGCGGCATCATCGACGAGCCGATCTCCGCCGCGCTGGAGAATCGACGCCCCCATACGCGGTGTGTCGCGAAATCAACGCCCCAGTCTGCCTGGGCCGTATGGCTTACGGATCGCTTGCAGATGGCCGGAAGCCTTGTTCTTACGCAGGAGGCGGCCGATGCCCTCGAAGGCGGTAGTGAAGGAATCGCCTGCACCGACGTCGTGTCTATTCACACAGCATTCCAAAAAGCTGACGTGCTGCACATTTACGACGAGCGCGGGGTAGAGCGGGCGCGAGGCCTGTCGAACTTCTCCTCCGACGAGGCGGCGCTCATAGCACTCAATCCCGATCGTGAGATTCGGGACCTGCTGGGATACAAGGCCGAGAAGACCCTCGTAAATCGCAAGAACCTGGTGATCCTTGAAGATCATCACCTGCCCTGGGATGAGCCGGACGAAAAGCTTCGGGTCATCGCGGCCTGACAGGCTTTTCGACGCACCCCGTGAGGATCATCAACGGTTCTTGTTGATCTCCTTTGCTCACCCCGCCGCTTTGGCGGGGTGCACAACCTCCTGCTGCTTGATGACGAGTGCAGCAAGTAACAACAACACCAGCATGACGAAGCAAATCTGCGCGGCGGCGTTGTAGCTACCCAGGTGGTCTACCCCCAGGCTGAAGGCGGCCGGTCCGACGGCGCTGGCAAATACGGATATGGATGCGTTAAAGCCGCTCACTGCCCCCAGATGCAGGGGGCCGAAAAAGCGAATGAACGCGAGATTCGATACCACTCCCCACAGGCCTCCCCCGACGCCAAAGCCCACGGCCAGCACCCAATAACCCCATGGCTGCGCCAGATTGATCAGTCCCACAGCCCCGATACTCAAGGCTCCCAGCATGACAAGGAGAAAGGGTTTCAGGCGGTGACGATCAACGATGCTGCTGGCAATGAGATTGCTCGCCGTAGAGAACACGGCCGCTGGCAGAAAATAGCCAAAAGCGATCTCCGCGGAGAATCCGCTTTCGGCAAACACGGCCACCACGTGAAAGGTGAGCGCCGTGCCAAACAGTGCATGCATGCCAAGACTGAGGGAGTAGATCCAGAAAACGGGACTCCGCCGTGCCTCGTCAATGGTCTTCGAGGGTGCCTCCAGGGGGGCAGCCCCCTGATCGTCGGGCTTACCCCCATCCGCCTGGAGTCCACAGGACGCAGGGTTATCCCGAATAAATACAAGGGCTAACACTGCGAAGACCAGGCCAACGGTAAGGCCCATGAACCAGAGCGCGCCGCGCCAACCAAAGCTGCTGATGAGGAAAGCGATGGCCAAGGGAGCGATGGCAAAGCCGAAGGATACAAAGACGCTGCGGATGCCGCTCACGAGTCCGCGACGCCGGACAAACCACAGAAGCAATACATTTCTGGAGCAGCTGGTCAGCACCCCCTGCCCAAAAAAGCGCACACCGAAGAAGGCAGACAGCAGCAGGCAGAAGGTCACGGCGGTGCTGCCTCCGAGCCAACGGCTGAGGACATCGACGGCGCTGATGACCAGGACCATCAGGCCCAGGGCTGCGGCAGAGCCGGCAATCATGATGCGGCCACCGTAGAGGTCGTACCAGCGGCCTGCGCGGGTCAGAAACAGGGACGAGGCGACGGTGCCGATGAGGTAGGCCATGGAGACCTGGGTCCGGCTGAGGTTCAGCACCTCAATAAAGGTGTCGGTAAACACCGCCATGCCCATGGTCTGGCCGGGAATGCTGAACAAGAAGCCCGCCGTGGAAAACGCCCAGACCACCCAGCCATAAAAAACAGGCGAGCGCCGAGGGTCAAAGGGCCAGGTAACAGGTATCACGGGGAAGGCTCATGCAAAGCCTGCAGATTATAGGGGCGCGGGGTCTCCTCGCACACCTTTAATGCCAAGATAAAGGCTCAGGGACAGCAAGGCGATGAGATTGCCGAGCATGAAGCTGATGGTAACGCTGCTGTGGCCCAGGGCCGGGATAAAGTCTCTTGCAACGATGATCGTTGAGACCAGCAGAGATGCAAACACGCCCCAGGCAGAGATGATCCGGGGAATCAGGTCCGAGCGGTAAAACAGGAAAAAGAAACCGCCCTGAGCGACGCAGGAGATCACAAGACTCAGGTGAAACGACGTGTAGTCAGAGGTGGCCTGCATGCCGGCGAGCATCAGACGCTGGGCACTATCGGTAATGGCCTGGTACGCAGGCGCGCTGGTGATTTCCGCCACATTCATAGCAAACACCGCGCCGAGGAGGGATAGCATGGCGCCCGTGAGGCTCAGGGTCAGACAGGCGGCGGCAAGCAATTGCCCGTGGCGCCGAAGGAGCATGAAAAGTCCGATGTTAACCACGGTCGTCAGGGCGAAACCCAGGCAGGCGAGATAGGCTTTGGCACGAAGACGAAGCTCTGCATCGAGCATATTGCGTGCGGTGCTTTCCACATCGGCAGACAGGTTGATATCGATGCCCCTGGCAACGAGCACTGAGGTCAGGATGCCCAGGGCCATGAGTGCCAGTTGCGACCAGCCCACGGTACGGGCGAGGGACATCTGCGGTGATGACTCAGGGTTCAAGGAGGTCTTCTCTCTGGTCAGGGCCGGGCCTCAGGCGGTTCATCGGGGCGCGTTTTCAATATCCTGGCGTATCGTTTTTCCTGCAAGCCAGTAATGTATCGCCGACCAGGTCATTACCGGAGGAAGGGCATATAGCATGGCGTAGCGCAGGGACTCGCTACCCAGGCTTGGCGCGAGGTAATCACTGAGTACACCCACCACCCAGGGGCCTGCGCCGAGACCGATGATGTTGAGGATGAGGAAGAGCACCGCCGACGCGGTAGCGCGCATGCGCGGACCGACGATGGCATGGGTCGTGGCGATGGTATTGCCCAGATACACCTGAAAAAGCAGTCCCGGTATGATCGACAGGGACAAGGCAAGATAGGCGTTGTCCACCAGGTAGATGCTGATCATAAAAGGCACAATGAGAAAGCCACAGATGCTGGGTAGCCAGGCATACCAGCGCTTGTCAGTTTTTGCCATGCGATCCGCAAGGAAGCCGCCAAAGAACACGCCGATGGCACCGCCCACACCAATAATCATGGACAGCCAGGTACCCAGTTCGCCGGTGGACATGGCGTGGGTGCGAATCATAAAAGAGGCTGTCCAGTTCGCTGTCGCGTAGCCGCAAAAAGCATTCAGTCCGGCACCGAGGGCAATGTGCTTGAAGGTGGGTCGACTCCACAGCACACGCAGCACCTCACCAAAGGGAACCGCATCTGTGGAACTCGGGGCGCCGTCATGGAGGCCGCGAATAGGTTCCTTCAGAGTGAAGCGGAGCACGATAGCCAGGATGACACCGGGTATCCCCACCACCATAAAGGCCGTGCGCCAGCCAAAGAATTCATTCAGCCAACCCCCGGCCAAAAAGCCAAAAAGAATGCCGATACTCACACCCATGGAATAGAAGCCGATGGCCGTGGCGCGACTCTCAGCGGGGAAAATGTCCGAGATGATGGAGTGGGAAGGGGGGCTGCCGCCTGCCTCGCCTACGCCTACCCCGATGCGCGCCAGGAGAAGATGGGCGTAGTTCTGTACAAAACCGCTGAGGGCGGTCATGAAACTCCAGATAAACAGAGAGAGCGCCACGATGTTGCGGCGGTTGCCACGGTCGGCCCAGCGCGCGATGGGTATGCCGGCGGTAACGTAGAAAATCGCAAAAGCGAAACCCGTGAGGAGACCCAGCTGGCTGTCCGACAGGCTGAGGTCCGCTTTGATGGACTCCTGCAGAATCGCCAGGAGCTGACGGTCAATAAAGTTGAAGCTATAAACGATCGTCAGGAGACACAGGGCGTACCAGCTGGCGGCCTTGGTGCTATAGGGATTGTCCGGGTGATTCTGTGGTTGGCCGGCTTCGGATTCAGTGGTTTCAGCGTCGTTCACATGCATACCCTGTTATCGTTTTTAGGAGTGCCCCGAGGTTACACAATTTACCTCCTGCGCTCACGATCTTTTGTTTCCCGGGCGATGTGTCATTATCCCGGGCTAAAGCTGCAGAACAGGAGAGAGCCCTATGAGTCATCCACGCACTGTGTTGCCAGGTATAAGAGGGATATCAGCGGTGGTTTTTTCCGCGGTTATTGGGGCTGTTTCTCCGGTATTTGCTGCGCCAGAGCTCATAGTCATCAACGCTGATGTTCGTACGGTGGATCCCCAGGCGCCGCGGGTCGAAGCCTTCGCCGTAGAGGGTCGCCGCTTTAGCGCCGTGGGTAGCACTGCAGAGATTCGCGCGCTAGCCGATAGCAGCACACAGATTATCGATGCCGCTGGGAGAACGGTGACCCCCGGATTCATCGATAGTCACTCGCACATGGACGGCAATGCCCCTGTGGTAGCCGGTGTCGATCTGGCCTATGTAGAAGATAAAGCACAGTGGCTGCGTCTGATCCGCGAGGCAGATGAACGTCTCCCCGAGGGCGAGTGGCTCACGGGAGGCTACTGGGATCACACCCTTTCTGACGGTGAATACCCCACCCGCCAGATGCTGGACGCCGTGGTCCCGGACCGACCGATTTTCCTCACGCATATCGACGGTCATTATGCCTGGGTGAATTCCCTGGCATTGGAGATGACCGCTGTGACCGCTGACACCCCGGTGCCCGCGGGCGGCGAAATTATTGTCGATCCCGTGTCCAGGGCGCCTACGGGCATTCTCCTTGAAGGCGCGATGAGCGTGGTGCGGGATCACATTCCCCCGCGCAGTGATGCCCGGCGTCGAGAGGGGCTCGAGCAAATGCAGCGCTATGCCAATAGCTTTGGTATCACCGGTCTCCATCAAATGCGGGGCCTGGATGACTATCTGCATATCGTTGAGACAGGCGATCCATCGCTCCGCGTCTGGTACGGGCACTTCGGTCTGGATATGAATCCAGAGACCTGGGATGAAACCCTGGATACGGTGTTGCAGGTCTCCGAGGACACGGAGGAACGGGTTGCGGCGACGAAGAAAGAAGATCGCACGGGACCGCTGCTCCAGGCGGGCTTCGTAAAGTTGATTAATGACGGCGTGCTGTCGGCACACACCGCGGTGCTCATGGAGGATTATCACGATCGACCTAACTGGAGAGGGGAGTACATTACAGAGCCCGATGATCTGACCGACCTTGTTTACCGGACCACGGCGCGGGGTTTGCCCGTGGCGATACATTCCATCGGCGATGCGGCCGTCAGCGCCGCCCTCGATGCTATCGAAGCCTCCCAAGACAATACTGTTGGACTGCCCAACCGCATCGAGCATATTGAACTGCTGCACCCGGATGACGTGCCGCGGTTTCGGGAACTGGGTGTGGTGGCTTCCATGCAGCCGAATCATTGCACCAATGCCATTGGCTATGTGCCTGCCCGTGTAGGCGAGGAGCGGGAGGATCGCGCCTATGTCTGGCAGACTCTCCTCGATGGGGGTGCCCACCTGGTGTTTGGTGCCGATTACCCCACCTCGCCTTTGAGCCCCCTGACACAACTGAGCGATGCGGTATTCCGGGAGAGCCCCTTTGGTTTCAACAACGGTAGGCCCTGGCATCCCGAAGAGTCCGTGAACTTTGACGACGCTTTGCATGCCTACACGCAGGCCGGCGCCGACATCACTCCCTGGAAAGACGATATTGGCTCTATCAGCGTCGGCAAGTGGGCAGACTTTGTAGTGTTAAGCGGACAGGTGCCGGAGCCCATGGACGAGAGCTTCCGGGCCCTTGTGGTGGACCACACCTATTTCGCCGGGCGTGAGGTTTACGCAAGACTCCGGACGCCCGCAGGCCTTTGACCCAGGGTCCGGGTAGCAGCGGACACTTCCTGTACCACACGCCTCTTCGGAGAGCGGCCAGGAATTTTTCCCGCCACCCTGAGGCTGGGGGTTTTACTCTGAGCGCAGGTGCTCGTCGAAGAAGCGCGCCCGCATGGTATTCAGATGCAGCTCCGTGCCTTCTCCCTCGCTGTCCACCACCGCGTGGGTCCGGTTGGGATAGGCCATAAACCGGAAGGGCTTGTTCAGTCTGACCAGCTCATTGATGAGTCGCTCGCTGCTCTGATAGTGCACATTGTCATCGCCCGTACCGTGGACCAGGAGGAGTTCACCCTCGAGATTTTTCGCATGGGTAATGGGAGAGGCTTCGATGTAGGCGTCGGCGTATTCTTCCAGCAAGCCCGAGTAGCGTTCCTGATAGATAGCATCGTAAAGCCGCTGGTCCGTTACCGGTGCCTGGGAGACGCCGGCCTTGTACTGCCCGGGATAGCGGAACAGCATATTGAGGGTCATGGACCCACCGCCGGAGTGGCCCCAGATGCCCACGTTCTCTTCGTCAATGTAGGACCAGCGCCGGGCCATCGCGGTGAGGGCGTCGGATTGATCCCGGGAGGCGAGAATACCAATGCCGCCGTAGACCGACTGGCGCCAGTCTCTACCGCGGGGGGCACGGGCACCGCGACTGTCTACGGAGGCAATCAGGTAACCCTGCTGAGCCATGTACAGATGCCAGAGATGCCGTTTACCGCCCCAGGCATCCCGCACCGTTTGCCCCGCGACTTCGCTGTAGACGTAAAAAACGATGGGGTACTTTTTATCCGCGTCAAACTGTGGGGGCCTCATGAGATAACCGTCCAGGGGTAAGCCGTCCCGCGCCTCTACACGAAAAAACTCGTGCTCACCCAGATCAAGCTTCGCAAGTTTCTCCAGCAGGGCCGCGTTGTCCTCAAGCATTGCGATTTCTTCGTGCTCAGGCAGAGAGATCAGACGATACTGCGGGGGCTGCATAAAACTCTGGTGGGTGTGTACGGCCCACTGCCCGCCCTCGGAGACGTGATAGCTGTTTGTCCCTGGAAAATCTTCGGGGGTAATTTTTTCCATATCGCCGCTGCCATCAAGCCGGGAGCGGAACAGGAAGCGGGACTCCATCGCTTCGGGAGACGCCATAAAGTAGACCCAGCCTGATGTCTCGTCGACGTGGGCGACCTCCGTTATATCGAAATCGCCGGGCGTGAGGTCCCTAAAGGTCTTGCCATCAGCGGTGGCGCGGTAGATGTGCCACCAGCCGTCGCGCTCGCTGAGCCAGAGAAAGTCGCCGCTGTCCTCCAGCCAATGCACGTCCTCGACGTCGAAGAGATATTTGGGTGCCTGTTCCACAAAGATCTCCGTCGCTTCTCCGCTCCCGGCATCGGCGTAGAACACGGTGTTGGTGTCCTGTCGACGGTTCAGGTGTTGGACGATGATTTTGTCCGAGGACGGGGCCCAATCCATGCGTGGCACGTACATTTGTCGCGGATCGCCGGGTAGATCCGCCCACACGGTTGCGCCACCGGATACATCAACGGTTCCCACCCGGGCGGCGGAGATGGTCTCACCCACCTTGGGGTAGGGCAGTTCCACGACTTCGGGGTATAGCGCATCGGTGTTATTGATGAGGGTGAAGTTGCGCACGCCGGAGGTGTCAAACTGCCAGTAGGCAATCCGCTGACCATCCGGACTCCATCGAAAGCCGTCGCGAATGGAAAACTCTTCTTCGTAGGCCCAGCTCATGATGCCGTTGATGATGTGATTGCCGGCGCGCTCGCTGAGCTGCGTGATCGCCCCTGATGCGAGGTCTTCGACAAAGACGTCGGCTTCTTTGACGTAGGCTACTTTGTCAGCATCCGGGGAAAACTTGGCAAACTGCAGCGTCGATGCCTTGGCATCGCCGCCGAGCTGACGCAGTTCCCCGCTTTCGAGATCCAGGACCCAGTAGTCGCCGCGGCTCTTTACCCGCCAGACTTTCTTGCTATTGGTGTAAACCAGCAGCTTGCTCTGGTCTTTGGACCAATGATAATCATCAATGACGAGGGGCGCCTCGGCGCCGTCGGGGGTAAGCATGGCGACGTCCACCAGCACCCGCCGCTCGTCGCTGCGGGGATCGTAAAAGACGATTTCCTTCGCGTCGGGGGCCTCTTCACCACCCTCGGCATTGGCCCCGTCAGTGCCCTTGTCGCCGTTCATCAGGTCGTTTTGCTCAGAGTCGGCGGGCGTCTCTAGCATCGTGTAGCCGCTTTTATCACTCAGCCACTGCAGCCTGCCGGGGGCCTCGGATTTGTAGGCATCCTCTTTGTAAATAGCCTCAAGGGTAAGCGCAGATTCCTGCGCCGCCGGAGAAGACTCCCGAGCCTGCGCCGGAGAGTCGATATTTGTACAAGCCACCAGAAGTGCTCCAAAAATAGCTGCGCCCAAAAGACGCAGAGACTGAGAATCTGTAAAGAACTCTGTAGACAACATAGTGTGATTGTGCCGGGAGAAAACAGAGATTGTGTCGCCATTTCGCGCCTTACTGCAAATCAGTCTGCGCCAGCTGTTGGGGGCCAACGCTGTCGCAGGGGCCTAAGCTCGGTTTTTAGTCCTTCAAAACGCCTTTTCAGGAACCCGCCAGCTGGTGCAGCGCCCGGTTTTCATGGCGGTAAACGCCCGCTTCGGGCGCCTCGCACAGGGCAATGATGGCCCCAGCCATAACCTCAACGGTAATGCCGGCATAGCGGTCCAACGGTCCCTGAAGGAACAGGCGTGTCAGGGGATCGGTGCGTCGAAGGAAGGTCTCGACAGGCCTGCTCTCCTGTCGATCCCCGAGGAGCAGTCCCGGCTGCAGGATGTCGAGACGCTTAAAGCCCAGAGATTCGAGTTCGCGCTCCACCTCACCTTTTACCCGGGCATAAAAAACGGCGGCTTTGCTATTGGCGCCCACAGCGCTGACGACAATGAAATGCGTTACGCCTGCAGTCTGTGCGGCCTCGGCAAAGCGGAGGACGGCATCATAGTCGACGCTGCGGAAGGCGTCTCTTGAGCCCGCCCGGGCGATGGTTGTGCCAAGGGCACAGACGGCCACCTCAGCCCCGGGTAGATCCATGACTGTCTGAAAATCTGCAACGATCTCTCGGGACAGCTGTCCGGTTTTACGCCGTCCTACGGTAGTGATCTGGAGCTTTTCAGGATCGTGCGCAGCCAGCACCGCCTGTCCCACAAGGCCCGTGGCACCCGCAAGCAGCACAGGCTTCATTTTCCCGGCTCCTCCTCGACAAAAATATCTAAAGGTAGAAGGGCGACTGCGCCGGCATTGGGCGCATCCACAAGCTGGCCTATGCGAAGATCCACGGCCACGGAGCAGATCACGTAGGCTTGATCGACGCTGTAGCCATAGTGCGTGACCAGGTGGTCGATCATCGCAAGCAGCGCGTTGCGGGCGGCGAGAGCAATATCGTCGGGCAGGCTTTCCAGGGCTGCGAGGCGCACAGAATCAAGGTAGGCCATGTCGCTGGGAATCTCTCCCGCTTTCTTGAACGGAAGCCCCGTGGTCGCGAAGTAGCGTTTGCTGGGTATGCCCAACGTCGACACCGGTCCCGTAAAGCTCACCCCTTTTGCCGGAGCCTCTTTGAGAATTTCCGTGCGGAGAGTGACCGTCGCATCCATCTCGATGGCTGTGCCGCTGACCTCGCCGTCACCCTGGGCGTAATGGACGTCGCCGATCGCCAGACCACAGCCGTCAACGAGGCAGGGAAGGTGAATGGTGACTCCCGCACGCATGTAGCGAATATCCATGTTCCCGCCGTGCTCCCGCGGCGGAATAGTGCGCAGGCATTCCTCTTTTACGCTGCCCGTGGGGCCGCAGAATGCCTCGGGGGTGGCGTTTGTGGGGTTGGGAAGAAAAACCCGGGCACCCAGGGCATCAATAGCGCTTTCCCGTGCCATGGCCTTGCGGACCATGGCATCGTCGGGAAGGGTGGTGATTACCCCGGGGAATGCACTGATGGGGATGCGCACGCCGGGGATATCTGCGGAGCGCGCATAGTCTGCCCCGAGTTTCCAGGTGGCGGAGAACCCCGTGGGATAGTGATCAGCGAGAAAGCCGCCGGCACCAACCCAGGTCTTGCCCCAGGGCCCGGGTGCCACCTCGAGGAGGGTCACCGCCAGGGTGTCCCCGGCCCTGGCACCTTCGATATGCACGGGTCCTGTCAACGCGTGACCGGTGTTGCCCGTGGCACGTCGGGGATCTTCATAGCGACTGTTAGGGTCCAGATCAAAATCCCCGGCGTTGCGGGTGTGGAGCACAATGGTTTGTCCTGGCTTTGCGCGCGCCGTCATGGGGAGGTCCGGGTGCAGGCGATTGATGCACTGCGGGTCCTCGATGCAATTGCGTCCCTGGCCGCCCACCACAAGCTCGTCGGCGCCGGCTGAATGAAACGCTGCGGCGCTAAGCAGGCTGAAAAGAGCAGCCGACGAAAGACTGGGTCTGTAGGACATGATTGCGCCTCTGGAGGAATCGCCGATGAGTGTCCCACTGCCCGCAGGGCGTAACAAGGGTAGGGGTTTATCCGTGGATTTTTTGACCCTCAAACTTTGCTAAGCTTTCAACCCTCATAAAAATAAGCATGGTCGATAATAATGAATCTTTCCCCCGCGTTTTTTGGTAAAGCTCTGGTCTCCGCTGCAGTGTCTGCAGCGTGCTTGCTCAGCGTTGCCTGCAGTAGTGATCAACAGGACGTGCAGGTGGTTCAGGTCGCCGAGGAAACCGCAGCACCGGCGACGGGTGCGGTAACCGCCGAGCGCATTATCGCGGCGGACGCGGCGCCCGGTGAATGGCTTACCCACGGCAGAACCTATGGCGAGCAGCGTTTTAGCCCCCTCGATGCCATCAACGAAAACAACGTAGAGGAACTGGGTCTTGCCTGGTACGCGGATCTGCCGACGGATAGGGGTATAGAGACCACACCTCTGATGGCGGATGGCAAGCTCTTTGTCACCGCCTCCTGGGGACATGTGCTGGCCTATGACGCCAAAACCGGTGAAGAACTTTGGCACCACGACCCGAAGGTGCCCAAAGACTACGGCGTCCACGCCTGCTGTGACGTTGTGAATCGAGGTGCCGCGTTGTGGGGCAATAATGTATATGCCGCGAGTCTCGATGGACGTTTGTTTGCTCTGGATCGCGATAGCGGCGAGCTGGTCTGGGAAGTGGATACGCGCATCAACACCACGGATTCCTACACGATTACCGGCGCGCCTCGCATCGTGAACGGAAAAGTCGTCATTGGTAATGGCGGCGCCGAAATGTCCGTACGCGGCTACGTGACCGCCTACGATGCGGTGACCGGTGAGCAGGCCTGGCGTTTTTACACCGTGCCCGGCAATCCGGCGGATGGCTTTGAGGACGAAACCCAGGAGCGCATCGCCAAGACCTGGACCGGTAAGTGGTGGGAAAACGGCAAAGGCGGCGGTACCGCCTGGGATGCGTTCGCCTTCGACCCCGAGCTGAATCTTCTGTACATCGGCGTCGGTAATGGCGCGAGCTGGAACCAGAAAATCCGCAGCCCCGACGGTGGTGACAATCTGTTTATATCTTCTATCGTTGCTGTGGATGCCGATACGGGCGAGTACGCCTGGCATTACCAGACGACCCCCGGCGATAACTGGGACTACACGGCCACGCAACATATGATCCTTGCAGAGCTGCCCATTGATGGTGAAAAGCGCAAGGTGCTGATGCAGGCACCCAAGAATGGTTTCTTCTATGTCCTTGATCGTGAAGATGGCGAGCTGCTTTCGGCAGAAAAATACATGCCGGTCACCTGGGCCACTCATGTGGATATGGAAACGGGCCGTCCCGTTGAGGCGCCCGGTATGCGTGACGGGACCGCCGACACCCTGGTGTCACCGGGGCCCTCGGGTGCCCACAACTGGCATCCCATGACCTACAGCCCCGACACGGGTCTGGTCTACATCCCCGCAAAGTCCCACGCGTCTATCTACGCAGATGATTTTCACACCCTCGAGCGTGACGCGGTGTGGCACATCAACTTTAATGCCGGTCTCATGGTGGGTATGCCCGATGAGGTGCCTGCGGATGCCCGGGCGGCGGTCGGTAAAGAGGCCCTGGCGGCGGAACTCATTGCCTGGGACCCCATAAAAGGTGAGAAAGTCTGGACCATACCCCGGGGCTTTTACTCAGGCTCCGGTCTCCTGTCTACGCACGGTAACCTGCTGTTTCAGGGAGATCTTACGGGCACTTTCAGCGCCTTCGCCGCTGACTCGGGAGAAGAGCTCTGGAGTTACCCGGTGCAGGGCGGTGTCATGGCGTCACCCATCACCTACACCATTGATGGCGAGCAGTACGTCGCGGTGGCTCAGGGATGGGGCGGCGAGACCGGCCTGCCCTTCGGCTCTGTGAGTGGCCCTCAGAACATGATCAACATCAGCCGTTTAATGGTATTTAAGCTTGGGGCTTCGGGAGAACTCCCGAAGATCCCCGTGATGGAGCAGCAGCTGAACGCCGAGGGCATCGAGCTTGCCAGCAGCGAGTACGTCGAGAGTGGACGAGAGCTGTTTAATCTCTACTGCGCCGTATGCCACGGCGGGAATGCGATCAGCGCGGGTTTGATTCCGGACCTTCGTTATCGCATCAAAGACGTGGAGCCCGCGTGGCAGGCTATCGTTCTGGAAGGTGCTTTGGCTGCCAACGGCATGCCAGCCTGGAAAGAGTATCTGACCGCGGATGAAGCGGATCTCATTAAGGAATACGTCAAGCATGAGGCGGTTCTGGGGGCCAAGCGAGGCGAGCGCCGTTTGGTGCGGGCGCCCTGAGGACCGAAACGAGCGGCCTGAGACCCAGCAATTGGTAGTGCGCGCGCAGCTCGATCACTGATAAATCCTCTGTAATAGAGACACTACACAGGGGGATGCGGCGAGCTGAGCAATGAGCGCGACGGATCGCATCCTCCAGCGATTGAACTCCCCGGGCATTCATCGAATGATGGACTCATAGCCGGCTGCAGTGCAGAGAACCCTCGCAGCCGCGCCCGTCAGATACCATTTACCGAGGAAAAACCGTGAAAACTCTGTCCCGAATCTGTGCCATTACCCTGCTGTCCTTTGCTGCCAGCGGCTGTGTTTTTATTGACGGCAAATATGTTGACCACAATGATTGGCGTGACGATCAGCGCGACAATCGCGCCATGATCAGCAAGCTGGAAATCGGTGCGTCCCGCGATGGGGTGGTTGACAGCCTGGGCACTCCGGCGGACTCCGAGGCCTTCACCCACGATGGTGAGGAAGTGCGGGTGCTGTTCTACCGCACGCAGCGCAAGCATTCCGATGGTGAGACTACCCGCGACGAAACCACGCCCCTGGTGTTTAAGAACGACCAGCTCATAGGCTGGGGCGAGAGTGTCTATAGCGACTATCGCTTCTAAGCCTGCTAGGGTTCGGCCTCGATAACGCTTAAAGAAGCACGAGGCCAGGCTCCATGGAATTAATCCACGAATTTACGATCCGCGCAAAACTTCAGGAACCCAATCCTGTCGGTGCCGGTCCCATCGGGACCCGCATGCATTACGCCATCGCCGAGGGAGTCGTTGAGGGTGAGCGCTTAAGGGGCGAGATACTGTGCGGCGGCGAATGGGCGCTCATCGACGCGGCGGGTTGCCTGAGAGTCGACGTTCGCTTGCAGGTGAAGACCCATGACGACGCCCATATCTACGTGCAGTACACGGGCTTGCTGGGTTTAAACGAGACCGTGCAGAACGCGCTGGCAAAGGGTCTGGGCACGGAGTTCGGTGACCAGGACTTTTACACGAATCCGCGCCTCGAAACCGGCGATGATCGCTATGCCTGGGTCAACTCAACATTTTTTATCGGCGAGGGACGCTTACTCCCCGAAGCGGGTGTTGAGTACCGCGTGTGGCGGCCCGCCTGATTGTTTGCCTAGACGCTTTTCAACACCCTATCGCCCAGGCGCCCGAAAAGGGAGCTCTCCAGATCGTAGATTGTCTCCAATGCGCTCTGAGCCTGCTTCCAGGCTGATGTATCTCCCGGCGCGGCGGCAATGTGCTGCAGTGTCGGTGACAGCGCGTTCCACTCCCGCGCTGCGTCCTCTGCAAGCGCTACCAGGGTGGCGTCGACAAGGTCCGGTCGCTGCATAGCGGCCCAGCGCATAAACGCGGCGTAATGATCGCGGAAAAACCCGCCGCCGGTGCCGAACTTTACGATGGCGTTGTCCAGATACTGTAGGTGCGCCTCCGGATCCTGAAGCGATGCCCAGGCCGGGAATATCGTCACCAGTGTTTGAAGCCCCTCGAGTCCGACGGACAGCTTGCCCTCACTATTGCCGCGGAGTGCTGCCATGAGGTCGCGCTGGCTGGTGTCGAGGTTGAGCATGCGTTCCGCGGTTTTGCGAAGGGCAATCCCACAGGCCTCGGGCAGACTGTGACGCACATCGCCAGAGTGGAATTTTCCCCAGGTGTTGTAGGTGGAGAGACCGCCCGGCGGGTTACGACTCAGGCGCACGCCCTCCGTGGAGCAGGTCTGGGTCGCTTCGTCCGTACGGTCGGCGACATAGACCTCGTCTCGCTCATCATCAAAACCCAGCAATACATAGCGGTGGCCGGGAAAGTGCACTTTGAACTTGCGGTAGTCCAGGTAGTAGATGTCGCCGGAGAGCATGGTGGGGCGCCCGGCGATGACTTCCTGGCGAACATCCTCCCAGGCCTGATCATTGTCGGGATTGGCGGTTTCCCGATAGTCGATCCCCAGGGCATCCGTAACATCGGTCTCGAAGGAGGAGCCCCGGCCAAAACACATGTAGGGCGGGTCCGCATGGGCATAATCAAAGTACACGGCGTCCAGTCCCGAGCCAAGGCCGAATACGACGCCTTCGTCGAGCGCCAAACCGGTGTAGTGGTAGATGAGATTGCGCATGGAGCCGCTGCCACAGTGACCGGCGGTGAGGTTTCGATAGTTCTCAATAAGTACCCGCATCAAGGCCTCTCCATTTGCCCTTTTTGCCCTTTTTGCCCTTTTTGCCCTTTTTGCCCTTTTTGCCCGGGGTCCGGGATCATGCGTCTAGGCTTCTTTCTGAGGCGTCACGCCGGCGACATACAGCAGCCCCGCCATGATGGCCATGTTCTTGATGAAGTTCTGCATCTCATGGGCTCGCTGCAGGCCTTCTTCCATGGCCCAAAAGTTGTGCATGTAGAGGCTGATCACCAATGTAAGTCCTGCCAGAACAAAAGCCATGATCTGGGTACGCCACCCCGCAACAAGGCTGGCGCCACAGCCGAGCTGCAATACGATGGTCAGCACCAGCAGCGGTTGCACCAGGGGCACGTTGTGCTCCGTCATGTACTGCACCATGCCCGAGAAACCCGTGATTTTGGTAATCCCCGGTATGATGAAATACAGTCCGAGAAGGGCCCGTCCTGATAGCAGGAGCGTTCGTTGCACTACATCCATGGAAGTGTTCATGTGTCCCTAAACCAGCTGGAGTTGATGGGTTTCGGCGCGGAACTCGATGACATCGCCGTTATGCATTTTGCGCCCCTTGCGCGTTTCCACCTCACCATTCACCGATACCTGTCCGTCACCGATAAGTAACTTGGCTTCGCCGCCCGTAGCCACCAGTCCCTCGAACTTGAGGATCTTGTACAACTCTACGGGTTCGCGGGTAATTTCGATGATGCGCATGGCAGTCCTGAGATGGTGAAAGAATCTTTGCCAGAGTGTACCCATCACCGACGGGGAAGACACGGTATTCTCCCGGGGCAGCCGTTGAGTATGTCTGGTGGCGCGACGGGCCTTTTGCTAAGTTAGGCTCAGAATCTATCGAGCGACCCCATGAGTTTATTCAGCGAGTTACATCGCAGGAACGTAGTCCGTGTTGGCGTCGCCTACGCCGTTGTGGCCTGGTTGATTCTGCAGGTGGCCGATGTGGTCATGGAGAACATCGGCGCCCCCGCCTGGGTCATGCAGGCGCTCTTGTTTCTTTTAATCCTCGGTTTGTTGCCGGCGCTGATTTTTGCCTGGGTTTTTGAGCTCACCCCCGACGGAATCAAGCGCGAGTCAGAGATCGAAGAAGGGGTCTCTGTCGTGCACCAAACCCGTCGCAAGCTCGACACCCTCATCATTGCCACCCTGGCCGTGGCGGTGGTCTATCTCTTTTGGGAGGGTCGACTGAGAGATCCGTCGTCCGATACACCCGCGGTCGCTCAGGAAACGTCCTCGATTCCGACAAAAGCGCAAATTGCGGCGCAAACAGGTATGGATGCCCTGCGCCAGCAGCTTGACGCCGATGCGGCAGCCAAAGCATCACCTGCGTCCTCGGACGAAACGTCCATTGCGGTACTTCCCTTTGTAAACTTGTCTTCGGATCCCGAGCAGGAGTATTTCTCCGATGGGATTTCGGAAGAGCTCCTCAATGTTCTTGCCCAGATTCCCGCGCTCCGCGTTGCCGCGCGAACCTCCTCGTTTCAGTTTAAGGGTGACAACCGGGATATCAGTGAGATTGCGGCCTTGCTCAAGGTTGGCCATGTTCTCGAAGGCTCTGTGCGCAAGGCCGGCACTCGCCTGCGAATCACTGCGCAGCTCATAGAGGCCGAGGGCGGGTATCACCTGTGGTCCGAGACCTACGATCGCGAGCTTGAGGACATCTTTGCGATTCAGGATGAGATCTCCGCCGCCATTGCCGATGCGCTGCGGGCCGAGCTGGCCCTGGATGAGGCGATGAAGCCCGGCGCCAGTCGCGTGGCCGCCAACACCCCCGCCTACGAGGCGTTCTTGAAGGGTCGTGCGCTGATCAACCAGCGCGGTCAGCAAGCCATCAGCGAAGGGGTAGAGCAGCTGGAGCGATCGGTGCGCCTGGATCCTGGCTACGCGCCGGCGCGCGCCCAACTGGCCATCGGCATTGCCCTGCTGGCTAACTCATCCGGCACCTACGGCGATCTCAGCGTAGAGGAAGTTAATGAACGTGCCGGCGAGCAGATAGCAGCAGCGGAGGCTCTGGACAATGATTTTGCGGAGCTCTGGGCGGCGCGGGCGATGCTTTCGAGGATTAACTTCGACAATCGGGGCTACCTGGAAAACAGCGAGCGGGCCCTTGCCATCCGGCCTAACTATTCCGATGCATTAAACTGGCGTGTCAACGGTCTTAACAGCCTGGGCATGTGGGCGGAAGCCTCCGAGGCTCGAGAGGCTTTGTTGCAACTCGATCCCTTAAGCGTGGTGGGGCGCCTGAACGCCGTAGGTTTTATTGCCGGTGAGGGACAGCCGGAGCGGGCCATGGCCATTGCGCGATCCATCGCACCCCAGTCCCAATGGGCCAGCCACGTGGCACAGGCGAGGGTGTATCGTGCGGAGCAGCGTGATGACCGACAGCTGGAACAACTGCTCCTTGCCTACGCTCTTGATGCCAGTGACTTGTTGGTAAATTTTCTAATGTCTGATCTGTTGGTGGACAGCGGTCTGATTGATGAGGCCTTGCGCATCGACCGCACCGTGCGCCCCTGGGTGTTGTTGGACGCTAATCGCTTTGAGGAGGCGGAGGAGGCGCTTCGCGAGGCCTTGCGGGCCGATGCCGATTCCCTGGAGATTGTTACGAGTCTGGCCGCCAGCATCTATTTTCAGGGTCGCTATGGCGAGGCGGTCGAGCTTTGGCAGCGGGCCCTCGTGCCCTCGAAGTTTGGCGAGGCGGTGTACGCAAATGGCGGCTTGGAGAACACCGCGAGATTGGTTCATGCGCTTCAGCAAATGGGTGAAGATGATCAGGCGGCCAAGCAGTTGGAGGTGCTTCGTGCGTTCAGAGCAAGCTTCGGCGAAGAGAGCGTGCAAGCCCGCTATTGGTTTCTTGGTGAGGCAAATATGGCCCTGCTTGCGGGCGACCGAGACGCTGCACTCAAGGCCCTGCAGCGAGCGGATGAAGAGGGCCTCGCGGATGTGGATGCCCTGAATGAGCCCATACTGAACACGATCCGCGATGAACCGGTTTTCGAAATCGTTCGCCAGAACGTCGCTTCTCGCGCGGTGGAGAACCGCGAAAAAGTAGTGACCCTCATTTGCGAGAACAACCCGGTGCCCGACCACTGGCGACCCCTGGAGTCCAGCTGCACGAATGGTTGAGCGGCTCCTTCGCAGGGTGATTCCTCAGCGGTGCTGTCACCGTGCAGCCATTAAGTCCTTATTCAGTACCTTTGGGAGAAGACCATGCGGGATGCGCTTTTAGCGGTGACTTTTCTGGCGGGTGTTGCCCTTTGCAACATCACCTACGCCCAAGCAATCAATGGCGAGGAGGCCTGCGCGTCCCTGCAGCGGCCCAACATCGATTGTGCCTGTGTGGCCCAACGGATCGCAGCCTACAACGAGCTGTCACCTAACGCAGCGGCGGTGGCGGTCATTGATCAGGGGTATTTGTATGCACTCTGAAAAGAAAACAGCTACGAGGCCAGCCTGGAGCCTGCCTTCAAAGATCCCATGAGCGCCATGGGTATCATGATGGCTTACGAGTCCCTCGGTGGTCGCCCCGAGAACGTCACTGATTACGAAAAGGACTGTGTCATTGCCGGCGCGCCTAAACCCAGCTTGCAGCCCTCGGCGTCATTTCCTGCTCTGGAGCAATATATTGCCGGCTGTACCCGCGCCACGGGTGATGGGCGTTTCTGTGCCTGTGATGGAGGCCGAAAAGCGGCGCGTTTGGACGAGGCGGAGTTTGAGGCCTACTACCGCTCATTCTCAGATTACAGTGATGACGAGGCACGGACTCTGGATGAACTCGCAGCCATGCGGGGTAAGGCCATGGACATGTCCCCGGCGGATTTTCAGGCGCTGCAAAATAGTGCCCGAGCAAAGCTCGCAGATTTCAATGATCTGGATGCAAACTATTGCTCGGCGCTGTTATGGGCTGAGTAGTCGGCTGAGTCGCGGGCTGCATAGGTAGCCAAGGGCTGAGTAACAGCCCTCGGCCCCGGAAGCTAACAAGCTAACGATCTATCGACCGAATAGCTTGCCGAAGGCCTTATCCAGCGCGCTGTCGACCTTTTCGTCCGTTTCGGCATCTATCTCCTGCTCGGCACTATCGCCCAAACGGTCGCTTTGGCGATTAACCTTGTCACCGATGGCGCCCATAACGCTGCCAAAGAGGCCTTTCTTGGGTTCCTCGCCACTGCTGTCCGCCGTGCCGCTGGCGTCGGTGTCCGCGGGGGCTCCCTGCGACATGCTGCCCAACATGGCGCCTATCCCCTGGAGGTTGAGAGGCTCTGCGGGAAGCTCGAAGCGCGAGGGATCAATGCTGTCGCTGTTGATGTTCGTGACGGTCATTTCCTGACCGTAGCGTAAAAGTCCCGAATCGATATCCGTCAGGGCCTTCTGCATGGACGCAGTGCTGTCCGCTGTGCCCTCGGAGGTCAGCTTTGAAGCAACGCCGATCATTAAAAACATCCCGTCACGAAACTCCAGCGCACGGGGATCATCAGAAAGCACCAGTTCTTCCGTTTGCTCGTTGCCGTTTTCATCGATAAAGCTAAGCTCGTAAACCTCGCCCTTGATTCCCGCAACAACCTCGGTACGTCCGGTTTTGTCCAGGGACCCGATTTCTGAGTTGAACTGCGCCGGGACCGCCGTTGTCACGCCTGCCCCCATGCCCTTCATGGCTGAGCCGGCGTCAATCACGAGGGTGCGTCCATCCTGCTCCATGACCGTGTAGATGGAGCCGTCGCGGACCACCGCGTAGCCTTCCTGGCCGGGAATGCCGACGCGCAGATACTTGTCGGTGTATTCAAAGGTAGAGGAGGAGCCATCTTTGGCGGTGATGGTCGCCGAGCCGGCGGAGGCTTCCATAACCAGCAATGGAGAGACACTGAGAAGCAGGGAGAGAGAGATCGTATTGGCGTTCATAGGTAACCTCAGGATTCGGATGCTGTGTTATCAGCCACGGGATGAATCGTTAACCGGAATATTCGTTTTGCCGCGGCACTTTTTCAAAGCCTGACTGATGATACTTGCTGATTATGCAAACGAAAACCGTGGGGACCTGTTATTTCAACCCCTTGCTTCGGCCATTGTCTCCCTCAGGGGCAGGGTAACAAGGCATAATTACCTCACCATCTTAAAGGAGTATTCAGCGTGTATAAATTCATTGGAGCCGCTGTCATGGCCGTAATGCTTGTTGCCTGCGGCAAGGGGCAGGACGCAGAAAAGCTGGCGTTTGCGGCGGTCGAGCAGGGCGCCCTGCTGGTGGATGTGCGAACGGCAGAGGAGTTTGCGAGCGGTCATTTGCCTGGGGCAATCAACATTCCCCACGGGGAAATCGTTGAGGGGCTTGCCGCGCTCCAGACACCCAAATCTGCCAGGGTAGTACTGTATTGCCGCAGCGGGAATCGCTCAGGCATCGCGACAAAAAGTCTGACAGAGGCCGGATTCTCCAAGGCGATGAATGCCGGTGCTTACCCGGCGCTGAAGCCCGTCTGGGATGCGGCAGGATCCTGATCGGTGGAGCGAGCCTTGTCTTATTCGGCGGGGCAATCTTTGGGATCCAGGCAGAGACTTTCACCGTTGAGGGGTCGCTTGCCGGTTTTATCGAGAATGCCCGACATCTTTAAATTGGCGATATGTGCGCCGGCGTCGTCCACGGTTACCCAGACCACCTGATCCATGGAGAGGCCTGCATCGGGGAGGAATACGCCGCCCGTCGTGGCAAGGCGGATGTAGTCCCGACCCTGACGCGTCTCAAGCTGGTAATTGTGTCGATGGCCGTGAAAGACCGTGTAGGGTCGATCCTTCAGGGCGTCTTCGACGGACTGCCAACTCGCCATGTCATCGTTGGCCCAGGGGGCCTTGTGCATGAGCAAAAAGGTCCAGCGGACATCCTCGTGGTTGGCAATGGCATTGCGCATGTAATCAGCCTGCGCCGTGGATATCATCCCGGTTTCGTCCTCCGGTAGATTGGCATACTCGGTCTTCGCAAAAGCATCCCAGCCTGAGCTGTTGGCAACCTCGATGGCATCAAGGCGAAGCTGCGCGATCTCCTCAAGGCGTTCCAGGGAGTGGTCTTCTGTATCAAAGATCAGAAACAGTACATCGCGATAGCGCACATGGTAATAGCGGGGTCCGTTCCGCTCCTCCCAGGCCTCACGAAGCACCCCATCCAACAGATCGTGGTTCCCACCGGTGTAGAGCACGGGAGCGTCTGCTTTGCCTGCGCGCTCGTCAAAGGACTGCCACTGCCGGTCGATTTCCCCTCTGTTTTCGCTGCCTTCGATTAAATCCCCCACATTGACAATGAGCTCCGGGCGCAGGAGGTTCATCTGTGCGACGGCGACATTGAAAACGTCCTCACGTTCTCCACCGGTCAGGTCTGAGAACACCGCGAAGCGCAGGGTGTCGTCGTCGTAACTCGGGGTCGACTTTGTCCAGGGATAGGGGCCCGTGTTTATGGCGTGCTCAAAGGAGCCCCCGGGTTCTTTGACCGTGCTCCCACAGGCCGTCAGCAAAAGCACCATAATGATGACCGGTAATTTTTTAACAAGAGCAAAATTTTTCATCGTGACGCTCGCTAATGCGGTTTCCTGAACAGAATCTATCGGGGAAGCTTAGCGCCCCGGCGTTTTTGAGACCACTGCATTCCCCGGGGTTTCTGCACGCTCCCTTCTGGTGGCGAGCGACCGGGGCTTTTGCTACGGACATTGCCGGGCCCCACGTTTTACAATCAAACTTTTCCTCATAGAGCAGGAGCTATTCGTGCAAAAAGAGCAGAAAGCGAGAATCTCAACTCTTGGGAGGCCGTTGAAAGCGGTCCTGTCCACCCTGCTGACGGTGCTCGTCTTGATGTTCAGTAGCATCAGCTCTGCTGACGACATTGACGGGGTGCGCGCAGCCGTCTTCGATTACTTTGAGGGGATCAATGAGGTCAGCGAAGTTCGTTTGAAACGGGCTTTCGCCGATACCGCGGCACTGAAAAGCGTCGGCGAAAAGGGAGACCTCCGCGTGGAACCCATCTCGGCCGCCATCGGTCGTTGGCTGGCGGGGACCGCAAAGCAGCGACGGGGCAGCATTGTGTCCGTCGATCTGTCGGGCTATCCCATAGCGAGGGTTGTCTTTGATTTTGATGGCGCCTACACCGACTTTCTGACCCTCGCAAAGCTCAAGGGGCAATGGAAGATTATCGACAAGGTCTTTATCGCCACGCCGTCGTGCTGCGAGTCGGATCGATGATCAGCAGCTTTACTCTCCGACGTCTTGTGCTCACCGGTGTTCTGCTGATGTTCGGTGCACACCTGCTTGCCCTGCTACTCTCCGGGCAAAGCGCCATGAGTACGCCCATCAGTCAGCTGAGCAGAGCCTCGGGCAGCGGTGGTATACATACGGGCGGCTTGATTCTGCTGGCGTTGGTGCAGCTGGCGGTTGCAGTCTTGCTGTCCCGCACGGGGTGCCGGTCCCGTCTGTGGACGGCGGCGGTGTGGCTGACGGTTTTCAACGGTGCCTGCCTGCTGTTCATTGCCATGTATTTTTTACGGGCACCCGCGTCCCTGCTTTTTGGCCCCGATGCCAATGACCCCCTGGCGGTCCTGGCGAGCAGCGTCGGTGTGATAATGGGCTTGCTCCAAAAGGACCTGCGCCAAATCGCACCCCGCTGTGCACGTTACAACGCTGTGTTTTTTGTGCTGTGGTTGGCGCTGATTCCTGTCATACCGTTTATCGATGGCGCCTGGCTGGGTGCCTATGAACGGACTGTAGGCGCTATCTTGCTTGCGTGGCTGGCAATGCTGGCGCTCCTGTGTCCCGACGGCTCGAGCGCCACCAGAGCCTAGAGAGCTGCCTAAAGAGCTGCCTAAAGAGCCTCAGGAGCTTAGACCGCTATCCCTAGGAAACGGCCCATCCCATCAGCGCGACCGCAATAAATCCGCTGAAAAGGGGGCCGACAATGCGGCCGCGGCGAAGACCGCGTGCGGCGCCGATTAACAGGGCGATGCCAATGACCAGGGCTACCCAGTCAAACATGCCGTTGACACCGGCTCCCCTGCCGACGCCCGCAAAGAAATCACTCAGCGCCCCGGGAATACCTGATAGAAAACCACCTATCGCTTCGCCGCTTGACTGAGCAAGACCGCTATCTTGTGTTGCTTCGTCCATGGTGCTTTTATCATTTGGAAACCGTGGAACTATGGTAGCGTTGTTTGCATCCTGATAGAGAGTAGATCTTCATGAAAATTGAGTCCCTGAGGCTTTTTCATTTTCCCGGAAGTCGGAGCGCGCGTGTTCGCTGGGCGCTGCTGGAAACCTTTGGTGATGACTTTGAGCTGCTGACCCTGAAGCTTCTCCAGGGGGAGCAATATGCCGCCGATTTTCTTGAGATGAACCCCAATCACGCGGTACCGGTACTGGAGATCACCTGGAGTGACGGTAGTGTGCAGACCATGTTGGAGAGCACTGCGATGGTGGAGTGGCTGGCAGATGCCTTCCCTGAAAAGCAGCTTGCGCCGCAGCCGGGGCTGTCACGAGAGCGCGCCGACTATCTCCAGATGCTGCAGTTCGGGGGCAACTGGATGGACGCCATGCTGTGGCAGATTCGCGTGCATCGGGATCTCCTGCCGGAGGCGGACTCTGACCCAAAAAGCGTCGATCGTGCGATGGAAAAGATATCAAAGGAAGTGGCGCCTCAGCTTCACGGTCGCCTGGCGAGCTCCGAGTATATCTGCGGCGCGGATTTTTCCGCTGCGGACATCGTGATTGGTCACTGCCTTAACTGGGCGCGAGCTTACGGGCTGTGTCAGGAGGACGTGTTCAAGGCTTACGCATCGCGGCTTGGGGCGCGGCCGGCGTTTCAAAAAGCCTTTGATGATGTGGTGCGCAAGTAAGCCCGCTCTGAAGCGTGCTGAATCACCTGGACCGCCCGGGACTTTTGTGACCTGGCGCACACCTTTTTACCAATCTGTGCGTCAGCTTTTTTACAGTGACGCTTCTTTCACTCTGCTTTCACTCTGGATTCCATCGCCTTACTGAGAATTTGCGGGTATCCGGTCATCAGTTTTCAGGCACACCCATGACGCTTTTGTGCACAGCATCACAGTGTCGGGGTCTTGAAGCTGGGGAAACGCTCTCTACAGCTAAATGCGCATGCTTCTTGCGAGGTAGTCGTCCAACTATGTCGTAAGTGAGTCAGTAAAAAGTGAAAAACCAAAGTAATCGCAGAGCGCTGCCAGTTAAAAACCGCCTTTTGGGCGCAGCCTTCATCGCGGGCGTTATGAGCCTTGCAGGTAATGTGCAGGCGACGCCAATTACCGTTGATTTGAGTTTCGAGGGCAGGGGATTGTTTCCAGCGGGCTCAAGGAACACCCACATCAGATTCGACAACGCCGATTTTGATACGGGCAGTATGCACGTGGCTGCCGGCATGTTCGGCGGGCAGGCGACGAACGGCGTGAATTTCGAGACATCTACCCTTTATCGCAACGAAGATAATGTGCTGGCGTATTGCGTTGATATCGTTGAGAGACTGTTGCGCCAATCAAACACCTACAATGTAAACGATGTCGCTCAGGACCTGGTGGTTGATCTGGACGGTGTGCGGCGGGACTTTGGTCGAACTCTGCTGTTCCTGGGCGCCGCTAACGAGGTGGCTCGCAGGGACTTTGCCATTACCGAAGGGGATCAGAACTGGCTGAACCCCTCTGCCAGCTGGATGTCAGCAGCCTTTCAGGTAGGGATCTGGGAGAGCCTTTATGAAGAAAGTGGCCAGGCTCTCAATGTTGGAGAAGGATGGTTCACGGCTACCTCAATTGGTACTGAGGGGAATCAGTTTCTGACGGATTCCTTCGCGCTCATGGGTGCTGAGGTACCGCCGACGGCAGTCGCTGCCAGTCGTGTGAAATGGCTTCAAATCGACGGTGGCCAGGATCTTCTTGTCGACCCGGTTGATGTCCCGGCGCCCGCCCCTGCTGCTTTGCTACTCCTGGGACTGAGTCTGCTCCTTCGCAAACGTCGTCGCTAGTCCCGCCGTGCTCACGGATTAAAAAGTCCCGTTCCTGGCCTTTAGCCCGGCGTATCAAGGCTTCGGCATATAGAGAACCGAGCAGTGAAAGGGAAGAATATGTAAAGGGTCGCGCGTCAGGCAGATGTCTGGGTCTGGATCAGCAGATGCAACTCCCTGTTAAAGGCACGCTCAATGGCGCGGGTCTCCGCCGCGCCGTACATGCCTTTTAAAGTTGTTTCTGAGATAGCGAAATAGCTCACCGCGCCAATGAGTTGATAAAGGGCAGCAAAAATCTCCGCATCGGGTTTGCCGGACCAGGCGTCGACGGAGCGGCCGATCCCCACCAGCTGGTCAAGAAAAGCTTTCAGGTGCCATGTCTTTACCGTCCCGTGACGGCTCCCCACATCCATTAACTCCCGGACAAGAAGCCTTGTTCGCAGTCTTGCGTGGGCGGAGGGCTGGTGCAAGGCGTCAAAGATCTGCGCCAGCCGTGCTTCCGGCGCGCACTCTGTCTTCTGCGATTGACTGACAATCGTTTCCAATTCCTTCGCGATGGAGGTAAGGACCTCGCCATAAAGCTTTTCCTTGGAGGCAAAATGATGGAGCACGGCCTGCTTGGTGAGGCCGATCTCCCGGGCCACGTCCGCCAGACTGACGCCGTGCAAACCTCGCTCCGCGAATAGGTTCGTCGCTACCGCAAGGGTCCGATCCCGTGTTGAGAAACCGTCTTTAGCGCTCATGGCTTGGCTGATCCCGTCAGGCTTGTCGTTGTGCACTTCTTCAGCCGGGAGTTTGACACCTACCGACCGGTAAGTACAATGCTTACCGGTCGGTAGGTTGTTTGTCGACCGTGAATCGACAGTAGATAGCCGGAGTGTCCACTAATGCAAAAAGAAGAAGAGCTTAAGCTCACAGAAGAGGTGCTCCAGTTAAAAGAGGCAAATTCTGCTTTTCTCGGTGCGGGTGTAACGCAGCAGGGCTACGATCATTACCGCGGTGAAAAGCGTTTTGAGGACGAGCGTCAGAAACTGTTTCGACGTCTGCCCCATGCCGTTGCTCACAGCGCGGCCCTTGCCGGTTCCCATGCGTTTTTGCGTGCAGAGTACGCCGGCGTTCCCCTACTGCTCACCAGGGATGACCGAGGGCAGGCGCAGGCTTTTGTTAACGCCTGTCGTCATCGGGGCATGGAACTCGTTGCGGAAGAGGCCGGTTGCGCGAGGCGCTTTACCTGTCCCTATCACGCATGGACCTATGGGTCCGACGGTGAACTTCTGGCTGCTCCGCATTTTGAGCAAGGCTTTGGAGAGCTCGATAAAGCCGAGCTCGGACTCCACCGGCTGGCCTGTGTCGAACGCTTCGGTTTTATCTGGGTAACCATCGATGCATCCGACGAGATTCAGTTCGATGACTACTTTGCGCCTATTGCCGCGGATTTTGAGGCATTGAACATTGCCGAACTCGGGGTGGCCGAAGAGACGGTGCTGAACCTCAAAGCCAATTGGAAGTTGCTGGTCGAGGGTGGGTTAGAGGCCTATCACTTTAAGGTGGCTCACAAGAACACTATTGGCCCCTTTTTTGAGAACAACCTGTCGACCTACCAGGTCTTGGGAGATCATCTTCGGTCTGTGCTACCCCGCACCTCCCTCGCCGATAGCGATACCTCAAGTCCTGACTTCCGGCTTCTGGACCATGCAAACCTTCTGTATCTCATGTTTCCCAACACGCAGTTTCTAGTTCAGCAGGATCATCTGATCTGGATCCAGGCGAACCCTCTGGCTACGGACTGCACGGAGCTGCGTTTGAGAACTCTCGCGCCGGCAGAATCCCTGGGGCAAGACGAACTGCGGGAGTATTGGAAGAAGAACCATGCCATCACCTGCGCGACGCTTAGGGAGGACTTTGCCATCGCTGAGGGGATTCAGCGCTCGGTGCAGGCGGGTCTGGATCAGTCAATGATATTCGGACGCTTTGAGAGCGGCCTTGGGGCCTTTAACACTACCGTATCCCGGCGCCTGGCTAGTTGAGTACGTCGAAGAGGTAACTGTACTTGATAACAAACTGACGGGCGGCAGCGGGCACTCAGGCTATTGCGGACAGCTCTGCCTGAAGCAGTCGGGCGATGGCCTCCATCCCGGACTTGCCTGCTTTGTGCTCCGCCCTCGGGTTGTAGTTGGTGTTGGTGTTGATGTCATAGGTGTAGCGCTTACCGTCGGCGGAAATGATGTTCTCGATACCTGCAACGTGGATGTTGTTGGCGATGAGCATGCGCCGGTAATCCTCGATGATAGCGTCGTCGAAATCCTCAATGATCTCGAATTTGGCCGCCGACGTTGCCGGGCAAACGGTGGCGTCTTCATCCTGGCACTCGTCCGCAGGGCACAAAAGAAAGCCGTCAGAAGTATCTACGCGCACGGCATAGACAAACTCCTGCCCCACAAATTCACAGCGCGTGATAAAGGGTTCCGGCGCGGCGATGTATTGCTGGATCAGGGTGATGCCATCAATGGGTTCTTCGAAGGTGTCGCTGGCCACGTAACTCTCCAGCTCTTCAACCGTCTGGAAGAGGCGCACGCCCAGCCCCTTGCCCGCGCGATTGTGTTTTGTGATGAAGGGCGCGCCCATCTCCTTGGCCGCTTTGGTGAGTCCCCCTTTGCCGACGACGGCGATCGTGCGAGGGGTGAGGATACCTTCGGCTTCCAGGGCGGCATACTGCGCGACTTTACTTAGCTCCAGCTGCAGCGCCCGGCCGGGATTCAGTACCCGGCGCTCGTGACGCTCAAGCCAGGCCAGTACCGCGGCCGCGTACTCCGGCGCGAAGCGGTGATCCCGCGTGTGGGATGAGGCGCTCATGCGGTTGTAAAACACACCCTCTGGTGGCGCTTTGGAAAGATCTAAAGATCCCTCGTCCAAAAACCAGTCCTCGTAGGCTACGCCCAGGGCATCCAGTGCTTCCAGGAGTGGTGCGCTCCACTCGCGATTTTCGTGGATGATATGGACTTTGTGCATGGGGATTCCTTTGTTAGGGATGCCGGGGAGGAAGTGGATAGCGGTAACGGGGAGCTTACGACTCTCCGCGCTGATCAGATTGCCCGGTACACCAGCCCGTCAGCTCGCGAAAGTCGCTCAAGGTTCTCAATGCTCCGGGAGCTCCGTCGAACACCGGGGGGCGCTCGCCCATGGGATGGTAGAGAACGGGTAGCATGCCCGCACGCTCCGCGGCCTCGATGTCGTAACGAAAGTCACCGATATAGGCGCAGTGTTTTGGGTGAATTCGCCACTCCCCGGCGATGGCCAACAGCGCTTCGGGGTCAGGCTTGGGAGCCGCATCCTCTCTTGCCTTCAGAGGAATAGGGGGCATATTCAGTCGCTCCATGGTCAACGTCGCGGCGTGGCGGTTATTGCGGGTGACAATGGCGATGGGTGTGCCCTGCGCATGGAGGGAATGAATGGCCTCTTCGGCGGTCGCGGTCCAGGTTGCCGCCATGGCGCCCGCGACTTCATGTTTGTGGATGACGTCCATGGCGGATTGTTGGGCCTCTTCCGTGGCAAGGGTTTCGACGTACTCCAAAAGCCCGATGCCGGCGGGGGCCCTAAGCTCGTGGCGCATCGCGGCGAAATCGAGACGAGAGTCCACAAGGGTACCGTCGAGGTCAAAAATCAGAGCTTTTAGTCGGGGGTTCAAGTGCAGTGATCCATAGGCTTGGCGGGTACGAGCACATGGGGTAGCGCTGACTTCCATCCGGTGCTCAATCAGCGGGTGATTATAACTAGCTAAGTTTCTTTGCTGGATTAAACTAGCCAGCTAACACCCATACTAATAAGGATAAGACGATGTATTCAGTGACGGAGTTTCTCAAGTCCAATGCCCGGGCGACGCCCGGTGCGCCGGCTACAAGGCATCTGGGCAGGAATCGCAGTTGGACTGAGATGCAGGACCGAGTGGCGCGCCTGGCATCGGCAATTCGTGCCATGGGCGTTGCCAGCGGTGACCGCGTGGCCATTCTCGCGCTTAACAGCGACCGTTATCTCGAGTATTACTTTGCGGTCTGGTGGGCCGGCGCAGCAGTGGTGCCCATGAACACGCGTTGGTCTGCAGAAGAGAACGCCTATGCCCTGGGAGATGCCGGTGCAAAGGTTCTGTTTATCGATGATGCCTTTGCGCCCATGCTAAAAGAGATGACGGCGGAGCTGTCCCTAACGCATATCGTATTCACGGGTGAGGATGCGACGCCTGAAGGCTGTCTTGATTATGAATCCCTGATTGCCGCTAACGAGCCCTGCGAGGATGCTGAGCGTGGTGGCGATGATCTTGCCGGTCTTTATTACACCGGTGGTACGACGGGCTTTCCGAAGGGCGTCATGCTGTCCCAGCAAGCCCTGTGGTTTAACAACCTGAGTGTCAGCAGCGGCTCCAGCTACCAGATGGGTGATGTGTACCTCCACGCCGGCCCCATGTTCCATCTCGCCGATGGCGCATTTTCGGGAGCGGCTTGTACCAATGGACTGTGCCATACCTTTCTACCGAGTTTCGATCTGTCCAAGGTTATGGATTTGCTGGAGGCGGAAAAAGTCACTCATACCCTCATGGTGCCCACGATGCTCGGCATGTTGGTGAATCACCCGGATTTTGACCCCGGGCGGCTGTCTGCGCTGCGCTCCGTTGCCTACGGCGCCTCCCCCATGCCCGAAGGACTCATGCACACCCTGTTGGAGCGGCTGCCGAATATTGGCTGGATGCAGGGCTATGGACAGACCGAAATGGCGCCCATCATCACCTTGCTGCCGGCGGAGAATCACACGCTGGAGGGCCCCAACGCCGGGAAGATGCGCTCTGCGGGTCGCGCCGCACCGGGCGTCGAAGTGCGTATTTGTGACGAAGACGGCAAGGATTTGCCCAATGGCGAAGTAGGCGAAATCGTCGCCCGGGCGCCGGGTTCCATGTCCGGTTACTGGAATCGTCCGGAGCAGACGGAGGCGACCCTGAGCGGTGGCTGGGTGAAAACCGGTGATGGCGCTTATCGCGACGATGACGGCTTTATCTTCATCGTAGATCGTCTCAAGGACATGATTGTCACAGGCGGTGAGAACGTGTTCTCCGCCGAGGTGGAGAATGCCGTGTCCACGCATCCCGCCGTTGCTGCGGTGTCCGTGATTGGCATTCCTGACGAGCGCTGGGGCGAGGCCGTCCACGCCATTGTGATCCTTCAGGAGGGTCAGAGCGTGACCGTCGAAGAGTTAATCGAGCACACGCACACTATTGCCAACTACAAGCGCCCCCGCAGCATTAGTTTCCGTGACGAGCCGTTTCCATTGTCCGGCGCAGGGAAGATATTAAAAACCGAATTGCGCAAACCCTTCTGGGACAATCAGGATCGTGGCGTCAGTTAAATCCGAGACTTTGCGTGAGGCAGGTCTGAGCCAGGTCTGAGCCAGGGTGGCAGCGACTCACAAATCGGCGAAGGGCCGGATCCACGGCTGGAGGCGGGCGAGGGGTTTTTTTGCCTTTTCGGCTTCTGCGCGAGAGGCATAGCTGCCGTAAACCACCAGATACCGTGCGCTGCTGCCTTTGCTGCGCTGGTGGACTTTTGCGGGGCCATCGAGCCCCTGTTGTTTGATAAAGCTCCGGGCGGCATCAGCGGTGCTGAAGGCCCCAAGCTGCAGGGTGAAGCCGGTCGATGATGAGCTCCCCGCGTTGGAGGTGGCGCCGTTTCTATTCCCTTTCCTGATGGCGGGACCGCTTAAGTTGACTCCATGGCAGGAAGAGACGGCGAGCTCGTTGCCCGCTGCGACCTGCTGATACTTCTCCCAAAACGCTGCGTCTACTTTTTTACCGTAAGCGGAGGCGGTGCTGCTACGGTAGCGCGCTACCTTACTGGGCCCCCCGTTGTAGGTGGAGTAGGCGGAGCGCGCGAGATTTGAGAGTCCTCCGGGTTGCTTGTGTTCGCCTTTGCGAAGGGCGTATTTGGTGAGGTAATCGATGAGTACCTCAGCACCGGCGTCACTGTTATAGGCAATGTCCCAGCGCAGGCGCTGCTGGTCGTAGAATCCCCGCCAAACCCGCTCGTTGATTTGCATCAGACCCACATCACCGGTGCCTGACCTTACGGGCACCAGCTTTCGATCCTTACTCACGGTGTAGTGTTTCCAGCAGCTTTCCTGCCATGCGGTGGTGAGGACCAGTTTTCGAAAAAGATCGCGATAGGCAGGATCTAGTCGTCGGCTGGCAATGGCGTCATTGATGGAGCTTTCCATAAGCTGGGCAACGAGGGGCAGATATTCAGGCATATCCTGTCGTTTAGGGGCCCAGCTGTTGAGACGGTCACCGTCAGCAGCCATCGCTTTTGGAATAAGAGAAAAGTCCCAGTGCCAGCTCACAGGGGGTGACACTGAATCAAAACTCTCCTCAAACAACTGACGAAGTTGCGGGTCCAGGGCCTCGGAGTAAATGAGAAGCTCGTCCCCGGCACTGCCATTAATCATCCGCGCGAGGCGGCGCAGCCCGTTCGCCGAGATATCGAGTCCCACGCTGGGCCCCAGTTGATCCAGCGCCTCGAGGGCATCGCTGGCGGCGAGAACGCTGACCAGGAGCAGATGCTCCTGACCGGGCTGATCCATGGCAATGCGCTGAATAACCGGCACCAGAGCCTGCCAGCTTTGGAGGAACCATTCGCGAACGAGGTCGACATCTTCCCCGGTGCTGGGATCTTGCCCGAGGGCGTCGCGAAGGCGGTAGCGACTCTCGATGAGCACCTCCAGCAACGCAGTGCGTAACTCCTGAAGCTGGGTTGCGGCGGCGTAATGCTTTACCGCAAGCACCAGAAGAGAATCCATCAGCTGCCAGCGCTCCTCCCATTGCTGCAATTCATCTTCGTTGAGGGCCCGCTCAGGTTTTAGGGGTGCACTGAGAGCCTCCACAGAAAAGCTCAGCTCTGCGTTCAAGGTCTCGTCCGTGGCCTGAAGATCCGTAACGCGAAGGGTGGAGAGCAATGCCGTGATCTGGGCTTTGGAGTGTTGCGGTAGCACATCCGGCAAAAACGCTTCCATGGATTGAATCTGTGGCAGGAGGTCGACGGTGAAACGGCGGAAAACGCCGCGCACGCTCGCCTCGGCAAGGGACTGTATCTGGGGATTGGTTACAGTCTGACCTGCGGGATCCATGAGCCACACTTTTTCTGGTGCAAACCCCAGGGCGTTGCCATCTTCGCGGCTTTCCGGGGTGCCGCGGATGCCGATTTTGCCTTTCCAGGACAGCATCGTTGCGCAGTTTCCCGCGCTGCCAAAGCCGATGCGGGCATCGACGTCGGCCAGCAGCTCCAGCTGTGACTGAGTCGGGCGAAGAGCGGGTTCACGGAGCCGAATCTCGCTGCAACCACTGGGATCGTCCAGAACATCGCGGCTTTGGCCCGGGCCCGTAAACATCTGGGTGGTCAACTGCTGTTCAAGGAGAGGGTAATCAATATGCAGGGGGACCTTCACCTCCAGAATCTCGGAGGGCGTCGGGGACTCCCCGGGCGTCGAGCTCCGCATGTCGGTGTTAGCTGCGGCCGCCTGGGCGAACAGCCCTGAGCCGATAAACAGCCCTGAGCCGATAAACAGCCCTGAGCCGATAAACAGCCCTGAGCCGATAAACAGTCCTGAGCCAATAAACAGCCCTGAGCGCAGAAGCAGCCCTGAGCCCAGAAATAGCACGGTCACTGACCGCAAAGCTGATAGGCAGTTGCGGGTGATGCCGTTGCCGCTAGCGATACCAGACTTTGGCAAGGGAAAAAGAGTCATGATGACGGGGAGGTCTCCGGGCGGTCAGCTCCGGGCGTTAATGCCTGGGAGCAAAAAAATCCTTGGTCGCTTCGGCCATCTCCGTGCGCACAAAAGCGGCGCTCACTATAACGTCTACCCAGCTTACGGACATGTGCGTGTGACCCTCTACCTGCAAATGCCTTACGGGCACGCCAGCGTTCGAGAGTGCTGCGGCGTAGGCGTCCCCTTCATCACGCAGCGGGTCAAATTCGCAGGTAATGACCATGGCAGGCGGCAAACCCGATAAATCCTCCGCGCGCAGGGGAGAGGCTTTCGGGTTGCTCCGGTCCGAGGGGTCGCAATAGTGATCCCAGAACCAGGTCATAAGAGGCGTGGTCAGGGTGTAGCCCTCGGCATTGTCTCTGATCGACCGGGTGTCCATGGCGCCGTCCACCGAGGGATTCAGCAGGACCTGTCCGAGAATGTCGGGACCTCCTGCGAGTTTGGCTTGCTGTGCCGTAACGGCGGCGATATTGGCGCCGGCGCTCCAACCGGCGAGGGCCAACTGCCCGGGGATCCCACCAAGCTCTTCGGCATGCGCTGCAATCCAGCGCGCTGCGGCGAGGCCATCGTCCGCCGCGGCAGGGAAACGATGCTCCGGTGCATGGCGATAATTAATGGAAACAAAAATTGCATTGGACTGCTTGCACAGGTCACGACACAGAGGATCGTCGGAGCTGTGACTGCCTAACACCCAGCCGCCCCCATGGAAGTAGGCCACGATGGGGTGGGGGCCCGGGGAAGCGGGACGGTAAAGGCGGTACTCCAGCTCACTTCCGTCGGCACCGGGGAGGGTGCCATCAACTATCTCGCCGACCTCGGGGCCCGGGGGAAACATCTCGCCCATCCCTTCGGCCATAGCCCGTGCTTCCGCCACGGGAACCGATTCGAAGGGGGGCGCTCCCGCCTCCTCAATCAGTTCAAGGGTCACCATCATGTCGGGCTTGACGGGTCGGATCACGCCATCGTTGCTTTGGCGACCTTCGGGGCCATCCAGAGTAAAACCGAGGAAGTCGCGATCCACTATTTCGTCGCAGATCTCCCGATACCTGCCGACGCCGCCGACATAGGGAAGGAATACCTGGGGTTTGCCGGGTACGTTTCTACCCATGTACCAACTGTTTGCCGTGGGAAGCAGGGTGAGGTCGGCGAACTCATTGCCATGCTGGACCCAGCGATCCTGGGCAAGAGCCGTGGGTTCTATGCTGTCATACCCGTGGTCTCGCAAGTGTTTCAGCGTGTCGGTGATGAATTCTACGTGCTGCTCGATAGACACCATCATGTTCGAGAGCACCGAGGGACTGCCTGGGCCCGTGATCATAAAAAGATTGGGAAAACCCGCGCTCATCAACCCAAGATAGGTTTGGGGGCCGTCGCTCCATGCGTCCCGAAGCGCAAGGCCGTCACGCCCCGCGATGTCGACACTCACAATGGCGCCGGTCATGGCGTCAAAGCCCGTGGCGAAAACAATGGCATCAAATTCCAGTTCCTCGGGCTCGTCGCCGCCAAGGTCGATGCCGGCACGGGTGATGCTTACGATGGGTTGCGTATGCAGATCCACCAGGCGCACGTGAGGCTTGTTAAAGGTCTGGTAGTAATTCGTGTCGAGGCAGGGGCGCTTGGTGAAAATATAGTGATTCGTAGGGCAGAGGAGATCGGCGATCTTGGGGTCCTCGACAATCTGCCGAACCTTGTTGTGCATAAACTGTCGCTGGGTTTCGTTGGCCTCGGGGTTCAGCTGGATATCGTTGAATTTGATTTGCTGAGCGAGCTCCCCCGTCTCCCATACTTTTTCGTAAACCGCCGCTCGCTCCTCCTCGGAAACCTCCAGAGCGCTGACGCTGGGTTTGTCTGCAGGCACGCCAATCAGCGATTCCCGCGCGGCCTGCCGGTAGGCGTTTACATCGCGCTGGTACTCTGCAAGACGTGCCTCGGCGACGGGCCCGTTGTGCGCGGGGAAGGAAAAGTTCGGTGTCCGTTGGAACACCGTGAGCTGCGCCGCGTCCTCGGCAATCAGCGGAATCGACTGGATACCCGAGGAGCCCGTGCCAATCACGGCGACGCGTTTACCGCTGAAGTCCACGCCCTCATGAGGCCAGCCGCTGGTGAAGTAGCTTGCGCCCTCAAACTGATCGGCACCGGGGACATCGGGCACCTTCGGCATGGAGAGGCAACCCGTCGCCATGATGTAAAACCGGGCGGCGATTTTTTGGCCTTGATCGGTCAGTAGATTCCAGCGCTTTGCGTCTTCATCCCATTTTGCGCGCTTGATACGGGTTTGAAACTGAATATCCCGGCGCAGATCGTGTTTGTCGGCAACGTGCTGAGCGTAACGGAGTATCTCGGGTTGTGTCGCGTAGCGCTCGCTCCAGGTCCACTCCTTCTCCAGTTCAGGATCCCAGCTATAGGAATAGTCCACGGTCAGGATGTCACAGCGGGCTCCGGGGTAGCGATTCCAATACCAGGTGCCACCGACGTCATCGGCAGCCTCAATAACCCTTGTCTTAAAGCCTGCCTCACGGAGGCGATACAGCTGGTACATACCGGCAAAGCCGGCGCCGACAATGACGGCGTCCAGTTCTTCAACCGAATCGCTGATCTGTTCTTCCATCGTGGTGTCCTTTTTATTGTTGTGATGTGTTTGCGAGATACCCTTAGTAAAAACCCCGCAGCCTGCGGTAAGTTAACCGGCAGGCATCCATTGGCCTATCACAGAGCGTTCCCGTCACTGGTTTAATAAAGGATGTCTCTATCGTGGCGAAAACGTAGGCGCGCTTTAGATGGTTTAGGATAGCGATCTTTTGCGCGGAGTTTCTTTATGAAGCAGCTTGCTACCAGCTTACTTTTTCTCCTCCTCTGTAGCCAGAGCCTGGCCGTCACCCGGGGGGATGTCGCCCCGCCCTGGTCCGGCATGGATCTGATAACCGAAAAAACCGTTTCATTTCCGGAGGTGTTGGACGGTAAGCCCGCGGTGATTTTGTTCTGGGCCACCTGGTGCCCCTATTGCAAAGCGTTTATGCCACGCGCGGCAGAGATCCAGGCGGAGTACGGCGATGCGGGTGTGCAAATCATCGGCTTGAACCACAAGGAGCGTGGCTATGGGGACCCCGCCGCCTACGCGAAGTCCCTCGGTTTTCCCATGATCGCCATTGCTGATGCAGATGCCATAGGCGATGCCTGGAGCATCGACTTTATCCCCGGCCTGCTGGTGGTCGATGGAGAAGGCAACATTGTTTATCGACGGAGGAGCACCAACTTGCCCGCCGGTTCCAAGGTATCGCAGATCTGGGCGGGTGAGGTGCGTGAGGTATTAGACAGCTTGCTGGGGTTCGAGAAGTAAGGCTCCCTTACCGGCTCAAGCCCTGGCTTTTACAGAGTACCCCAGCCTGGGAAAGTGCACATGGAGAGTGCCGAAGGCGTCTGTTTCCCGAGCGAGGATAATGCGTTCGGGTGTCATTGCCGCGAGCGTCCCGACAACGGGCACAAGACCATAGTCGGAGGGGGAAACTTCGATGGCCTGACCGACAGCGAAGCCCTCCAGATCCTCGCTGTCGGGGAGGGGGCGGGGCTTTGAGGACTTTGCGCGATCAAAGGCCTCCTCCTTCGAGATCTCTTGTCGCTTTCCGTGGCCAAATTCACCCACGCTGTCATACCAGCGCCTGAGGTTCTCGGCCGACGAAGGTAGCTGACCCTTGCAACTCAGGTGTAACCACAAGGGGTGATACACGGCAAAATCGGCAGCCCCCGGAGTGTCACCACTGATCCAGGCCTGGTTCGCGAGAAGGTCGTCCGTGTCTGAAAACAGACTTTCCATGACCTGACGTGCATCCGCGGCGGCTTTGGGTTTGCTGGTTCCGCCGGACAACAGTCCGCTGCGATCTTTGATAAATCGATAGGTGCCCAGGGGTCCGAAATTCCGGAGCATGGTTCCCAGTAATTTCGGTGCCGGTATCGATGTGATGGCGGCGAAGAAGCCTTCACTCTCGGCCTGCTGCATCAGCTCCCGAGGCGCGCCGCTGGCATTGTAGGGGTTGAGGCCGGGTGTGTTGCTGGCCACCGCGATTTCTGCCGCGATCAGTGAGGAGTCGCAGAAGATATCGGCGCCCCGCTGCGCGATGGGAATCCGACGGTAGCCGCCGGACAGGGGATCGACATTAGGTCGCGGCGGCCAGGCCGGAGACAGCAGGGAGCACCAATGGCTCTGGGTATAGCCGAACATCAGGCGAATCTTTTCGGCGTAGGGAGAGTTTTCATAGTGGTGGAGAATCATTGTGTCGCTCATTTGAGGACCCTTAAATGTGAGTAGTGAGTAGTGAGTAGTGAATAGTGAGTAGTAGGTAGCAGCTTATGAAACAGATGTACGGGTGGGAGAAAACAGACGCGTCTGCCAGGCCCTTTGCTATGGCTCAGGGCGCGTTAAAGCCAAAGGCCCACCTCCACTCGCCAGCCTTAAGTGTGTAAACCGTCGTCGCATATACCGGTAGATCGTCGAAGGCCTGATCGCCGCAGCTGCCACTCACGATACCCGTCAGCGTTAACACGGCCACGGCGGGTAGAAACTGCGTTGCGGTAGCCTGGCCTAGAGAAATTCTATCCACATTACAAAAAGGCCCCGTCCAGTTGTCGATAGTTGTCTTCTTATCCGGAAAAAAATCGCCATAGATGTTTACAAAAGCGATGTCATCGGCGGTCAGTTTGACGAGGGCGTCGGCGTCGTGGGCTCGCCAGGTCTCCCAAACCGCCGACTCCCGCGCCATTAAGGTGCCAAGCAGTGAGCCCTCGGGGGGGAACTTGTTTACATCAAAGCCATCATCAAAGCCGTCACCAGAACCATCATCAGAGTTCGTGACGTTTTGCGCCGCGACCGCCTCGGATACATCACTCCTGGTATCGGGTAGATTTTCCGGAGTGGGCTTGGGTGTCTCAATGGCGTTTTCCCCGTGGTAGGCAATCTCCCAGTCGTTCCCCTTTTTGACCCAGAGTGTCGATGCTCGAACCGGTGTGGGTAGGGTGATCGCGACGTTGCCACTGGCACAGGTAGCACCTATGTCCATGCGATAACTGAGCACATAGGCATCGTTGCCCACAGCTAACAGGTGCGGCGCCGTCAAACGCAGGGGCTCACGAACATCGCAGTCTATTTCGCTGACCATCGCCACCGCGTAATCCCGCGTGGCGCGAAACCCCTTTTGGAACAGAAAAAAGTCATCACTCATGGCCGCTGCATAAGTGTCAGCATCGCCTGCCAGGAATGCCTCGATGACTTCGCGGTCCATGGCGAGAAAGGTTTCTGCATCCATGGCCTGCGGGGAGCCCAGGCCCTGAGCCAAGGCTATAGGCGTCGAAAAGAGCGCGGACGCAATGACAACGGACCATGATCGAAGCTGCTGTGTCATTGTGCCCACCCTATGCCAAAAAAATCGCGACGATAACGCTCAGCATAGTCCAGGCCTGGGTTTCCGCAACATCGAGGCTTTTTCCTGGTGAAGATGCACTACGCGGCTTCAGATCGGATCTCCCGGTGGCATCTTCAGTAACGCAGCGTTTGGTACTTCACCCCCCTCTTGCCAGCGACGGATATCCGCGGCAACGGCGTAGCGATGGGGATCGCGCTTCGCTCTTTTCTCCAGATCAATCCGCAGGCGGTTGAGGCGTTCCGCCAGAACCGCGCGAACTCCGTCGCTGCTTGCGGGGTTACTGGCGCTCGCCATCAGCTCCCGGGCGCTTGTGTATTGAATGACCTGAAGTACCTTCTGGCGGTAGTCACTATCCGGTGTTTTTGCAGACCAGCTGGTGTCCAGGAGTGCGTCCACCACCTCTTCGAGCGTCGGGTAGTCCCCCATGCTGCCAAAAGCGAGAAGTCGCTCCAGGCGGGCGGGATGGAGGAGCGTCTGGACCGTCAGGCTTGCTGCCGCTTCTACGGCACCCAGGGAATCAAAGTAGAGACCCGTGCGTGCAGGAAAGGCTTCGCCCTGATCGTAGCGTTGGGCCGGTGGTGGCAGCAGGGCGAGGATGTCATCGGGGAGGGCCAGAAAATCCACTTCGAGAGTAGACAGCACCGTAGCCAGCGCATCCCGCTGCTCGTCGGCATCAATGATCTTCAGCGGTGTCTGACCGTCACCGCGCATTGCATTGCGATAGTCAGCTCCGCCAATACTCTGTGCAGCGGCGTTCATCTGAAAGCGATGATGCATATAAAGAGGCAGGAGTACGTACTCCAGTGTTGAAAGAGGCTCCCCCCTGCGGATCGTTGCTTCGGAAAAGCGCTGTAAGCCGATCTCCCGTACGGCAATCTCATGTTTTAGATGGTCCACAAGATTATCGCCGTTGTCCCAGACACTCGCGTAGGGATGTCCCGCACCGCGGAAGTTATTGTTGTTGTGCGCCATGAACAGCAGGCCCGTATCCAGGCTTTCCTGCACGATTTTGTCGAGCTCGGCGGCTTCATCAGCATCGTCGGCAAACTGCGTGTAGGAGTAACGCACGGCCAGTTTGTCGTAGTCGCCAATGCGTTGCAGGTAGGCGTTGGAGAAATCCAGCTGCCCATCGTCGGTGATCTCTACCAGGGGCGCCGGGTAATCCATTACGCTCTCGCGGCCATAGCTGCTGGCGAGATAGTTGTGGGGGAACCCCAGGGTGTGACCTATCTCATGGGCCGAGAGTTGTCGCACCCGATCCAAAGCCATCTCTACGGAAGCTGAATTGTCGCCCGCAGCCGTTGCAAGATAATCAAAGGCGGGCATGAGTCCCTGTCCGTGGAGATAGTCCTGGCGCAGGCGCAGGCTGCCAAGATTCACGTTGCCTTTTATGATTTCGCCGGTGCGTGGATCCACCACGGAGTACCCGTAGGAATAACCCCGGGTGCGTCGGTGGGTCCAATGAATCATGTTGTAGCGAATATCCTGGGCGTCGGCACCCGGCGGCAGCTCCCGAACCTGAAAGGCATCGATAAAGCCGGCCGCCTCGAAGGCCTGGTTCCACCAACGCCCCCCTTCCATGAGGGCGCTCTTGATCGGCTCGGGAACTCCGGGATCGAGGTAATAAATAATCGGCTCGATGGCTTCGGATTTTTCTGCCTCGGGATTCTTTTTCTCAAGGCGATGCCGGGCAACAAGGCGCACCACCAGGTCTTCGCCAATTGCCGTACCGTAGTCCTGGATCGTCGGGCCGTTGGTGCCGATGCGAGGGTCCGATAGGCGGGTTTTAAATCCTTCCTCCGGCAGTTTTACGATGGAGTGATGCTGCCTGAGGGTGATGGCTGATCCCGTTGCCGCGACCTTATTGACGAGATCGCCGGGGTTATCGCTGACAAAGGTAAGCATGGCTTCGATCTCGATGTTCTCCGGGAACGCCGCCGTGTTGTCGAGGTAGATGGCACTGCGGGATTTTTCCAGCTTGAAATCGCCCTGTTTGCGCCGCTTGATCTGGCCAACAACGTTTCGCGCGTCCCGAAGAAAAAAGTCCGTGGCGTCAACGAGAACGCTGCCATTACTTTCGGCAACGATGTCAAAGCCCCAGTGCACGGAAGGCGCAAAGGCATCCTTCACTGCGGTTCTTTCCAATTCATTGTCACTGGTGGCGCGATAGCGGTAGTTGGGCTCCATGAGCAGCACCCGGGGGCCTACGCGTTTGGCCTCAAGTACGAAGGTCCCTCGCGTTTGTCCCCGGTCTATACCAATGGGATTGGAGCCGAGTCCGGAGCCCATGGATACCTGATAGAGAAATTCCGTATCGAGCTTGTCGATTTCCCAGTACAGGGAGCCCGTGGCGTCATCCCAGTACAGATCAAAATATCCCGGCATGTGCTGCGCCATGGCGACCTTTTCGGACAGGGGCGGAAGCTCGGCGGATTGGGCGGCAGATGTAGCCAGGGCGGTGAATACAGCGAAGAGCAGGGAGGCTATGGGGGGCCAGGGTGTTGTGTTGCTAAGGTGCCGGCGACGGGAAGATTTCGGGATATTCCAAAAGGTCATTGATGTGGGCCTCAAAGCGAAATTGAAGGAGTTGTGGGTCAGCGAGCTGTGTATGGGTACCTAAGGAGCGTTCTCTGTGATTCTCCATCCTATACTATTGAACGGCGTCCATTCAGTGGAGCACCCTCGATTCGGTGCAGCAGCAGGCGGATAGTCTTCTCAAAAGCAGTGAAGACAAATACCGGGAGCTTGATCAATCAGCGATCAGGGATTACTCCAGTGCTCTGAGAGATAAGCCAGAATCTGCTCGTAGTCGCTATCGGTGAGTTTCATGCCCTTGCCGATCATGCTGTTCATAACCGCCTGCCATTCATCGGCGGGGCGCTTTGTTGCCAACACCATATCGACACCGTGACAGTTGCCACAGGCCCGCTCCAGCTGTTGTTTTCCTTTGCCCTCGGGGAGCGTGGCAGCTGCCGCGGCGGCCATTGCGGCTTCGGCAGAGGGGGGCTCAAGACGCAGGAGCATACCGTCGGTATCGCGGGGCCCCCGCAGCCTGCCCTCGGTGAGCACATAGATGTAACCGTCTGGTCCCTGGCGGATATCCCGAAAGCGCACATCAAGCTCGTTGAGCATGGTGTCGCCCTGTTTAATAAAGTCGCCGCGGATGCTCATCTGTGCGATTTTCTTGGACCCCGCGCCCGCGACCATCAGGCTGCCCTTCAGGCGGGGAAACTTGTCCCCCGTATAAAAAAACATGTTTTCGGGGTTGAAGGGCGGATTCCAGAAAAACAGGGGATTGTCCATACCTTCCCGGTACCAGGGCTGATCTGAAACCGGACTGCCAGAATAGTGCCGACCCAGGGATACCAGGGGCCAGCCGTAATTATGTCCCGGGATGATGCGGTTGATTTCATCACCACCGGCGGGACCAAACTCCGACGCCCACATCTCGCCGGTACTTGGGTCCCAGTCCATGCCATACACGTTGCGATGACCGTAGCTATAGATCTCAGCCTTGGCGTCCGGGGAGCCTACGAAGGGGTTGTCGCGGGGCACGGTGCCATCATCGCGGACGCGAAGGATGGAGCCGATGTGGTTCCGGAGGTTTTGTGCCTCGGGGCGAGCGCTGGATTGGTCACTGGAGGTGGTGCCATCGCGGTCCCCCACGCTGATGTACAGCATGCCATCGGGTCCAAACACCATGCGTCCGCCGTAGGTGCCCAGGGGGCTTTCCCAGGCATCGGTGATCAGTATGTCCTCGGTGTCCTGCAGGCGGCCCTCACTCAAGCGGGCGCGCAGAATCGCCAGGGTGGTTCCCTTTTCGGGTTCCCGGTCTTTGGTGTAAGAAATGTAAAGAAGCCGGTTTTTCTTAAACTCGGGATGGAGAACGATATCGTGGAGGCCGCCGAGGCCCACGTTGTTGATCTTGGGTAAACCGGCAATCGGCCTGGGATCCAGTACGCCATCCTTGACCCGGCGCAGTCTTCCCGGGCGCTCGGTAATGAGCATGGTCCCTTCGTTGGGTAAAAACACCAGTCCATCGGGGTGAGAAAGGCCATCGGCGATTTTTACCACGCGGATAGACATACCGCCCCTGCTTTTCAGGAGCCGGGGCTCGTCTACCGCTGCGCCACTGAGGGCGTCTTTGGGATAGGCCCGGGCGATTTGCGCGGCGGTGAGCGGCGCCGTGACTCCCGGTGTTTCCACGGTTTTAGCGACGGAGGCGACGGAGGCGTCAGGGCTGGCAAATGCCGCCGCAGCCATAGCGCACGCCGCCGTCATAGTCGCCAGGGTGGTAGCCAGAGGGGACCGTGGGATACGAGGCATGAAATCTCCGGTGTCGCGACATGGGCGAAAGTTCCCTGCAGATTAACCTGTCTTTAGCCTGCGGGAAAATGCGCCTGCGGGGTTGTTGCGTTCAGGAGATCGCCAGCCATAAGCCCACGACGATCATCAGTGTGCCTGCAATGCGATTGAGCACCGCGACATTGCTGCGCTGTTTCAACAGCCTGCGCAGGGCTTTGCCGCCCGTCGCGTAGAGCGTCATGCACAGGAGCTCCGAGAGCAGGATGATGAGGAGTATGGCGCCGTTGTGCGCATTGATCGCACCGTGAGTGGTCAACATAAATGGGGGTAACAGCGCCATGAAGAACGCCCAACCCTTGGGGTTGGCAATGGCCGTCACAAATCCCTGGAGCGCGAGCATCCGACCCGGCGGTACCGCTGTGCTGTCCATATCGTCAGCTGAGATGGCCATCGCTCCCCGGGAGCGCCAAAGCTGTATCCCGAGCCAGACCATATAGGCTCCGCCGGCGAGTTTGAATACCGTAAATGCCGCGGGGTATCTCAGCATCAGGCTGGCCACCCCCAGCCCGCTGAGTGTCGAGACCAGGGCAACCCCCGTTACCTCGCCGGCCATCATCCAGGCCGTGCGTCGCAAACCCACGGTCATGCCAAGGGTCATGGCCAGGGTCATACACATACCCGGTGTCGCCGAAATGAGCAGCATCGTCGGGATGAAAAGGAGTAGCTTGGTGACATCAATCATTTGCGGGACGGATCATGTTTTGATGGGGAAACGGGGCCTCTTGACCTTGGACAGCTTCGCTGCATTGTTTTGTAGCCTCGCAGTATCGCATTGAATGCAGCTTTGTCGGGATGAGACCTCAAGGCGGGAAGCGCGTAGGCTGCAAATCAGCGCTAAAAGGGAGCGCTAAAAAGGAGCGGTTGCCCGGCTCTGGCTGCGTGCTTATTATCGTGAGACAGGTGGCACATCGATAGCCGCTCACCGGACTACCGTTTATCTAACGATTTAATTATCTGTTCACTATCCTCTAACCGCCTATCAACCACCCAAAAACTACTTAAGTCCTAAGGACTTCCAAGGATCACAATAATGAAATTACTGTTTCTGGCCGCCGCGGCCCTCGTCGCGATAACACCCGTATACGCTGCCGACATTGACGACAAGGTGGCCGCAGCTCTCGCCGCCGAGAGTCGTCCCGAGGCTGATCGTGCCCGGGACCGTAACCGCAAGCCGCTCGAAACCCTCAAGTTCTTTGGTCTCAAAGACGATATGCAGGTGCTCGAGCTCATTCCCGGCGGTGGTTGGTATACGCGGGTGCTCGCCCCGGTCCTCGCTGAGAACGGCAAACTCTACGTTGCCCTGGGCGCAGGTCGTGTGAAGTCCGGCTTGCTGACGGAACCTGGTTTTGAGGACGTTACCGCCATTGATGATGACGCGAACATGCGTCGGGAATCAGGCGCCCGTTTTTACACCATGGATGCCGTTGACCTTGGTGTAGACGATCTGGACATGGTGCTGACCTTTCGAAACGTGCACAACTTCGACGCCGCGGGTCGCGCGGGAATGCACGCCGCTGCTTTTGACGCGCTGAAGTCGGGTGGTGTGTATGGTGTGGTTGATCACACCAGGCGTCACATGGAGTCCGAAACGCCCGAAAATCGACGTCGCGTTGACCCTGTGCAGGCGATTAAAGAAATCCAGGCGGCGGGCTTTGAGTTCGTTGATTATTCAACGCTGCATTACCGCGCAGACGACGAGCTTGAGTACGAAGTGGGACGCAAGTCCGTGACCGGTAACACCGATCGCTTCACTTTTCTGTTTCGCAAGCCCTAGGCAAGGCTGCGCGGTAGCTGCTCTCTCAGGGCTTTGACTCAGCGCTCGGGTAGCTCCCTTGCGTCGCAGGAGGCTTATCCATGAAAAAAGTCTGTTTGGTTATCGGCGCGGGTGCCGGCATCGGCGGCACCGTCGGTAAGCGCTTTGCGGCAGACGGTTATCACGCCGTACTTGCCCGGCGCAGCGACGAAGCAGGTTTGCAGCGTTTGGTTACGGATATCGAGGATGCCGGGGGATCGGCGACGGGTTGCCTGGTGAACGCTATTGAAGAGGGCGCCATCGAAGACCTCGTGGCGAACACGGAAGCCAATATCGGGCCCATCGAGGTGGTTCTCTTTAACCTCGGCGCGCAGATCGGTAACCGCTCTCTTGAGGACACCAGCTACAAAGCCTTTGAGACCGGTTGGCGTCTGGCGACTTTTGCGCTTTTCCGGGTGGCAAGCTCGGTGCTTCCGGCTATGGAGACACGGGGCAGGGGGACCTTGCTGGTGACGTCGGCGACAGCTGCCGTTCGCGGGAATGAGGGCCAGCACTCCCACGCGGCTGCCATGGGAGGGCGGCGGATGCTGTGCCAGACCCTGAATGCGGAGTATGCCCCCCGAGGCGTGCATGTGGCCCATATCCTCATTGATGGCGCTGTGGACGCTCCCGATACCCTTGGCAAGATGCTCGGCCCTGAGAACTTTGCCAAGCTGCGGGCGGCCAGGGGCGAGGCGCATGATGGCTTGCTGGTGCCGGAGCACATGGCAGAGACGTATTTTCACATTGCCCACCAGCACCGGTCCGCGTGGACCCACGAGCTGGATCTCCGTGCTCATTCCGATCTTGCCTGGTGGAATCATCGATAAGGAACACCCATGAACAAAGAGCTTGAGTTTATTTTCGATTTTGGCAGTCCCAATGCCTACCTTTGTTACAAAGCACTACCGCCTTTACTCCAGCGCACCGGAGCAACACTCACCGTGGTTCCCTGTCTTTTGGGAGGTATATTCAAGGCCACGGGCAATCAGGCTCCCATGCTGGCTTTTCAGGGGATTAAAGGAAAAATCGAGTACGACCAGCTGGAGATACAACGATTTATCGATAAGCACCAGCTGCGGGACTTCAGTTTCAATCCCCACTTTCCGGTCAATACCCTTCTACTGATGCGCGGCGCAATTGCTGCTGAGAACGACGGCAAGCTGGAGGCCTACCTGGATGCGGGCATGAGCTCCATGTGGGAGCAAGGTTTGAAGATGGATGATCCACAGACCTTTGTCACGGCGATGACCGAGGCAGGTTTGGACGGAGAGGCACTGCTAGAGAAAACAGCAGATCCCCTGGTCAAGGCCAGGCTGGTGGAGAACACGAGTGCGGCAGTGGAGCGGGGCTGCTTTGGTATACCCACGTTCTACGTGGGTACAGAGATGTTCTTTGGTAAGGAGCGTTTAGCGCAGATAGAGGAAGAGCTGCTCCGCGCCTAAAGCAGAGCTGCCCACCGCTATTCAGTCCTGATCAACCTGGTCAAGGTAGTCGCCATAGCCCTCGGCATCCATGGCGTCGCGATGCACAAAACGCAGGGAAGCGGAGTTGATGCAATAGCGTAAACCGCCGTGTTCTGCGGGACCATCGGGGAAGACATGTCCCAGATGGCTGTCACCGTGGTGACTGCGCACCTCCGTGCGAATCATGCCGTGACTGGAATCCTTGAGCTCGTTGACGTGAGCGGGCTCGATGGGTTTCGTAAAGCTTGGCCAGCCGCAACCGGATTCGTACTTGTGGCTTGAGGCAAACAAGGGTTCGCCGGACACGATGTCTACGTAGATACCCGGCTCGTGATTGTTCAGATACTCGCCGGTTCCCGGTCGCTCGGTGCCATTTTCCTGAGTGACGCGATACTGCTCTGCGTCCAGTGCTTCGATCGCCGCTGCGGTTTTCTTGTAATGCGCCATGGAGGGCTCCTGTGGTTTTGTCATCGATCGTTACCGCCCGGCATTAATTCCCTTGCGGAGATGGATGTCGTGGTGACGAGTGCTAGGCAATACGCAGAAAGGATAGTCATAGCGCGCTGCGAATACATCAAGTCCCGACGGTTTCTGACAATCTCCGACAATAGTTTTGGGTGGATGTCGCAGGGGCATGTCCCCTATAGTGGTCGCCTTTTGGTGGGAGCTCCCTACTTTTTATCCATGATACCGGCTCGTGAACAGCAAAAAGCAGCGCGTGCGTTGGCAGTGTTTGCCGTGCTCATCGCTAACGGCCCGGTAGCTTACGGGCAGGAGGGCGATGAGAGTAGAGAAGGTGATGACAACAGCCCTCCGCAGTTCTTCGCCCGGGGTTCCCTGAAGCTGGATTTACGCTATCGCTATGAATACGTTGACGAAGAGGGCTTTGATGCTTCGGCTAGAGCGTCCCTGCTGCGCAGCAGACTGACCGCACAGTCCGGCCCCCTGGGTCCCTTGTCGGGTCTTCTTGAGCTAGACCATGTGTCGACCCCTGGCACCGACGATTACAATTCGACGGAAAACGGTCAGGTCCAGTTTCCCACCATCGCGGATCCCCAGGGCACAGAGTTTAATCAGGCGTGGTTACGTTATTCCAGCACGGATACTGATGCGACGGTCGGCCGGCAGCGCATTGTGCTCGATCGAGGACGCTTTATTGGTGCCAAGCCCTGGCGACAAAACGAGCAGACCTATGATGCAGTCCGGGTGCAGTGGAAGGCCGCGCCGGACTTTGCCCTGGACGCCAGTTACGTGAATCAGGTCAATCGTGTTTTTGGTCCCTCGGATGGGGCTAATCCGGCAGATTGGTACGGAGACACGGCGCTGCTGCGCCTGAATCATGACCTCGCACCGGGACAGGTACTGACGGGCTTCGCCTACCTGGTGGATGTCGACGAGCAGCGAGGTTTCGCCCCGGGCAAAACAATCAACAATTCCAGCGATACCCTGGGGATTGCCTATCACGGTGTCTTCTCTGGCATCGACCTGCGTGCCCGTCTGGCAACCCAGAAATCGGCAGGCAGCAGTGAGCTTGAGTATCGCGCAGCTTATTATCTCGTCGAGGCGGGTGCTCCCCTGGGCAAGATGCGGCTGCGGGCCGCCTATGAAGTTCTGGGCGCGGATGACGGTGTAGGATTTGGAACTCCCCTGGCGAACGGTCATGGCCACCAGGGCTGGGCCGATAAGTTTCTCTCAACGCCCGGTGACGGCATCAAGGATGCATGGGTCTCTGTTAACGGCAAAGTCGGCTCCGTGGCTTTAACCGCCCGATATCACGATTTCAGCGCGGAGTCCTCCAGCGTGAACTTTGGTCGGGAGCTTGATCTCCAATTGCAGTGGGAAATCAACGCATGGTTAACGGCAACGGCAAAAGCCGCTGTTTTTGACACGGAGGCTCCCGACCGCTACCCCGATACGCGCAAAGCCTGGCTGATGCTGCAGCTGCGCCTGTAAAGCACGACCCGATTCATTCCTCAAAACGACGATCTTTTTATGGGAGTATTATGAATACCGCTGTTACTACAAAACCCGATCTTGCTCGCGAGCTGCCGCCGGATGCCGGTGACATTCCGGCCTGGCTGGAAGACGCGCTGTCGGTGCCCCGTGAGGAAGGCTGGGTGCAATCCAACGGCTGCGATATCCGCTATTTCCGCTGGGGCAACCCCAAGAATCCCGGTCTGTTACTGATGCACGGATTTCTGGCTCATTCCCGCTGCTTTGGTTTTATCGCCCCTTATCTGGCGGAGAATTATCACGTCGTGGCCTTTGATTTATCGGGCATGGGTGATTCCGGCATGCGAGAGAGCTATCCGGAGGATGTTCGCGCCGCCGAAGTGGCGGACGTTGCCCGAGCCACGGGATTGTTCGAGCATGAAAAAAAGCCCATTGTCATCGCCCATTCCTACGGAGGGCACGTGGCATTGACTGCGATGCAGGATCAGCATGCATTGTTTGGCGGCATGATTATCTGCGACCTGATGGTGCTGCGCCCCGAGCGTCTCAAAGCCTACTTTGATTCTGAAAAACCCCTTCGTTCAGACCCCAGTCGCCCCAATCGTGTTTATCCGGATTACGCGACGGCCAAGAGTCGCTTTGTCCTGTCGCCGCCCCAGCCCGTGAATGTCCCCAGTCTCTTTGACTACATGGCGTTTCATTCCCTTAAGGAAGTTGAGGGAGGCTGGACCTGGAAGTTTGATACGAGCGTGTTTCAAAGTGATTTCGGGCGCCAGGAGCGCATGTTGCGCCAGGGTCATATCATTGCTGAAACACCGGGGCGCAAAGCCATCGTCTATGGTCAGGATAGCCTTCTTTTTGATGACGACTCTGCCGCCTACGTTCACGAATGCGGTGCCACTGATGTGCCTATTGTGGGTATTCCCGGCGCCCGTCACCACCTCATGCTGGACGAACCCATTGCATTTGTCAGCGTGCTGAGATCGATCCTGGCGCAGTGGGGTGCCGACGAGTCCTGAGGGACTCAGTCACCCTGACCCACCTGGACCTGCCCGAGATACGCCATTTTACCCGGGGGGTCACCGTGCCCGGGTAAGATGTTTATCGCGGTAACAGCTATTCCGCGCCGATCACGGCTAGGCGCAAGTAGGCACAGATCATTGCGCGCCCGCGGCAGCGACAATCTCAGCACCACGGAAGACAACCCGCAGCTGGGAATAAGGGTCGCCCGTGAACTCGAGGGTTTCTCCTGCCCGCTCCAGGGAGAAGAGGGCAATGTAAGGCTCGCGAAAGTCGAGATCTAGGACCCGTGGGCAAAATTACCGGGGAGGCAGTTATTTGGGTCCCTGCCAATCCAGGAGACTGTCCAGGGGCATGGGTCTGGCAATATGAAAACCCTGAATCACACTGCAACCCTGAGCGATGTACAGGTCTTCCTGCTCTTCAGACTCGGCACCCTCGCCGACAACATCCAGACCCAGACGATGGGCCATGGCAACAATAGAGCCGATCACCACCGCCCGCGTGGGCGAGCCCATCGCTGCAAGCAACAAGCTGCGATCAATCTTCAGCTCGTCGAAGAAGTCGCTGCTGAGATAGCTGAAACTGGAGTAGCCCACGCCAAAGTCATCGATCGCCAGGGTGAACCCCAGGGCGCGAAGATTCAGCAGCCGCTGGCGGATCACCGAGGCTTCGGCCAATTGCCGTGACTCCGTCAGCTCCAGTCGAAGCCATTCCGGTTTGCCGCCAGCGGTGCGTACCGCCGAGTTCAGGTCGTCGACCAGAGTGGGACTCCCCAATTGTACCGATGACAGATTGACGGAGATTCGCAGATCCTCACGCACCCAGCTCGGCATACGCGCCCGGAGCGCCTTTGCCGCCTGGGTTGCCTCAACCACCGCCCATAGCCCCAGTTTGACGATAAGCCCTGATTCTTCAGCGAGGGGGATAAACTCTGCGGGTGATACGGCGCCCAGTTCGGGGTCGCTCATACGAGCAAGCAATTCGATGCCGTGAAGACGGTTACGCTGAAGGTCCCATTGGGGCTGGAAGGCGGGAAACAATCTGCCGTCGGTGATCGATGCCTCCAGTTCCCGACGAATCTTGCTCCGTCGATCCCGCCGTTGCTGACCACTCTCATCCAGGGCAAGAACGTGGTTTTTGCCCGCGGCCTTGGCTTCGAGGAGCGCCTGGTCCGCCCGCCGGAGAAGTTCCTCTGCTGTGCCCGCGTCCCGGGGACCGATGGCAACGCCAATGCTGCAACTCAAGTGCAGGGGAAAACCATCGATAACCAGCGGCTCTACGACCGAATCATTTAACTCCCGGGCCGTGGCCATAACCTCATCGGGCGTGAGGAGGTCCGGGAGAAGCACGAGAAACTCGTCACCGCCAAAACGCGTGACGGTGGCCCCCGGTGGTGCATGTTGCTCCAGGCGCCGTGCCGTGGCCACCAGGAGGTGATCGCCCGCGAGATGCCCGTAGGAGTCATTCACTTCTTTAAACTCATCCAGGTCGATAAAGAGTACGCCCAGATGGCTGCCCGCGATGGACGCATGCTCGAGACCTTTCTCCAGCGCCGTCTTGATGGTTCGCCGATTGGGCAGTCGGGTTAACCAGTCATGGTTGGCCCAGTACTGCGCCTTTTCCTGCGCGGCCTCGCGCTCAAGCACCTGGTCCTGTAACTCCGCGGTGCGTTGCTGTACCCGCTCTTCCAGCTCTGCGCGCGATTGCTCGAGTAACTCACTGGCCGCCCGCTCACGCATGAGTTCGGCTTTGGACTCAAGGTTGCGCAGTCTGGACGCCGCCTGCTCATCAAGCCAGTGGCGTTCTGATAAGCGCAACGCCCGTTCACTTTTTAAGGCAGCACCGAGGTCACCATTCGCCTCCTGCGCTTCTGCGAGGGCCGACCAGAGTTCAATCTCTATGCGATGTAATCCCTGCGCATGCGCGGCCTCCATGGCTTGCTCAAGGGGTTCGTAGGCCTTGTGAGGAGAGCCGCTAAGCATCTCTACGCGGCCGACGGTCAGCAGATAATCGATCCACTGGTTGCCATCCGTTTCAGGATTTAAAGCGTCTCTGGCGCGGGCAAGAAGCGAACGCGCCTCATCGAGTTCTCCCACGCCGGCCAAAGCCATAGCCAGATTGGCATCGCAGTTAGCCACGCGGAGGCGCGCTGTCTGGGGATCGTGAAGTGCCTGCTCGGAACGAAAAAATGCTACGGCCTCGGCGTAGTCTTTTCGAAGAAGCCGGTTATGCCCCAGATTGCTCAGAACAACCGCGTAGGCCTCGCCGTGGGGGATGTTTTCGAGGAGGTCCCGAGCGCGCTCCAGGAGGTCCCGGCCTTCATCGAGGCGGCCCGCGTGGCTTAAGACTGCGCCAAAACGGGAGAGCAGCGCGGCCTCTTCGCTGGCGTCGCCGAGGGTTTCTACAATAGCAAGGGCCCGTTCCAGGGCCTCGAGGCCTGTCTGCAGGTCTCCCACCAGATAGGCGAGCACGGTGCCGTAATCCCGCCACGCTCTGCAGGCTGAGGGTGTTGGACCCTCCTGATCGAGAATCTCTGCGGCTCGTTGAAGCTGCTTTGAGCCTTCATCGACTTTGCTGAGCAGGCAGGCAGACATGCCCAGCGCGTGATGTGCCCGTCCGGCGATGCTACTGTCGGGCTCCGCGGCTTTGAGAACGTCGGATGCCAACTGGTACGCTGCGGGCGTGTCCGGGTTGAGTAATTCGAAGGCCCGGTCAACGCTGGCGTCAAAATTACCCCTCGCAAACTCTGCGGTCTGTGCAGATTGTGCAGAGATAGACGATTCGGCTGATGATTGATGTACCGCCAAGATGGGCTCCATCGTTTAGAAGGTGTACCGCACGCGCTAATAATAGTGCTTGAGCCCTATTAAATGTAGGTTTTTTAAGCTCTATACCCCGGGCTTAAGGCTGCTCCTGAGCCCTCGCGACCTTGCTGTCTGGCGTCGCTGATGGTTTCTTTGCGTCAGCTGCCGCAGCGTTGGCGCATCAGAGTAAACTTGTTTTGTCATTAACCATCGGCGGGAGTCTCCATGAGAATTGTTACTGTTTTATTGATGCTGTTTTTTTCGGGGGTCGTTTCGGCCCAGAGTAACCCTAATGTCGACAAGGTGCGTCTGCCTCAATGCGAGAAGATAGCCGACCTGAAGGAGGCACTATCTAAAGTCGAACGTATGAAGGGTTTCAGCGAGGGTGATGACTACAAGTTTCTGAAAGGCTTCGGAGAGCGGTGCGGTCGCTACAAAGTGCGCTCCCGCAGTAATTACACGCTTCACAGTTATCACAATGCCGATGACAACATTTTCGCCATCTACCGCATCACCGGGGGCAAGGGTTACGAGGGTGGCAAGGTGGCGGGCTTCGTCGCCAACAGCGTGTATTCCAAAGAGGGTTGGCGCATTGCGCGCGGCAAGGAATGCGTGCTCACAGCACAGAGCGGTCAGTGCCTGTTACCGCGCAAATGTCGCGCCGTTTCAAATTCAAGTTTTGTGCAAAAGCTGAAGTTGGATGAGTTCGCCGCGCCCGCGTATTGCTACGGCGTGGGGGAGGATTTCTAGAAGCGCTCCATGGAACTGTCATGGATAGGCGTGGCCCTGGTATTTGGGATCATCGCCAAAAAAGTAGGGCAGGCGCCCCTGCTGGGGTTTTTAGCCGCCGGGTTTGCCTTGGCGGCCCTGGGAGTGGATCCGGGGCCTGCCCTTGATGACCTCGCCAACGTGGGGGTACTCCTTCTGCTTTTCGCCATCGGCCTGAAGCTTGACCTGCCCTCGCTGGTGCAGCCCCATATCTTTGCAGCATCTTTACTCCACACGGGATCGATGCTGCTGATTGCCATGGCACTTCTCTATGTTCCCGTCGCCCTGAATCTGGGGCCTTTCGCCGGTCTGTCGCTCACGGCATTGGCGCTCCTTGGCCTGTTTACCGCCTTCTCCAGCACGCTCTTTGTGGTCAAAGTGCTGGAAGAGCGCGAGAATATGAATGCGCTCTACGGACGCGTCATCATCGGTTTTCTGGTGATGCAGGATCTTGTTGCCGTGGGTCTTCTCGCGGCGTCCAAAGGCATCATACCCAGTCCCTGGGCCTTCGCACTCTTTGCGCTTATTCCTCTGCGTCACGTTCTCGGTCGTCTGCTGGACTGGTGCGGTCATAGGGAGCTTCTTGTTCTGGCAGGACTTTCTCTGACCCTGGGTGGGGCGGCGCTTTTTGACCTCGTGGGTCTCAAAGCAGATCTGGGTGCCTTGGTGGCCGGAGCGCTGGTGAGCAAAGCACCAAAGGCCAAGGAACTCAGCAACGTCTTGCTGGGCCTCAAGGATCTCTTGCTCGTTGGCTTCTTCCTGACTATCGGGCTTACCGGGCTACCGACTATCGACGGTGTCGCGGTCGCCGTGGGCCTGCTTTTCCTGTTGCCTATCAAGGCGCTTCTCTTTCTTGCGCTATTGATGGCCTTTGGCCTGCGGGGACGCAGTGCCCTGCTTGCGTCTCTGGGGCTCACGCCCTATAGCGAGTTCGGACTCATTATTGCCGCCATGGCCGTTTCCAAAGGTTACTTGGACCCTTCCTGGATCGTGACCCTGGCTGTGGCCATGGGTCTTAGTTTTATTCCTCTGTCGGTGGTTAATGGGCGGGCTTTAGGTTTGTATCGCAGGCTCCGGGCAGGCCTTACACGGTGGGAGCGTCGCAGGCTTATTCCCCCCGAGCGTACGGTTCCTGTCTCTGATGCTACGGCGCTGGTTTTCGGTATGGGGCGGGTGGGGCGCAACGCCTACGAGGCGATACGCGCTGTCGTTGGCGACACGGTGGTGGCCTTTGACGTGGATAATCAGGTGGTCGCAGAGCAGCAGGCCCTGGGTCGACGGGTGTTTGAGGAGAGCGCGACGGATGCGGATTTCTGGGAACGCCTGGGCGTAGACCGCGAACAGGTACGTCTGGTGATCCTGGCGATGCACAGCCACGAGGAAAATCTGATCGCCACGGAGCAGTTACGTTTGGAGGGCTTTACGGGGCAGGTTGCATCGACGGCTCACTTCGACGATGAGGTGGCAGCGTTGAAGGAGCGCGGTGCGGACCTGGTGTTTAACGTTAATAGAGACGTCGGTCCCGCGCTCGCGCAGCAGTCCATGGTCCGGGCGGCTATGACACCGCCGACAGAACTTCAGTTCTGATCCAGGGGATTTCTTCGCAGCAATTCATGGGTGAGACGCTTTTTGTATCGACGCTGCCGCCTGCGCGCCTTGGCGGGGTTGGCTCGCCAACCCCTGCGTTTGTCCTTAACCAGATCGTCAAGATCCTTCGCCATCTCTATGTATTCTGCATCTGCTTCGTAGGTGCGCCTGACCACAAGCCGCCTCCCAGCGCGCTGAATCTTTATTGGTTTTACGGTAAAAGAAGGGTCATTGGTTTGCTTCGATGTTTGCGACACACTTCAGTACTTCGGCCTGGTACAGCTTTCCCCGCTCGTTAAGAAAGTCGAGCATGTGCAGAGAGGTAGGTACAAAGGCAAAGCCGATCTCCGCCTCCGGATGCCACTGAAAAATGGAACCCCCGAGACCCATCCAGCCATAAAAACCCTCGCGCCCGTCATTAAAGGCTTTTTCCAGGAGCGTGCTGTCTTTGGTGATAGGAAGAAACTGATCCACCCCTCCCTGGGTGAAACGCGTGAGGATGACACCGCCCATTTTTGCGGGCAGAGGGGCCTGGTGTAGCGCCTGCCAGCCGTCCTCATTAAGGCATTCGACGGTATCGAGCTTGCCACCGGCGGCCATCATGGCGGCAACGCGCGCCAGACCGCGGGCAGAACTGTGAGCGTTAGCGGATGGTGTCTCTCCCCGTCGCATGCGGATATCGTTGAAGAAACTGATGCCAGTCATGCCGCGAATGGGGGGCGGAGCCTCTGATGCGTTGCCTTTTCGCAAGGAGGGCAACACTTTCAGCAGGCGTGCCATGAGTTGGACAAAATTGTGAAAGACTTTGCGACCGAAAATCCTGGGTCGCAGACTCGCGCGCAAATGGGCGCCGAAGCTCAGCAGCTTAATATCCGCAACGCGCTCAAGCTGTCTGTCGTTCAGCCCCACGGCAACATCGGCATTAAGGGGGGCACTGATTTCTTCTTTTACAAACTCGCCAATGGTGCGGCCCTGAGGATCGACTCTTCTAAATAGCTCATTGGCTATCCAGCCTCGGGTGACCGCATGGTACTCGCGTTTTCCCGTGGCAGGGGAGCGGAATCGCTGGACCTGTTTTTCAATAGTGCCGCCAAGACTATTGGCCTTGATGTTATCGGGAAGCAGATCGTCAAGGTCAACGGATCTGTCAAAGCCCGCCAGGCCCGCTTCGTGACGCATCACATCAGCGACGGTAACCTGGTCTTTACCGCCGCCTTTGAACTCCGGCCAGTGATCACTCACCCGGGCGTCGTAGCGAAGGAGTCCCTTGCTCACCAGAGATGCGATGGCAATCGCCTCGAGGCTTTTACCGCTGCTAAAAATGTTGACCAGGGAGTCCGCGTTGAAGTCGGGGTCTGCGTTTTTTGAGGCCCACAGGTCAACGACCTTTTTTCCCCGGTGATAGACGCAGAGCTGGGCGTTTTCCTCCGCCAGGGTTCGCATCTGCTGTTCAAAAAGATGGCCCAGGGATTCAAAGCCTGAAGCCGTCGTACCCTTTACAGCGCCGAAGGATTGCTGTGTTTGATTCACTATCTTTTCCTGTTGCGTTTGGCTGGCATGTGCCGCTTGCCCATCTATTGTGTCGTTTTAATGCGGCCGGCAGGGTCGCCGTCATTTAGCTATCTGGCGCTGTCACAACGTCACATACTTCACGAATAACGGCGGTGGCAAAAGCGCCTCTATCCAGGGTAAAGGACAGAATAAGGCTGTCCTCGTTGAATTCCTGACGCAGGTCTCTTATGGGGAGGCGCAGACTTCGGGTGCCCTCTTCAACCCGTCGCTTGGTAAGTGCAGTCTGCCAGAGTTCCGGTTCGATGTTTGAGCCTTCACCGGGTAAACGCCCCGCCGGATGCACATCCATGGTATCGCAGCGGTGTCGCAAGTCTTCGTCGATTTCCGAAACCTCAAAAACACTCTCGGTGCCGTCGAGCTTGGCCTGGTCGCCGGCCACGAGGTGGTTCCAGGTTCCCGCTTCAACGCGCGCCGCCAGGACTTCATTGAACACAAAGGAGCGGACAGTGGATATTGCGAGGCTTCGCTTGTGACGAGGCAGGCGCTTGCCCCTGGCCCAATCGTTGGCAAGCTGCAGATTGCCGACCTTGTGCCCGAAGCGCTGCTCGCCGAAATAGTTG